>NZ_JBIWLX010000004.1:0-132855 GCF_044766405.1 Streptomyces sp. NPDC102270 | reverse complement strand
TGGCCGGCAGTGCGACGGCGTTGGCGTATGGCGTCGCGGGCGAGGTCCCGGTCTTCGCGCACGGTGTCGCCGGGGCCGTTCAGCCCGTCGTCGGCACCGTCACCCGGACGGTGGAACCGGTCGTCGGCAGTGCCGCGACGCTGGCCCACGGCGTGACGGGCGACCTCACTCCGTTCGCGTACGGCGTCGTCGGCGAGGTCGCCCCCGTTGCCGGGCAGGTCGGTCCCTTCGGCGGCGATCTGACCGGGACCCTCCAGGACACCGCGGGACCGCTCGCCGGGCACGCCGTCACCGGTGTCCAGGGCGTGGCCGAGTCCCTCACCCCGGGTTACGCGCAGGACCTCCGTCACCGCGCCTGACCCCCCCCACCGACTCCGTGAGGCGACGGGCCCCGGACGGCCGAAAGCCGTCGGTCTGTCCTGCCTGAACCTCACGGACCGGGCGGAGAGGTCCCCATTGGGGTGGGGATCTACCGCCCAGGCTCCTTGAAAGGCTGAAAAGGGGCCGCACAGAGGGCCTCACCGGGACAACCCCATCCCGGTGAGGCCCTTCCCATGCCCAGCCGGAAGCCTCCCCCCGACCTCACACGCGGCACGCCGTGCCAGTGAGCACGGCATCATGTGACAGGTATCACCGCTCAGGTGTGACCCTCGATTTAGGGGCCTCCCGCAAGCAGCGATAACCTGCGAGACGGACATGCCGCGCGCTCGGACACCGTGTGCGCCTCCCTTGTGACAGACACGGTCGGACGTCACGTTGCCCTCGCGGCACGCCCACGCAGACAACGAACCGCGAGATCACTGATAGGGACGGAAGCGCGTGGACCTGTTCGAGTACCAGGCGAGGGACCTCTTCGCCAAGCACGATGTACCGGTGCTGGCCGGTGAAGTCATCGACACGCCTGAGGCGGCCCGCGCAGCCACCGAGCGCCTCGGTGGCAAGTCCGTCGTCAAGGCCCAGGTGAAGGTCGGCGGCCGTGGAAAGGCCGGCGGCGTGAAGCTGGCCGCGACCGCCGACGAGGCGGTCGAGCACGCGACCAACATCCTCGGCATGGACATCAAGGGCCACACGGTCCACAAGGTGATGATCGCCGAGACGGCCCCGGAGATCGTGGAGGAGTACTACGTCTCCTTCCTCCTGGACCGCGCCAACCGCACCTTCCTCTCCATCGCGTCCGTCGAGGGCGGCATGGAGATCGAGGAGGTGGCGGAGACCCGCCCCGAGGCCGTCGCCAAGACGCCGATCGACGCCAACGTGGGTGTGACCCCCGAGGTCGCCCGCCAGATCGTCGAGGCCGCGAAGTTCCCGGCCGAGGTCGCCGACAAGGTCGCGAACGTCCTGGTCACCCTGTGGAAGACCTTCATCGAGGAGGACGCCCTCCTCGTCGAGGTCAACCCGCTGGCCAAGGTCGCCTCCGGTGACGTCATCGCCCTGGACGGCAAGGTCTCCCTCGACGAGAACGCCGAGTTCCGTCAGCCGGGACACGAGGCCCTCCAGGACAAGGACGCGGCCAACCCGCTCGAGGCCGCCGCCAAGGAGAAGAACCTCAACTACGTCAAGCTCGACGGCGAGGTCGGCATCATCGGCAACGGCGCGGGTCTCGTCATGAGCACCCTGGACGTCGTCGCCTACGCCGGTGAGGCCCACGGCGGCGTCAAGCCCGCCAACTTCCTCGACATCGGCGGCGGCGCCTCCGCGGCCGTCATGGCGAACGGCCTGGAGATCATCCTCGGCGACCCCGACGTCAAGTCGGTCTTCGTCAACGTCTTCGGCGGCATCACCGCGTGCGACGAGGTCGCCAACGGCATCGTGCAGGCGCTGCAGCTGCTCGCGGACAAGGGCGAGGACGTCACCAAGCCCCTCGTCGTCCGCCTCGACGGCAACAACGCCGAGCTGGGTCGCAAGATCCTCTCCGACGCCAACCACCCGCTGGTGCAGCGCGTGGACACCATGGACGGCGCGGCCGACAAGGCCGCCGAGCTCGCGGCTGCGAAGTAAGGAAGAGGGACAGACACAGCCATGGCTATCTTCCTCAACAAGGACAGCAAGGTCATCGTCCAGGGCATGACCGGTGCCACGGGCATGAAGCACACCAAGCTCATGCTGGCCGACGGCACGAACATCGTCGGCGGTGTGAACCCCCGCAAGGCGGGCACGTCCGTCGACATCGACGGCAACGAGATCCCGGTCTTCGGCACGGTCGCCGAGGCGATCGAGAAGACGGGCGCGAACGTATCCGTCCTCTTCGTACCGCCGGCCTTCGCGAAGGCCGCCGTCGTCGAGGCCATCGACGCCGAGATCCCGCTCGCGGTCGTCATCACCGAGGGCATCGCGGTCCACGACTCCGCCGCGTTCTACGCGTACGCGGTCTCGCAGGGCAACAAGACCCGGATCATCGGCCCGAACTGCCCCGGTCTCATCACCCCGGGCCAGTCGAACGCCGGCATCATCCCGGGCGACATCACCAAGCCGGGCCGCATCGGCCTGGTCTCGAAGTCCGGCACGCTGACGTACCAGATGATGTACGAGCTGCGGGACATCGGCTTCTCCTCCGCCGTCGGCATCGGTGGCGACCCGATCATCGGTACGACGCACATCGACGCGCTCGCCGCGTTCGAGGCCGACCCCGACACCGACCTGATCGTGATGATCGGTGAGATCGGTGGCGACGCCGAGGAGCGGGCCGCGGCCTTCATCAAGGAGAACGTGACCAAGCCGGTCGTCGGCTACGTCGCGGGCTTCACCGCGCCCGAGGGCAAGACCATGGGCCACGCCGGCGCCATCGTCTCCGGCTCCTCCGGCACGGCCGCCGCGAAGAAGGAGGCCCTCGAGGCCGCCGGCGTCAAGGTCGGCAAGACGCCGACCGAGACGGCGAAGCTGGCGCGCGAGATTCTGGCCGGCTGAACAGGTAGTCGGCTCAACGTCGGTGGGTCCGTTCCCCTTGCGGGGGCGGGCCCATCGGCGCGTTACGGGGTGCCGGGCCGGGTCGTCGGGCGGGTGCAGGTGCGTTGTGGCTGGTCGCGCCCCGCGGCGGAGCCGCTGATGTCACAGCCCCGCGCCCCTGAAGCTCGCTCAGCTGAACGCGCCCAAGGGGCGCGGGGAACTGCGCGACCAGCCCCCGCCGGCCGCAGTCAACGACCGACCGGTACCAGCCTCTCCGGACCGCTCACCATCGACTTCCGCAGCTTCTCCCGCAGCTCCACCTCCTCCTCCGACAGCGCGCCCTGCCCCACTCTCCCCGGCACTCCCTGAACCTCCGCCCCCGGCGGCACCGGTGGCTCGTAGTGCGTCGGAGCCGTCCGCAGCGTGAGCGCCGTCGTGCCGATCAGGGCCACCGTGAACGCGATCGCCGCCCGGGTCCACAGGCGCGCCCGGCGCTCACTCCCGGCCCGCACCGCGGGCGGCTGCGCGGCACGCAACCCCTGCGTGGAGGCCAGCGAGACCAGGCGCTCGTGCAGATCGGACGGGTCGGCCAGGTCGGGCAGGCGTGCGGCGATCACCGACCGCGCGTTCATCAGCCGGTACGCGGTCGCCGGGGTACTCGCCTCCGTCTCCGCCGCCGTCTCCGGAAGGTCGAGGCCCACGCCGTCGTACAGCAGGAGCGTGCGCCGCTGTGACGGCGGGAGCTTCAGGAGTACGGCCATCAGCGCGCGGTCGGCCGGGTCGGGGACGGGTGTCTCGGGGCCATGGTGGCGGGGGCGGAAACGGTGCCAGGGAGAGAGGGCGTACTCGTACGCCATGACCCGTGCCCAGCCCGCCGGATCCCGGTCCACCGCCACCTCGGGCCAGCGCTGCCAGACGAGTTGGAAGGCTCGTTCGACCGACTCGCGGGCGAGTTCGCGGCGGCCGGTGAGCAGATAGGTCTGCCGGACGAGCGCGGGCGCGCAGAACCCGTAGAGCGCGTCGAAGGCCTGAGCCGGTGTCAGGGGAGTGGCGGCGAGCTCCTCGCTCTGCTTCACGGGGCACCCCTTCGTACGAAAAAGTACATAGTCGTATATTGAGCGACACATCGGAGGTTCGGCTGTTACGACGAGAAAGCGCGTGTCGTTGGGACCATGGCGGGCGTGATCCAGATGACCGCTCGCCGCACCTCGTTGTCGCCCCTGCTCATCCGGTTGCGCGACCGGACGCCCGGCCTGGCCGCCGGCCTGCTGGGCGGTGCGGTGGCCGCCGGGCTGGGGCTCGGCACGTTCGCCGTGCTCGTGATCGCGCTGTGGATCAGCTCGCCGTACCCCGACAGCGGGCCCGGGGGCGCGCTGCACGTGGCCGCGGCCCTGTGGCTGCTCGCGCACGGGACCGAGCTGATCCGGACGGACACGCTCTCCGGTGTTCCGGCGCCCGTCGGGGTGACCCCGATGCTGCTGTTGGCGCTGCCGTTGTGGCTGGTGCACCGGGCGGCGCGGGACCTGGCCACCGGGGACGAGGCGCCGCCGCAGGCGTCCGCGCGGACGGCGTGGGCGGGGGTCGTGCTCGGGTACCTCGCCGTCGGCGCGGCCGTCGCCCTGTACGCGTCCGGCGGGGCGCTGCGGCCCTCCTGGACGTGGACCTGCGGGTGCCTGCCGGCCGTCGTCATGGGCGCTGCCGGGGCAGGGGTGTGGACGGCGTACGGCCGTCCCGCCGAGGTGCTGGACGGGGTTCTGGTGCTGCTGCCCACGGGGGCGCGGCGGCTCGTCCTCGGGGCGGAGGCGCGGGCACGGCTCTCTACGGCGACACGAGCCGCGGGGGCCGGGATCTGCGTGCTCGTCGGGGGCGGGACGGTGTTGCTGGCGGTGTCGCTGGTGGCGCACGGCGGCGCGACGCGGGGGTCGTTCCTCCAGGTGACGGAGGGCTGGTCTGGACGGTTCGCCGTCGTGCTGCTGTGTCTGGCGCTGGTGCCGAACGCCGCGGTGTGGGCGGTGAGTTACGCCGCCGGACCCGGGTTCGTGCTGGGCGCGGGGCATGTCGTGGGCCCGCTGTCCTCGGACCCCGCGCCGATGCTGCCGCCGTTTCCGCTTTTGGCGGCGGTACCGGAGGCCGGGGCAGGGGGGCCGGCGCACTGGGCGGCGGGGGCGGTGCCGGTGGTGGCCGGGGTCGTGGTGGGGTGGTTCGTGGGGCGGGCCGCGGACGCGGGATGGTCGCGCGGGCGGACGGCGGGCGCGGTGGTGTGGGCCGCGGTGCTGTGCGCGGGGGCGGTCGCCGCGCTGACCGCGCCGGCCGGCGGACCGCTCGGGGTGGGGGCGTTGGCCCGGTTCGGGCCGGTGTGGTGGCAGGTCGGCGCGGCGGTGGCGGGGTGGATCACGGTGGCGGGGCTGCCGGTGGCGCTGGCGGTACGGGCTTGGCGGGGCTTCTCGGCGGGCGGGCCGCGCCCATGGGTGCCGTCGGTGCGGGTCCCGCTGTCGCGACACAAGGCGACGGACGGGGCCGGAGCCACTTCCGGGACCGTTCCCGGGGCCATTTCCGGGACCGCTGCCGGGACCCGCGCCGACGGCACCACTTCCGGCACCGCTCCCAAGACCGCTCCCGTGACCGGCCCGGCCGAGGAAAGCGGCCCGCAGGACGCCCCCGGCGACCAGGACGACACCTACGTCCCCCCCGACCGGGACCGGGACGACTCCTACGAGCCCTACGACTTCCTGCCCGGCGCACCCCAGACGGAGTCGGTGTCCTCGTCGACGCCCTGGTACGACGAGGCTTCACAAGAGTCCCGGTGGGCGCTCCTGAAGGAGGCGGCCATGCCGCCGGAGGGCTCCCCCGAGAAGTCTCCGCCCACCGACTGACCGCCGTCAGCCGTTCGTGCTGAGCACGCCCCGCAGTTGCTTCGGGAGCAGATCCGCGCAGGACTGCTGGGCCTGGTTGGTGAGGGAGTCGTTCATGCAGGTGTAGTAGTCGTCGTAGACCAGCCTCGCGGTGAAGCTCGCCGCCACGAAAAGCAGGGCCAGGGAGGCCGTGACCAGGCCGCTGATGGCCGCGGAGGTCTGGGGGCGGGCGGACCGGGGCGGGGCGGGGGTGTCGGGGTCCGGGGTGCGGGGCTTGGCGCGGACCGCGCTGATGCCCCAGTACAGGGCCAGCGCGCCCAGCAGCAGGCTCACGTACGGCCAGCCGAAGAGGACGAAGAAGACGGCCCACATGCCGCACAGCAGAGAGTAGCGGGCGCGGCGCTGGGAGGGGTCCGTCGGGTCCCAGCGCGGCCCCGGACCCGCGCTGCCCTGTCCTCCCGGACCGCCACCGGGACCCGCGCCCGGGCGGTCACCGAAGCCGCCGTCGGAGCGGCCCGGCTGGCGGTCGCTCCACTGGCTGCCCCAGGGGGCGTGGCCGCCGTCCTCACCCTCGCCAGCGTCCGAGTCCTCGGGGCGGCGGCGCGGCTGCCACGGGCGGTCCGGAGTGCCCTCCGGCGGGGCGGCGAAGGGGTTGTCGTCCTCGGCCGTACCGCCCTGCCCCTCGCCGTTCTTCCTGCCGTTCTCCGTGCTGGAGGAAGGGGCGTCCGGCGGCGAGGCGGGCTGCTCCCGCAGCAGCAGGCCGCTGCGCGCCCCTCCCTGCACCGACTGCTGGGGGAGCGTGAGGAGTCGCAGGCTGCGGTCCGACATCAAGTGAGCGTCTTCCCCTTGAAGGATGTGACTTGGCATGGATTGCGTGGATCGAACGGTTCGGCGGGCCCGTCGGCGCGGGCCTCACCCCGTGAACGCACCGCACACCACCCGCGTTCCCGGACCGTCCCTCCCAGACGCTACCTTCCGGCCACGCCCCCGTCCCGTGGGGGCCTTCCGATGTGCCGGTATCGTTGCTGGCGTTCGGCCGCTTCGTAGACTTCCCCGTATCCCGGGGCTCGAAGCATTCGTACGACCGTACAAACGCTCCCCCGAGAAAGGGCCCCGCCGTGGCCGCCAAGCCCGTGGCCGAGCAGGCCAGGCCGGTCCAGCGCCTGGTCGTGCTGGTCTCCGGATCCGGTACGAACCTCCAAGCACTGCTGGACGCCATCGCCACGACCGGCGCGGCGGCCTACGGTGCCGAGATCGTGGCCGTCGGGGCGGACCGGGAGAACATCGAGGGGCTCGCGCGGGCCGAGCGGGCCGCGATTCCCACCTTCGTCCGCAAGGTCAAGGACTTCGGGACCCGTGAGGAGTGGGACGCCGCCCTCGCCGAGGCCGTCTCCGCGTACGAACCCGACCTCGTGGTGTCCGCCGGGTTCATGAAGATCGTGGGGAAGGAGTTCCTCGCGCGCTTCGGCGGGCGGTTCGTGAACACCCACCCCGCGCTGCTGCCCAGTTTTCCGGGGGCCCACGGAGTGCGCGACGCCCTCGCGTACGGAGCCAGGGTCACCGGCTGCACCGTCCACTTCGTCGACGACGGCGTCGACACCGGACCGATCATCGCCCAGGGCGTGGTGGAGATCCGGGACGAGGACGACGAGAGCGCTCTGCACGAGCGCATCAAGGAAGTCGAGCGAAGGCTGCTCGTCGAGGTCGTGGGGCGGCTCGCCCGCAACGGCTATCGCATTGAGGGACGAAAGGTAGTTATCCAGTGACCGCCGAGAGCATCGAGAGCGGCAAGCGGGCCATCCGTCGCGCGCTCGTCAGCGTCTACGACAAGACCGGCCTCGAAGAGCTGGCCCGCGGACTGCACGAGGCCGGTGTCGAGCTCGTCTCCACCGGGTCCACCGCGGGCCGTATCGCCGCCGCCGGCGTCCCCGTCACCAAGGTCGAGGAGCTCACCGGCTTCCCCGAGTGCCTGGACGGCCGCGTCAAGACCCTGCACCCGCGCGTGCACGCCGGCATCCTCGCCGACCTGCGGCTGGACAGCCACCGCGAGCAGCTCGCGGAGCTGGGCGTCGAGCCGTTCGACCTCGTCGTCGTGAACCTCTACCCGTTCCGCGAGACCGTCGCCTCCGGTGCCACCCCCGACGAGTGCGTCGAGCAGATCGACATCGGCGGGCCGTCCATGGTGCGCGCCGCCGCGAAGAACCACCCGTCGGTCGCCGTCGTCACCAGCCCCGAGCGGTACGCGGACATCCTGACCGCGGTCAAGGACGGCGGCTTCGACCTCACCACCCGCAAGCGTCTCGCCGCCGAGGCCTTCCGGCACACCGCCGAGTACGACATCGCGGTGGCGAGCTGGTTCGCCAGCTCCTACGCCCCCGCCGACGAGTCGCTCTTCCCCGACTTCCTGGGCGCCACCCTGGAGCGCCGCAACACCCTGCGCTACGGCGAGAACCCGCACCAGCCCGCCGCGCTCTACGTCGACGGCACCGGCGTCGGTCTCGCCGAGGCCGAGCAGCTGCACGGCAAGGAGATGTCGTACAACAACTACACGGACACGGACGCCGCCCGCCGTGCCGCGTACGACCACACCGAGCCGGCCGTCGCGATCATCAAGCACGCCAACCCCTGCGGCATCGCGGTCGGCGCGGACGTCGCCGAGGCGCACCGCAAGGCACACGCGTGTGACCCGCTGTCGGCCTTCGGCGGGGTCATCGCCGTCAACCGGCCGGTCAGCAAGGAGATGGCGGAGCAGGTCGCCGAGATCTTCACCGAGGTCATCGTCGCGCCCGACTACGAGGACGGCGCCCTCGAAGCCCTCGCCAAGAAGAAGAACATCCGCGTCCTGAAGGCCCCGGCCGCGCCCGCGCACCCCGCCGAGGTCAAGCCCATCGACGGCGGCGCGCTCCTCCAGGTCACCGACCGCCTCCAGGCCGAGGGCGACGACCCGGCGAACTGGACCCTGGCGACCGGCGAGGCCCTGAGCGCGGACGAGCTCGGCGAGCTCGCCTTCGCCTGGCGGGCCTGCCGGGCCGTCAAGTCCAACGCCATCCTGCTCGCCAAGGACGGCGCCTCGGTCGGCGTCGGCATGGGGCAGGTCAACCGGGTCGACTCCGCGAAGCTGGCCGTCGAGCGGGCCGGTGCCGAGCGTGCGCAGGGCTCGTACGCGGCCTCGGACGCCTTCTTCCCGTTCCCGGACGGCCTGGAGGTCCTCCTGGAGGCCGGTGTGAAGGCCGTCGTGCAGCCCGGTGGCTCGGTCCGTGACGAACTCGTCGTCGAGGCCGCCAAGAAGGCCGGCGTCACGATGTACTTCACGGGGACGCGCCACTTCTTCCACTGACGGAACACCGCACAGGGCGGCGCCCGCGGTCGACATCTACGTCGAACTACGCAGCGCCGCCCATGTGTTGGGCCCCACCTGCCCGTCCACCTCCAGCCCCTTCGCGCTCTGGAACTGCTTGACCGCGGACCGGGTGTCCTTGCCGAACTCGCCGTCCACGCCCGAACCGCCCACGCTGTAGCCGCGCTTGGTGAGCATGCACTGCACCTGCACGACCCGCTGGCCCTTGTCGCCGTAGTCGGTGAGTTCGGTGCCGGAGTAGTAGGTGCAGCCGGAGATCCAGGCGGGAGTGGCCGGGGCCGCGGCGGTCCTGGTCACCGTGGCGGTGGGGGTGGGGGCGGTGCTGGTTCCACCGCCCGTGCCGCCGCTGTTCCGAATGGCCGTCGCGGACGGAGTGCTGTCCGGTGCGCTGCTGCTCTCCTCGGGGGCGGCCGTCTGCGGCTCGCTCTTGTCCTTCTCCTTCCCGTCGTCCTTGCCGGAGGGTGAGGCGGAGGCGCTGGACGGGGGAGGGGCCGAGGCGACCGCGGCGGTGCTGCTTCGGGCGGCCGTCGGGGCGGCGGCGGCCGGGGAGTCGAGCCCCGGGCGGGTCAGCAGGAAGGCGCTGACGGCCACCGCCCCTACGGCGATGCCCGCGACGCCGACCAGATAGGACCTCCTGCGCTTCGGCCCGGCGGGGTCCGGAGCGGGAACCGGCGAGACAACGGGCTCCAAGGGCGTACGGAAGTGCGGGGACTGCCGGACGGGCATGCCCTCCAGCACCGCGCACCCCTGCTGCCGGTCGCGGAGCCGGGCGGCCAGGGGGCCGTGCCAGTCGGACGCGCGGCCGTGCCCGGCGGCCGTGGCCGCGTCGATCAGCTGCCGTGGGGCGGGGCGCCCGGCGGGGTCCTTGGCCAGGCAGGCGGACAGCAGCGCGGCCAACGACGGGTCAATCTGCGCGAGTTCGGCCATGATCTCGGTGTCGGGTGCCTCGAAGGCGACCCGGTGCATGACGTCCACACCGGTTCCGTCGCCGAAGGGGGCGTGCCCGGTGGCGGCGTAGACGAGGGTGCAGCCGAGGGAGAAGACGTCGGAGGCGGCGTCGCAGCGGCCCTCGCGCAGATACTCGGGCGCCATGTACGCGGGCGTACCGACCCGGTTGCCGGTGGTGGTGATGGCGCTGCTGTCGGCCGCGCGGGAGATGCCGAAGTCGATGACGTGCGCGCCCCGGGGGGACAGGATCACGTTGGACGGCTTGAGGTCCCGGTGCACGATCCCGGCGGCGGTCAGCGCCGACAGGGCCTCCCCGAGTTCCGCCACCAGCCGCCACACCACGGCCGGCGCCGGCAACCCGCACTCGCGGACGGCCTCGGCGAGGCTGAGGCCGGGCAGGTACTCGGTGGCCATCCACAGCAGCGCCTCGTCGAACCCGGTGCCGAGCAGGTGCGGCGCACGCGGGGTACGGACCCGCCCGTGCACGGCGGCCTCCCGCTCGAACCGCCGCCGGAAGTCCGGGCCTTCGGCGTACTCGGGCCGGATCACCTTCACGGCGGCGAGCCCCGGGGCGTCGTCGGCCCGCCGGGCCAGATAGACCCGGCCCATGCCGCCGCTGCCGAGCAGTCCGAGCGGGACGTAGGGGCCGATACGTCCGGGATCGGCGGGCAGCAGCGGGACCGCGCCCGCCTGCCGCAGCGCGGTGTCACCGGCCGCCGGTATGTCTGTCACGGGCTCCCGACCTGCCTCTTCTTGCACAACGTGCTCTCATGGCACGCCAGTTGACGGGGAGAGGCTATCGTCCGGCGCCGGGGAGCGTCCGGCATACCGGGGGAACGCCCCGGGGCCGTGTCACGACGTGACACGGCCCCGGGGAGAAGTATGAGGAGAACGGGGGAGAGCTCAGTTCGTGCGGATGACGATGGACGAGCAGACCTTGTCGGCGAAGGTCTGACGCTTGGCGTCCCAGGCCGGCCACAGCCAGCCGAGGTAGCACGCGAGGCTGTCCAGGAAGTGCGCGAGGCGGCGGACGAAGGCCATGCCGACACCGAGGGGCTGACCGTCGCTCTCCCGCACCAGACGGATGCCGAGCGCCTTCTTGCCGAGCGTCTGGCCGGTACGGCCCTCCATGATCAGCAGCCAGATCGCGAGGCCGATGATGGCGAGGTAACCGATGATCACCAGAGCCGCCGTCTTGTTGGCCGCACCGACGCCGACGAGGACGTACGGAACCGCGAACACGAGCATGTCGACCAGGGTGCCCAGGAAGCGCTGGCCCCAGTTCGCGTACGGGGGCTGGGCGCCGTAGCCCGGCTGCTGCGGGTAGCCGTAAGCGGAGGCGGGGACCTGCGGCGCCTGCGGGTAGCCGTAGCCGGGCTGCTGCGGATAGCCCTGCTGCTGCGGGTATCCCTGCTGCGGCGGCACACCCTGGGGGGCCTGCTGCGGGTAGCCGTAGCCCGGCTGCTGCTGCGGGGGCTGCTGCTGGGGATAGCCGTAACCGGGCTGCTGCGGCGGCTGCTGGGGGTTCTGCGGGTTCTGCGGCTTTTCGTAAGGGTTGTTGGGCGAGCCGAAACTCATGGTGATCCTCCGTTGGCCTGCTGGGGACGAAAGCGGACTGCGCGGAGGAACGTCACGGTCTGAGCGGTTTGCCCCCCGAACATCAACCGCGATACTGCGCCAGACATCGTTCTAGGCAGGTGTGTTGTTGTCCACCCTCATTCGATATGTGTTGTGCAAGTGCAACCTCGTCGATCTTGGGTGGGGCCATGGGGGAACCCGGATTGGAACCGGGGCCGGGTCATCCGGGAGGATGGGGTCATGACCGCCCAGATTCTCGATGGCAAGGCCACCGCAGCCGCGATCAAGTCCGATCTGACCGCCCGCGTGGCGGCGCTGAAGGACAAGGGCGTCACGCCCGGCCTCGGCACGATCCTCGTCGGGAGCGACCCCGGCAGCCAGAAGTACGTCGCCGGCAAGCACCGCGACTGCGCGCAGGTCGGCATCGCCTCCATCCAGCGTGAACTGCCCGAGACGGCCACGCAGGAGGAGATCGAGGCAGTCGTCCGCGAGCTCAACGACGACCCGGCGTGCACCGGTTACATCGTCCAGCTGCCGCTGCCCAAGGGCATCGACGAGAACCGGATCCTGGAGCTCATGGACCCGGACAAGGACGCGGACGGGCTGCACCCGATGAACCTCGGCCGCCTCGTCCTCAACGAGCCGGCGCCGCTGCCCTGCACCCCGAACGGCGTGCTGACCTTGCTGCGTCAGTACGGCGTCGAGATCAAGGGTGCGGAGGTGGTGGTCGTCGGCCGTGGCGTGACGATCGGCCGCCCCATGCCGCTGCTGCTCACCCGGCGCAGCGAGAACGCCACGGTGACCCAGTGCCACACCGGCACCCGTGACCTGTCCTCGCACCTCAAGCGCGCGGACATCATCGTCGCCGCCGCCGGTTCCGCCCACCTGATCCGTCCCGAGGACGTGAAGCCGGGCGCCGCCGTCCTCGACGTCGGTGTCTCCCGCAACGCCGAGGGCAGGATCGTCGGCGACGTCCACCCCGGCGTCGCCGAGGTCGCCGGTTTCATCTCCCCGAACCCCGGCGGAGTCGGCCCGATGACCCGCGCCCAGCTGCTCGTCAACGTGGTCGAGGCGGCGGAGCGCAGTGTCGCCTGAGGCACCCGGCCCCGAGAAGCGGGGAGCGACGACGGGGGCGACCGCGGCGCGGGGTTCCCAGGAGGCGGCCGGGTCGCGGGAGCCGGGTGTGGAGCCGGCTGAGGCGCGTGGGTCGCGGACGGCGGGCGCGGATGCCGGACCGGCCGAGGCGCGTGGGCGCCGGAAGCCGGGTTTGGAGGGCGCCCAGGAGCCGGTGGGTGAGGCGTCCGGGGCCGAGCAGCTTACGGCCGACGCGCGGGGCTCCCAGGAGGCGGCCCACACCTCAGGGGGCGAGCCCGGGGAGCCGGGCGCCGGAGAGGCCGGGGGCGCCGCTGTCGCGTCGGACGCGGTGCCGGATTCCGAAGCGCAGGACGAGATCGTCGTGCGGGATCCGATCAGTGCGCCCGATGCCGATGGGCGGCCGCGGCGGGTGACGCGGCGGTTTCCGCTGTTCACCAGGGACACCGCGCCGCCCGAGGGCGGTGGCCGCGCCGCGCCGCGGGACGCTCCGGCGCCCGCCCGGCAGTGGCCGGTGCTCGCCGTGCTGGCCGTGGTGGGGCTCGGGCTGCTGCTGACCGCTCTCGACCAGTTCCGCCTCGGCACGCTGCTCATCGGTGTCGCCCTGCTGGTCGGTGCCGTGCTGCGCTGGCTGCTGCCGGACGTCGGCATGCTCGCCGTCCGCTCCCGGTTCACCGACATCGCCACCTACGGCGTGCTCGGCGCGGCGATCGTCCTGCTGGCGATGATGGTGCAGCCGCATCCGTGGCTGGAGATCCCGTTCCTCAAGGACACCCTGCACTTCACGGTCAGCAGCAGCTGATCCGGCGCGGACACGGGACGGCGGTCCGCCCCCACCCCCGATGAGGGACGGGCCGTCGTCACGGCCAAGACTCCCGCGCCCCGAACAGGCTGTTCAAGCGCTGTCGGTTCGCTGTGGCACAGCGGTGACGGTTCCGGCACGGTGCGCGTGACATGCCACAGCCACCCCCCGGCAAGGAACCGATCAGCCTCCTGACGTCGTCAATTGCCTGGAAGCAGGTGAGAACGCCGCGGAGGTGGGCGATGAGTGGCTGGCAGGCGCTGCCCGACGATCTGCCGCCGGAGGTGCGGCACTTCGTGGAGCAGCTCAGGCAGCTCAAGGACGGCACGGGGCTCAGCCTCGTCGCGCTCGGCGCCCGCACCGCGTACAGCAAGTCCTCCTGGCACCGCTATCTCAACGCCACCCAGCCCCCGCCCCGCCAGGCCGTCGCCGCCCTGTGCCGGATCGCGGGCCTCGACACCACCGACGCCGAGCGCTTCTCTGTGCGCTGGGAACTCGCGGTCCAGGCCTGGCCCCGCCCGGCGGCGACACCCGCGCGGACCGCCGAGGGGGAGCAGGGCGCGACGGGGGAGAGGTACGAGGACGATCCCACGCTGCCGTGGTGGGACGAGCCCCCGGGCGAGCGCGCGAACGGCATGAACCGCCTGCTGCTGGCCGCCGCGCTGCTGCTCGTCCTCGTCCTGCTGCTCGGGGTGGCCGGTGCCGTGGCGTCTGGGTGATCCGGAGAGACCCCCGTGGCGGCCGTTATTTCCGGTGTGTTCCACCTGTGGCGATGTATCGACAAGTTTGCGTATTTGATATGGAGCTGTTCGACAGCACGGCTAACGTGTCGAACTTGCGGATGCTCCCGTGCGCCCCCACCCGAGGAGCTGAGATCCTTGGGGCGGGGGAAGAGCGGGGAACAACCAGCACCGACCGGGGGGAAGAGGGGGAGCAATGCCTCGTTGGAGGGCCTTGCCGGATGAACTGGATCCGCAGGTCAGGGAGTTCGCGAGCCAGCTGCGGCGGCTCGTGGACCGCAGCGGCCTGAGTATCGCGGCCGTCGCCGACCGCACGGGTTACAGCAAGACGTCCTGGGACCGGTATCTCAACGGCCGGCTGCTCGCGCCGAAGGGCGCGATCGTCGCCCTGGCCGAGGTCACCGGCACCAATCCCGTTCACCTGACCACGATGTGGGAGCTCGCCGAACGCGCCTGGAGCCGTTCGGAGATGCGCCACGACATGACCATGGAGGCCATCCGGATCTCCCAGGCGCGGGCCGCGCTCGGCGAGTTCGGGGCACCGCCCGCGAACGCCAAGGGCACCAAGGGCGCCAAGACGGCCCGTAGAAGCGCCAGCGCGACGGCGACGCCGGGGGTCGCGGGACCGGCCGGGGTCGCTCCCACGGTGCCGCCCCAGCCGATGTCCTCGCAGAACGACAGCGCCGAGGCGCGGCGCGCCGGGTCCTCGGGGAGCAACTCCTGGGGCATGGCCGGCTACCAGGGGCCGTCGCAGGCGACGGGGCGTACGGCCCCGGCCGCGCCGGCCTCCTCGGAGGAGCCGGGACGGGCACCTGGGACTCCGGGGACTTCGGGGACACCGGGGCCGGACGACGAACCGCAGGACGCGCGTCCCGGGGACCGGCCCGCCGGCGGCTCCGGAATCCCCGGTGCCGCCGGTGCCTCCAGTGGTTCCGGTGGTTCCGGCGGGGGCAAGCGGCGGCTGACGATGTTCCTCGCGGGGGTCGTCGGGGTGCTGGTCGTGGTCGCCGCCGTGTTCTTCCTGACCGACCCGGGCGGGGACAAGAAGAACCAGGGCGGGAAGTCGCCGTCGCCGTCCGCCAGCGCGAGCGTCTCGCTGCCCGCCGGGGTGAAGTGCAGTGGGCAGGGGTGCACCGGGAAGGACGCCGAGGCCATGGGGTGCAGCGGGGACCTGGTGACCACCGCCCAGACCGCGACGGTGGGGGCGACCGTGGTCGAGGTGCGCTACAGCAAGATCTGCGGGGCCGCCTGGGGCCGGGTCACCCAGGCCGGGCAGGGCGACAAGGTCGAGGTGAGCGCGGGCAAGGTGACCGAGCGGAGCGGCAGCATCACGGAGGCCGGGGACACGATCGCCTACACGCCGATGGTCGCCGTGAAGGACGCGGGCGAGGCGAAGGCGTGTGTGACGCTGGCCTCCGGACAGCAGGGGTGCACCGGCTGAGGAAGCGCCCGGGGACCCACCTCGCGCCCCCGGGGACCCACCCCGCGCCCACGGAGTCGGTGAAACCTCGCCGAGTGCGCATGGGTTCCGGAATCGGGGGCACGTGAGAACTACCCCCACGGGAGTCCGGAAACGGTACCCCCCATACGGCGGCCGCCTCCGTCCCTCCTCTCCCGGACGGGCGGCCGCCTCTTCTGTCGGAGCGGCGGTTTGTGGGGTGGGCCACACGGGGCCGGACGTCCGGGGTCCCGGATGCGCGATAGCCTGACCGCTGGAGATCTCTTGACGCCGAGAGATCGATCAAACGTCCGGGGCAGGGACGCCCCACCGCCAGCTGTCATACGGAGAACGCCATGACCCGCACTCCCGTGAACGTCACCGTCACCGGCGCGGCCGGCCAGATCGGTTACGCCCTGCTCTTCCGCATCGCCTCCGGCCAGCTGCTCGGCGCGGACGTGCCGGTCAAGCTCCGCCTCCTGGAGATCACCCCGGCGCTCAAGGCCGCCGAGGGCACCGCGATGGAGCTCGACGACTGCGCCTTCCCGCTGCTCCAGGGCATCGACATCACGGACGACCCGAACGTCGCCTTCGACGGCACCAACGTCGGTCTGCTCGTCGGCGCCCGCCCCCGCACCAAGGGCATGGAGCGCGGTGACCTCCTGGAGGCCAACGGCGGCATCTTCAAGCCGCAGGGCAAGGCCATCAACGACCACGCCGCGGACGACGTGAAGATCCTGGTCGTCGGCAACCCGGCCAACACCAACGCGCTGATCGCCCAGGCCGCCGCCCCGGACGTACCGGCCGAGCGCTTCACCGCGATGACCCGCCTGGACCACAACCGCGCGCTGACCCAGCTCGCGAAGAAGACGGGCACCACCGTCGCCGACATCAAGCGTCTGACCATCTGGGGCAACCACTCCGCGACCCAGTACCCGGACATCTTCCACGCCACGGTCGCCGGCAAGAACGCCGCCGAGACCGTGAACGACGAGAAGTGGCTGGCCGAGGACTTCATCCCGACCGTCGCCAAGCGCGGCGCCGCGATCATCGAGGCCCGTGGCGCGTCCTCCGCCGCGTCGGCCGCCAACGCCGCCATCGACCACGTGTACACCTGGGTCAACGGCACCGCGGACGGCGACTGGACCTCCATGGGCATCCCGTCGGACGGCTCCTACGGCGTCCCGCAGGGCCTGATCTCCTCCTTCCCGGTCACCACCAAGGACGGGCAGTACGAGATCGTCCAGGGCCTGGACATCAACGAGTTCTCCCGCGCCCGCATCGACGCGTCGGTGAAGGAGCTGGAGGAGGAGCGCGAGGCGGTCCGCGCGCTCGGCCTCATCTGAGTTCTCTCGGCGTCGCTCGGCGGCCGCGTCTTCTCGACGACTCTGTCACGAGCCTGCACGGGCCCTGTTCCGGTTCCTTCCGGAACGGGGCCCGTGGCCGTTTTTCGCCCTACGGTCGAAGCCTTGCCCGGTGGGGTGATTCGGGGGTGCACGATGAACGGCTGGAACGGCTACAGCTCCGGTTCCGGAGCGGGACACGAGCCGAGCGAGGAGAGCGGCCGGTCGGCCTGGCACTCGGCGGAGACCGGGCCGGCCGCTCCGCCGTGGGCCTCCGCCGAGACGCAGACCTCGCTCGCGCCGCCCTGGGCGGCGGCCGGGACCCAGGCATCGCCGGTGCCGCCCTGGACCCCGGTGGCACCGGTTCCCGCGGGTCCCGTGCGCGCGCCCCGTCGGGTCCGGCGGGTGCTCGCCGCCCTCGCGGTGGCCGTCCTGGTCGGGGTCGCGGTCGGAGCCGGTGTCTGGCTGTTCCTGCGGGACACCTCCCTCGGCTCCGGCACCCGCCCGGGCGCCGGCCCCGCGCCGACCGTCAGGACCCCCTCTTCCCCGTCCTCGTCCGCGTCGCCGTCCGCCTCCACCGCCCCGGGATACCGCCGCGTCCAGGACCCCGTCGGCTACAGCGTCGACGTACCCCGGGGCTGGACCCGCACCGAGAAGCGGGGCCGCTCCGCCCCGGTCGTCGTCTACGACGCCCCCGCCGACGGCCGTCGCCTCCAGGTCTTCCGGATCGCGGAGGACACCCCGGCCCAGTCCCTCGACCTGGCCGAGAACGACCCCGGCTACGGCTTCGTCCGCCAGCCCGGCTACCAGGTCCTCGACCGCGCCTCCGGCACCACCTGGGCCGAACTCGTCTACCGCTACGACGACACCGACCTCGGCGCCCGCCAGGTCGTCGACCACCGCTTCCAGGCCGCCGACGGGACGCTGTACGCGATCCGCGCGACCGGCCCCGCCGCCCTCACGCCCACCCTGGTGCGCGAGCCGCTCACCAGGGCGCTGGCCTCCTTCTGCCCGGCGGACACGGAGTGCGGCTGAGCAGCCCTGGCAGGATCCGGCCCGCTCACCGCAGCAGACAGGGCGGGCGGTGCCGGGTGCGGCGTGACCGAACCCTCGGATCCGCCGAGCCGCACCTGCCGGCCCACCGCGCCCCCGCGCGCCGGTCCCGCTCCCGGCCCGGCGTCACCCCGGACGCACAACTCGCCCGCACCGCACGGCTCGTGGCCCGGCAGCGCGCGTACGTACGGAGCGCGGGACCTGGCCCGGCCAGGACGCGGACCTGCTCTCCGGGGCGCACCTCGGGGCCGACGAGGCCGGTGCTTGCTGGAAGGGGAGTTGACGGCACAGCGGTTCGCGACGGAGGCCGGTCACCTGATCGTGTCCCGGCGGGGCAGGCTGCGCGGGCCGGTCGACGAGGCGCTCGCCGAACTCGGCCTGGAACGCCGGGTGATGGGTGTGGTCGGGACCTATCCGTCCTCCCTGTTCGTGATCCGGGACACCGATCTGGTCGGCCGGGCCAACTCCTGGGCGCTGCCGCTCGCGGCCGCCCTCGACCTGGTCACCTTCGAGGTGCCGCTGCGACTGCCGCCGCTGAAACTGGGGCTGGCCTGGCATCCGCGGCACGACGCCGACCCGGCGCACGCGTGGCTGCGGCGGACGGTGCGGGAACTGCTCGCGCAGTGGTCGGGCGGTCAGCTCACCGGGCCGGACAGCCGCTTCTCGAACCAGTGGTCGCCGTAGACGTGCTCGGCGTAGGGCGGGATCTCCGTGTATCCGCACGAGCGGTACATCGCCTGCGCCTCGGTGAGCGACGCGTGGGTGTCGAGCCGCAGGACGGTGAGGCCGCGGGCGGCGGCCTCCGTCTCCAGGGCGGTGAGGATCCGGCGGGCCAGGCCCAGGCGGCGGGCGTCCGGGTGCACCCACACATGGCGGAGCTCGCCGATGCGCGGTTCCAGCCGTCGCAGCGCGCCGCAGCCCACGGGGCGGCCCTCCTCGTACGCCACGAAGAACGCGCCCGCGGCCCCGGAGACCTCCTCGGGGCCGACCAGGTCGGACGGGTCGAAGCCCTCCGGGAAGCGGGCGTCGATGTCGGCGGCGTAGGCGTCCAGGCAGGCGCGGGCGTCGGGGGCGGCGCCGTCGACCGGGGCCACGGTGATCGCGGCCAGCCGCAGCAGGCGCTGGGCGGTGCTCATCGCCTCGGTGAGCCGGTCGCGCTGGGCCGGGGTGAGTCCGTCGAGCAGTCCGGCGGCGAGGGCGTCGGCCCGGCGGTTCTGCTCCTTGAGCTCGGTCCGTCCGGCGCGGGTCAGCTCGATCATGCGCAGCCGGCTGTCGTGCGGGTGGACGCTGATCCGGACCAGGCCCTGCGCCTGGAGGGTCTTCGCCATCCGGCTCAGATATCCGGCGTCGAGGCCGAGCCGGGTCCTGAGCTCGCGCAGTGAGACGCCCTCGCCGATCTCGAACAGCAGCCGCGCCTCGCCGAGCGGGCGGTCCTGGCCGAGGTAGTGGTCGTCCAGGGCGCCGATACGGCGGGTGAAGTAGCGGTTGAACCGGCGGAACTCCGCCACGTGCCGTGTCGAGACCGGGTCCATAACCTTTGACTTTAGTCAAAGGAACATAGCGGCGTCCATCGTCCTGGCATTCCGGTTTCCCGACCCCACCCGCACCCCTATGCTGATGGTTTGTCAAAAACTGACGTGAGAAACGGCTTTGCACGCATCGGGGGAGTCGCGTGACCACTACATCTGTGCCTCGGCAACCGCAGTCGGCCCCGCCGGGCCCCGCCACCCCGCCGCACGCCAGTGAGGCGACCCGGCTGCTGTGCGCGGGCACCTACCTGGATTCCGGATACCGGGACCAGGTCATCGAGCAGCTCCACCTCAACGAACAGCGGATCGTCGCCCCCTCGCTCGGCCTCGACGCGGCCCGGGTGCTCGCACACGCCCTGCGGGCCCGGCGCCAGGAGCTTCTGTGGGCCGGGCTGATCCTGGGCCTGTGGGTGATCGGGCTGCCCCTGACCGGCGGACTGCTGTTCGTGTTCCTCGGCCCCAGCCTGCTGCTCGCGGCGGCCTCATGGGTCCGGGGCAAGGGCGCGAACCCGCCGCTGTACCGGCGGCTGCCGGCCTTCGTCATGCGCTGGTGGGGACGCCTGATCTTCGCGACCTTCCTGATCCTGGCCCTCGTCGTCGCCTTCGGCGGAGGCGAGGACGCCTCGTCGTCCTACGGCGGCTCGGGATCCTTCGGCGACTCGTACGGCTACGGCGATTCCTACGGCTCCTACGGCTCCTACGGCGACTCGTCCGACCTGTCCCACCTGCTGTTCCCCGACGTCGGCGGGGTCAGCGGGCTGATCGGTCCGCTGCAGGCCTGGCTGTTGATCGTCGTCTTCGCGCTGATCGCGGTGTGCGTGGCCGCGCAGCGCGGCCAGTTCGCCCGGGCGGTCGGCGCCGAACTGTCCCCGCAGCGCTTCCCGGACGCGGCCGGCGACCCCGCCGAGCGCGCCGAGGGGCAGCGGTTCCAGCGGCTGAAGCAGCGCATCCGGATCGAACAGCACGCACCGCTGGTCATGTACCACGAGAAGCGTCCCTTCTGCGGCGCCGGGTTCGCCTACGAGACCTGGGTGCTCGCCGTCGAACTGCGGCCCGACGAGACGAAGAAGGAACAGCTGCCGCTGAACAACCGCGCGATCCTGGAGAAGATCCGGCCACTGCTCGAACAGCTGCGGCTGCCCTCCGAGTTCGCCGGGCACACGGTCCGCGACCGGCTGCGCTGGCTGGAGATCGACGAGTGCGTGTTCCTGCCCGCCGAGGGGCTGCGCCGGCGCGAGGAGGCGCCGTACCACCCGCAGGCCTTCGAGGACCACCGGGCACGCGCGGTCGAGGAAGGCGCCGAGAAGCGGCGGCACTTCCTGCGGATCCGGGTGGGCGGCTGGGAGGAGGAGCTGGTCGTCACGGTCTTCGTGCGCGTCCACACCCAGGGCCGGATGCTCATGCTGGAGATCGCCCCGCATGTGCTGCTGCCGGTGCGCGAGGACTTCAAGGACGCCGACCGCACGGCCCACACCTACCGGCACAACAACGCGCTCGGCAAGGCGGCCTGGGCGGTGGCCCGGGTGCCGGGCTCCGCGGCCCGCTCCCTCGTCACCCTCGGCCGGGGCGTGGCCTACGCGTGGAAGCTGCTGACCGGCGGCTACGCGGGCGCGCTGCCCGACGGCCCGGCGCTGTCGGTGCGCGAACTGGGGTCCATGGACGCGGGGTCCCGCTTCCAGGAGATGGACGCCTACCGCTACCTCAGGAGCGTGCAGGACCGGGTCGCGCACGGCGTGCTGACCGCGCTGGCCGAATCCGGTTACCAGACCGGCGAGTTCGTCCAGAAGATCGTGAACATCAACAACGGCGTGCACGTCGAGGGCGGTGTCCACGGCAGCACCTTCGCGGCGGGCTCGCACGCCACCGCGTTCTCCACCACCGGCGGCGCGGGGACGGCAGCACAGAAGGGAACCAGCGGCAATGGCAACGGATGAGCCGGGCGTCAGCATCAACGGCGGCGTCCACGGCAGTACCTTCGCGATCGGCAGCCACGCGCACGCCGAGAGCCACCACGGCACGGCGCCCCGGCGGGACGAGACCGCCGAGGCGCTCCTGACCGCCGTACGGGAACTGCGCGAGGACCTCACGCGTCTGCGGGCCACCGACGAGACGGCCGCGCTGGACACCGCGCTGGCCGAGACGGAGGAGGAGATCGTCACGACCGGGCAGGCCGGGCCGACCCGCAGGGAACGTCTGCGGGCGCTGCTGGACGACTCGCAGGCGCTGGTCGGCCTCGTCGCGTCGGCGGGTGCGGTGGCCGGGCTGCTGGGGTTGTGAGCGCAGGCGTACGGTGCCCTCTGTGCGGGACACGGTGAGCCGGCCCGCACGCACGGGCGTGAACGGGGGACGCGGTGAGTGGGAAGGGGACGCCATGAGCGGGGGCGTGCGGTACTGGAACGAGGAGACGCAGCGGTGGGAGGACGGCGGCGGGAGCGGGGCCGCGACCGGTCCGGTCACTCCGCCGCCGCCGCCGGTCCGGCCGGACGTGGTGCCGTCGGCCGGCGGCACCGCCCCGCCTTCCTCGGGGCCGGACGCGCCCGTGTGGCCGCCGGCCGCCGGGGCGGAGGCGGTCCCTGACACGGCCGCGGCGTCCGGCTCCGCGAAGGGAGCCGCGTCCTCCGTGCCCACCTCGCCGCCCCCGCCCGCCCCACCCGTCGGCTGGCCCGCCGGCGGTGACGGCAGCACCTGGCACGGGCCCGGCGCTCCCACCGCCCCCGGCGGCGGCTGGTCCTCCGTCGAGCAGATCGGTGGCGGGTCCGGCCCGTCGCCCGAGTGGTCGGGGTCCGCCTGGTCGACCACCGGTCAGCCGGCCGTCCCCGAGCCGCCCGCCGGGACGAACCGCAGGCTCCTGTGGTCCGCGCTCGCCGGTGTCGCGGCGGTCGGGGTCGCCGTCACCCTGGTGCTGACGCAGGTCGTCGGCGGCGGCGACCAGGACGACAAGGCCGGTGACGCGAGCCCCACGCCCACCGGGGTCGTCTCGCAGCAGAGCGATACCTACGAGTCGCCGACCCCCACGCCGACCGAGGACACGGCGTCCCCGCTCGCCTCGGCGCCCGAACTCCCCGCCGGGTACGAGCTGTACCAGGACGAGGAGAACTTCCGTATCGCACGGCCCACGGGCTGGTCGCGCACCACCGTGGCCTCCAAGTACGGCATCGACGTGGTCAACTACCGCAGCACGGACGGCAAACGCCGGCTGCAGGTGTACCAGGTCGCGGAGGAGTCCCCGGAGGCGTCCTTCAAGCTGTACCTCTCCGCCGACACCCCGAAGCCGGACGGCTTCGAGAAGCTGGACCTCCAGCCCGTCGAGGAGGCCGGGTTCACCGGCGAACGCCTGGAGTACCGGGCCGACACCCTCAGCGGCGAGCCGGACGTCGGCCCCTGGCACGTCTACGACGAGCGGTTCGTCGCCCAGGACGGCTTCATCTACGCGATCGCCGTGTACGGCCCGGAGAGCGACGGCGGCCAGGACGAACGCGAACTTCTGACCACCGCGCTCTCCGGATTCTGCGCGCCCTACGCCTGCGACGCTGCGGCGATCGACTGAACCCGCGCCACCCACATCTGCCGCCGCACCTTTCGCCCTGCTCTGTCCGCATTTTCAGTGAGCCAGCCCACTTTCGGCCAGCGATTGCGCATGCAATCGAGGCGCGGGGGAATGCGACGACGGTCCCCGTCAGTGACACCCGTGTGACACAGGGGAACCGAACAGGAACGGAAGGCAACACCGATCATGGCCGGACAGCACGTGCGGCAGGAGCCGCAGACCATCCATGCGGGCGGCGAGTGGCGCGCAGCCGTCTCCGGAGCCACCCGCGAGATCCTCGATCCCGCCGACGCGCGGCCCTTCGCCGTGGTCGCCGAGGGCGACGAGAAGGACACCGACCTGGCGGTCGCCGCCGCCCGCCAGGCCTTCGACTCAGGACAGGGCCCCTGGCCGCTCACCCCCGTCGCCGAACGTGCCGCACTGCTGCGCCGCGTCGCCGATCTTCTCGTACGCGACCGCGAAGAGCTCGGCCTCCTGGAGAGCCGGGACGCGGGCAAGACGGTGGAGGAGGGCCGGGTCGACATCGACTGTGTCGCCGACGCCTTCCGCTACTTCGCCGACCTGGCCGCCGGTGAGGCGTCCGGCCGGGTCGTCGACGCCGGCTCGGCCGACATCCACAGTGTCGTCGTCCATGAACCCGTCGGCGTGTGCGCGCTGATCACTCCCTGGAACTACCCGCTCCTCCAGGCCAGTTGGAAGATCGCCCCGGCGCTCGCGGCCGGCAACACCTTCGTGGTCAAGCCGAGCGAGATCACCCCGATGACGACGATCGCGCTCATCGAACTGCTCGTCGAGGCCGGTCTGCCCGAAGGCGTGGCCAACATCGTGACCGGCCCCGGCCACACCGTCGGCGCCCGGCTCGCCGAGCACCCCGACGTCGACCTGGTCTCCTTCACCGGCGGCCTGGTCAGCGGCACCAAGGTCGCGCAGGCGGCCGCCGTCTCGGTGAAGAAGGTCGCCCTCGAACTCGGCGGCAAGAACCCGAACGTGGTCTTCGCCGACGCCTGTGCCACCCCCGAGGGCTTCGACACCGCCGTCGACCAGGCCCTCAACGCCGCCTTCATCCACAGCGGCCAGGTCTGTTCCGCGGGTGGCCGCCTCATCGTCGAGGAGTCCCTCCGGGACCGCTTCGTCGCCGAACTCGCCCGCCGGGCCTCGAAGATCCGCCTCGGCCGCGGCACCGAGGACGGTGTCGAGTGCGGGCCGCTGGTCTCCGAGCAGCAGCGCGCCAAGGTCGAGTCCTACGTCGCCTCCGCGCTCGCCGAGGGCGCGGTGCTGCGCTCCGGCGGACAGCGCCCCGACCCCTCGCCCGAGCGTCCCGCCGACGGCTACTTCTACGAGCCGACCGTCCTGGACTGCTGCCACCGCGAGATGCGGGTCGTGCGGGAGGAGGTCTTCGGACCGGTCCTCACCGTCGAGACCTTCCGCACCGAGGACGAGGCGATCGCCCTCGCCAACGACACCGAGTACGGTCTCGCCGGCGCCGTCTGGACCGCCGACGCCGGACGCGCCCGCCGGGTCGCCGGCCGGCTGCGCCACGGCACCGTCTGGATCAACGACTTCCACCCCTACCTCCCGCAGGCGGAGTGGGGCGGCTTCGGAAAGAGCGGAGTGGGCCGCGAACTCGGCCCCGCCGGACTCGCCGAGTACCGCGAGAGCAAGCACGTCTACCAGAACCTGGCGCCGAAGCCGGTCCGCTGGTTCGCAGGCTGAGCGCACTCGCCCTCCTCTCCTCTCTCTCAAGACTTCCCTGGAGTACCCCCATGTCCGAGATCAAACAGGAGTACGACTATGTCGTCGTCGGAGGTGGAACGGCAGGCTCCGTCATAGCCGCCCGCCTCACCGAGAACCCCGACGTCACCGTCGCCGTCATCGAGGGTGGCCCCAGTGATGTCGGCCGGGACGACGTCCTCACCCTGCGCCGCTGGATGGGCCTGCTCGGCGGCGAACTCGACTACGACTACCCGACCACCGAGCAGCCGCGCGGCAACTCCCACATCCGGCACAGCCGCGCCCGGGTCCTCGGCGGCTGCTCCTCCCACAACACCCTGATCGCCTTCAAGCCGCTGCCGTCCGACTGGGACGAGTGGGAGGAGGCCGGCGCCAAGGGCTGGGGCGCGGTGCCGATGGAGGCGTACTACGCCCGGCTGAAGAACAACATCGTCCCGGTCGACGAGAAGGACCGGAACGCCATCGCCCGTGACTTCGTCGACGCGGCCCAGAAGGCGCTCCAGGTCCCCCGCGTGGAGGGCTTCAACAAGAAGCCCTTCGACGACGGCGTCGGCTTCTTCGACCTCGCCTACCACCCGGAGAACAACAAGCGCTCCTCGGCGTCGGTGGCGTATCTGCACCCGGTGATGGACGAGCGGCCCAACCTCACGATCCTGCTGGAGACCTGGGCGTACAAGCTGGAGCTGGACGGCACGCGTGCCGAAGGCGTGCACGTGCGGGCGAAGGACGGCGAGGAGAGCCTGATCAGGGCCCGCCGCGAGGTCCTGCTGTGCGCGGGCGCCGTCGACTCGCCCCGTCTGCTGCTCCACTCCGGCATCGGTCCCCGTGAGGACCTCGAAGCCCTCGGCATACCGGTCGTCCACGACCTGCCGGGCGTCGGTGAGAACCTCCTCGACCATCCCGAGTCGGTGATCGTCTGGGAGACGAACGGCCCGATCCCCGAGAACTCCGCGATGGACTCCGACGCGGGCCTGTTCGTGCGCCGCGATCCCGACCACGCGGGCCCCGACCTGATGTTCCACTTCTACCAGGTCCCCTTCACGGACAACCCCGAACGTCTCGGGTACGAACGCCCGGCGTACGGCGTCTCGATGACCCCGAACATCCCCAAGCCCAAGAGCCGCGGCCGCCTCTACCTCACGAGCGCGGACCCGGAGGTGAAGCCCGCCCTCGACTTCCGGTACTTCACCGACGAGGACGACTACGACGGCCGCACCCTCGTCGACGGGATCAGAATCGCCCGCGAGATCGCCCGCACCGAACCGCTCGCCGGTTGGCTGAAGCGGGAGGTGTGCCCCGGCCCCGACGTCACTGGTGACGAGGAGCTGAGCGAGTACGCCCGCAAGGTCGCGCACACCGTGTACCACCCGGCGGGCACCTGCCGTATGGGTGCCGCCGATGACGAACTGGCCGTCGTGGACCCCGAGTTGAGGATCCGCGGCCTGGACGGCATCCGCATCGCGGACGCCTCCGTGTTCCCGACCATGACCGCCGTGAACCCCATGATCGGGGTGCTCATGGTCGGTGAGAAAGCCGTAGACCTGCTGGGAGGTGGTGCGTGATGAGTACGACCGCGACCATGGAGAAGCCGCCGACGACGGACCAGGCCGTGTTCTCCGTCGACGGACTGTGGAAGGTGTTCGGCCCCAAGGCGGACCGCGTTCCCGAGGACGCCGAGCTGTCCGCCCTCGACCCCGCCGACCTGCGCGCGCAGACGGGCTGCACGGCGGCCGTCCGCGACGTGAGCTTCGACGTCCGCAAGGGCGAGGTCTTCGTCGTCATGGGACTGTCCGGCTCCGGCAAGTCCACGCTGGTGCGCTGTCTGACCCGGCTGATCGAACCGACCGCCGGCACGATCTGCATCGACGGCGAGGACGTCCGCGCGATGGACAAGTCCCGGCTGCGCGAACTGCGCCGCCACCGCGCCGCGATGGTCTTCCAGCACTTCGGCCTCCTCCCGCACCGCACGGTCCTCGACAACGTGGCGTACGGCCTGGAGATCCAGGGCATGGGCAAGGCCGAGCGCCGGGCCCGGGCCGCCGAGGTCGTCGCCAAGGTGGGCCTGGAGGGCATGGAACAGCGCAAGCCCTCCCAGCTGTCCGGCGGCCAGCAGCAGCGCGTCGGCCTCGCCCGGGCGCTCGCGGTGGACCCGCAGGTCCTCCTCTTCGACGAGCCGTTCAGCGCCCTCGACCCGCTGATCCGGCGGGACATGCAGGAGGAGGTCGTCCGCCTGCACCGCGAGGAGGGCCGCACGATGGTCTTCATCACCCACGACCTGAGCGAGGCGCTGAAGCTCGGCGACCGTATCGCCCTGATGCGGGACGGCAAGGTCGTCCAGCTGGGCACCCCGGAGGAGATCGTCGGCTCCCCGGCCGACGGCTATGTCCGCGAGTTCGTCCGGGACGTGCCGCGCGAACAGGTCATGACGGTCCGCCGGGCCATGAAGCCCGGCGACTGCGCGGGCCCGACCCACCCGGGCGCGCTGGCCCCGAACGCCGTGGTCGCCGACGCCATCAGGGTCGTCGCCGAGAGCGGCCGGCCGGCGTGCGTCGTGGAGAACGGACGCTGCCTGGGCGTCGTCGACCACGAGCGTCTCATCGACGTCGTGGCCGGAACGGAGCTCCGCAAGGAGGCCGTCTGATGGCGACCGTCACCGCGTCCACGCCCCGCGCGCTGCCCACCGGTCTGCTCAAGCACCGCGCCGTCCACAAGATCCTGCTCATCGCCCTCGCCGCCGCCGTCCTCGTCCCCCTCGCCAACGCCCGCTGGGCCAGCGGCAGTTGGCCGACCGCCCTCACCGTCGACCTCACCAAGCCGCTCGGCAGCACCAGCGACTGGATCATCGACAACCGCGACAGCCACCCGCTGTTCCTCTACTTCTTCGGCTACATCAGCAACGCGGTCGTGATCTCCGTACGCGCCGTGTACCTCGTCCTGCTGGGCGCGGGCTGGGCCGGCGTCACCGCGCTCGGCGCCCTCGTGGCCTGGCGGGTCGCCGGCGTCCGGCTGGCCCTGGGCACGGCGGCGGCGTTCCTCGCCTGCGGTGTGCTCGGCATGTGGGTCCCCACCATGCAGACCCTCGCCCTGATGGTCGTCGCCGTGCTCGCCTCGGTCGTCGTCGGCGTCCTGCTGGGGCTCGCCGCCGGACTGTCCCGCCGCATGGACAAGATCCTGCGCCCGGTCCTGGACACCATGCAGGTCATGCCCGCCTACGCCTACCTCCTCCCGGTGGTCCTGGTCTTCGGCATGGGCGTGCCCGCCGCCGTCCTCGCCACCGTCGTCTACGCCGCCCCGCCCATGGCCCGCCTCACCGCGCTCGGCCTGCAGGGCGCGGACAAGGAGGTCCTGGAGGCGGTCGAGTCCCTCGGCACCACCGCCCGCCAGCGGCTGCTGACCGCCCGTATCCCGCTGGCCCGCAAGGAACTCCTCCTCGGCCTCAACCAGACCATCATGATGGCGCTGTCCATGGCCGTCATCGCGTCCGTGATCGGCGCCGCCGGTCTCGGTGACCGCGTCTACCAGGCGCTGGCCTCGGTCGACGTGGGCGCCGCCCTCGCGGCCGGTATCCCGATCGTGCTGCTCGCCGTCGTCCTCGACCGGGTCACCGGTGCGGCGGGCGCGGCGGACGACACCGAGCGACCGGGACGCGCGGGATGGGCGTACGCCCTCGCCGGGACCGTCGTCGTGGCCGTCGCCGGGCGGCTGCTGGGCCGTCTCGACTGGCCCGACGCCTGGACCCTGAACATCGCCGAGCCCGTCAACCGGGCCGTCGACTGGATGACGGACCACCTCTACTCCGGTGTCCCCGTCGTCGGCGGCACCGCCGACTGGGCGGGCCACTTCACCACCTGGGTCCTCGACCCGGTCCGCGACGGCCTCCAGGGGCTGCCCTGGTGGTCCGTCCTGCTCATCGTCGCCACCCTGGCGTGGCTGATCGGCACCTGGCGCACCGCGCTCACCGCTGTCCTCGCCATGGCCGCGATCGGCGTTCTGGGCGTCTGGACACCGGCGCTGGACACCCTGTCGCAGGTCCTCGCGGCGGTCGCCGTCACCCTCGTCCTGGGCTTCGCGACCGCCGTCGCGGCGGCCCGCAGCGACCGTGTCGAACGCCTGCTCCGGCCCGTCCTGGACGTCTTCCAGACCATGCCGCAGTTCGTGTACCTGATCCCGGTCGTCGCGCTGTTCGGCGTGGGCCGCGCGCCCGCCGCCGCGGCGGCCGTCGTCTACGCGCTGCCCGCCGTCGTCCGCATCACCACGCAGGGCCTGCGCCAGGTCGACCCGGCCGCGATGGAGTCCTCGCACTCGCTCGGCGCGACCAGCTGGCAGCAGCTGCGACAGGTCCAGCTCCCGCTCGCCCGGCCCGCGTTGCTGCTCGCCGTCAACCAGGGCGTGGTCCTCGTCCTCGCCGTCGTCGTCATCGGCGGTCTGGTCGGTGGCGGCGCGCTCGGCTACGACACCGTCTTCGGCCTGGCCCAGGGCGACCTGGCGACCGGCCTGGTCGCGGGAGCCGCCATCGTCTGCCTCGGCCTGATGCTCGACCGGGTCACCCAGCCGACCGAACGCCGCACGGGGAAGGGAGCCTGACATGCGACTTCGTACGATCGCCGCGATGAGCTCGCTGGTGCTGCTCACCGGCTGCGGTGCCGCCGACATGACCAAGCAGGCCTCGCCCTTCGCCAACGCCCAGGGCGCCAAGAGCCTGACCCTGTCCGTGCAGTCCTGGGTCGGCGCCCAGGCCAACGTGGCCGTCGCCCAGTACCTCCTCGAACACAAGCTCGGCTACCGCGTCGACACCGTCCAGGTCGACGAGGTCCCCGCCTGGGACGCGCTCAGCCAGGGCCGGGTCGACGCCATCCTGGAGGACTGGGGCCACCCCGAGCAGGAACAGCGGTACGTCAAGGACAAGAAGACGATCACGCCGGGCGGCGGACTCGGCGTGACCGGGCACATCGGCTGGTACGTCCCGACGTACTTCGCCAAGCAGCACCCGGACGTCACCAACTGGAAGAACCTCAACAAGTACGCCTCCCAGCTGCGCACCGCGGAGAGCGGCGGCAAGGGCCAGCTGATGGACGGCTCCCCGTCCTACGTCACCAACGACAAGGCGCTGGTGAAGAACCTGGGCCTGGACTACCAGGTGGTCTTCGCCGGTTCGGAGGCCGCGCAGATCACCCAGATGAAACAGTTCGCCAAGGAGAAGAAGCCCTTCCTCACCTACTGGTACGCCCCCCAGTGGCTGTTCGAGAAGGTCCCGATGACCGAGGTGAAGCTGCCCCCCTACAAGGAGGGCTGCGACGCGGACCCGGCGAAGATCACCTGCGCTTATCCGCACACCCCGCTCCAGAAGTACCTCAACACGGACTTCGCCAAGTCCGGTGGCAGGGCGGCGGCCTTCCTCAAGAAGTTCAAGTGGACGACCGAGGACCAGAACCAGGTCTCCCTGATGATCGCCGACCAGAAGCTGACACCGGAGGACGCGGCGAAGAAGTGGGTGGACAGCCACCCGTCCACGTGGAAGGCGTGGCTGTCCTGAACGCGCCTGTCCTGAACCCGACTACTTCTGAAGGCGGTCGGCGATCTCCCGCAACTGCCGGGCCGCCCTGCGCTGGAGCCCCGGCCCGAACGTGACGCGAGTGGCCCCGAGTTCACCGAGTTCGGTGGGCGAGGGGCCCTCGCCGTCCAGCCGCCCGAACACGTTGAGCGGCCCCTGGATCCCGGACCGCAGCAACGGCAGTACGTCCACCGGGGCGCCGATCGGATAGATAGAGTCGGCGCCCGCGGCGACATACAGCGCGGCCCGCTCGATGGCCCGCTCGGGATCGCCGTCGCCGTAGGCGAACGTGTCCACGCGGGTTGCGGTGCAGGACGCGAAAGACGTCCACCTTGCTCACGGCCGGTACCGTTCCTGTGGACTGAGCATGAGTGAGTCCGCTCAGCCGCACGCCCCGAACGGTCTTGGGCGCTCCCCCAGAGGGGGTACCCCCAGTCCCCGGCGTACTCAACCCCGAGGCAGCGACATGGATCCTGTCCATGGTCCGATCCCGGGAGGTCCCTGCGGCCGGGGGGCCGCTGACGGACGCCGCCCTGCGCGACCTGGCCAGATGGGCACGGCCAGGGGCGACGGGGAGGCCCCGAACCATCACTCCGGTGGAGCGGGGGCCCCGCACGCTGGCGCCGTACCCGGTGTCCCAGGCCGCACGATCACCATAGGCCGAACGGCCCAGGACGCCGCAAGCCAGGAAGCCGACCATCACACGATCGAGTTAAATAGCCCGTGCGCACGCTCCCCGGCAAGCAGTTGGCAACCCCCGGGCGGGATCCGGCGGGCGACCATCACCCGGTTCCAGTTGTTGATGGCGACGATCAGCCCGATGAGATGGGCGAGTCGGCCGTCGTCGAAGTGCTTGGCGGCGTCGGCGTACACGTCGTCCGGCACGAAACCGTCCGTCAGGACCGTCACCGCCTCCGTCAGCGCGAGCGCGGCCCGCTCCCGCTCGTCGAACACGCCCTCCGCCTCCTCCCACGCGGCGAGCAGGTCCAACTGGCGCCCGCTCACTCCGAGTTCGCGGGCGATCGCCAGATGCATGTCCAGGCAGAACGCGCAGTGGTTGAGCTGCGAGGCCCGGATGACGACCAGTTCGGCGAGGGCCGGGTCGCCGAGTCCCTGTTTCGCGGTGGCGCTGAGCGCGGACAGAGCCCGGCCGACTTCGCGGTCGAGGACGTCCGTACGGCTCACTGGTGCTGCCCCGCCTCGTAGTGGCCCGGGACCATACGGCACGTCACACCGAACCGGTTCCACGCGTTGATCACGGTGATCGCGGCGATCAGCTGGGCCAACTCCGCCTCCTCGAAGTGCTTGGCCGCGTGCTCGTACACCTCGTCCGGCACGTAGCCGTCGGTGAGGACGGTGACGGCGTCGGTCAGTTCGAGGGCCGCGACCTCCTTCTCCGTGTAGAAGTGCTTGGACTCCTCCCACGCGCCGAGCTGGATGATCCGCTCGACGCTCTCACCGGCCGCGAGGGCGTCCTTGGAGTGCATGTCGATGCAGAACGCGCAGTGGTTGATCTGCGAGGCGCGGATCTTCACCAGCTCCAGCAGCCGGGGGTCGAGGCCGCGCCGGGCGGCCGTGTCGAGGCGGAGCATCGCCTTGTAGACCTCGGGGGCGTGCTGGGCCCACGACAGGCGGGGCGGGTGTTCGGGGCTGTGCCGGACGGTTTCCTCTGTGGTCATGTCTCGACCCTAGGAGCCGGGCAGCCCAAGGGTATGGTCCACTTCCATGGCGAAACCCCGGGCCACTTTCGGCATCGACCTGCATCTGGAACCCACCGGAGGGGGCGTCCGGCGGGGCCTCACCGACGCCCTGCGCGAAGCCGTCCGCACCGGCCGCCTCGCCCCCGCCACCCGGCTGCCCTCCTCCCGCGCCCTCGCCGCCGACCTGGGCATCGCCCGCAACACCGTCGCCGACGCCTACGCCGACCTGGTCGCCGAGGGCTGGCTCACCGCCCGCCAGGGCTCGGGCACCCACGTCTCGCAGCGAACGGTGGTCCCGCCCACCGGCCCCGCACCCCGCCCCCGCGAACCCGGGCGCCCCACCCACAACCTCGTCCCCGGCACCCCCGACCTCGCCTCCTTCCCGCGCGCCGAGTGGCTCAAGGCCGCCCGCCGCGCCCTCGCCACCGCCTCCTACCAGGCCCTCGACTACGGCGATCCGCGCGGCCGCATCGAACTGCGCACCGCCCTCGCCGAGTACCTCGCCCGCGCCCGCGGGGTGCGCGCCGACCCCGAACACATCCTGGTCTGCGCCGGCTTCTCGCACGGCCTGCGCCTCCTCGGCGCGGTGCTGCGGGCCCGGGGCGCCCGCACGGTTGCCGTGGAGTCGTACGGCCTCGACGTGCACTGGAACCTGCTCGCGGCCGCCGGGCTGCGGACCGTGCCGCTGCCGTTCGACGAACGCGGCACGGACCCGGGGGAGTTGAGCGACCAGGACGCGGTGCTGCTCACCCCCGCCCACCAGTTCCCGATGGGCGGCACCCTGCACCGCGACCGTCGCGCGGCCGTCGTCGAATGGGCGCGCCGCACCGGCGGGCTGGTCGTCGAGGACGACTACGACGGCGAGTTCCGCTACGACCGCCAGCCCGTCGGCGCCCTCCAGGGCCTGGACCCCGACCATGTCGTCCACGCGGGCACGACCAGCAAGTCCCTCGCCCCCGGCCTCCGACTGGGCTGGCTGGTGCTGCCGCCCGGCCTCATGGAGGAGGTGCTGACCGCCAAGGGCGGCATCGACTCCTGCGGCTCCCTCGACCAGCTGACCCTCGCCGAGTTCCTGACCTCCGGCGCCTACGACCGTCATGTGCGCGCCGCCCGACTGCGCTACCGGCGCCGCCGCGACGCCCTCGTCGCCGAACTGGCGCGGCGCGCCCCGAAGGTCCACGCCACCGGGATCGCGGCCGGACTGCACGTGGTGCTGCGGCTCCCGCCGGGCACCGAGCAGTCGGCGCTGCGGGCGGCGGCCTGGCAGGGCCTCGCGATCCACGGCCTGCACCGCTACCAGCACCCCGAGGCCGGCGTCGAGCGGCGCGACGCGCTCGTCGTGGGCTACGGGACACCGCCGGACCACGCCTGGTCCGGAGCACTGGAGGCACTGTGCGCGGTATTGCCCGAATAGCGCCGTCCATTTCAGCTGTTCCTCATTCCGGAATACGGTCGCGTGGATATAGTCACCCCATGAGCAGCAGGGCATCCATATCCCGTGTGGCCCTGAAGAAAATCACTCCCGACGTGTCGGCGGCGATGGGCTCCCTGCACGCCGCCGCCGTTTCCGCGGCTCATGACGCCAAGGTCGAACCGGAACTCCTGGAACTGATCCGGATCCGCGCCTCGCAGATCAACGGCTGTGCCTTCTGCCTCGACATGCACACCAAGGACGCCCGTGCGGCGGGCGAGACCGAGCAGCGGATCTACGCCCTGAACGCCTGGCGGGAGACCCCCTTCTTCACCGCACGCGATCGCGCCGCACTGGCATTGACCGAGGCCGTGACCCTGGTGCACGACGGCCAGGTGCCGGACGCGGTCTACGCCGAGGCCGCTGAGGTCTTCGACGAGACGCAGATCGCGGCGCTGATCTGGGCGGCGACCGTCATCAACGCGTACAACCGGATCGCCATTGCCACGCGCATGGCGCCGGGGAGTTATCAGCCGACGCCGAAGAATTGAATTCGGGCATCTTTGAATGCGCTGGACCGTTTATGGTCCGGCGCATTTTCCGGTAGGGAATTCACCTGCTCGGCAGCGGCACCATGAGGCTGTCCAGCCACGCCCGCCATTCCGGGGCGCGCCGCGCCGGTGCCGCCTGCAACGGCCCTCCGATCCATTCCGTCACCGGCCGGATTCCGTGCAGCGCGTTCACCAGCCACACCTCACGGCCGTCCAGCCCGGCCACGGTCCGTTCGCGGTGGGAGACGGGGATGCCCTCGCGTCGGGCCCGCTCCTGGACGAGGGCGACGGTCACCCCGGGCAGGACCGGCAGCCGGGGCGGAGGCAGACACAGGGTGTCGTCCTCCCACCACAGGACGCTGGCGGTGGCCGCCTCCAGCACGGAGCCGGAGAGCGCGACCAGCACCGCCTCGTCCGCCCCCTCGCCGGACGCCCGCTCGCGCACCCGGGCGAGGGCGCCGAGGTCCGGCCCCTTGCGACGGGGCACGGTCCGTGGATCGTCCTGGCCCGTGGCCCAGACCCGCACGCCGGTCCCGAGCGGAGGAGCGTGTCGCAGCAACAGCCGCAACTCCAGGGAACCGGCGGTGAGTTCGATGCGGGGGAACCACTCGCCCGTACGGGGCAGCGCGTCGGTCATGTCCCGCCAGAACTCCAGCAGCCGACGCAGCGGCGGCCCGCCCGCCTCGCCGCAGGTCCGCAGGAACCGCTCCCGGTGGCGTTCGAGCCCGCGCACCCTGCCGTCCCGCACCAGCCACGAGTCCGCGACGAGCAGGGGTGTCGTCGGCTCCGCGGCAGGGGTCAGCCCACGGGCCGGTGACCACACCGACAGCCCCTCCACGACGACGGGTTCTGTCACAGCCGCTCCTTCCTCAGTACTTTCGGCCGGCGTTCACCGGCGCTCCGTGGCGTGGCCCGTACGGGGCGTGCTCCAGCCACGAGCCGCACCACGGCAGCACCGGCGCGAGCGCCGCCGCCGCCCGCTGACGAGCCCGGACGATCCGGCGCCGGGGCCGCAGGTGGTCCAGGGCGGCCCCGGCGGCGGCACTGTTGAACAGCGCCGCGGACCGCCGTACGTCGGCGAAGGCCTCGATCGTCCCGCCCGCGATGGCTCCGCCACGTCCACGTCCCCGAACCGCAGGAACGCCGCGTAGGGGGCCGGGTTGACCCGGCGCAGCACCCGGTAGAACGCGTACGCGTCCGGCGGAGCGGGTAACCGGGCCGCGTTCGTCAGACAGACCTCGTAGCTCGTGCCCGCTCGCAACGCCCGGCTGCTGCGCGCTCGCGGCCAGCATGGCCCACTCCCAGGAATGGAAGTCGGCCTCACGGCCCGACACCACGTGATAGGCCACGGTGACGGTGACGGGATTACTGCGCACGCCGTCGTATACGCAGGGCCTTTCACGGCACGTTCAAATCTTCAACGAAGCTTTTTCGGCTGCCCGGATCGTGACTCTTTATCGGCCTTTCGGTCGGCATGGCTCATTCTGTCGAGCTGTACCGAAAGTAACTTGAGCAACCCCTTTACAGAATTCGGGAAGGAGAATGCGGAGCGGAATGCTCCGGGGCTTCCCCGAACCTGGCCAGCGCCAGCGCCCCCGCGACGGCCACCGCGAACCCCAGCACCGCCACCCACGTCAGCCCCTCCCGCGTACGGTCCCCGAGCCACACCACCCCCACCAGCGCCGGCCCGATCGTCTCCCCGATCACCATCCCGGCGGTCGCCGTGGTCACCGACCCCCGCTGCAGCGCCGAGGTCAGCGACAGAAAGGCCGCACCACCACCGACGAGGAGCGCGTACGTCGCCGGGTTGGCCAGCAGCGCCGACGGCGCGAGCGAGTCGATCAGGCGTACCGCCACCTCGACCACCCCGAACCCGAACCCGGCACCCAGCCCGAGCGCCAACGCCCGCCCCCGGTCCGGCAGTCGCCCACCCAGCAGCGCGAGGACCAGCACCGCCAGGGCCGTTCCGAGCATCGCGTACTTCAAGGCCGCAGGGCCGCCCCGGTCGCCCTCCGTCCCGGACGCGATCCCCAGCAGCGCCATCCCCGCGCACACCACCCCGACCGGGCCCCACTCGGCCCCGCCGAGCCGAACCCGAAGCAGCCGCGCCGACACCACCGCGGTCACCGCGAGACTCGACGCGAGCGCCGCGCCGACCGCGTAGATCGGGACCGACCGCAACGCGGCGATCTGCAACAGGAAGCCCACCCCGTCCAGGGCCAGCCCCGCCAGATACCGCCACTGCCGCACCGCCCGCAGGAACAGCGTCACCGCGAACGCCGTCCCCTCGCCGTCACCGCCGTCCGCGTCCGCCGCACGCGCCGCCATCGCCTGTAGCACGGTGGCCGTGCCGAAGCAGACCGCGGCACCGAGAGCACACACCATTCCGAAGAGCACGAAGTGACCTTAGGGGAGGCGGTGACGGGCGGGTCGGTTCCGGACCGGCTCTCACTGATCTCCCACTGTCCGCAGGACACGAGCCGTGTCCCCGAGGCCGTGTCCGCGAGCGGCCCGCGAAAAACGCGTTGTCGCACTCCGCCCGACGGCGTTACGGTCGCCACACTCTGACGCACACGCTCTCTGGAACCATCGCCGCAGAACGGGAGCAGGTCCGCGCACAGCGCGCGGCACCACGGAGGGGCGGCACCGGATCCGGCCGACCGGCGGATCCCGTACGCCCTCCGGAGGACTCTCCCATGAACATCGGCCTCGGCCTTCCCGTCGACGACCCCGCCCGGCTGCTCACCTGGGCCCGGCGCGCCGACGCGGGCCCCTTCAGCACCCTCGGCCTGCTCGACCGCCTCGTCTACGACAACCCCGAGCCCCTCGTCACCCTGGCGACGCTCGCCGGCGCCACGTCCCGCATCCGCGTCCAGACCGAGGTACTGCTCGCACCCCTCCACAACACCGCCCTGCTCGCGAAGCAGACCGCGACCCTCGACCGCCTCTCCGGCGGCCGCTTCACGCTCGGCGTCGGTGTCGGAGGCCGCGAGGACGACTGCCTTGCCGCCGGCACCGACCTCCACCGCCGGGGCCGCCGTCTCGACGAACAGATGACCCTGCTGCGCCGCACCTGGTCCGGAGAGCCGTACGGCGAAGGCATCGGCCCCATCGGTCCCGCCCCCGCCACCCCCGGTGGCCCGGAGGTACTGTTCGGCGGCTTCGCCCCCGCTGCCCTCGAACGCGTCGGCCGCTTCGGCGACGGATTCCTCGGCGCCGCCCTGCCGCCCTCCTTCATGTCCAACCTGTTCCGCGCCGCCGAAACGGCCTGGGAGAAACACGACCGCCCCGGCCGCCCCCGCCTGGTCGCCCAGGCGAACGTCGCTCTCGGCCCCGACGACACCCTGGACCGGGCCCGCCGCAACCTCCGCGACTACTACGCCTTCAGCGGCCACGTGGAATACATGGAGGCCGGTCTGCTCACCACACCGCGTCAGATCCGCGAGACCGGCGACGCCTATGTCGGCATCGGCGCCGACGAGGTGATGCTCTACTGCTGGGCCTCGGACACCGACCAGATCGACCGCCTCGCCGACGCCCTGTTCTGAGGTCCTGCACCGCGCCGGCTTTGAGGCCCCCGGTCCCTGTCCCGGCCTCGAAGCCGTCGCTCGCATGGTGGACGTCGCGCAGGTGCCCTTCGGCGTGCCCGGTAGGCTGGCCGGCAGGCCGTGACTGGCGCGCAGGGATGGGACGGACCATCGGGGAGCGGCCTGTGAGTGACCAAGTGCCGTGCGCCTGGGCCGAACCGTGATCCGTGACCGCTTCAAGCCACGCAGCCCGGAGGCCGCCATGTCAGAGGAGCAGCCCCTGTCCACCGAGTCCACGGCCTTCCGGGCCGCCCTCGACGTGATCCGCGCCGTCGAGCCGCGCGTCGCCGACGCCATCGGCCAGGAGGTCCACGACCAGCGCGAGATGCTCAAGCTGATCGCCTCCGAGAACTACGCCTCCCCGGCCACCCTCCTCGCGATGGGCAACTGGTTCAGCGACAAGTACGCCGAGGGCACCATCGGCCGCCGCTTCTACGCCGGCTGTCGCAACGTCGACACCGTCGAGTCCCTGGCCGCCGAGCACGCCAGGGAACTCTTCGGCGCCCGGCACGCCTACGTCCAGCCGCACTCCGGCATCGACGCCAACCTCGTCGCCTTCTGGTCCGTCCTCGCCCAGCGCGTCGAGGTCCCCGCCCTGGAGAAGGCCGGCGTCCGTCAGGTCAACGACCTCTCCGACGCCGACTGGGCCGAGCTCCGCCAGGCCTTCGGCAACCAGCGCATGCTCGGCATGTCCCTGGACGCCGGCGGCCACCTCACCCACGGCTTCCGCCCCAACATCTCCGGCAAGATGTTCGACCAGCGCTCCTACGGCACCGACGCCGCCACCGGCCTCGTCGACTACGACGCGCTGCGCGCCTCGGCCCGCGAGTTCAAGCCGCTGATCATCGTCGCCGGCTACTCCGCGTACCCCCGTCTGGTGAACTTCCGGATCATGCGGGAGATCGCCGACGAGGTCGGCGCCACGCTCATGGTCGACATGGCGCACTTCGCCGGTCTCGTCGCCGGCAAGGTCCTCACCGGCGACTTCGACCCTGTCCCGCACGCCCAGATCGTCACCACCACCACCCACAAGTCCCTGCGCGGCCCGCGCGGCGGCATGGTGCTGTGCGACGACTCCCTCAAGGACCAGGTCGACCGCGGCTGCCCGATGGTCCTCGGCGGCCCGCTCCCGCACGTCATGGCCGCCAAGGCCGTCGCCCTCGCCGAGGCCCGGCAGCCCTCCTTCCAGGACTACGCCCAGCGGATCGTCGACAACTCCCGTGCCCTGGCCGAGGGTCTGATGCGCCGGGGCGCGACCCTGGTGACCGGCGGCACCGACAACCACCTCAACCTGATCGACGTGACCTCCTCCTACGGCCTCACCGGCCGCCAGGCCGAGGCCGCCCTGCTCGACTCGGGCATCGTCACCAACCGCAACGCCATCCCGGCCGACCCCAACGGCGCCTGGTACACCTCCGGCATCCGCATCGGCACCCCCGCACTGACCACCCGTGGTCTCGGCACCGCCGAGATGGACGAGGTCGCCGGACTCATCGACCGCGTCCTCACCACCACGGAGCCCGGCACCACCAAGTCGGGGGCGCCCTCCAAGGCCCAGCACGTCCTGGACCCGAAGGTCGCGGACGAGATCTCCCACCGCGCCACCGACCTCGTGGCCGGTTTCCCGCTGTACCCGGAGATCGACCTCGGCTGACACCCGTCCTCCGTTGAGTCCTCTCTTGAGTTGTCAAAGACCGGTGACTCCTAGAGATCGATGAGTTCCTGGCGTGGTTCGTCCCGCGGCGGTCCGGCTCCTGGCCCGGCCGCCGCGCGGCGTATCAGCCGCGTGCCGCCGGCTCCCGCGGCGAATCCCGCGACGAGCCCCGGCACCGCCCACCACACGCCACGCTCCGGACCGGACGAACCCTTGGCACCGTCGCCCTGCCCCTGACCGGCACCGCCCGCGAGGCCCGCCCGGTCCAGCCGGTCGAACACCGCCCGGGGCGCCCGGTGCCAGCGGATGTCGTCGTCCTCCCGCTCCGGCGCCGGATCCGAGCGCACCCACGGCGTGCCGTCCCCGGCCAGGAACAGCTGGTCCTGCCGCGCCACCGCCACATCACCACCCGGCGCCGAATCCGTCCGGGGCCAGCCGCCCACCCCCGTCAGCCCCCACACCACGGTGAACCGCACCGGCGGATACCGGACCTCCTCCCAGGCGGCCGAGACCCGCTCCGTGCCCGTGTCCGTGGGCTGCAGCAACTCCCACAGGCGAGTGAAGTACGGCTCGTCGGCACGCACGGCCTTCGTCCGCCCCGACCCGCCGGTGACGACCATCGCCAGGTGGGGCCTGTCCAGGACCGCCTCCCGCGCCGACGGTGCCGCCGCGTCGGCCGCGGGCGCCGCGAGCACGGTCACCGCCGCCGCCACCGCCGCCACCGGTGCGAGCACCGCGAGCGCCCTGCGCGGCCCGAGCCGAAGTCCTGCGAGTCTGCTCCGCACTGCCGTCCCCCTCGATCGACGCACCCACGCTTCCCCAAGCTCGCGAGCACCTCCTTTCGTCACCCATCACGCGTTTCCTGCCGCGGCCCCGGCTTCCCGCGCAGCGAGCCGCGTGTCACTTCTGGTACACCGCCCGGCCCGGCGGGGTTCCCACCTCGCCCGCACTAATGCGAGGGCTTCCCGGCGCCCTCGCTCCCGGGCTCGCCGAGGGAGCGCGCGATGTCCACGGCCCGCGCCTTCGATGCGACCCCCTCCAGCCGCAGCGTCACCTCCGGCACGTCCAAGACGTCCGACCCGTGCGTCCACAGCAGCGTCGGCCCGGCGGTGCGCTGCTCGCGGGTGTAGTGGGAGCCCGCCGCGTCCACCAGCCAGAAGCTCAGCAGGTGCGGTCGCGGAAACCACAGAGCCGTGTCCTTGACCGCTTCGAGGTCCGAGGGGTCCGAGGAGTCCCCGCGCAGCGAGAGCCACTCCGGCTGCTCCCGCACACTCTTGGTGAAGCCGATGTCCAGACGGGCCGGGTACTCGTCCAGCCGGACGGTGCGCCCCCGCTCACGCCAGCACAGGCTCACCGGGGACCGCCCCTGCGGCTCGGCCGTCACCGTGACCGTGCGGCGCGGCGCTCTATCTCCACGGCCGCGGCCGCCGGGTCCGCCGATTCCGGTATCAGCGGCTCGGCCTCCGCGAAGGCCGCCTCACGACCGACGAGGGTGCGCTGGCGTGCCGCCGTGCGCACCGTGTTCCTCGTCTCATTGGCCACGATGGACATGAACCACGGCTTGAAAGCCGAGCCCTCCCTGAAGCGGCCCAGCGAGCAGTACGCCTTGACGAAGGCCTGCTGCACCACGTCCTCCGCGTCCGCTCCCGCCCCGAGCGCGGTGGCCGCTCGCATCGCCAGGCCGGTATGGGCCCGCACCAGCTCCGCGTACGCCTCCGGGTCTCCGGCGCGTACGCGTTCGATCACCGCGGCCTCATCGACGATGCGGCCCCCCTCCCGGGTCCTCACACGATGGATACACCGCCCGGACCGAATCGGTTCCCACCCGTGGCACATCTGTTTCCGGCTGGTTCCGGATCGCCCCCCGCCACCTGAGAGAATGGTGAGCATGGCTTCAGACCGACCCCGCGTGCTCTCCGGAATCCAGCCCACCGCAGGCTCGTTCCACCTCGGCAACTACCTCGGCGCCGTCCGCCAGTGGGTGGCCCTGCAGGAGACCCACGACGCGTTCTACATGGTCGTCGACCTGCACGCGATCACGGTTCCGCAGGACCCGAAGGAGCTCACGGCCAACACCCGCCTGGCCGCGGCCCAGCTCCTCGCCGCGGGCCTCGACCCGGAGCGCTGCACGCTCTTCGTCCAGAGCCACGTCCCCGAGCACGCCCAGCTCGCCTGGGTCATGAACTGCCTCACCGGCTTCGGCGAGGCCTCCCGCATGACCCAGTTCAAGGACAAGTCCGCCCGGCAGGGCGCCGACAGCGCGAGCGTCGGCCTGTTCACGTACCCGATCCTCCAGGTCGCGGACATCCTGCTCTACCAGGCCAACGAGGTCCCGGTCGGCGAGGACCAGCGTCAGCACGTCGAGCTGACCCGCGACCTCGCCGCCCGCTTCAACGGCCGCTTCGGCGAGACCTTCACGATCCCGAAGCCGTACATCCTCAAGGAGACGGCGAAGATCTACGACCTCCAGGACCCGTCGATCAAGATGAGCAAGTCGGCGTCCACGCCGAAGGGCCTCATCAACCTCCTCGACGAGCCGAAGGCCACCGCCAAGAAGGTCAAGAGCGCGGTCACGGACACCGACACCGTCATCCGCTACGACGCCGAGAACAAGCCGGGCGTCAGCAACCTGCTCACCATCTACTCGACCCTGACCGGCACCGGCGTCCCGGAGCTGGAGCACCAGTACGAGGGCAAGCTCTACGGCGCGCTCAAGACGGACCTCGCCGAGATCGTCGTCGACTTCGTCACGCCGTTCCGGGAGCGGACCCAGCAGTACCTGGACGACCCGGAGACACTGGACTCGATCCTGGCCAAGGGCGCGGAGAAGGCCCGCGCGGTCGCCGCGGAGACCCTCTCCCAGACGTACGAGAAGGTCGGCTTCCTGCCCGCCAAGCACTGATCGCCGCCCGGCCCGTCGGCACCGGCGGCGGGCACCGGGCGTACCACCGCACACAGCACCACCGGACAGAGCGCTGCACATCACTATGCCTGCGCCTGCCCACAGCACAGCCGTGGCCGTACAGTCGATAGGCGGACGGCCGGGAATGAATCCGACAGGGCGACAGGGACGAACAGGAGACGACGTGGGGACCGTAACGATCGGTGTGTCGATCGCGGTCCCGGAGCCTCACGGCAGCCTGCTCCAGGAGCGGCGCGCGGGCTTCGGCGACGCCGCGGCTCACGGTATCCCCACCCATGTCACGCTGCTGCCGCCCACAGAGGTCGAGGACACCGCGCTGACCGCCATCGAGGCGCACCTCACCGAGGTCGCCGCGGCGGGCCGGCCGTTCCCGATGAAGCTGTCCGGCACCGGCACCTTCCGGCCGCTCTCACCCGTCGTCTTCGTCCAGGTCGCCCAGGGCGCCGAGGCCTGCACCTGGCTCCAGAAGCAGGTCCGTGACGCCTCGGGACCGGTCGCGCGGGAACTCCAGTTCCCGTACCACCCGCATGTCACGGTGGCCCACGGCATCGACGAGGCGGCCATGGACCGTGCCTTCGAGGAGCTCGCCGACTTCGAGGCCGAGTGGCCCTGCACCGGCTTCGCGCTCTACGAACAGGGCGCCGACGGGGTGTGGCGCAAGCTGCGCGAGTTCACCTTCGGGAGATCGGTCGTACCGCCGCAGGCGGGACACGTGGAGCGCGGCTCCCTGCCCACGAGCCAGTTGTAACTCCTGGTACAGCTGCTGTAACCGCAGTCACAGCGGCAGCCGCCGGAACACCGCCCGCGGGACATGCCGCACCGCAGCCATCACCACCCGCAGCACTCCGGGCACCCACACCGTCTCCGAGCGGCGCCGCAGACCCAGCTCGATCGCCGTCGCGACGGCCTCCGGAGTGGTCGCGAGGGGCGCCTCCTCCAGACCGGCCGTCATCCTCGACCGCACGAACCCGGGCCGTACGACCATCACGTGCACACCCGTGCCGTGCAGGGCGTCGCCGAGCCCCTGTGCGAAGACGTCGAGGCCGGCCTTGCTGGAGCCGTAGATGAAGTCGGCGCGGCGGGCGCGCTCGCCGGCGACCGAGGAGAGCACGACGAGCGAACCGTGCCCCTGGGTCTGCAACGCGCGCGCGGACACCAGACCGGCCGAGACGGCGCCCGTGTAGTTGGTCTGCGCCACCCGCACCGCGGCGACCGGCTCGCGCTCGTCGTGGGCCTGGTCGCCGAGGATCCCGAAGGCGAGCAGCACCATGTCGATGTCGCCCTCGGCGAACACCTTCCCGAGCACCGCCTCGTGGGACTCGGGGTCCAGCGCGTCGAAGGCGACGGTGTGGACCTCGGCCCCCAGAGAGCGCAATTGCGTGGCGGCCGACTCCAGGGCGGGGGACGGGCGTCCCGCCAGCCACACCGTGCGGGTGCGACGGACGACGAGACGGCGGACGGTGGCCAGCGCGATCTCGGACGTACCGCCGAGGACGAGCAGGGACTGAGGGATGCCGAAGGCGTCCTTCACGAGCAGCTCCTTGGGAGGGCCGGGGATCTTCAGAGGACTCAGAGGACTCAGAGGGCGAGACGGCGGGACAGGTCGGAGGCGAACACCCCGCGCGGATCCAGCTGCGCGCGCAGCGCGCGGAAGTCGTCGAGGTGCGGGTACATCGCGGCGAGCAGCTCCGGCCGCAGGCGGGAGTCCTCGGCGAGGCAGACCCGACCGCCGGCCGCGGCCACCACCTCGTCCAGCTCGTCGAGGAGGGCGCCGAGGCCCGGCAGGCCGGCCGGGACGTCCAGGGCCAGGGTCCAGCCGGGCGCCGGGAAGGAGAGCCATCCGGGATCGGCGTCCCCGAACCGCTTGAGGACGGCGAGGAAGGACGGGCACCGCTGTCCGCTGACCCGCCGCACGATCCGGCGCAGCGCCTCCTCCTGGCCGTGTCCGACGACGAACTGGTACCGCACGAAGCCGCCGCGGCCGTAGACCCGGTTCCAGTGGGGCACGCCGTCCAGCGGGTGGAAGAAGGCGGAGATCCTCTGCAGCCGGCCGGTACGCGCGCGGGGCGCCTTCCGGTACCAGAGCTCGTTGAACAGCCCCACGGTCGTGCGGTTGACCAGACCCTCGGGAAGGAAGGCGGGCGGGCCCGGGAAGCGCGGGGGGCGGAAGGCCGGCGGGTCTCTACGCGCGCGTGTGCCCCCGGCAAGCGGCCCCGCCGCCCCCAGCTGCCCCGCCGTCTCCAGCGAGGCGTGGTCGCCCCGGGTCAGCACCGCCCGCCCCGTCGCCGCCCCGCGGGCCAGCAGGTCGATCCAGGCGACCGAATAGCGGTAACCGCGATCCCCGGTGGTCAGACGGACCATCAGATCGTCCAGGTCCCGCGTGCGTTCGGTGTCGACCGACATCAGCGAGGTCTCGACCGGCTGCATCTGGACCGTCGCGGTGAGGATCATCCCGGTCAGGCCCATGCCGCCGGTGGTCGCGTCGAACAGGGGCGTGCCGCAGCGCACGGTGCGGATCGCGCCGTCGGCGGTGAGGAGCTCGAAGCACAGCACATGGCGGGAGAAGGAGCCGGACACATGGTGGTTCCTGCCGTGGACGTCCGCGCCGATCGCACCGCCGACCGTGACGTAGCCGGTGCCGGGCGTCACCGGAACGAACCAGCCCAGGGGCAGCAGCACCTCCATGAGCCGGTGCAGGGAGACGCCCGCGTCGCACAGCACGGTGCCGCCCTCGGCGTCGATCGCGTGGACGCGGTTCAGAGCGGTCATGTCGAACACCGCGCCGCCGGCGTTCTGCGCCGCGTCCCCGCAGGCCCGCCCCAGGCCCCTCGGGATGCCGCCGCGGGCCCCGCGGTCCCGGACGGCGGCCACGGCCTCCCCGTAGCTCCGCAGGCGGATCGGACGGGCCGCGGTGGGGGCGGTGCGGCCCCATCCCGTGACGGAAACGGTGTCGGCAGACATGCCGGTGACCGTATCGCCGCTATAGGGGCAATCGGCTCATAAACCTCATCTCCCTACTCGGAATGGGTGATTAATGGGATGTCGCTCAATATGGCCGGAGTTGCCGACTGGGGAGGTTCGAAGGGGTACTCACACATCGGTCTTCCGCACGGAGGGCAAGATCCGCTCATGGACTGGCTGAAGAGACTCCCCGTCGTCGGGCCGCTCTGGGTGCGCCTGACGGCCACGCACGCGTGGCGGTCGTACGAGCGGCTGGACCGGGTGAAGTGGACCCGGCTGGCCGCAGCGATGACGTTCTCCAGCTTCGTCGCGCTGTTCCCGCTGCTCACCGTGGCCGCCGCGATCGCCGCCGCCACGCTCAGCACGGAGCAGCAGAACGACCTCCAGGACAAGATCGCCGACCAGGTCCCCGGCATCTCCGACCAGCTGAACATCGGCGACCTGGTGCAGAACGCCGGCACCGTCGGCCTCATCGCCGCGGCCGCCCTCCTGTTCACCGGCATCGGCTGGGCCGGGTGGATGCGCGAGTGTCTGCGCGCAGTGTGGGAGCTGCCCGACGAAGAGGAGAACCCGATCCTGCGCAAGGGCAAGGACCTGGGCATCCTGGTCGGGCTCGGCGGCGCCGTCCTGGTCACGCTCGCCATCTCGACCGTCGCCTCCGGGCTGGTCGACTGGATCGGCGGCGGGCTCGGCCTCCAGGAGGGCGGCGCGGGCCGGGCCCTGCTGCGCGTCGCCGCGTTCGTCATCGCCGTACTCGCCGACTTCCTGCTCCTGCTGTACGTGCTGACCCTGCTGCCCGGGGTCGAGCCGAGGCGCCGCCGGCTGTTCGTCGCCGCGCTGACCGGCGCGGTCGGCTTCGAACTGCTGAAGCTGCTGCTGAGCGGCTATATGCAGGGCGTGGCGACGAAGAGCATGTACGGCGCGTTCGGCGTCCCCGTCGCCCTGCTGCTGTGGATCAACTTCACGGCGAAGCTGGTGCTGTTCTGCGCCGCGTGGACGGCGACGGGGAGCAAGGAGCAGGAGTTCACGGACGGGGCGAGCGACGACGTACCAGATCCGGCAGCGGCCAGCGGCGGTTGACGAGGAACGCGGCGCCCGCGAGCAACACGACGAGTCCGCCGGCGATCGCGAAGGCGGTCCCCATGCCGCGGGAGCCGCCGTCGGCCGTGGCCGACGCGACCGGCTTCGCCGAAGCCCCCTGACCCGCGGACTTCCCGGAGCCCCCGGAACCGCCCCCGGCCTCACCGGAGGTCCCCGGCTGCGCCGCGCCCTTGGGCGGCACCAGCTCCCCCACCGGCTGCACCTTTCCGGCCGCCCTGAAGCCCCAGTCGAAGAGCTTTGCGGTCTCCTTGTAGACCTCGTTGTGCTCTTCCTTCGACGGGTTCATGACGGTGACGAGCAGCACCCTGCCATTGCGCTCGGCGACGCCCGTGAAGGTGGCGCCGGCATTGGTGGTGTTGCCGTTCTTCACACCTGCGATGCCCTGGTACTGCGCGATGTCGTAGTCGCCGCTCAGCAGCCGGTTGGTGTTCTGGATCTCGAAGGGCTTGCGGACGGGCTTGCCCTTCTTGTCCTTCTTCGACTCGCCCGGGAACTTCGCGGTGACCGTCGAGCAGTACTCGCGGAAGTCCTTCTTCTGCAGACCGGAGCGGGCGAACAGGGTCAGGTCGTAGGCCGAGGAGACCTGGCCGGGGGCGTCGTAGCCGTCGGGGCTGACCACATGCGTGTCGAGGGCCTGGAGCTCCTCGGCGTGCTCGTTCATCTCCTGGACGGTTTTGACGACGCCCTTGTTCATCGCCGACAGGACATGTACCGCGTCGTTGCCGGAGCGAAGGAAGACGCCGAGCCACAGATCGTGGACCGTGTACGTCTCGCCCTCCTTTATCCCGACCAGGCTGGAGCCGGCGCCCATGCCCGCGAGGTCGGAGGGGACGACCTTGTGCCTGCCGGTCTTGGGGAACTTCGGCAGGACGGTGTCCGCGAAGAGCATCTTCATGGTGCTCGCCGGGGGCAGCCGCCAGTGCGCGTTGTGCGAGGCCAGCACATCGCCGGACTCGGCGTCGGTGACGATCCAGGAGCGCGCGGTGATGTCCTTCGGCAGCACCGGCACCCCGCTCGCGAGATTGACCTGTGTGCCCGCCTGGCCGAGCCGCGCGCCGCCCACGGTCGACATGCGCGCCGGGGGAGTGGCGCTCGGGGACGCGCTCGGTGACGGATGGGGAGCCGCGAGGGCGACGGGCGCGGTCAGCGCGAGGGACGACAGGGCGGCGGAGGTGACCAGCAGGGATCGCCCGGCGGTCTTCTTGTGGGGTGCGGACACGCTCAGGAACGTACATGCCGCGGACGGTGAAGTCCCGGCGCCCTCCCCACCCCGGCCGCCGAATCGGACAACGGACCGCGATACTGGACCCATGAAGCTCAGCCGCCCCGTCTCCTGGTTCCTGCTCGCCTTCGGGGTGTGGAGCTGGATCATCTGGATCACTTTCGTCAAGAACCTCGTCAAGGACGCCAGCGGGCTCGCGTTCGACGACGCGGGCGACCCGACGGGCTACTTCTGGGTGCACCTGCTGCTGGCTGTCGTCTCCTTCGTACTGGGGACGGTCGTCGGGCTCATCGGGTTGCGTTCGGTGCGCGTACTGCGCCGGAACTCACAGCCGACCCCCGAGAGTTAGCAGACCGTGGTCATCGTCTTCGCACTGCTCGCCCTCACCGTCCTCGTGACGGCCAACTGGTACCTGTGGCGTCGACTGTTCCGCGACACCACCGAAGGTCCCGGCCGGGTCCGCCGCGCGGGCGCGGTGCTCATCGGCGGTGGCTGGGTGCTGGCGGTCGCCGCTCTGGTCGCGGAGCGCACGGGCGCCCCCTTCTGGCTCCAGCGCGTGCTCGCGTGGCCCGGCTTCCTGTGGCTGGCGCTGTCGATCTACCTGCTGCTCGCGGTCGTGGCGGGAGAGGCCGTACGGCCCCTGCTGCGCCGTTTCCTCGAACGCCGGGACGGGCGCGGGCAGCCGGCCGTGGCAGCCGTACCGCAGCCGGAGCGGGTGCCGGCGGGAGCGCCGGGCGAGAAGTCGCAGGAGTCGGGCGAGGGCGGGCCGGCGTCCGAGGAGCCGCGGGAACCCGGGCTGCCCACCCCGGCCCCCTCCCGCCGCCTGTTCGTCTCCCGGGTCGTCGCCGGAGCCGCCGCAGCGGCCGCCGTGGGGACCGTCGGCCAGGGCACCTATGGCGTCCTGCGCGGCCCCAGGGTCAAGCGGGTCACCGTGCCGCTGGCGAAGCTCCCGCGCGCGGCGCACGGCTACCGGATCGCGGTGGTCAGCGACATCCATCTGAGCCCGGTGCTCGGCCGCGGGTTCGCCCAGAAGGTCGTCGACACCATCAACTCCACCCGGCCCGACCTGATCGCGGTCGTCGGCGACCTGGTCGACGGCAGTGTGAAGGACCTCGGCCCGGCCGCCGCTCCCCTCGCCCGGCTAGAGGCACGGCACGGCTCGTTCTTCGTCACCGGCAACCACGAGTACTTCTCCGGCGCCGAGCAGTGGGTCGAGGAGGTACGGCGGCTCGGTCTGCGCCCACTGGAGAACGACCGCACCGAACTGGCCTGGTTCGACCTCGCCGGCGTCAACGACATCGCGGGCGAGAGCGAGGGCCAGGGCCCCGACTTCGCCAAGGCCCTCGGCGACCGGGACACGGCACGCGCGTGCGTGCTCCTGGCCCACCAGCCGGTCCAGATCCACGACGCGGTCGACCACGGCGTCGACCTCCAGCTCTCCGGCCACACCCACGGCGGCCAGCTCTGGCCCGGCAACCTCGTCGCGGAGCTCGCGAACCCGACCGTCGCCGGTCTGGAGCGCTACGGCGACACCCAGCTCTACGTCAGCCGCGGCGCCGGCGCCTGGGGCCCGCCCACGCGTGTGGGTGCCCCGTCGGACATCACGGTGATCGAACTGGCGTCGAAGCAGGCCTGAACAACGTCTGGAGGATCTTCTCCGGGAGACTCTGTGGGAGCCCTGTGAAACATGGCCGAAATGCCTTGCGGTAACGTCTTGCCCAACTCCCCAAATCCCTCTTCCCCCAGGTGAAACACCTGTGATTAGGTGATCCGCGCCACTAGGGGTGGCATGTGCACTGGGACCCGCAGGGGTCCGGGGAGGGCAAACCGATGCGGTCGGTTCGCATGCGGATTCTCGCGACGCTGCTCGTTCTGGGAGTCGTGGGAGTAGGGGGCTGGCAGTTGCTCCCCGCAGAGGGGAGCGCGGGCAAGGCGATGAAGGTGGGGACGACCGACGAGGTCACCTCACTCGATCCGGCCGGCGCCTATGACGCCGGTTCCTGGGCGCTGTTCAACAATGTCTTCCAGTCACTGCTCGCCTTCGAACCTGGCAGTGTCACGCCCGTGCCCGACGCGGCCGAGAGCTGTGCCTTCGAGGGTAGTGATCTGCGCACCTACCGCTGTGTGCTGCGCCAGGGGATCACGTTCCCGAGCGGCCGCGAGATGACCGCGAAGGACGTCAAGTACTCCTTCGACCGGGTCAAGAAGATCAACTCCGACGTCGGTCCGGCCGCCCTGCTGGACACCCTGGAGTCGGTCGGTGCCAGCGGCCGGACGGTCACCTTCCGGCTGTCCTCGCCCGACGCCACCTTCCCGTTCAAGGTGGCCACGGGAGCCGGCGCCATCGTCGACAGCACCAAGTACCCCGCGAACTCCCTGCGCAAGGACAACGGCGTCGACGGCACCGGGCCGTACGAGCTGACGTCGTACACGAAGGGCAAGGAGGCGGTCCTCGCGCCCAACGGCGACTACAAGGGCGAGATCAGCAGCACCGGGCGCCCAGTCGAACTCGACTACTACGGCGACTCGGCCAAGCTGAACAGTGCCTGGAAGGCGAAGCAGATCGACGTCGCCTACCGCCAGCTGCCGCCCAGCGTGCTCGCCGCGCTGAACCCGAGCGACCCCGGCCAGCGCGTCTCGGAGGCCGACAGCTCCGAGGTCCGCAACCTCTACCTCAACACCCGCGCGGGCAGGCCGCTGCACGACGTCAAGGTGCGTCAGGCCATGGCCTGGCTGATCAACCGCGAGCAGCTGGCCGCCTCGGTGTACGAGGGGACCGTCGACCCGCTCTACTCGCTGATCCCGGCCGGCATCACCGGCCACACCACGTCGTTCTTCGACGCCTACCCGGAGCCGAGCGTCAAGAAGGCGCGCGCCCTGCTCACCGAGGCCGGCGTGAGCACCCCGGTCGACTTCACCTACGGCTACGGCCTGAACAGCGGTTCCGCCGCCGCGGAGGCCAAGGAACTCAAGAAGCAGCTGGAGGCGAGCGGCCTGTTCAAGGTGACCCTCAAGGGTTACGAATGGACCGACTTCCAAAAGAGCTGGGCGACCGGGAAGCTGGACGCCTACGCGGTCGGCTGGGTCGCCGACTACCCCGACCCGGACACCTACGGCTCCCCGCTGGTCGGCACCGACGGCACCATGAACACCGGCTACAGCAGCAACGAGGTCGACCACCTGATTCAGGACAGCCAGCGCTACGCCGACCGCGGCGAGGCCGAGCAGGACTTCCGCGACGTCCAGGCGTCGATCGCCCACGACATCCCGGTGATCCCGCTGTGGCAGGCCAAGGACTACGTCGTGACCACCGAGGACGTCGGTGGCGGCCAGTACCTCTCGGACGGCACCGGGGTCTTCCGGCTCTGGCGCCTCAGCTGGATCTGACCCCGACGTCATCGCGCCGTATCCGGCGCGTTTGCGCAGCACCGGCATTGGCCCGGGTGACGCCGGGCAGCCACTCGACGCAGCACCATGTGGCGGAGGTGTGCGCGGGGTGAGGAGCAGACGTGCTGAGACGCAACTCCTTCCGGCTGCCCCGGCATCCGGCTTCCGTCGGTCTCGCCCGGCGCCGGGTCCGCGACCATCTGGCCGACTGGGGACACGGAACGGATGATCCGGCGCTGGCCGACGCGGTCCTGCTGGTGTCCGAGCTGGCCACCAACGTGGTACGCCACGGGCCGCTCCTGGAGCGGGAGTTCGAGGTCGCGGTGACCGCCCTCGCGGACGGCTCCTGCCTCATAGAGGTCTCCGACGAGGGCCTGCTGGAACCCCGGCTGCGGGTGGTCGGCCAGTCCGAGGAGACCGGCCGGGGCCTGCACCTGGTGGAGAACCTCGCCACCGCCTGGGGGGTGTGGAACCGGGGCCGGCACGGCAGGACCGTGTGGGCCCTGGTGATGGCCGACTGAGCGGACGGCAGGACGTACGGCGTCGAGTCACTGCCCCGCCGGCACCCGCACCGGCAGGGTGACCGTCACCGCCAGCCCCTCGCCCGGGGCCGTGCGCACCGCCACCTCGCCGCCGTGGGCCCGCACCACCCCCTGCACGATCGCCAGGCCCAGGCCGCTGCCCGCGCCGCCGCCGACCCGGAAGAACCGGTCGAAGACGCGGGCCGCGTCCTGCGCCGACAGCCCCGGACCGTCGTCCGCGACACACAGCCGTACGATCCCGTCCTCGCGCTCCACCGTCAGCCGCACCGGCACCTCGGGGGGCGTGTGCGTGCGCACGTTGCCCACCAGGTTGCCCAGGACCTGTCGGAGCCCCGACTCGTCGGCCCGCACCAGCACGGAGCCCTCGGCGGCGACCTCGACGGGCCGGTCGGGCTGCTGCACCCGCAGGTCCTCGGCCGCGTCCCGCACCAGCCGGCTCAGGTCGACGTTCCTGAACCGCAGTTCGGGCTGCTGGTCGAGGCGGGCGAGGGTGAGCAGCTCGTCGACGAGCCGCCCCATCCGGTCGGTTTCCGCGAGCACCCTGGCCCAGGCGCGCTTGCGGTCGTCCGGGTCGGACAGCATGCCCTTGTCGTACAGCTGGAGGTAGCCGCGTATCGCGGACAGCGGGGTGCGCAGCTCGTGCGAGGCGTCGGCGACGAAGCTGCGCAGCTGGGCCGCGCTGCGCTCGCGCGTGCGGTACGCCGACTCGACCTGGTGGAGCATGGAGTTGAGGGCGACCCGCAGCTGCTCGACCTCCAGGGTGGCCTCGCAACTGGAGGGGATGCGCCGGGTCAGATCGCCCTCGGCGATCGCCGACGAGGTCTCCACCATGTCCTCCAGCGGCCGCATCCGGCGCCGGACGCTGAACATCGTCAGACAGGCCAGCAGGGCGAGCAGCAGGGTGCCGATCGCGAGATCGAGCTTGACGGCCTTGGCGACGCCCTGGTGCAGGACGTCGGTGGGCGCGGCGAGCAGCGCGTACGTGCCGTCGCCGAGCCGGGCCGCCGTGGCGCGGTAGGTGGAGCCGTCCATGGTGACGTCGTGCGGCGCGGAGTCGGCGGCGAGCGCGCGCGGGTCGCCCGCCGCCTTCGCCAGGCCCCGCTGGGACTCGGTCGGATCGAAGCCGAGGATCCCGATCGGCTCGCCCCGGCCGTCGACGGCCGCGAAGACGGTCTCGGCCGTGTGGTCGTCGTCCTGCTGGGCGGGTATGAGCCGGTCGCGGACGAAGCTCAGCATGGTCAGCGAGTCGATCTCCCGCAGGGTGAGCTGCGAACCGGCCAGGGAGTCGCGGGTCTTGAGGAGCTGGCTGTCGATCTGGTCGAGCAGGTAGTACCGCATGCCCATCACGCTCACGGCGGTCGCCGCGACGATGCCGATCGCGAGCAGCGCCACATTGGCCAGCGTCAGCTTGGCGCGCAGCGAGTGGATGCCGGGTCGGGGACGAGGCGGGCGCAACCTCATGCCAGCCCGTATCCGACACCCCGCCGGGTGGTGATCACCGGCGGTCCCAGGGCGTCCAGCTTGCGCCGCAGATAGCTGATGTAGGTCTCCACGACGGTCGACTCGGGCGGGGTGTGCTCGTACTGCCAGACGTGGCGCAGGAGTTGCTCCTTGGGGACGATCCGGCCGCCGTTGCGCACCAGGAAGCGCAGCAGCGCGTACTCGGTGGGGGTGAGCTCGACCGTGCGGCCGTCGCGGTGCACCGAGTACGTCGTCTCGTCCAGCTCCAGGTCGCCGTAGCGCAGCGGCGGGCGCTGCGGCAGGACGTCGGCGGGGCGGGTGCGGCGCAGCACGGCGGTGATCCTCGCGACGACCTCGTCGATGTTGAACGGCTTGGTGATGTAGTCGTCGCCGAAGCCGAGGGCGCCGACGATCTCGGCGGGGGAGTCCCGGGCGGTGAGGAAGACCAGGGCCAGGTCGGGCCGCCGCGCGCGCAGTTCACGGCCGAGGGCGCGCCCGTCGCCGTCGGGCAGCATGACGTCGAGCAGGGCCGCGTCCGGGCGGGTGCGGTCGGTGAGCGCGAGCGCCTCGCGGACGGAGCCCGCGACCATCGCCTCGAACCGGTGGTAGCGCAGGGCGATGGCGAGGACGTCGGCGATGCTCTCCTCGTCCTCCACCACCAGCACGGTGCCCGGACTCTTCGTCTCTCCCCCGGCGATGCCCCCAGTCATGCTCCCAGTATCGACGGGCCCACTGACAACCGCGCGGCTTCGCTGCTTTGGAGTTCCTTGTGACTCATGGCGTGCCGCCCCCACGCGCGCGTGGCGCCACCGAATCTGTTGCGCAGGACCTGGGGGACCAACCGACCGAGTAAGGAGCTGTTGAGCGTGGCGGCATTGGCACGGTGGTGTTACCGGCACCGGCTGGTGGTCCTGTTGCTGTGGGTGGGGGCGTTGTTCGGCCTGGGCTTTTCGGCCTCGACGGCGGGCACGGACTACGCGAACGTCTTCTCCCTCCCGAACACGGACTCCAAGCGCGCGTACGACCTGATGGAGAAGGCGTTCCCGCAGAGCGCGGGCGACACCGACACGGTGGTGTGGAAGGTCGACGAGGGCTCGGTACGGGACCAGGCCGTACGGTCCCGCGTCCAGCCCGCACTCGACAAGATCGCCGGCATGAGGGGCGTCGGTGGCGTGACCAGCCCCTACAAGGCAGGCGCGGCCCAGATCAGCGGCGACGGACGGATCGCCTACGCCCAGATCACCTTCACCGACCAGGCGAACGCCGTACCCAAGGAACTGGTCCAGGACGTCGTCGACACCGCACAGGGCGCCGAACGCGCCGGACTGCAGGTCGAGTTGGGCGGTCAGGCCATCCAGCGGGTGCAGGAGCCGCCCACCGGTCTCGCGGAGATGGTCGGCATCGTGGCGGCGGCCGTCGTGCTGTTCCTGGCCTTCGGCTCGCTCTACGCGATGCTGCTGCCGCTCGCCGTCGCCGTCTTCGGTGTCGGCATGGGCCTGTTCTCGACGCAGCTGCTCAGCCACGGCACCGACATCCCCGACCTGGCCCCCCTGCTGGCCACCCTGATAGGCCTCGGCGTCGGCATCGACTACGCCCTGTTCATCGTCACCCGGCACCGCAAGGGCATCCTGCGCGGCATGGACCCGGAGGAGTCGGCGGTCACCGCCCTCAACACCTCGGGCCGTGCCGTGCTGTTCGCGGGCGGCACGGTGTGCATCGCGCTCGCCGGGATGCTGGTGACGAACCTGCGCTTCCTTGACGGCGTGGTCATCGGCACCTCGCTGACCGTGGTCCTCAGCGTCCTCGCGGCCACCACCCTGCTGCCGGCGCTCCTCGGCTTCCTGGGCAGGCGGGTGCTCAGCCGCCGGCAGCGACGCAGGCTCGCCGCCACCGGGCCCGAGCCGGAGCGGACGAGCGGACTGGCCGCCCGCTGGTCGGCGGGCGTGCAGAAGCGCCCGCGCCGGACCGCCGTGCTCGCCCTCGCCGTCATGGCCGTCCTCGCGCTGCCGGTGCTGTCGCTGCGCCTGGGCGCGACCGACCAGGGCAACGACGACACCACGACGACCACCAGGAAGGCGTACGACCTGCTCGCCGAGGGCTTCGGCCCCGGCTTCAACGGACCGCTCCAGGTGGTCACCGACGGCGGCGACGCCACCGCTCTCGTCAAGGGCATCCAGGGCACGGAGGGGGTCGCCCGGGTCGCCGCGCTGCCGCCCGCGCGGGGCGTGACGGTGATCCAGGTCGTCCCGACCACGTCACCGCAGTCCGAGGAGACCGACCGGCTCATCGACACCCTGCGGGACGAGGTGATCCCGCAGGCCGGGGCGCAGGCCCACGTGGGCGGTGTCACGGCGGTCTCCAAGGACTTCGCGACGGTCACCGGCGACCGCCTCCCGTTCTTCATCGCGACCATCATCGGCCTCGGCTTCCTGCTCCTCCTGGTCGCCTTCCGGTCCCTGGTGGTGCCGCTGACGGCCGCGGTGATGAACCTGATCGCGGCGGCCGCCTCCTTCGGCGTCCTCGTGGCCATCTTCCAGTGGGGCTGGGGACTCGACCTGCTGAGCCTCGGCAAGGAGGGTCCGATCAACGCCTTCCTGCCGGTCATCATGCTGTCCCTGCTGTTCGGCCTCTCGATGGACTACCAGGTGTTCCTGGTCAGCCGGATGCACGAGGAATGGGTCCACACCAAGGACAACGCCCGCGCGGTCCGCGTCGGCCTGGCCGAGACCAGCCGCGTGATCAACTCCGCCGCCCTGATCATGGTCTGCGTGTTCCTGGCGTTCGTCCTCAGCGGCGACTCCGGGGCGGCGATGGCGGGCGTGGGCCTCGCGGCCGCCGTGGCCCTGGACGCCTTCATCCTGCGCACCGCCCTGGTGCCGGCCGCGATGCATCTGCTCGGCGACTCCAACTGGTGGCTGCCCAAGGGGCTGGAGAAGCGGCTGCCGCACCTGGCGGTGGAGCCGAAGGAGGAGGCGGCCGCGCCGACCGAAGCTCCCGCGAGCGGCGGCCCGGCATCGGCCGTCCACGGCTTCGTCCGTACGACGGAGGGGGAGCCGCTGGAGGGCGCCGCGGTGACGCTGCTGTCGGCCGGGGGCCGGCAACTGGACCGGGTGGAGTCACTGGCCGACGGCTCGTACATCGTCTCGGTGCCGGAGCCGGGAACGTATCTGCTGGCGGCCACGGCCGCGTCCTACGGCTCACGCGCGCGGCACGTCGTCGTGGGCGAGGGGCCGCTGGTGTACGACGTGGAACTGGCCGACGGTGAGGTGGACGCCGTCAACTGACGTGACTACGCCTTCCTGCCGGGGTCCGGCATCACCTTCGTCATCCCCGGCAGGAAGTCCGTGAACAGCTCGTGCACCTCCCGTACGAGCGGCCTGAGCACCCGGAAGCGGGCCAGCGACACGCCCCTCGCGGTGAGCCGGGCACCGCGCTCCGCGAGCCGGTAGCTGCGCTCACGGCCCTCCGTGCGGTCGAAGATCCAGTACAGGACGAGTCCCATCTGGGACAGCCACATCAACTCGGGCAGGATGTCCTGGAGTTCCTCGGGCACCTTCGTCCTCGTCGCGCCCCGGAGCACCTCGCGGTGCACGGCGATGGCCTCCACGCGCGCGTGCTCCGACTCGGGCGAGAAGGGACTGAGCGGGCTGTCGGGGTCGGCGGCGTTCTTGAAGAACTGCACCGCGAACTCGTGGTACGGCCGCGCGATGTCCAGCCAGATCTTCAGGACCCCCGCGAGCCGGGCCTCCAGGTCGCTCTCCCGGGCCAGGAGCTCCCGGACCGCCACCCGGTGCTCGGCGGCGATCCGGTCGTAGAAGCCCTGGATCAGGTGTTCCTTGCCCGCGAAGTAGTAGTACGCGTTGCCGACGGAGACGCCGGCCTCCTGGGCGATGGCCCGCATGGTGGTCCTGTCGTACCCCCGCTCCCGGAACAGCCGCATGGCCGTCTCCAGGATCAGCGCGCGAGTCTGTTCGGACTTGCTCGTCGGCTCGGACTTGCCGGTGGTACCGCCCTCGTCGGGCCCTTCGTTGTTCGCAGGCACGGAAAGAGAGCCTAACCATGCCTGACCTCAGGCTCGCCGGGCGAGCTCCGGACGCTTGGTGTAGTCGGTGAACCCGAGGACGTTCCCCCACGGGTCGGCGACCTCGACGGTCCAGCCGGTGGCCACGGAGAAGGGCTCGTCGAGCAGTTCGACCCCGGCCGTCCGCAGCTCCCGGGCGGCGGTCCTGGCATCCGGTACCTCCAGCCACACGCGTGTGGCGGGCCACGGCGGCGGCCGGTGCCCCAGCCCCTCCTCCTGCCGGAGCAGGATCCCGGGCGTCTCACCGCCCACCTTCAGCAGCGCGATCCCGGCCTCGTCGAGCCGGAAGCCCACCGTGAAGCCCGCGCGCCCGTAGAAGGAGAGCGCCTCGCCGAGGTCCCCGACGGGCAGCAGCACGTTGTCGAATCCGAGCAGTTCGTACGACTGGTCATCTGACATGCCGTCAGATTAAGCCGGGGGTGCGGAAACGGGCTTCTGCGACGCGGTGTCGTCGGGCATGATGACCGGGCGCATTGTCGTCTTTTCGCGGGTCCTCCCGCTTCGGTCCCCAGGAGCAGTCTCCCTTGAGCGAACAGCAGGGTCAGGAACAGCAGGACCCCCAGCCGGGCCCACAGCAGCCGGGGTATCCGCCGCCGGGACCCCAGCCGGGCTACCCCCCGCCGGGCTATCAGCAGCCGGGGTACCCGCCTCCCGGGTTCCCCCCGCCGGGCTACTACCCGCCGCCCCCGGGGACGTACACCGGAGACCCCAACGCCCCCTACGGCTACGACCCGTACGGGCGGCCGTACTCCGACAAGTCGAAGGTCATCGCGGGCATCCTCCAGCTCACCCTCGGCGGCTTCGGCGTGGGACGCTTCTACCTGGGCAACGTCGGGATGGGGCTCGCACAGCTCTTCACCTGCGGCGGCCTGGGCGTCTGGTCGCTGATCGACGGCATCCTCCTGCTCACCGGGAACGACCACACCGATGAACAAGGCCGGATCCTCCGCAGCTAGGGCACCGGGGGCCGAGATCCCGGTGCCCGAACGGCGCTCCCCGCTCCGCCACCCCGCGACGGCACCGGCGGCGGTGCTCGCCGCGGGAGCCGCCGGTGCCGGGTACCTCTACCGCACCGACCCGCACGAGCCCGGCCATGTCCTGCCGCAGTGCCCGTTCCGCATGCTCACCGGCCTGCTCTGCCCGGCCTGCGGCGGCACCCGCATGGTGTACGACCTGATGCATGGCCACCTCGCCGAGGCCTGGCTGGACAACCGGGCCCTGCTGCTCGCCGCGCCGTACGCCGTCCTCCTGCTGGCCCGCTGGGCGTGGGCGGGCCTGCACGGCCGGCGCTGGCGTCCCACACTGAGCCCCCGGGCGCAGGTGGCCGTCCTCGCGACGGCCGTGGCCTGGACGCTGGCCCGCAACATCGTCTAGCACCGCCGGCAAGGCCGTCACAGGTTCCCGTAACCGTCCCTGACGACTTCCCGGGCAATCTCGGATTCAGTCCCCGTTTCCGCAGCCGCCCACTCGCCGGGTGCCGAGTGCGATGTCGTCCATGCGGATGTCGTACGACGAAGGCGTCGGGTTCGCCTGGTAGAGCTGCCAGCCCAGCTTCAGCCTGTCGAAGGTGGGGAAGACGAAATCGTCCGCGGTGCCTCCGTGCTCCTCGGTGGACACGGTCAGGTCGGAGTGCTCCACGCCGTCGAGGTACACGGTGACCCGGTTGTCGGTGGCATCGAGATGGAACTCGACGCACTGCCACGCCCCGGCGACGGCCGGCGAGGAGGTCTTCCAGGAGGTCCAGTCCCCGGTGGGCCCGAGGTCGGACCCGACACCCCAGAAGTTGCCGCCGTCGGTCGGCGCGAACTGCCCGCCGAGCGGACGCACCAGCGTCGGCGAGTCCGCCCCGGACGCCTCGGCGATCGTCCAGTGGGCCCAGTCCGGCGCTGTGGGAAAGCCCGCGACCCGCAGCCGCACCCGCCCCCAGAAGCTGTTGCCGGGCGCGGAGAGCCCATCGAACACGAGGAAGGCCCGACCATTGCCCTCGGTACGGATCCGCAGCTCACGCCCGTGCCCCGGGGCGCCACGGACGATCGTCAACGTGCCGTCGGCCGTGTCCGTGGACCAGCCGCGTCCCCCGGTGACGGGACCGAGGGGCAGCCGGTCGAAGTTCTCCCGGACGGGCGGTCCGTAGGGGGCGGCGGAGGCAGTGGGGGGTGTCACGAGCAGTACCGCTGCGGCGGCGCAGAGCGCGGCGGCGGCTTTCCTCAGGAGTGCCATGAGACCAGTCTGCAACTCACGCCCCCCAAGTAACAGTGGGCACACGGGAGTTGGCTGATGGGGGCAGCACCGGACGCCCGGGAAACGAGCGAGGGCCCCGCCCCGGTGCGAACCGGGATACGGGGCCCACCTCACCGTAGGAGAACGGAGATCAGAAGCGGCGCGTGATCAGCGCTCGCTTCACCTCCTGGATCGCCTTCGTGACCTCGATGCCGCGCGGGCAGGCGTCCGTGCAGTTGAAGGTCGTGCGGCAGCGCCACACGCCGTCGCGGTCGTTGAGGATCTCCAGGCGCTGCTCGCCCGCCTCGTCACGCGAGTCGAAGATGAAGCGGTGGGCGTTGACGATGGCCGCCGGGCCGAAGTACTGGCCGTCGTTCCAGAAGACCGGGCAGGACGAGGTGCAGGCCGCGCACAGGATGCACTTCGTCGTGTCGTCGAAGCGCTCGCGGTCCTCGGCCGTCTGGAGACGCTCACGCGTCGGCTCGTTGGTGTCCTTCGTGATGAGGAAGGGCATCACATCGCGGTACGCCTGGAAGAACGGGTCCATGTCGACGACCAGGTCCTTGAGGACCGTGAGGCCCTTGATGGCCTCGACCGTGATCGGCTTCTCGGGGTTGAGGTCCTTGATCAGCGTCTTGCAGGCCAGACGGTTCTTGCCGTTGATCCGCATGGCGTCCGAGCCGCAGATGCCGTGCGCGCAGGAGCGGCGGAAGGTCAGCGTGCCGTCCAGCTCCCACTTGATCTTGTGAAGGGCGTCGAGGACACGTTCCTTCGGGTCGATCTCCACCTGGAAGTCTTCCCAGGTCGCCTCCGCCGAGACCTCGGAGTTGAAGCGGCGGATGCGGAAGGTGGCCGTGATGTACGGGGAGTCGGCGAAGCCGGGCTCGGGCGTGCCGGCCGCATCCGCCTTGTCCAGGGTCGGGGTTGCCATCAGTACTTACGCTCCATCGGCTGGTAGCGGGTCTGGACGACCGGCTTGTAGTCGAGACGGATGGACTCGGTGCCGTCGTCGCCCACCTCGCGGTACGCCATGGTGTGGCGCATGAAGTTGACGTCGTCGCGGTTCGGGTAGTCCTCGCGGTAGTGACCGCCGCGGGACTCCTTGCGGGCCAGCGCCGACACCGCCATGACCTCGGCCAGGTCGAGCAGGTTGCCCAGCTCGATGGCCTCCAGCAGGTCGGTGTTGAACCGCTTGCCCTTGTCCTGGATCGAGACGTTCAGGTAGCGCTCGCGCAGCTCCGCGATCTTCTCGACCGCCGTCTTGATCGTCTGCTCGGTGCGGAACACCATGACGTTCGCGTCCATGGTCTCCTGCAGCTCGCGGCGCAGGACGGAGACCCGCTCGGTGCCGGTGGCGTCACGCAGGCGCTCGACCTGGGCGACGACCAGCTCCGCCGGGTTCTCCGGCAGCTCGACGAAGTCGGCCTTCTGGGAGTACTCGGCGGCGGCGATGCCCGCCCGCTTGCCGAACACGTTGATGTCCAGCAGCGAGTTCGTGCCGAGGCGGTTGGCGCCGTGCACGGACACGCAGGCGACCTCGCCGGCCGCGTACAGGCCCGGGACGACCGTCGTGTTGTCCGCCAGGACCTCACCCTCGACGTTGGTCGGGATGCCGCCCATCGCGTAGTGCGCGGTGGGCTGGATCGGGATCGGGTCCGTGTACGGCTCGATACCGAGGTAGGTGCGCGCGAACTCGGTGATGTCCGGGAGCTTCGCGTCCAGCTGCTCCGGCGGCAGGTGGGTCAGGTCCAGGTAGACGTGGTCACCCTCGGGACCGCAGCCGCGGCCCTCACGGATCTCCGTGTAGATGGAGCGCGAGACGACGTCACGGGACGCGAGGTCCTTCATGACCGGCGCGTACTTCTCCATGAAGCGCTCGCCGTCCTTGTTGCGCAGGATGCCGCCCTCACCGCGGGCGCCCTCCGTCAGCAGGATGCCCATGCGCCAGATGCCGGTCGGGTGGAACTGGAAGAACTCCATGTCCTCCAGCGGGATGCCCCGGCGGTAGACCGCCGCCTGGCCGTCACCGGTCAGGGTGTGCGCGTTCGACGTCACCTTGAAGAACTTGCCGCAGCCGCCGGACGCGTAGATCACGGCCTTCGCCTGGAAGACGTGGATCTCGCCGGTGGCCAGCTCGTACGCCACCACACCGGCCGAGCGCTTGACGCCGTCGACCTCGGTGATCAGCTGGTCCAGGACGTAGAACTCGTTGAAGAACTCCACGCCCTCCTTGACGCAGTTCTGGTACAGCGTCTGGAGGATCATGTGGCCGGTGCGGTCGGCCGCGTAGCAGGAGCGGCGGACCGGGGCCTCGCCGTGGTTCCTGGAGTGACCGCCGAAGCGGCGCTGGTCGATCGTGCCGTTCGGGGTGCGGTTGAACGGCAGGCCCATCTTCTCCAGGTCGAGGACCGAGTCGATGGCCTCCTTCGCGAGGATCTCGGCGGCGTCCTGGTCGACCAGGTAGTCACCGCCCTTGACCGTGTCGAAGGTGTGCCACTCCCAGTTGTCCTCCTCCACGTTGGCCAGCGCGGCGGCCATGCCGCCCTGCGCGGCGCCCGTGTGGGAGCGGGTGGGGTACAGCTTGGTCAGGACCGCGGTGCGGCTGCGCTTCGTCGACTCGATGGCCGCGCGCATGCCCGCGCCACCGGCGCCGACGATGACGGTGTCGTACTTGTGGATCTTCATGATTCTCGCAGCCCCGTGCCTAGCGGATGTTCGGGTCGAAGGTGAAGATCACCAGCGTGCCCAGCAGGATGGTGAACACCGTGGCGGTGTAGAGCAGGCCCTTGAGCCACAGCCGGGTGCCCGGCCGCTCCGCGTAGTCGTTGATGATCGTGCGCAGGCCGTTGGCGCCGTGCAGCATCGCGAGCCAGAGCATCAGCAGGTCCCAGACCTGCCAGAACGGGGACGCCCAGCGGCCCGCCACGAAGGCGAAGCCGACCTTGGAGACGCCGCCGTCCAGCACCAGCTGGATCAGCAGGTGGCCGATGACCAGGACGACCAGCACGATGCCGGACAGGCGCATGAACAGCCAGGCGGCCATCTCGAAGTTGCCCCGCGTGGACTTCGGGGACTTCTTGGTGCGCTTGCGCGGGGCCTCGATGAGGGGCGCCGGGTTGTCGACGCCGTAGCCGGAGGCGCCCTCGACGGGGCCGATACCGGACGGGGTGGTTTCAGTGGTCGCCATCGGTATCAGCTCCCGAACAGTTCACGAGCGGCGTGGCCGAGGACGGGGTAGATCGCCCCGAGCATCAGCACGACCCAGACGCCGGCCACGACCCAGAACATCTGCTTCTGGTAGCGCGGGCCCTTCGACCAGAAGTCGACGGCGATGACGCGCAGGCCGTTGAGCGCGTGGAAGAGGATGGCGGCCACGAGGCCGTACTCCAGACACGCGACGAGCGGGGTCTTGTACGTGGCTACGACCTTGTCGTAGTCCTCGGGTGAGACACGGACGAGAGCGGTGTCCAGCACGTGAACGAACAGGAAGAAGAAGATGAGGACGCCGGTGACTCGATGAGCCACCCAGGACCACATTCCTTCCCGGCCGCGGTACAGCGTTCCAGCCGGCACGGAAGTCCCTCCGGGAGCGGGGTATCGGGGCCAGCCGGCTTGTGCTGTCGGTCGGGCCCGGCCGGGTACGGTCCACCGGCCCCCAGCATCGTAGCGATGCGCTGCCGCTGGGCTTACCCGGGGCCTACCTGTGTGATCAAAGTGGCACGCAGATGGGGGAACTCGATGGCTGATGGGGTGGTCTGAGCTGTTATGTGCCGTCTACCGCCTTGCGCCCTTCAGGGCGGACACCAGGCGGCCCCGTGCGATGCGGCGGAGTTCCTCGGCCGCGACCATCCGCTCCTCCTCCGGATCGTTCGTCAATCGTGACCGGATGCCCGCCAGGACGTGGTCCAGGGCCTCTGCCGGGGGCAGGCCGTCCAGGCAGATGACGAAGGCGTGGCCGAAGCGGGCCTCGTACGCCGCGTGGGCCGCGTCCATCGCCATGTGGGCGGCCGAGTGGGCGTCCTCCGGCAGCACGGGCAGCGTCTCGGCCGCCAGGGCCTCGGAGAGATCCGACACCGTCAGGTCGTACGCCGCCTCGTCCGCGGCCGCGAGCAGCGCGTCCACGGTCGGATAGGGGCGGTGCGCCACGACCCGCTCCGCCCAGCGCAGGCTGCGCAGACAGTCCAGGAGCAGGGGCCGTGCCTCGTCGGCGGGCGCGCTGTTGAGGGCGTCCAGGACGGTGGGCAGGGACGGCATGGCCAGTCGGCCGGGAGAATGTGTGGGCGTCACGTGTGTTTCGGCAGGGGAAGCTGTGAGCGATGTGACCTCAGGCTATCGAGAGTGGACATGACCTGTCCGACGGATGCCCGAATTTCACCCGCACGGGAGAGTTTCGGAACGTGTGGTGGACACGGTCCGCTCCCTCGAGGCCCTAGGTTGGCGATGTGAGCCAGCACAGGAAGCGACCGGAGAAGCAGGCACGGGGGCTGATCGTGGGGGCGGTGGCCGTCACCGTCGCGGCCGGGGTGAGCCTCGGGCTGTGGGCGGGCGGCGACAGCGGCCCGGCCGGATCGGCCACGTCCCAGGCCCAGTCCCCCTCGGGCGGCGCAGCGGAAGGTGCCCCGACCCCGGCGAGATCCCCGAGCCCGGCCCCCAGCCCCACACGGTCCTACCCCCTGTCCACCACCCCCCGCACCATCCCCGCCGTCCGCGCCCACACCCCGGCGCGCGGCCCCGGCTGGCGTCCCGCCCGGGGGCTGCGCGTGGTCGTGAACGACGCCGACCTCGCCGACGAGGGGCGCCTTCTCGCCGGAGAGCTGGGGCTGACGTACGCCGGGCAGAAGGACGACGTACGCGCCGGGGACGTACGCCTCACGCTCGACGACGACGAAGGCGCGGATCCGGAGTCGTACCGCATGACCGTGCGCGGCGGGCGGGTCGCCATCAGCGGGCCGGACGACGCGGGCGTCTTCTACGGCACCCGCACGCTCAAGCAGGAGGTGCGCGGCGGCGCCACGGCACCGGAGGGCGTCGTGCGCGACGGGCCCGCCAAGCCGGTGCGCGGGTTCTCCCTGGACATCGCGCGCAAGAACTTCACGGCCGGCTGGATCGAGGACCGGGTCCGGGAGCTGGGCGACCTGAAGTTCAACCGGCTCCAGCTGCACTTCTCCGACGACCAGGCCTTCCGGATCGAGTCCGTCTCGCACCCGGAGATCGTGTCCGCGCAGCACCTGACCAAGGCGCAGGTGAAGAGGATCGTCGCGCTCGCGGCCCAGCGGCACATCACCGTCGTGCCGGAGATCGACTCGCCCGGGCACCTGGGCGCCGTCCTCGCCGCCCACCCCGAGCTTCAGCTGCGCAGTGCGGCGGGGAACGCGGCGCGCGGGGCCGTCGACATCTCCAACCCGGCATCCGCCAAGCTCGTCGACGACCTGCTCAAGGAGTACGCCGGCCTCTTCCCCGGCGCCGACTGGCACCTCGGCGGCGACGAGTACCGTGCGCTGATGGTCTCCGACCCGGAGGCGACCTACCCGCAGCTCGCCACCGCCGCCAGGAAGGCCTACGGCGCCGGCGCCGGCGTCGAGGACCTGACAACGGGCTGGCTCAACGACCGCGCCGCCACCGTCCGGGCGCACGGCAAGGCCCCGCTCGCGTGGAACGACGGATTCTTCCGGGGGACGTCCGTCCGGGCCGCCGGCGACATCCGGGTCGGGTACTGGACGGGCAAGGAGATCGGCGCCCGGCAGCCGGTGGAGTACCTGAGCGCGGGGCGCAAGGTCGTCAACTACAACGACAAGTTCCTCTACTACGTCCTCGGGCAGCCCAACCAGTTCTACTACCCGACAGGACAGCGGATCTACGAGGAGTGGACCCCGCGAGTCCTCCGCGGCACGACAGCCGTCCCCTCGAAGTACGACAGCCAGATCCTCGGCGGGTACTTCGCGGTGTGGTGCGACTTCCCGAACGCGCAGACGCAGGACCAGGTGGCGTCGGGCATCCGGATGCCGCTGCGGGCCACCACGCAGAAGCTGTGGGATCCGGGGAAGCCCGCCCTGACCTGGTCCCGGTTCAAGGCGCTGGGGAACCGGCTGGGATGAGGAACCGGGGATTCCCGGTGGACGTACGGGCCGGCAAACCGTATGTTCCGCATGCCGCGCGTGAGCTTCTGGGGAGAACCCGCGCGGTCGGTTGATCATCCGGACCTCGGGGGGACCTCACCATGCTCTGCACGCGCTGCCATCACTTCGAAGCGGCACCGGACGGCGTCCTGTGCTCCGGATGCGCCACGCCCGCCGGATTCGCGGCCCCGCCGGCCGGTGTCGCACCGACGATCCGGCTGCGTTCGCCGCTCGGGCTCGGGCGGGCCACCGCGGCGCTGCTCGCGCTGGCGGCGGTCGTCGACGTGTGCGCCCTCGGCGGGCACCTCCTCGTGTACGACGTCGCCGGCGACCTCGCCGGCGGCACCGCGGCCGACGTATGGGACCGGTCCGAGCTGGCGGACACGCTCACCGACGTGACCGGTGCCGCACAGGCGCTCCTGCTGGTGGCCTGCGCCGTCGTCTTCGTCGTCTGGCTGTGGCGGGTCCGGCTCAACGCCGAGGTGTTCGCCCCGAACGGACACCGCAAGGCGCGCGCCTGGGTGATCGCCGGCTGGGTCGTGCCGATCGTGAGCCTGTGGTACCCGCGCCGGGTCGTGGCCGACGTCTGGGACGCGAGCAGCACGGGGGACAAGCCCGACGGGCATGCCCTGATCAACGCCTGGTGGACGCTGTGGCTCCTCTCGATCACCCTCGGGGAGTTCCTATACACCGTGTTCGACGACGCCGACACCGCACAGGAGATCCACGACTCCGTGACGCAGGCGATGGTCGCCGACGGTCTCGACCTCGTGGCCGCCCTGCTCGCCGCCGCCGTCGTGCTGCGGCTGACCCGGATGCAGGACGAGAAGGCCCGCCGGGGACCAGCACCCGTCGCCGTGTGACGGATTTGGTCCATCCTGCTGCGAACTACCGTACGAATGTGGTGTATTCGGGCCCGAACCGTACCGAGCAGCCAGGGGGGCCGCGGATGGGCTACTGGGGTTACTTCGTCGTGGGCCGCGGCGAGCGGCCGCTCGCCGAGCTGGACGCGCTGGCCGGTGCCGAGGGCATGGTCCTGCGGGAGTCGGCGCCCGGCGGATGGCAGGTCTGGGAGTACGCGAGCGGTGAGGGCGAGGTCGGGAACATGAACGCCCTCGCCCTGGAGACCGGTTCGCCCGCGCTCTTCGGATACGTCATGGACAGCGCCTCGGTGGTCCTGGAGGCGGCGGGGCCCGAGAGCGGGGCCTGGACGACCTGTCTGGCCCGGGCCGCCATGGCGAGACACCTCGGGGCCGGTGCCTTGGGCGAGGAGGGGCCGGTCCTGGAGGACTACTTCCTCGAACCCCGGGACGCGGCCGCGCGGGCCGTCGCCTGGGCCGCGGAGGCGGGGCACGAGGTGGCCGAGGAGCCCCTGCTGGACGTGCTGAGCGCCGAACCCGACCTGTTGGCCGAAAACCTCTTCTTCCGTATGCTCGACCGGCTCGGTGTGGTGCCCCTGTGACACTCCCGGGCCATCGCACGCAGTAAGGGGAAGTGCGGGTTCCGTGAGGGAATGCCGCTCGGCGAGGGAGGCGTGGATGAGTCTGGTGGAGCTGATCGGCCAGGCCGACGAACGCGGCCTGGCCGCCAGCGGGTTGGCTTGTTTGGATCGGTGCGTACCGCTGCTCGGCGGCGACGACGAGGTCCTGCGGCCCCTGTGGGCCGGGCTCGCGGACGACGCCGGGGCCGAGGAGTGGGGCGAACGGCTGGAGCAGGTGCGGGGGAAGCTGGGCGGGGACGCGGAGTTCGGGGCGGCCGAGGGGGCCACCGGTGAATCTTCCGGCTCCGGTGACGACGAGGCCGTGCGGCTGGCCCGTCGGATGCTCGCCGCCGCGCCGGCCGAGCGGTCCGCCGCCGGAGTACGGGCGTGGGCCGACGCCTGCTCGGTCGCCGCGCTGCAGATCCACCGGCTGCTCGACCCCCTGAAGGGCGCCGGCGACTCGGTCGACGCCCGCCGTGAGGGCCGTACGGAGGGTATGTCCCCCCTCGTCGCCGCCGAGCTGCGCCGCCAGATCAGCGTCCTGGAACTCCTCGCCGGCCACGGCCCGGCAGGACTGCGCCCCGCTCTGGAGGTCTCCACGGAGGGTCGCCGGGTGCTGCGCGCGGTGGTGTCCCGCAGGAGCCGGCGGCGCGGCTGAGGACCGGCTCCTCACCGGGCGAGTGGCTGACCGGGCGGGCGGCTTACCGGACGAGCCACTTGACCACCGCGTCCCCGTACTGCGCGGTCTGTCCGTAGAACGCCGTCAGGTCCCGGTGCGCCGCCGCGAACAGCCCTCGCGCCTCCCGTTCCGCGGCCGACCCGCCGTGTCTCGGCAGCAGTTCCTCGCGGACGACCCGCCACAGGGCCTCGAAGTCGGCCGCACCCAGGTATGTGGAGACGCGGTTCGCCCGGGCCGCGGTCAGGAGCAGGAACGGGGGTCTGCCGTGGTCGCCCGGCTGGACCGGGAGGCCGCCGAGGACCACCTCGGCGCCGGCGTACAGGAGTTCGTGGTCCAGGTAGGACTTGTCCAGCACCTCCTCCCGGTGTCGTCCGATGCGTTCGCGTACGGCGTCCCAGTCGTCCTCGAACAACCGTTGCAGCCAGTTCGCGCTGTTGCGCAGGGCCGAGGGCGGCACCGCGCGGAGATGGAAGTAGTCGCTCATCGAAGACAGGAGCGCGCGGGAGGGACGAATCGTCACTCCCGCGTCAACCTCGCTACCGGGAGGGTCCTGTGACCGTCCGGAAAGGGTTGCGGCGAAGGTGCGTCGGTCCTGCACCGGTCCGGCGGAAAGCCCCTGATCCGGGTGACGAAACACCCCGCCGAAACGCTTTTTCCCCTGTGATGGCTGATGTGACGACTGATGTGACGACTGATGTGACGACCCGCCGGGCAGCCGCGCCCGCCCCCCGGCCCTCCGCCGCGGCCAAGCCCGTGCGGTGGGCCGCCGACGCGGTGTCGGCCCTGCGCGAGGGTGCCCGCGTCCGGCTCGACTACTCGGCGCAGAGCCTGTGGCGCGTGGACCGGCTGATCGAGGAGATACGGCGGGAGGGGGCGCCGTACGCCGCCGTGGAGACCGTGCTGCGCGGGCTCGGCGCCTACGCCGGTGAGGTCGTCGTCCGCCAGACCGGTGCCGAGTGGTGGACGAGCGGCGGCGAGCACTGGGTCCGTACGCCCGACGGACGGCTGTGGGACCCGGTGGACGAGGCCCGCCGCTGCTTCGCCGGGGACGGCTCGCTGCGGCTGCTGTGCCGGGATGCGACGGGTGCCGTGCGGCGCTGACCCCGCGGACAAGGCGGGCGACGCAAAAAAACCGTAATAAGAGACGCTGCCGTTCCCAAAGGGGTGGCGGCAGGCGCACGATGGGGTCATGGCCGACAACCGTCGTTGGTGGGCGCTGGTGGTCATCGCGCTCGCCCAGTTGATGGTCGTGCTGGACATGACCATCGTGAACATCGCCCTGCCGTCCGCCCAGGCCGACCTGAACATGTCGGACGGGAACAGACAGTGGGTCATCACCGCCTACACCCTCGCCTTCGGCGGGCTTCTGCTGCTCGGTGGCCGGATCGCCGACCTCGCCGGGCGCAAGACCGCCTTCATGATCGGACTCCTCGGCTTCGCCGCCGCCTCCGCGCTCGGCGGGGCCGCGACGGGTCAGGGGATGCTGTTCGGGGCGCGGGCACTGCAGGGCGTGTTCGCCGCGCTGCTCGCGCCGTCCGCGCTGTCCCTGCTCGCGACGACGTTCACCGAACCGAAGGAACGGGCCAAGGCCTTCGGGGTGTTCGGGGCGATCGTCGGGGCGGGTGCCGCGATCGGGCTGCTCGCGGGCGGGCTGCTCACCGAGTATCTGGACTGGCGCTGGTGCCTGTACGTCAACGTGCCCATCGCGCTGGTCGCGTTCGCGGGCGCATGGGCGATCCTCGCGCCCGGCGGACGGCATCCCGACGCCCACCTCGACGTGCCGGGCGCGCTGCTCGGATCGGGCGGCATGCTGTCGCTGGTGTACGGCTTCTCCGAGGCGGCGTCCCGGAGTTGGGACGACGGGCTCGTGGTGGGCCTGCTGGTCGCCGGAGTCGTCCTGCTCGCCGCCTTCGCGGTGTGGCAGACCCGGGCGCGGGTGCCGTTGCTGCCGATGTCGGTGGTCAAGGACAGGCAGCGCGTCGGCGCCTTCCTGACCGTCCTGTTCGTCACCGTCGGGATGTTCGGCGTGTTCCTCTTTCTGACCTACTACCTCCAGGGCGTCCTCGGATGGTCGCCGCTGAAGACCGGGCTCGCATATCTGCCGATGACCGCCGCGATGATCGTCGGCTCGACGCAGATCGCCGCACGGCTGCTGAGCAAGGTGCCGCCGAGGACGCTGATGGTGCCCGGACTGCTCGTGGCCGCGGGAGGGTTGGCGGTCATCGCGCAGGTCGGCGTGGAACCGGCGTACGCCTCGCACGTCCTGCCCGGGATGCTGATGCTGGGCCTCGGTATGAGTACGGCGATGATGACCTCCATCTCGCTGGCCACCGGAAGTGTCGCGCCGCGCGACTCGGGGGCGGCCTCGGCGACCTTCAACACCGCGCAGCAGGTGGGCGGTTCGATCGGTACGGCGCTGCTGAACACGATCGCCGCGAGCGTGACCGCGACCTACCTGACCGCGCACGCCGGACCCGGCGTCGACAAACAACTGTTGCAGGCCGAGGCGACCGTGCACGGCTTCAACGTGGCCACCTGGTGGGCGTTCGGCGCGCTGCTGCTGGCCGCGCTGATCGCGGGAGTCGTGGTGAACGCGGAACGGGCGCCCACTCCCCAGGGTGCGGGGGAGCGGACGCCCGAGCCGGTGGATTCGGCGCTGTGACGGGCTACTTGATGTAGACCAGGCCGTCCGTCGTGACCGTCGGACGGCCGCTGGTGCCGACCACCACGATCTTCACGGTGTGCTTGGCGCTGCTGGACCAGGACTTGGTCCAGATCGCGTCGCGGTACTTCGTGGTCGAGGACTTCAGGTCCACGGTCGCGACCTTGGTGCCGTCCACGTACACGTACGCCTGCCCGGAGGTGGCCGCCCGCGAGACCGTCCACGCGGCGGACTTGCCGGTGAACGTCCAGGTCAGGCTCGCGTTCTTGGAACCGCTGGAGTACGACTTGCCACCGAGGTAGCTGGTGGAGGAACGGCTCGTCCAGCTGCCGGACTTCGTGGCCGAGGTCTCCTGGAGGATCATCGGCGTGTAAGAGGGCGACGAGGTGCGGGTGTTGCCCGCGACGTCGGACGCCTTCATCGACCAGACGCTCGCGGTACCGGACTTGGCGGTACGGCTGGAGCTGGTGGTGGTCGGGCCGAAGGTGGCCGTCGTCGGGGACAGCAGGCTCACCGACGTGAGGGCCTGGGAGTCGGCGGCCTTCCAGCCGAGGGTGACCGGGACGGCGGTGGGGTTGACCGTGCCGGTGCGCAGGGTGATCTTCGGGGTGGTGGAGAAGGTCGGCGCGGTGGTGTCGGTGACGACGGTCAGCGCGCCGGTCGCGGGAGTGGCCTTGCCGGACTGGTGCACGGCCCGTACGGCGACCTTGTGGCTGCCCGCGGCCAGGGTGGTGCTCGCCGAGGTGGCCGTACCGGACGCGGTGGCGACGACCTTGCCGTCCACCAGCAGCTCGAACTTGGAGATCAGCGAACCCGGCGTGGTGGTGGACCACTTCGCCGTGATCGCGCCCTTCGTGTAGTACGTCGTGCCGGACAGGGTCGCGCCGGTCAGCGAGGTGAGCTCCAGGCCCTGCACCGGGCCGGACGCCCAGGCGCGGATGGTCGGCAGCTGGGCGTAGAGCGAGGTGCCCGGGCACTCGGTGGCGTAGCCGTCGCGGTGGCCGGAGACCCGGTTGAAGGTGTAGGACTCACCGGCCGTGAAGCTCGTACCGGCGAGGTTCTGTTGGGTCGCACCGGCCTTCAGCTGGACGGTGGAGTCGGGGTCGACGCCGTACTGGCCGAGCTTCCAGGCCGCGATCCGGGCGACGGAGGTGAGGGCGGCGTTCGAGGCGCCCGTCGCGGTGTACTCGCCGAGGACCGCGATGCCGGTGGACTCACGGTTCCACCCGTAGGTGTGGGCGCCCAGGACCGGCTGGTCGACGCCACCCTTGCGGCCCTCGAAGATCGTGCCGCACTTGTCGACGAGGAAGTTGTAGCCGATGTCGTTCCAGCCGTTGCCGCTGGGGGCTGGGGCGGTGTGGTACGCGTAGATGGCCCGTACGATCGACGCCGATTCGGCGCAGGTGTAGTCGTTCGACCCGGCCGTGTGATGGACGAAGACGGCCTTCACATCCGCGTTGTACTCCGACGGGTCGGGGCTGAGCTTCTCGTCGGCTCCCCAGCCGGCGCGGGAGACGATCGACGGCTCGGGGACCGTCGACGGGGGCGCGGTGGGGGTGGTGGCGGTCGGGGTCGGCGTGGGTGTCGGCGTCGCCGTCGGGGAGGCGGTGGACGTGGCCGTGTCGGTCGGGGTCGGGCTCGGCGTCACGTCCTCGGCATACGCCGCCGGGTCCGTGTCGTCGCCCGCGTCCCGCTGCTCCGCGGCGGTCGCGATGCCCGGGTCGACCAGGTTGACCTTGAGACCCGAGGGCAGTCCGGCGCTGGTGGTGCCGTCCTCGTGGACGACCTGTACCTCGACACCGTCCGAGGGGCCCACCCACAACGGTTCGGACGCGCCGCGCGCCCCGGCCCGCTCGTCGGCGTCCTCCACCGGGTCAGCGTCCGTCTCCAGGTCCTGCCAGGACGTCCACGCGCCGGTGTCGATGCTCCGGGTGCGTACCTGCGCCTTGCCGTCGAGGCGCTTGGTCGCCCCTGTCCAGGAGATACCGAGCAGCGAGAACTGCTTGGTCTCGGTGCGCGGCAGCTCGCGCTCGCCGGTCTCGGGAGCCTTCAGCGCGAGGTTGTAGACCTTCACCGGCCGTTTGGGCTGAAGGTCCCCCGAGGCGTCGGTCGACGGACTTGCGGCGGCGTAGGTCGCGATGCCGCCGCCCCCCAGAACCACCGCACCGAGCGTCAGCCACGCCCTCCGCTTCATGCTGAGCGGTCTGTACGCACGGCTTTTACGACGACTCACTACCCACCCCTGATTTTGGTCACAGAAAAACCACCTGTCACACAGGTGGCACTTATACAGCGTACGAACTCTGCCAGTTGTTACAGGTGTTCGAAGTGGGGTGCCCGGGATGTCCGGCCCGCTGTGACACTTCTGTGAGGTCCGGCGCTGTTGACCGTGGGGGACATGGGCAGGGTGACCGTGCCGGACGGTGCGGAATCGCCACGAACCGGTACGGACGGGAAAGTTTTTGGGCCAGGGAGGGGAACCCCGCCGCGTGCAGGTGTACGACGGGGAACTGGGCGCGGCCGTCGCGCGGGCCCAGGAGGGCGACGAGAGTGCCTTCGCGATCGCCTACCGGCTGGTGCAGCCCGGACTGCTCGGCTATCTGCGCGGGCTGGTCGGGGAGGACGCGGAGGACGTGGCGTCGGACGCCTGGCTGGAGATCGCCCGGGACCTGGGCCGGTTCCGGGGCGACGGGGCGGGCTTCCGCGGCTGGACGGCGACCATCGCCCGGCACCGGGCGCTGGACCATCTGCGCCGGCTCAAGGTGCGGCCCCGGTCGGCGGCGCTGGAGCAGGACATGCTGGACCTGCCCGGTCCGTACAGCACCCACGACCAGGCGCTGGAGTCCCTCTCCACCGAGTACGCCCTGCGACTGGTCCGGGGGCTGCCGCGCGACCAGGCCGAGGCGGTGCTGCTGCGGGTGGTGGTCGGACTGGACGGCCCAGCCGCCGCCCGCGTCCTCGGCAAGCGCCCCGGCGCGGTGCGCACCGCGGCGTACCGGGGCCTGAAGCGGCTGGCGCACGAACTGGGCGCCGAGAGAGTGACGGATGGCGGCCCCCGGACGCTGGGGGAGTCGACATGACAGGTGAGGACACCACCTCGGACAGGGACGGACACGGCATGGGCGACGAGCGGAGCGGCGACGCGGCGGGCCGCCGGTCTGCGCGCCCGCAGGAGCCCGTGCGGGGCCAGGAACACGGCGACGGCTCAGTGCCAGGCCCCGTTGTGGGAGGCCGGCCGCAGGGTGACAGCCCCGTGCCGGGGCGGCAGCGGTCGTATGACGAGGGTGTGCCCGAGGAGGAGCGGACGCGTGCCGGGGGCCAGGGCCAGGGGCAGGGCCCGGGCCCAGGTGTCCTCGGCCGGGAATCGGCCGACGGCGGGCGGCGTTCCAGCGGGCGGGCGGCGGCACGCCGGGGCCCCGGCGCCCCCGCGTCCACGCCGGTCCACGTGAACCGCACCGCTGCCGGGCCGGAGCCGTCGTACGACGACGGCTCCCTCGCGGCGCTGCTCGCGGTGGCCATCCGCGCGGAGAGCTCCGGCGGTGACGCGGAGCGGCGGGCCGTGGCCGCCTTCCGGGCGGCGCGGGACACCGGGGCCCATCGGGCGCGGACGCGGCGCCGGGACGACTGGCGGCCCCGCACGCCGCGGCGCCGGACACGTTCGTTGAAGGCGACGCTCTCCGTGCTCCTCGCGAGCCTCACCCTCGGCGGTGTCGCCTACGGGGCGATCGGCTCGGCGGGCGACGGTCCGGAGGGGGGCGCGGCCGAGGGCAAGGTCGTACGGCCGAGCGTCTCGGCGAGCAGCGCGGCCGAGTCGCACAGCAGCGCGCGGCCCTCCGCGTCCGCCCCCGCGGAGCGCCCGCCCACCGCGAAGGACACCCTGGCCCACTGCCGTGTCTACGAGAAGCTCCGGGGCCGGGGCAAGGCGCCGGACTCCCCGGCGTTCCAGCGGCTCGTGACGGCGGCCGGCGGCGAGGCGAACGTGAGCGTCTACTGCGCCGCGCTCACGGACCCGGCCGACGCGAAGGGCTCCGGCGACGGGAAGGGCGCGGGGAACGCGAAGGGCGCGGGGAACGCGAAGGACGCGGGCGACGTGAAACCGGGGAAGCAGAACGACAAGGCGAGCGGCCGGCGGAACGCGGACGGGAACAAGTCCAAGAACCAGGCAAGTGTGGATGTGCCGGCAGTCGCCTTGGCCAGTCACATGCCGAGCACCCGTCGGGTCTCGGCGGCGATCTGCTGTGTCTCGCCGGTTGCGACCACGAGGACCGGGACACCTCTCCCCTCCTGATCGATGCGCCGGAGGCCTTCCCGCATCAGATCTTCCAGTTCGGGGACGAGCAGCCCGCCTCGTATACCGAGAACAGTCAGGGCCGAGCAGATCTCCTCGCGTACCTCGGGTTGGTCTTCGCCGATCTCCCCGGTGAAGACCAGCGCGTCCAGCCGGTCCAGCGAGGCGGCCATCGAGGCGATGCCTCTGCGGCAGCTGAGTGTGAACGTCGCCAGCGCCAACGCGGCCGCGGCATCACCCTCCGCGCGGGCGCGCACCAGGTCCCGGGTGTCTCCCGAAGTACCGGAGAGGCCGAGCAGACCGGAATGCCGGTGGAGTGCCTCATCCAATTCGTCCGTGCTCAGACCGTGCCGCCGCTGCAGCCACAGCAGCGCGCCGGGGTCGAGGCTGCCGCTGCGCCGGCTCATCACCAGGCCTTCCAGCGGAGTGAGGCCCATGGTGGTGTCCACGCTGCGTCCGTTCCGGACGGCGCAGGCCGAGCATCCGCCGCCCAAGTGCACCAGCACGACCTGGAGGTTGTCGACGGGTCGGCCCAGGGCCTGCGCCGTCCTCTGCAGTGCCCACGAGTAGGAAAGCCCGTGGAAGCCGTACCGGCGCAGCCCGTATTCGGCTCGCCATCGCTCCGGCACGGCGTACGTGCGCGCCTCTGCCGGCAGATCCTGGTGAAAGACAGTGTCGAAGCAGGCGACATGAGGAACGTCGGGCAGGAGTTCTCGTGCGGCATCGACGACAGGCAGGGCAGGGGCAACGTGCAGCGGCGCGAGATCGGCGACGTCCGCCAGCAGAGCACGTACGCGTGCGTCGATCAGCGTATGTCCGGTCAGGTGCGGACCGCTGTGGACGATGCGGTGACCGACCGACGCAGGAGCGGGCACCTCGCTGAGGAAGTTCCGCAGTTCCGCCACCGAAGCAGGCCCCGGGGGCTTCGAGGCGTCTCGAGCCGCCACCGTTTCACCGTCCGCCGTGAACAGAGCGATGTGCAGGCTCGAAGAGCCGGCAGCGAGGACCAGTACGTGACCACCAGTGCTCTCGTGGGAGCGGTCGGCACTCATCACACACCTCCAGTGCTCGCGTCCTCCGGCACGGTGCGCCCGCCACGCAGCAACGGGCCCAGCACGGGTTCCCTGCCATCGCTTCGCGCCACTGTGGCAACGCGGAGTCTCCGCCCCTACTCGCACAGTGTCGGCGCCGGGACGGGCCGCAAATTCCTGCGGTTCGTGTCCGCGTCGGGCTGCCTCATAACCCCTGTCCTGCCGCCGGGTAGGCCTCGGTGAGGTCGGGCATCGCCGCTTCCCCAGGCTGCCACCGCAGAGAGGGGTCCGCTCGTCCACCCGTTCGCCGGCACGCCGCGCTGCGGGCAGGGGCACCCCTGGCATGCTGACGCACCAACCGGATGACGCCCCGCGAGCAGTGCCACTGTCGCCATCACGAGGAGCAGCCCCGTCAGGCCGAGCAGTTCGATCCCCCGGTACAACCCGTCTCGCGGTACGCATGGCGGTGCTCGACGCGGCCGGGAGACCACTTCCCGCTCCAGGAGGTGCGGCGTTCCCCGTAGCCGGAACCGTCACCCACCCCGGTGCGCGGGTCCTGATCCGTCACCTTCAGCCACGGCCGCCCGCACCCGTCGCTCCTCGCGAGCGGAGCCGACGTCCCGTTCCAGGGGTGTGCGGCTTACGGCTGTCGTGAGGTCCTCCAGAGCCCGCTTCTGCAGTTCCGCCCCGCGCCGTAGCACCGGGTTCCGCTCCCCGGCTGCGGCTCCGTCCCACGCGTGGAGCGCTTCCTCCAAGCGCCCCCAGTCCGGATTCCTGTGCTCGCGCACGTCGTCTGCCGCCTGCGCGGTGTCCGCCTCCAGGGCCTCGGCGAGCCGCTCCGCCTCGGGGGCGGAACGGCTGTCGGTCTGCGGGACGTGGCTCTCCATGAGCATTGCTGCCCGGTCGAGTCCCTTGAGCGCCTCCTGCGCATCCTCCGCCTCGCGCGATGTCAGACCTCTGGGTCGGACCGGTTCCTGCTTCGCCTGGTCGTAGGCCTCCTGCCAGGCGGCACGTGCCGCCCTGCCGGCCAGCAGGGCGCTGCGCATGTCGGCGCGATGCTCCCGGGTCGGTTCGGCGTGGCTGCGGAGCACTGCGGCCGCGTAGCGGCCGTCTGCGGCGAGCCAGTCCGCAAGCCGGCCTGGCAGCCGGGGGGTCTCCCATGCGGGGAACACCACGTACGCCACCATTGCCAGGGCCCCGCCGAGCAGGGTGAGGACCACCCGCTCCGGGACCGTCTGCTCCCATGCCTGGCCGCCCATGCCGAGCAGGAAGACGACGTACGCGGCAGTGAAGCACTGGGAGTAGGCGTAGCCGGTACGGAGCAGCGTGTACGACAGGGCCGCCGAGACCACCGCCAGCGCGCCGAACACATGGGCGTCCGGGCCCAGAGCCCGCACCATCGCGGTGGCGAGCGCGACCCCCGCCAGGGTCCCGGCGAGACGGCCCACCGCGCGCGCGTACGTGCGATGGAAGTCGGGCCGCATCACCATCACCGAGGCGACGGGCGCCCAGTAGCCGTGGTCCAGGGGCAGCCGGGAAGCGATCAGATAGCCGAGCGTGGCCACCGCCGCCAGGCGGACGGCGTGCCGGAACACGGGCGAGTCCCGGCGGAGTTCGGAGCGGACCGCCCGGACGACGACCGGGAGGAGCCGGAACATGGTCGGGCGCACCAGGAACTGGGCGCTCGCCGACCCGTGCGGCGTAGGCGCCTTCTCGCGCGCCCCGCCGCTCCCGGCGATCTCCCACACCTCGCCGAGCAGTTCCACGAGCCGTTCGGCGGCCTGCCGCGCGGGCCCCTCCAGCACCTCGTGCTCCTCGTCCACGTGCAGGACTTCCGCGGTCCTGGCCGGCACCTCGGTGGGAGTACCGCGTCGGATCGTACGGGCGGCCGCGTCCAGGACCTCGGCGGCCGCGTTGAGCAACTCCCGTGCGCGGTCCCGCCCGGGCCCCTCCGCAGGGGCGCCGACGTCGGGGTCGGCGAGCGCGGCGACGACCGGCAGAACGCGCTCGGCGAGGCCCCGGGGGCCGTGAAGGACGGGGGGACGAGTGCGGGCCTGTGACGGCGTCACGGCAGCCGCGTCCCGGGCCGTCATCAACGGCGCCGGGTCGAACCGGGCGGTGGGGTCGTGCCGCAGCCGGCGGGCATGGTCCGCGACGGCGGCCAGGGCGTCGGCGAGCGCGTCACGGTGCGCCCCCCAACGGCGGATCGGGAACAACAGGATCAGCACGGCCTGCACCACGCCCCCGAGCGCGATGACCCCGGCGTGTTCCAGGGCTCGCCCGGCGCTCGTCGGCAGGGTGATGGTCACCAGCATGCTGCCGACCGTCGTCGCCGCGACGATCCCGGCGGTCGACCCGAGGGCCCATGCCATCCCCGCGGCAAAAGCCCATACGGCCAGCAGCGGGAGAAACGTCACCAGTCGCCCCGCCGCCAGGTAGCCCACGAAGGTGCTGAGTGCCAGACCCGCGCCCGCACCGAGCGCGATCACCTTGCGCGGACGCCAGGTGCGCTGGAAGGTGGCCCCACCCGCGGAGTAGGCGCCGAGGGCGGCGGACGCGGCGTAGGCGGGGGAAACCAGCCACAGCGCCGGCCCGATGACGATCGCCACCCCAGCGGCCGTGCGCAGGGCGAGCAGGGGCTCCAGCCGCGTCTCCTCGATCGTGAGCCCGGATCGCACGACCTCCCTGAAGGTCCGCAGGTGTGCCGGTAGTCGGTTCACTTCGAGGGTTGATCGTCGTGATCTTGGAGCATGCGACGACGTTCCTGTTCGCGCTTGGAGTAGGCGGCTGCCCGGATCGCATCATCGCTCTCCAAGCCTGATCCCAGCGCGCCGCCCACGGTGGCGACCGAAGCGACGAACCAGGACAGCGTCGCGTACTCCTCGGCGTGCAGGGGGGTTCGCGTCACGGAAGCGAACACTCGGTCGTTGAGGATGAACAGCGCCCACACCCAGTTGACGACCATCAGACCCACGTAGCAGACGAGCACACCGATCCCCACGGTCACGACCGTCGAGGCATTGTAGAGCCGCGCCCTCTGCCTCGCCTCCGGCGAGCTCTCTGCTGGTCGATGCCACAGCTCCGCGTCCACGATCAGCCAGCCGATCATGAGCGCGACAGATCCGACCGTGGCGATCACGAGGCGTGGCGTGCTGAGGAACGCGGCCAGGCTCCAGACGGTGGAGTTCACGGTGGCAACTGCTCCCGTGGCGAGTGCGGCCGCCAGGGCTTTCGACAAGCCCGGCACCAACCGCCACGGCCGGTTGGCGCGGACCATACCGACGAGCACCCGCAGGTAACCGCGCGGCCCGCTGACGACGTACCGAAGATCGTCGGTCTCCTTCTCACCGGTCGAGCCCTGATGAACCGGCGCGAGACGACTGCCGAAGGGCCCCCGACGCGGCCGGCTTCCCGCAGGTCCTTCCGCGCCGGTGGTCCGCGGACCCGCCAAACCGAGCACAGCCTCTTCGACGGCCCGACGGGCCCTGACCGGCAGCCGCAGGCCTCCCAGTGAAGGAAGAGAGAGCAACGCCAAGCCGTGTTCGTGATTCAGATGCACAGCGAGCCTGCGTCCGTGTGCGTGCAGCGGAAGGTCGGTGAGGGCCACGACGATGTCCCAGTCCTCCACACTCCCACGGTCCATGATCCGGCGCATCAAGGTGGGTGGGTCCTCCGTCCCCGAGGTGAAGGGCTCACTGACCACCTCGACGTCGAAACGTCGCCTCCGGCCGGACTTGTCGGCGAGCCGAGCTGGAAGAGTCCGGGCCATGCGCTGCGCGATCTCCGTCGGCGCGTCCGGATCCGCCAAGAGAGCCACGACCGTAACGTCCTGCGACGACTCCCGCATGACTGGACCCTCCTCGTCGGCTGCCCCGCGATCCCAAGTGCCCACAGACGCCGCCCAGGTAACGTCGAGGCCGCGCGACACGGCCTTCACCAGCAGGCGCCGGCTGACGGCCACGTCTCCTCGTCCTCCCGACACAGGGCCTGCTCCCGCCACCGCACCGCGATCGCTTGCGCCACCGCGAAGACCCGCTCAGCACCACTCCCGGCACGCACCGCACCCGTGCAACCGCGGCCACCCGCCTCCGTTGCTCATCGGGCCGCGAACCTTTTGTTCTGGGCCCCTCAGGGGCTCAGTCCGCGAGGTCGGCCTTGCCGAACAGGACCGCGTAAGCGGAGGGGAGTTGGCTGATGATCTGATTCACCTCACCGCCTGTCACAGCGTCGGCAACGGTGGTCAGGACCGCGCCGGCGTCCCACTGCGCCGTACGCGGCCGGGCGGGGGTGCGCTCGGCGACCCGGCGGTAGAACTCCTCGATCCCGAAGCCCTGCGCCTGCTGGGGCGTTGCATGCTCCAGAACCTGCCCCAGCGGGCCGGGCAGCTGGGATGCGAGGTCCTTGACCTCTCCCGGGCTGATCCGTTGGGCCAGCACCTCCAGTACGGCGTTGGTGACGTCCGCGGCTTCGTCCTGGTCGTTGTATTCGCCTCGCTCGCGTACCTGGGCGAGGAAACCGTCGTATTTCATCGCTGCCTCCTCTGGGTCGGTCGCCGCTGGTCATGGGTTCGCGGCGTTCACCTCTCTGCCGCTGCTCGCGGTGCGTCACCCGCTGGGTCTCATGCGAGCCAAGCGGACTTCCCCGGACGGGAGTTCGGGGAGCTGTCGGTGCCGCCGGGCGCGGCCGTGTGGCCCAGGTAGCGGTGCACGAGGTGGATGCTCATCGCGCCTTCGCCGACCGCGGAGGCCACGCGCTTCACCGAGCCGCTGCGGACGTCGCCGGCGGCGAACACGCCAGGCAGGCTGGTCTCCAACGTCAGGCAGTCGCGGCCCTGGCTCTGCCACAGTTCGGGAACGGAGCACGCCTGCGCCTCCGCGCCGGTGAGCACGTAGCCGCGCGTGTCGAGGGCGAGCGCGCCGGACAGCCACTCGGTGTGAGGGTCGGCGCCGGTGAAGACGAACAGGGCTCGCGCTTCGAGGTGGCGGTGCTCGCCCGTACGGTGGTCGACCACCGTGACCGCCTCCAGCTCCTTGTCGCCGAGTGCCTCGTTCACCTCGGTGCGCAGCAGGACGCGCACCCGCGGGTGGCGCTCGATCTGATCGATCAGGTAGCGGGACATGTGCGCCTCGAGGCTCGGCCCACGGACGAGCAGGTACACCTGTGGTGCGTACCCGGCGAGGAAGAGCACGGCCTGGCCCGCGGAATTGCCGCCACCGACCACCGCCACCGGGTCGGTACGGCACTGCTGGGCCTCATAGACGGTCGCCGAGTAGTGGACGCTCGCGCCCTCCAACGGCTCGATGCCGGGCACTTGGAGGCGGCGGTAGCGGGCGCCGGTGGCCAGGACGACGGTACGGGCGGTGATCTCGCTGCCGTCGGCGAACCCGACGGCGTAGTGGCCGTCCCGCCGTTCGAGCCGGGCCGCCTCCGCGGGGACGCTGATCCGGGCGCCGAACTTGTCCGCCTGGAGCACAGCGCGCTCGGTGAGTTCGGCGCCGGAGATGCCGGAAGGGAAGCCGAAGCAGTTGTCGATGCGGGAGGACGTCCCGGCCTGGCCGCCGGTGGCCAGCGCCTCGACCACGGTCGTGCCGAGGCCCTCCGAGGCGGCGTTCACCGCGGCGGCGAGACCGGCCGGACCGGAGCCGACGATCAGGAGATCGCCGCGGCCGTTGCCCGATTCCAGGGGCGGCAGGCCGATCAGCCGGGCCAGTTCGGCGTTGCTCGGATTGCGCAGCAGGGTGGTGTCCCGCCAGATCACCAGCGGCGTCTGCTCCGGACCGACCGCGAAGCGGCGCAGCAGAGCCTCGGCCTCCTGGTCCGTCTCCAGATCGATCCAGCGGTGCGGCAGCCGGTTGCGGGCGGCGAACTCGCGCAGCCGCCGGGTGTCGGGCGAGTAGCGCGAGCCGATGATGCGGAAACCGGCGCCCTGCCCGACGAGCAGAGCACGGCGGCCCAGGCAGGCGCGCAGCACCACGTCACCAAGGGTGGAGTCCCGGGTCACCAGGTCACGCAGCTGATCCATGGACAGGGCGAGGATCTCGCCGGGGTCCCTGACCACGGCGGTGTAGAAGGCCACCTGTCCGTTCAGGAGGCCGAGTTCGCCGATGAAGCGGCCAGGACCGTGCACACGCAGCAGGCGTTCGCCGGGTGTGCCGTAGTCCTCGACGACGGCGATCGAGCCACTGAGGACGACGTAGAACATCTCGCACCGCTCGCCCTCCCGGATCAGCACGTCACCTGCCTCAGCGGCGCGCCGCCGGCCATGCTGTGCCAGGCGGGCCATCTGGTCGTCCGACAGGCGGGGATAGGCGCCGCGGATGTCGGGAGTCTCGAAGGGGACGCTCTCCTCCGCCGCGTCCGGCACCGGCGCCGCGTCCGGCCCTGTCTCGTCGGTGGACATCACACGAACGCCTCGTGGACGAAGCACCACCGCCAGTCCTCGCCGGGCTCCAGTGACGCCGCGATCGGATGGCCGTCGGCGGCGGCGTGGCGGCGGGCGTGCCGGTTCGGCGAGGAATCGCAGCAGCCGACGTGGCCGCAGGTCAGGCAGAGCCTGAGGTGGACCCAGGGGGAACCCGTGGCCAGGCACTCCTCGCACCCCTGGGCGCGCGGGGTGACGGGGCGTACGAGGGCGAGGTGGGGATCGGTTCGTACAGTCATGGCTGATCATCCTTTCCCGGCCGGTTCGCGGCCCGCGATCGACTGCTCCACCCACCGCCGCAGGGCAGGGGCAGGTGCGGCACCCGCCTGCCGGGCGACGGTCCGGCCTTTGTCGAGGACCAGCAGCGTCGGTACCGCTTGGACCTCGAACCGACGCGCCAGGCGCGGGTTCTTGTCGATGTCGACCTTGACCAGCTTGATTTGTCCCGCGAGGTCGGCGGCGACCTTCTCCAGTGCGGGGCTCACCATGCGGCAGGGGCCGCACCAGGTGGCCCACAGGTCGACGACGACGGGCACGGTGGCCTGCTCGACGACCTCGGTGAAGTCCTCGTCGCCCGCGTCGGCCATCCATGGCAGCGGCTGCTTGCAGTTGCCGCACGTGGGGCGGCCCTCGGCGGCCACTGGTACCCGGTTGGTGCGTCCGCAGTGCGGGCAGGTGACGTTGGTGGCCTGCATGGTGCTCATGCCGCCCTCGCTTCCCTCACGTCCTCGGGCTGGTCGTAGGTGACCACCAGTTCTCCGTGCTCGGCGTCGACACGGACCTGCGCGCCGTCCTGGACGTCGCCGCGCAGCAGGGCGCGCCCGACGAGTGTCTCGACCTCGTGGGAGATGTAACGCCGCAGCGGCCGTGCACCGTAGACCGGGTCGTAGCCCTGGTGGGCGATCAACTCACGGGCCGCGTCGGTGAGTTCGACGGTGATGCGGCGTTCGGCGAGTCGGCGGCGCAGTTCGTCGAACTGCAGCTCCACGATCCGCTCGATCTGGCGCTCACCGAGCGGCTTGAACAGCACGATGTCGTCGACGCGGTTGAGGAACTCCGGGCGGAAGTGCCCGCGCAGCTCGCCCGTCACCAGGGCGCGGGCGTCCGGCTTGATCTCGCCCTCGGCGGTGGCGCCGTCGAGGAGGTGCTCGGAGCCGATGTTGGACGTCATGATGATCACGGTGTTGCGGAAGTCGACCGTGCGGCCCTGAGCATCGGTGATGCGGCCGTCGTCGAGGACCTGCAGCAGGGTGTTGAAGACGTCGGTGTGCGCCTTCTCGATCTCGTCGAACAGTACGACCGAGTACGGCTTGCGGCGTACGGCCTCGGTGAGCTGGCCGCCTTCCTCGTAGCCGACGTATCCGGGCGGTGCGCCCATGAGCCGGCTGACGGTATGCCGCTCCTGGTACTCGCTCATGTCGAGGCGGACCATGTTCTCCTCGGTGTCGAACAGGGTCCGGGCGAGGGTCTTGGCCAGCTCGGTCTTCCCGACGCCGGTGGGGCCGAGGAAGATGAACGAGCCGATGGGGCGGCGCGGGTCGCGGATGCCGGAGCGGGCCCGGATGATGGCGTCGGCGACGAGCTTGACGGCCTCGTCCTGGCCGATGACGCGCTCGCGCAGGATCTCGTCGAGGCGCAGCAGTTTCTCGCGTTCGCCCTCCTGGAGGCGGGAGACGGGGATGCCGGTCCAGGCGGCGACGATCTCGGCGATCTCCTCCTCGGTGACGACCTCGCGCAGCAGCCGGTTCTGCCCTTGTTTGGAGGCCAGTTGTTCCTCCTCCGCGGCGAGTCGGCGCTCCAGGTCCTGGAGGCGGCCGTAGCGGAGTTCGGCGGCGCGGTTGAGGTCGTAGGCGCGTTCTGCCTCCTCCGCCTCGTGGCGGACCTGCTCCAGTTCCTGGCGCAGTTCCTGCACGCGGCGGATCGCCTGCCGTTCGGCCTCCCACTGGGCGTGTTTGGCGTCGGCCTCGCCGCGCAGGTCGGCCAGTTCCCTGCGCAGTTCCTCCAGGCGGGCTTTGCTGGCCGGGTCGGTCTCCTTGGAGAGGGCGGCGTCCTCGATCTCCAGGCGGGTCACCCGGCGGGTGATCTCGTCGAGTTCGGCGGGCATCGAGTCGATCTCGGTGCGCAGCCGGGCGCATGCCTCGTCGACGAGGTCGATGGCCTTGTCGGGCAGGAAACGGTCGGTGATATAGCGGTGGCTGAGGGTGGCCGCCGCGACCAGTGAGGTGTCCTGGATCTTGACGCCGTGGAAGACCTCCAGGCGTTCGCGCAGGCCGCGCAGGATGGAGATGGTGTCCTCCACGCTCGGCTCCTCGACCAGGACCTGTTGGAAGCGGCGTTCGAGGGCGGCGTCCTTCTCGATGTGCTTGCGGTACTCGTCCAGGGTGGTCGCGCCGATCATGTGCAGTTCACCGCGTGCCAGCATGGGCTTGAGCATGTTGCCCGCGTCCATGGCTCCTTCGGCGGCCCCCGCGCCGACGACCGTGTGCAACTCGTCGACGAAGAGCAGGATCCGCCCCGCGGCGGCCTTGACCTCGCTCAGCACGGCCTTGAGGCGTTCCTCGAACTCGCCGCGGTACTTGGCGCCCGCCACGAGCGAGCCCATGTCGAGGGCGAACACCGTCCTGTCGCGCAGTCCTTCGGGCACGTCACCGCGCACGATGCGCTGGGCCAGACCCTCCACGATCGCGGTCTTGCCGACGCCGGGGTCGCCGATCAGGACGGGGTTGTTCTTGCTCTTGCGGCTGAGGATCTGGGTGACGCGGCGGATCTCGGCGTCCCGTCCGATGACGGGGTCGAGCCGCCCGGCCCTGGCCTCGGCGACCAGGTCACGGCCGTACTTCTCCAGAGCCTCGTAGGCCACCTCGGGGTTGGCGGAGGTCACTCGCTGGTTGCCGCGGACCTGGGTGAGCGCGCCGAGGAAGGAGTCCCCGGTCACGCCGTGCTCCTTCAGCAGGCGCCCGGCGGCGGTCGCCGAGCCCTCCGCGGCCAGCGCCAGCAGCAGGTGCTCCACGGACACGTACTCGTCCTTGAGGCGTTTGGCCTCCCGCTCTGCCGCGTCCAGCAGCCGGGCCAGGCGCTGGGTGACGAAGACCTGGCCCGGCGCCGCGCCCGGCCCGGTCACCTTGGGTCGGCGGGAGAGCTCCTCGCGTACGGCCGTGCGCAACTCCTCCGGCTCGGTGCCCGCCTGCTGCAGCAGCCGCGGGATCAGGCCCTCCTCCTGGTCGAGGAGGGCGAGCAGCAGATGTTCGCCGTCGACCTCGGTGTGGCCCAGGCGGCCGGCGGCGCTCTGGGCCTCCTGCAGGGCTTCCTGTGACTTCTGGGTCAGGCGGTTCATGTCCATGGTGGTAGATCACTCCTCATGCCTGCACGCCGCAGCGCGGCTTCGAGCAGGCTGATGCGGTCGAGCAGGTCGAGCACCAGACCGACGGATGCGTAGTTCAGGCACAGCCCGGTGCGCAACCGCTGGACGCGGGCCAGGGCGGCCGGGGCCGTGGGGTCGAACACCAGCCGTCCGGAGGCGTCACGGTCGGCGTCCACCAGTCCGAGGGCGACGAACCGACGGACCAGGTCGGGATGGAGGCCTGAGCGGCGGGCCGCGGTCTCCAGGGAGAGCTTGGGCACGGGCACGATCGCGTACTGCACGCCCACCTCGGTCGTGCGTGCGTGGGAAGGGCGGGCCTTGGCCGGTCGGTCGGTCATCAGGTCCTCCTGGGGTCGAACGAGGAGACAGCGGCAAGTTCCTCCAGCAGCTCGCGCTCCCGGTCGCTCAGCTTCGGCGGCACCATGATCCGCAGCTCCGCGTACAGGTCTCCGTTCACGCCGCGCGGGCCCGGCATGCCCTCGCCGCGCAGCCGCAGGCGCCGTCCGCTGGAGGACCCGGCGGGCACGGTCACCTTCGCCGTGGCACCGCTCGGCGTGCGCACCGGCACGGTCGCACCCAGCGCCGCCTCCCACGGGGTGACCGGAAGCTTCACGTGGACGTCCCGGCCGTCGAGGCGGAACTCGGGGTGCGGCTGGATCCGCACCCTCAGATACAGGTCCCCGGCGGGAGCCTCGTCACCGCTCCCGCGCCCGCCCTCCCCGGCCAGCCGGATGCGCTGCCCGTCGGTGGTGCCGGGCGGCACGTCGACCTGGTAGCGCCGCTGCCCGGCCGGCCCGGCGAGGGTGACCGTACGGCGGCCGCCCCGATAGGCCTCCTCGACGGTGAGCGGCAGTTCGGCCTCCTGGTCGGCGCCCGGCACGCGCATCCGCCCGGCGCCGCCGAACAGCGAGCCGAAGAGATCCTCGACGTCGACCCCCTCGCCCCCGAAGCCCGACGTGGAGTACCGCACCCGGGGACCGCCGCCGGTGGTCCCCCGGAAGCCGCTGCCGGCGCCGGCGGCGACCTGCTCCTCCCAGTCATCCGGGATCTTCCGGAAGTCCTCGCCGAAGCGGTCGTAGCGGGCTCGCTGCTCCGGATCGGACAGGACGCTGAAGGCCTCGTTGATCTCCTTGAACCGCTCCTCCGCCTGTGGGTCCTTGTTGACGTCGGGGTGGTACCTGCGGGCCAGGGTGCGGTAGGCCCGCTGGATCTCGTCCCGGTCGGCGGTGCGCGGAACGCCGAGCACCTCGTAGAAGTCGCGTGCCATGGACACTCACTCCCGCTTGGCGACGGTCACGGCGGCAGGCCGCAGCTGCCGCTCGGCCTCCCCGTAGCCGGGTCGCAGCACCTGGACCACGGTGTTCGGATCGGCGTCGGGATCCTGGACCACTCCGACCACCTCGTGCCGGGCCGGGTCGAACGGCACACCTTTCTCTGCGTGGCGCGGGTAGCCCAGCCGCTCCAGGACGTTCACGGCCTGGTCACGCACAGCCCGGACGCCCTCGACAATCGCACCGGGATCGGCGGCCCCCGTGTGGCTCAGGGCAAGTTCCAGGTTGTCGATGACGGGCAGGAAGGCCGCAGCCGTACGGGCGCGTTCGGCCGCGGCCACCCGCTCCAGCTCCCTGGTATGGCGTTTGCGCAGGTTGTCGAGGTCGGCCAGGGCGCGCCGCCAGTTGTCCTCGGCCTCTCGCAGTGCGGCAGCGGACTCGTCGTCGGGTGCGGCGGTGCCGGTTACGGCGTCGGGACCGGGCTCGGCCTCTTCGGTCCGCGGTCCAGGCTGCTCAAGGTTCCCGCGCGGCGGCTGTACGGCGCCTTCCGGCGGCGGGTCGGGCTCTCGGCCCCGGGGTGGGATGGGCATGGCGGGCACCTCAGCCCTTGTCGAACTCGGCGTCGATCACATCGTCGTCACCCCCGGCGCCGCCCGGCGCGGCCCCGCCGGGCGCGGATCCGTCCGGTGAGCCGGTGTCCGCCGGACCGCCCGCGGCGGCTCCCGCCTGGTGGGCCGCGAGGCCCGCGAAGACCTGCTGGAGTTCGGAGGCCAGCGGCCGGACCTTGTCCACCCCGGCCTCGTTCTTGACCGCGTCGCGGGCCTCCGCCACCAGCATCTCGGCGCGGGCCTTCTCGTGTGCGGGCGCGGCGTCGCCGAGCTCCCCGAGGCGCTTTTCGACCTGGTAGGCAATGGCGTCCAGTTCGTTGCGCGCGTCGACCGCCTCGCGCAGGGCCTGGTCCTGTCCGCGGTTGCGTTCGGCCTCCTGGACCATCCGCTCGACTTCGCTGCCGTCGAGGTTGGAGCTCTCGCTGATGGTGATGCTCTGTTCCTTTCCGGTGTCCTTGTCCCGCGCGGTGACGTTGAGGATGCCGTTGGCGTCGACGTCGAAGATGACCTCGATCTGCGGCTCGCCGCGCGGCGCGGGGCGGATGTCGGTGAGCTGGAAGCGGCCCAGGACCCGGTTGTCGGCAGCCAGCTCACGCTCGCCCTGCAGGACGACGACGTCGACGGCGGGCTGGTTGTCCTCGGCGGTGGAGAAGGTCTCGGTGCGGCGCACCGGGATGGTGGTGTTCCGCTCGATGATCTTCGTCATCACGCCGCCGCGTGTCTCCACGCCCAGCGACAACGGGGTGACGTCGAGCAGCAGGACATCCTTGACCTCGCCCTTGAGGACCCCGGCCTGGATCGCGGCGCCCTTCGCCACGACCTCGTCGGGGTTGACGCTCATGTTGGGGTCCTTGCCGCCGGTCAGCCTGCGCACCAGGGCCTGGACGGCGGGGATGCGGGTGGAGCCGCCGACGAGGATGACCTCGTCGATGTCGTTGTCACTGACCTTGGCGTCGTCCATCGCCTGCCGCACCGGGCCCAGGCAGCGCTCCACCAGGTCGCCGGTGATCTGTTCGAACGTGGATCGCATGATCGTCTCGGTCAGATGCTTGGGCCCGGAGGCGTCGGCCGTGATGAACGGCAGGCTGACCTGCGTCTGGGTCACCGAGCTGAGCTCGGTCTTGGCCTTCTCCGCAGCCTCGAACAGGCGTTGCAGCGCCTGCGGGTCCTTGCGCAGGTCGATGCCGTTCTCCTTCTGGAACCCGTCGGCGAGCTGGTCGACAAGCCGGCGGTCGAAGTCGTCGCCGCCCAGATGGCTGTCGCCCGCCGTGGACCGTACCTCCACCACGCCGTCGCCGACGTCGAGGATGCTGACGTCGAAGGTGCCGCCGCCCAGGTCGAAGACGAGCACCGTCTCGTGCTGCTTCTTGTCCATGCCGTAGGCGAGGGCGGCCGCGGTCGGCTCGTTGATGATCCGCAGCACTTCCAGGCCGGCGATCCGTCCGGCGTCCTTGGTGGCGGTGCGCTGGGCGTCGTTGAAGTAGGCCGGCACCGTGATGACCGCCTCCGTGACCTTCTCGCCCAGCTGCTTGGAGGCGTCGTCGGCGAGTTTCCGCAGGACCTGTGCGCTGATCTCCTCGGGGGCGTAGAGCTTGTCGCGCACCTTGAAGCGGGCGGCGCCGCCGTCTCCCTCGACCACGTCGTACGTGACGGCCTTGGCCTCTTCGGAGATCTCGTCGAAGTGCCGGCCGATGAACCGCTTGGCCGAGTAGATGGTGCCCTTGGGGTTGAGGATCGCCTGGCGGCGGGCCAGCTGGCCCACCAGGCGCTCGCCGGTGTCGGTGAAGGCCACCACGGACGGTGTCGTGCGGTTGCCCTCGTTGTTGGGTACGACCGACGACTCGCCGCCCTCCCAGACGGCGATCACCGAGTTCGTGGTGCCCAGGTCGATGCCTACTGCCTTGGCCATGAGGAACTCCTTCCGCGACGGGCGGCCCCGTTCGACCTCGGAGTCGCGCCCGGCTTTCCGCACTCGCTCAGGTGACGGCGGGGCCGCTCTGCGGGCGGCTGCTCTTCCAAGTCCCGCTGCCGGTGCTGGTGCCGCTCGCGCTGGGCAGTTCGGCCAGCAGCCGCACCGCCTCGTCGGCGACCGCTTCGTCGGCGACGACGTCGTACTGGCTGGGCTGCATGAAGCTCACCGAGGCGAAGTCCCGGCGGCCCCGCTGGGCCGCCGGGAACCACCAGGCCGAGCAGGGCACCGACGAGCGCTCCGAAAACCAGCCCGTACAGGGCGAGGAGCAGTCCCGACACGACCGGATCCAGCCAGTTCAGCAGCCCGAAGATCCACCCGATCAGTGCGCCGGCCAGGGCGCCGCTCGCCGCGCCGTGCAGCGCGGCCCCGCCAAGTCCCATGCGGCCCGTCACCTGCTCGACCAGGCGCACGTCCTGCCCGATGATGGCCCCCTCTCCTGCTCGTTCATCAGCCAGTCCTCCCTGCCACGGCCACCGGCGCGCCCGGCGATCCCCGACAAGCCCAGAGTGGCAAGAGAGCAGCGCGCTCCGCCTGCACCCGACAGGTCAGAAATCGACGCAGTCGGTCGGTCCACGAGAACAAGTCAAAATTCAGACAAGTCGGATGACGTTGCCCAGGCTGGGTACTCAGGGCTCGCCCAGGCGTGGATTCCCACGACTCGCTCGATCTCCTCCGATGACTGGAGGAGAACGGAATGATCTATGGCCTGCCATCCGTCACGAAGGCTGTCCTCTCACGTCTCCGACCAGGAAGTGACCCGCCACCCGAGCAACACCGCGGGCACCGAACGGCACGACCCCAGCCCGCTCGCGGCGCTGGACCCGCACGGGCTGCTGGTGCTGTCCCACACCCTGTTCGCCTGCGCGGAGCAGAGTGAGATCGTGCGGTTGGCCATGGGGCACGTCAGTGCCCTTGGTCCCTACCACGCCGAGGCCGGATACCTCGTGAGGGGCGACGGTTTGTCCCGCGTCCCCGGCCACGACGCGGGAGCGCCGAAGGCCGACGACGCACAGATGAAGGACCTGGGCGAGGCCGACGGCTCCGTATCCCTTGCGGAACGGTCCTGGACCTGGGCGTTCGGCCTGCGCGGGGCCGCCGGCGGTCTGCTCGGCTACATCCTGGTCTCCTCCCGCTCCGGGCCCGACGAGCAGGGGCGCTTCCTCCTCTCGACCCTCGTGGGGCTCGCATCGGCGGCCCTGTCACTGACGGTCACGCGTGCCGCGCAGGAGGACGAGGCCGGCGAACTCAGCCGGGTCCGCACCGAACGGGACACCGCGCTGGTGCAGCTGGACACCATGCACGCCGAACTGCACCTGCAGAAGACCGTGCACGAGACCCTCGCCCGTGTCGCTGCCCGGGGCGGCGGCGAGGACGCCATCACCCAAGCGCTGTACGAGCTCACCGGGCTGTCGGCGCTCGTCGAGGACCGGTTCGGCAACCTGAGGTCCTGGGCGGGTCCCGACCGCCCCGATCCCTATCCGGTGCGGTCCTCGACCTACCAGGAAGAATTGCTGCGGCAGGTCGCGCGCGAGCCGGGCCTGGTCAGAGTCAAGGACCGGCTGATCGCCGTGGTCCGCCCGCGCGGCGACGTCCTCGGCGTACTCGCCCTCGAGGACCCCGAGGCGACGGCCGACGAGCACGCCCGGTTCGCCCTGGATCACGCCCAGCGGTCGCTCGCCCAGCAGCTCATGCACAAGCGCGAACTCGCCGAGGTCGAACTGCGGCTGCGCCGCCAGCTGATCGACGACCTGTTGGAGGGCACTGACGCGACGAGCGCCTACGCCCGGGCCGAAGCCGTCGGCCACGACCTGCAACGCACCCATCACGTGGTCGTGGTGCACTGGCCGGGCAACGCCCCTGACGACTCCTTCACCCGTGCGGTCGAGCAGGCGACAGCCACCTCGGCGACCCGTCCCCTGATCACCCGTCGCGGCGACCGAATGGTCCTGCTGACCGAAGCGAGGCCCGACGACGATGCCGTGTACACGGCGCTGGCCCGTGAGCTGGGACCGCCCGGCGGAGCGATCGGGGTGAGCACCCGCTGCGACTCCCCGGACGGTATTCCCCGCTGTTACCGGGAGGCACTGCGGGCCCTGGAGGTGCGGCAGAACTCCCGCCAGCGCAGCGGGACGACGTTCTTCGACGACCTCGGGCTGTACCGGATCCTGGGGCCGGGAAACGATCTCCGGGAGCTCGAAGACTTCGTGCGGGAATGGCTCGGCCGCCTGATCGACTACGACGCAGGGCACGACACCGAGTTGGTGGAGACGCTCTCGCGCTACTTCGACTGCGGAGGCAACTACGACGATGCGGCCGCCGCGCTGACCGTCCACCGCAGCACCTTGCGCTACCGGCTGCAGCGCATCCGTGAGATCAGCGACCACGACTTGGCGGATGTGGACACCCGGCTCAATCTGCAGGTGGCAACGCGTGTCTGGAAGATCATCCTGGGCGGGCGGCGCTGACCGCGGGCACCCGGAGGGCCGGCGTGCGGGTCAGCCGGGAACGGGTCGCCTCTGAGTCAAAGTCGATGTCGCGGCCTGATCGCCTGCCGCACTGACGGTTTCCCGCATGAAGTGGTGAGCTACCCGGGGACAGCGCGCCCAACGTCGGTCACAGGCCTCAGAGCCGCATCCGGACGGTTCAGTGCTCCCGGTGGACCGCGGAGACGGCCGGGGCCGCCACCCCCCACAGGAGAGGCCCCGGCCGTCGCGCGGTACGGGCCGCGCGGCGGCCCGTATTTCCTTCAGCGTCATGAGTGCGGTTTCTGTCACACCCCGCCGAACCGCCTGCGGATCACGAGCCAGTTGCATTTTGTACGGACATGGACGAGCAGCGGTTTCAGGTCGTAACGTGCCTTTCGCGCCGGGCGCGGAAGTTGAATGATCAACCCCTCGACGGCTCGAAGCGGCGACCATCGATCGCGACCACGTATTGAGGATTCACGGGTGCTGGGGGACGACGCGGAGTTGACTGCCGCGGTGCTTGCGGCACAGGACGGGGACGAGACCGCGTTCCGGACTGTGTACCGCGCGGTGCACCCGCGGCTGCTCGGATACGTCCGGACGCTGGTCGGCGATCCGGACGCCGAGGACGTGGCCTCCGAGGCCTGGCTCCAGATAGCCCGTGACCTGGACCGTTTCGACGGAGACGCGGACCGTTTCCGTGGCTGGGCGGCCCGGATAGCCCGCAACCGCGCCCTCGACCACATCCGGATGCGCGGCCGCCGCCCCGCGATCGGCGGCGACGAGACCGAGCTGACCGGGAAGCCCGCCGAGTCGGACACCGCGGGCGAGGCCATCGAGGCGCTGTCCACCGACACCACCCTCTCGCTCATCGCGCGGCTGCCTCAGGACCAGGCCGAGGCCGTAGTGCTGCGAGTGGTGGTCGGCCTGGACGCCAAGACCGCCGCAGAGACCCTCGGCAAGCGTCCCGGCGCGGTACGGACGGCCGCGCATCGGGGTCTGAAACGGCTCGCCGAGCTCCTCGGCGAGGATCCGGAATCGGCCGGCGCGCTCGATGCCCTGCCGCCGCAGCGAGAACCGCAGGCCAGTGCGGTGACGTCCGCGAGTGTGACGCATATGCGCCCGCGGACGCAGAAGGACATGTGATGGCCGACGAGAGCTACGGGTGGCTGGACCTCGAGACAGCGGAGCGGTTGCTGCGCGGCGAGTCACTGGAAGCTGTCGACGAGGCCGCCCGCGACCAGGCCGAGCGGCTCGCGAAAACGCTCGACGCGCTGACCGCCGAACCGGCTCCGACCAGCGGCGCACTTCCCGGTGAGGAGGCCGCGCTGGCCGCGTTCCGCAAGGTGCGCGCGGATCGTGCGGACGACTGGGTGAGCCCGCCCGTCCCGGGCCGGCGCCCGGCCGAAGCCCGTTCCGCCGATGCCGGTCTCGTGCGGATCGGCGCCCCCGACGTGGGGTCCGGCCGGGCCCGTCGGCGGCGTCCCGCGCACCTCGGGCTGGCCGCCGTACTGGCCGTCGGGATGGTGGGCGGAGTGGCCGTCGCGGCCGGATTCGGCGTCCTGCCGCACCTCGGGAACGGCGAACCGGAACCCGCGGCGTCGGTGTCGGCCGCCGCCACCCCGGACCGCCCGCCTGTCTCGCCGTCGGCCCCGCCCCCGCAGGTCGCGCCCTCGCCCGAGGGCTCTCCCTCCGGTGGGACCGGCTCCCGGGACACGGCACGCGGCGACACCGGCGCGACCCCCGACACGGGCTCCGAGGGGCGCGGCGTCAGGCCCCGCGGCGACGGGAACGCAGTCGCCTCGGCCTGCCGGGACCTGCGCGCCGGAAAGAAGCTCGACCCGGCCCGCAAGCGCTCCCTGGAGGGTGCGGCGGGCGGAACCTCGCGGGTGTGGACGTACTGCATGGGCCTCCTGTCCGGCGCCGACACCCGGGGCGACGCCAAGACGGCCCCCGACGACCGCAAGAGCGACGGCAAGGGCGACGGCAAGAGCGACGGCAAGGGCGAGGACACCGGCAATCACGAGGACAACGACAAGAGCGGCCACGGCGACCGGAACGGCGACGGGAACGGAGACGGGAACGGGAACGGGAACGGGAACGGAGACGGGAACGGGAACGGCCACGACGACGGCCAGTTCGCGCCCCCTCGCCGGAACCACCACGACCCCGACGGCGGCACCTCCGGCGCCCCGCTCGCCTCACCCGGGGCAACGATGTCACCGGACCCGCGGCCGAGCCCGTCGTACAGCGCGACCTGACCACTCCCCGCGCCGCTGACCTGCGCTTTTCTTGCCCACTGCGGTTTCGGTCGCGGTGGGTGTGACGTTTTCGGCCGCTGCGGCGCAGTATGGAGTGAGCCGACTGGTCATCGGCCGTCGCACAGAGCCGGGGTTCCCCCCGTACCTACGGTTCGTGCACCTCGGCGCGGGCGGGGCACGTTCCCCCGGTCCCGTCCGCGCCCCTAAGCCTCGTCGCGGAACTCACCAGTGGACGACGACCTTGTCGCCGTTCCGCACCTGGGTGAACAGGTCCGCGATCGCCGCCTCGTCCCGCACGTTGACGCAGCCGTGCGAGCCGCCCGCGTATCCGTGGGCGGCGAAGTCGGCCGAGTAGTGCACCGCCTGGCCGCCGCTGAAGAACATCGCGTACGGCATCGGGGAGTCGTAGAGCGTCGACACATGGTGCCGTGACTTCCAGTAGACGCTGAACACACCCTCACGGGTCGGTGTGCCCACCGAGCCGAAGCGGACCGGCACGGTCATGACCGTCCGTCCGTCGATCATCCAGCGCAGGGTCCGGCTGGTCTTGCTGATGCACAGCACCCGCCCGGTCAGACAGCGCGCGTCCGGCGCGTCGGCCGGCTGGCCGCCCATCAGATACAGCTCCCATTTGCCCGGCTCGTGCGTCATGCCCTTCAGCCGCTTCCAGGTGACCGTGTCGGTCCTCCCGGTCCTCGGCAGTCCGCGCTTGCCCTGGAACCCCTTCACCGCCCGCTCGGTGAGATCGTCGTACGACCCCGTCGGCCCGTCGTAGAGCCAGGCGACCTGACGCAGCCGGGCCTGCAACTCCCGTACGCCCCGCCCGGAGTCGCCCCGCGACCACAGCACGGCGGGCGCGGGGGCCGCACCGGACGCGGACGTGGACGGCGTCGCACTCGGCTTCGGGTCGTCGCCGGCCGGTGGTGTGCTGTGCTGCGGGACCTCGATCCGCACCGGCAGACGCCGCTTGCCGTCCCCGTCACCGTCGGCGGTCCGCACCGTGCAGCCGCAGGCCAGCGCCAGGACCAGCAGCGCGGCGAACGATCTCCCCATGCCCGTACTACGCATCCGGACCCCCTGTCGTCTCACCGGCATCCCCTGAGATGTCTCCCCCCGGACGGCCGGTTGCGAACGACCCGGCGGCGCTTCGCCCGAGACCGCAATACGGTGGTGGGCATGACGCGTGAGTCGGAGTCCGGACTGCCCATCGAACCCGTCTACGGTCCAGAGGCCCTCGAGGGCTGGGCGCCCGAGGAGAAGCTCGGTGAGCCGGGCGGGTACCCCTTCACGCGGGGCGTGTACCCGTCGATGTACACGGGCCGCCCCTGGACGATGCGCCAGTACGCCGGTTTCGGCACGGCGGCGGAGTCCAACGCCCGCTACCGGCAGCTGATCGCCCACGGCACGACGGGCCTGTCGGTCGCCTTCGACCTGCCCACCCAGATGGGCCACGACTCCGACGCCCCGATCGCCCACGGCGAGGTCGGCAAGGTGGGAGTCGCCGTCGACTCGGTCGACGACATGCGGGTGCTGTTCGGCGGGATCCCGCTGGACCAGGTGTCCACGTCGATGACGATCAACGCACCCGCCGCCCTCCTGCTGCTCCTGTACCAGCTGGTGGCCGAGGAGCAGGGGGTGCCGGCGGACAGGCTCACCGGCACGATCCAGAACGACGTGCTGAAGGAGTACATCGCGCGGGGCACGTACATCTTCCCGCCGAAGCCCTCCCTGCGCCTGACCGCGGACATCTTCAAGTACTGCGGGGCCGAGATCCCGAGGTGGAACACGATCTCGATCTCCGGCTACCACATGGCCGAGGCGGGGGCCTCCCCGGCGCAGGAGATCGCGTTCACGCTCGCCGACGGCATCGAGTACGTGCGTACGGCGGTCGCGGCCGGCATGGATGTCGACGACTTCGCACCCCGCCTGTCCTTCTTCTTCGTCGCGCGGACGACGATCCTGGAGGAGGTCGCCAAGTTCCGTGCCGCCAGGCGGATCTGGGCGAAGGTGATGCGGGACGAGTTCGGGGCGCGGAATCCGAAGTCGCTGATGCTCCGCTTCCACACCCAGACGGCCGGCGTGCAGCTGACGGCCCAGCAGCCGGAGCTCAACCTGGTCCGCGTCGCCGTCCAGGGCCTGGCCGCGGTCCTCGGCGGCACCCAGTCCCTGCACACCAACTCCTTCGACGAGGCCATCGCGCTCCCGACCGACAAGAGCGCCCGGCTGGCGCTCCGTACGCAGCAGGTCCTGGCCCACGAGACCGACGTCACGGCCACCGTGGACCCCTTCGCGGGCTCGTACGCCGTCGAGCGGATGACCGACGACGTCGAGGCGACCGCGCTGGACCTGATGCGGAAGGTCGAGGACCTCGGGGGCGCGGTCGCCGCCATCGAGCACGGCTTCCAGAAGAACGAGATCGAGCACAACGCCTACCGCATCGCCCAGGAGACCGACTCCGGCGAGCGGGTGGTCGTGGGCGTCAACCGCTTCCGGCTCGACGAGGAGGAGCCGTACGAGCCGCTCCGCGTCGACCCCGCGATCGAGGCCCGGCAGGCGGAGCGGCTGGCCCGACTGCGCGCCGAGCGCGACCGGTCCGCGGTGGACGCGGCCCTCGCCGCCCTGAAGAAGGCGGCGGAGGGCGAGGACAACGTCCTGTACCCGATGAAGGACGCGCTGAAGGCCCGGGCGACGGTGGGCGAGGTGTGCAACGCGCTGCGCGAGGTGTGGGGTACGTATGTCCCCTCGGACGCGTTCTGAGTGCGACAGTCGTACGCGGTGAAGGTGTCGTTCGCTAGCGCGTGACGCCTCGGCCGACGTACTCCGTCAGCTTCGAGGCGTCCTCGCCCGCCCACCCCACATAGCCGTCCGGACGCACCAGGAACAGCCCCTTCCCGTACGACGGTTGCTCGTCACCGGTGACCACCCGCACCGACTCCGGCAGCTCCGGAGCCTCGGCCCTGCCGCCACCAGTGTCCAGTGCGGGCCCCGGAACGCATCGAAGAGCCGTACGCCCGCCAGCTTGCCGTCGGGGGCGCGGCCGCCCGGGTGGAGTCCGAGCCGCTGCCCGGCGAGCGCCGCGAAGGCTTCGACGTGGCGGAACGCGCCCGCGCGATGGCCGGCTTCCCGTTGTCGGCGGCGGCGGGCGCGGAAATCTTCCAGGACTTCGACCAGCACTACGAGGAGGGACTGGCGCTGGTGATCGACGGAATCGAGAAGCGGTACGGGAACGCCCCGCAGGGGCGCGGCGAACCCCCACGCACTCCCACCCGGACTCAGCCCTGACGAGCCCGACGTCCGCCCGCTGCCTGAGCGTTGAGCGCCGTACGCAGCCGCGGGGTCAACCGGTCCTCCACGAAGCGGTTCAGGAGCCAGGCCAGGGTCAGCATGGAGGCGAGGGTCAGGAGGAAGGTCACGCCCGACGGCAGGTCCAGATCGCGGTGGAGGACCTCGATCACCACCCAGCCCAGGTGTTCGTGCACCAGGTAGAAGGGGTACGTCAGCGCCCCGGCCACCGTCAGCCAGCGCCAGTTCGCCCACTCCAGCAGGCCGAGTGCGATCGCGGCGACGGCGAGGAACCCGAGGGCGACGACCAGGACGATGCCGTACGACGTCCGGTGGGCGAAGGCGTTCGGGTCCGAGACGTTCCACAGCTCGCGCACCGCGTAGTGCTGGCCGATCAGGAAGCTGACGGCGACGATGCCCCACGCGTAGGCGTCCTTGCGGTCGCGGTGGACCAGGTAGAGACCCATGCCGCCGATGAAGAACGGCGCGTACTCGGGCATCAGCACGATGTCCAGCAGTGGCGTCTTCGCGCCCTGGGCGATCGCGGCCGCGAGGGTCCAGCACGCGCAGAACATGACGACCCGGCGCCGGCTCGCCCCCGGCAGGACCACGACCAGGGCGAACAGGGCGTAGAAGCGGATCTCCGCCCACAGCGTCCAGTCGACGCCGAGCACCCGGTCGACGCCCAGCGGCTGCTGGAGCAGGGTCAGGTTCACCAGGGCGTCGCTCGGCGAGACCGTCTTGTGGACGACCCAGGGGAGCGCGAAGATCCCGGCGACGAGGAGGACGGCCGCCCAGTACGCGGGCATCAGCCGGGACACGCGGGAGGCGAAGAACGAGCGCAGCGGACGGCCCCAGCCGCTCATGCAGATGACGAAGCCGCTGATGACGAAGAAGATCTGGACGCCGAGACAGCCGTAGGCGAACGGCGTGTGCAGGGTGGGGAACTGCTCCTTGGGTGAGCTGCCCCACGCGTGGGTGACGACGCCGCCGCGGCCGCCGTAGTGGTAGAGCGCCACCATCAGCGCGGCGATCAGCCGCAGCCCGTCCAGCGCACGGAGCCGACCGCCCGCGCGCTTCACCGGCGCGACCCGAACGGGTGCAGCCGTGACGGACTGCGGCTTGGTGGTGCTCACGACCGTCTCGGTCACGGTGGTACCCCTAGCAGGCAGAAGTGGCGTCCACCAGCAGGTTAGGCAGCGCCCTGAGCACTTTTGTTCGAGGAGATCGCTCTTCGCTCAGCTCTCTCCAAGGGTTCACCTGGCCGACGGACAGGATTCCCCCGGTGTTCCCGGCCCACCGGAGCAACCCCCTCCCGAGCCCTTGGCGCCTATCGCCGTACGGCCTTCTTCAGGGCCCGCGCCCTGCGCACCACCCGGCGCGCCGTCGCGTTGTGCGGCAGGAAGGCCAGCCGCTCCGGAATGCCGCCCGGCAGCCCGAGCGAGGTCAGGCGCTTCTTACGGAAGTAGCGCCGGGTGCGCGGGCCGAAGTGCCGGGAGAGATACCGTTCCGCGGCCGGGCGCAGCGAGGGGTGGAGCTGCGCCTGCATCGTGAAACTCAGCGCCGTCACCAGGGCGTTGAGCGTGTTCGCGGGCACTGCCTCCTCGCCCTTGCGCTCCTCCAGATCCGGTAGCACCGCGTCCGCCAGCACGACTGGCACCCGGTTGCTGTTCTGGTACGGCGTCAGTCGCTCGAGGAGCAGTTCGGTGCCGATGCGGGCGGCCGGCAGGTCGTAGAGGGCGGAGGCCGTGAACAGGGCGGTGGAGAAGCAGCCGACGACCAGCGCGGGCCGGGCCTTCTCGAACAGCACCTCGGCGAGCACCGGGGTGTCCAGGACGGTGAGGTCCACGCCGAGCTGCTCCGCCTCGGCCTCCAGGGCACGGCTGAAGCGGGCCGGCGCGCTGGGGTGCGGCTTGAAGACGACCGCGCGGTGCCCCTTGGCGACCGCGCCCTTCAGCATCCGTATGTGCAGGGCCTCCTCCTCCTCGGGGGAGAGGATGTCCAGCGCGGAGAGGTACTGGCCGAGCAGCAGCGCCGCGTCGTCCGGCAGCGGCGGCAACTCCTCGACGGCGGTCAGTTCACCCATCGCCTTCAGGAAGGCGGACGTCGGCACCACGACCGGCGGCACGCCGAACTCGGTCAGCAGCATCGGCGTGAGGCCCGCGATCAGGTTTAGGTGGAGCAGGCGCCGCACGCGCGTGCCGACCAGCGGGTCGAGCTTGCTGCGGGTGGGGCCGTAACTCATTAGGCCGTCCGCGTAGACGTCGACCGGGGCGCCGGTGAAGATCTGGGCGACGGTGAGGGCGGGGGCGACCTGGAGGGACTCCAGGACCAGTTCGACCCGGTCCTCGCCCAGGCCCCACAGCAGTCGCAGATAGCGCTCGAAGAGGGGGACGTCGTCCGGGCGGGGCGTCCAGGAGCCCGGGTGGAAGGGGCGGATCGCCTCGTTCCAGGAGAGCACCTCGTCGAAGTGGTCGCGCAGCGGCGCGAAGCCCGGCATCTCGTCCAGCGGCGTCGACGTCTCCGGTGTCGCCGTGTTGTTGAACACCAGCAGCACCCGCCGCTCGGGTTCCTCGAAGAGGTCCGAGTCGATCGCGGCGGCCAGTGTGACCGCGCCGTACAGCGTGGAGGCGCAGAAGATTTGGGTCGTACGGGAACCGGTCGGGGGCATCACGCGGCCGCCTTCGCTGTGGTGACCCGTCGCCGCAGCCGCCGCAGCTTGGCGGAACGGCGCAGGTCCATGCTGTCGAGTACGTCACCGAGCGCGTCCTGCGGCATCCCCTTCATGGCCGCCGCGCTCATCGCCCGCAGCTGCCTGGCCACGGACGGCTCCCACTTGGACTCGTCGGAGAGATGGTGGGCCATGATCGCGCAGTAGGTACGCACCGCCTTGGGAAGCAGCTGGTCGGCGTCCCGGTCCGCGGCCGTCTCCTCGATGACCTGGTCGAAGGCGCGGATGAAGTCGAGCTGGCGGGCGTCGCCGATCTGGGTGAGGGAGGAGGCCACCCCGCGCCGGTAGAACACGCCCAGCAGGCTCACCACGGCGAACGACTCGGCCTCGCGGTGCAGCTTCCAGATCCACGGCCGGTCCTCGGCCGTGCGCAACCCGTCGGTGAAGTGCAGCAGGCCCTTGTCGAGCAGACGGCGGTGGTAGGCGCCGGCCCACGCGTACGCGTAGTCCACCGACGTCGAGCGGTCGGCGGGCAGGATCGCGTCCCGCGGGTTCAGCACCTCGCCCCGCCGCCCGATCGGGACCCGGTGCACGGTCCGGGCGCGCGCGACGGTCTGCACATGGTCGGTGCGGACGAAGTCGCAGCCCAACTCATCGATGGCGGCGACCAGTTGCGGGAGATAGCCCGGCGCGAGCCAGTCGTCGCCGTCCAGGAACGTCAGATACTCGCCGCGCGCCGCGTCCAGGCCGGTGTTGCGCGCGGTGGCGAGCCCTCCGTTCGTCTCGTGGTGGAGGACCCGCACCTGGGCGACGTCCGACAGCTCATCGGCCGCACGGTCGAGAATCGCCGGAGTTTCGTCTTTGGATTTGTCGTTCACCAGGACGAACTCGAAATCCCGGCGCGCATTCAGCCGAAGACTTCGGAGGGTGTCGGGGGCGTATTGCTGCACGTTGTAGAACGGCACGATGACGGAGAGCTTGGGCACCCGCAAAACGCTAGAAGGCGGTCCGGCTGCAGAACTTTACGGAAAGGAGACTGGGGGTGAACTCGATGTGTCGGATCGGTGCATCCCGTGTACTTCCCGGTCTTCGGCGGGCCAGTTCGGCTCTCGGTGGCCCTTTGTTAACTTCTCGTTGATTCACGGTTGGGCGGGACCTAGAAATTCCTTCCTAGCGTCGTCGTCGTGCCGCCAAGTACATCGAAGTCCCTTCGAATCGCCGTCCTCGCGGACTCCGACACCCGCTGGAAATGGGGTGCGCTGACCGCCGACCGCATCGCTCCGGATCCGTCCATGGAAGCCGGACCCCGAGGCGGGGCGCAAGCAGGCCCCGCGCTGGACGGATTCCTGCTGCGCGGCCGGGCCACCCCCACCGCACGCCAGCTCGAAGAGGTCGGCGTGCACGCGGACTCCCTGCGGGAGGTCACCGCGGCCGAGTTCCTGCGGGCCATGGCCGAGACGTCGTACGACCTCGTCGTGCTGGCCCTGGTCGGCGGCGGGGTCCAGGCGATGCTGCACGGGCTGGGGCGCGTCTGGGAGGGCCTCGAGAAGCGTCCCGTCGTCGTCACCGGCTATGTCGGTGTCGTCTACGAGAAGCTCGCCGACGGCCTGCTCCTGCGGCACGGGGCCGACCTGGTCCTCGCCAACTCCCGCCAGGACGCCGAGCGTTTCCGCGCGGTGTACGAGGGTGTGGGCGCGGACGCCTCCGCGGTGACCGAGGTGGCGCTGCCGTTCCTCGGCGGTGCGGCCTACGAAGGCGAACACGGCCCGTACACCGTGGTGTTCGCGGTCCAGCCCTCGGTGCCGGACAACCGCAAGGACCGCGTGTACCTGCTGAACCGGCTCATCCGGCACGCCCGGCTGCACCCCGAGCGCGAGGTGCTGCTCAAGCTGCGCTCCCGGCCCGGCGAACACACCACGCACATCGAGGAGTTGCCGTACCAGAAGCTGGTCCAGCGCCTCGAACCGCCGGCCAATTTCCGTCTGGTGTACGGCCACATGGGCGAGGTCCTGGACCGGACCGACCTGCTGGTCACCATCAGCTCCACGGCCGCGCTGGAGTCACTGCACCGCGGCATCCCGACGGCGGTCCTGACCGACCTGGGCATCCGCGAGGTCCTCGGCAACCACCACTTCGTCGGCTCCGGCTGCCTCGCCTCCTGGGACCAACTGGACGCGGGCCACCGGCCGGTGCCCGACGAGGAGTGGGTGGCCCGCCAGGGCGTGGCCGTGGACGGCCGGTACGCGCACGCCTTCGACGCGGCACGCGAGCGCATCACCAAGCTGCTGGCCTCGCCCGAGCTGCCCCCGCTGACCCCGTACTACACACCCGTCACCGCCCCCGGCTACCTCCCCGGCATCCTCGCCCGCCATCACCTGGGCCCCGACGGCACACCGCTGCCCGGCGCCCCCGCCCACGAAAGGGAGCCGGGCCCGGTCCGCCAGATCGTCCGCCGCGCGGCCCGCGGCGCCTACCGGCACGGGGTGCAGCGCGTGGCTCCGGTGATCCGGCGGATGGGGGAGCTGTGAACACCCTCCCAGGCCTCTCCCAAGGAGCAGACCCCATGTCCAACCCGCAAGCGGGCCAAGGCGCTTCGGAACGCCGCGTGCTCGCGGTGATTCCCGCGCGCGGCGGCTCCAAGGGCGTGCCCGCGAAGAACCTCGCCCCGGTGGGCGGTGTGCCGCTGGTGGCACGGGCCGTACGCGAGTGCCTGGCCACCCGGCTGGTGACCGATGTCGTGGTCTCCACCGATGACCAGGCGATCGCCGCCGCCGCCCGCGAGGCCGGCGCCGAGGTCGTGCTGCGCCCCGCCGCCATCGCCGGTGACACGGCCACCTCGGAGGCCGCCGTCCTGCACGCCCTGGACACCCACGAGGCCCTGCACGGCGCGGCCGTCGACGTGGTGGTGTTCGTACAGTGCACCAGCCCCTTCGTCGTCCGCGAGGACATCGACGGGGTCGCCGCCGCGATCGTCGAGGGCGGCGCGGACACCGCCGTCACCGTCGCCCCCTTCCACGGCTTCATCTGGCGGGACGCGGAGTCCTCACCGGACGCGGCCACCGGCGGCGGCCACGGCGTCAACCACGACAAGTCGTACCGCCCCCGCCGCCAGGACCGCCCCCAGGACCTCCTGGAGACCGGCGCCGCCTACGCGATGGACGCGCCGGGCTTCCGCAAGCACCAGCACCGCTTCTTCGGCCGTACGGAACTGGTCCGCACGGACCCCGCGCGCGTGCTGGAGATCGACGACCCGCACGACCTCGCGAGGGCCCGCGCGCTGGCGCCCCTCCTCGACGCCGACCGCGCCGGAGCGCTGCCGTCCTTCGACGACATCGACGCGGCCGTACTGGACTTCGACGGCACCCAGACCGACGACCGGGTGCTGATCGACGCCGATGGAAAGGAGTTCGTCTCCGTGCACCGCGGCGACGGACTCGGCATCGCCGCCCTGCGCAGGTCGGGCCTGAAGATGCTGATCCTCTCCACGGAGCAGAACCCGGTCGTCGCCGCCCGCGCACGGAAGCTGAAGATCCCCGTGCTGCACGGCATCGACCGGAAGGACCTCGCGCTGAAGCAGTGGTGCGAGGAGCAGGGCATCGCGCCCGAGCGCGTGCTCTACGTCGGCAACGACGTCAACGACCTCCCGTGCTTCGCCCTCGTGGGCTGGCCCGTGGCGGTCGCGAGCGCCCACGACGTGGTACGCGGCGCCGCCCGTGCGGTCACCACCGTCCCCGGTGGCGACGGCGCGATCCGAGAGATCGCCAGCTGGATCCTCGGCCCCTCTCTCGACTCCCTCGACAAGTAAGGAACGTTCCCCGTCATGTCTGTTAACTCCCGCCTCCGCACCTTCGGCACCGAGCGCATCGCCGGTCCCGGCCAGCCCGTCTACATCTGCGGCGAGATCGGCATCAACCACAACGGCGAGCTGGAGAACGCCTTCAAGCTCATCGACGTGGCCGCCGAGGCCGGCTGTGACGCCGTCAAGTTCCAGAAGCGCACGCCCGAGATCTGCACCCCGCGCGACCAGTGGGACATCGAGCGCGACACGCCCTGGGGCCGGATGACCTACATCGACTACCGCCACCGCGTGGAGTTCGGCGAGGACGAGTACCGCCAGATCGACGCGTACTGCAAGGAGAAGGGGATCGCCTGGTTCGCCTCCCCGTGGGACACCGAGGCCGTCGCCTTCCTGGAGAAGTTCGACGTGCCGGCCCACAAGGTCGCGAGCGCCTCCCTCACGGACGACGAGCTGCTGAAGGCGCTGCGCGCCACCGGCCGCACGATCATCCTGTCCTCCGGCATGTCCACCCCGAAGCAGATCCGCCACGCCGTCGAGGTCCTCGGCTCGGAGAACATCCTTCTCTGCCACGCCACTTCGACGTACCCGGCGAAGGCCGAGGAGCTCAACCTCCGGGTCATCAACACGCTCCAGGAGGAGTACCCGAACGTCCCGATCGGCTACTCCGGTCACGAGACGGGCCTGCAGACCACGCTGGCCGCGGTCGCCCTCGGCGCGACCTTCGTCGAGCGCCACATCACCCTGGACCGCGCGATGTGGGGCTCCGACCAGGCCGCGTCGGTGGAACCGCAGGGCCTGCAGCGGCTCGTGCGGGACATCCGCACCATCGAGGCCTCCCTCGGCGACGGCGTCAAGAAGGTCTACGACTCCGAGCTCGGCCCCATGAAGAAGCTGCGCCGCGTCACCGGCGTCGTCGCCGAGGCGGAGATCGCCGCGGCGGCCGGCGAGCCGGTCTCGGTCTGAGCCACCAGGTACCGGGTCCCCGGCGACTGTCCGTCCGGGACCCGGTGTTCATTACGCGCGCCTCATGACCGCCTCATGAGCGCCTTACGACGGGACGGTCGTACGTCGATGAGCCCCCGCGCCGGGAACACCGGCCCCCACACTCTCGCGTTCGTGGAGAGCCCGGTCCAGCTGCTCAACGTGCTGGAGTGGGCGCACGGGCACGCGCCCGGCGCGCAGCTCACCCTCGTCGTGCTGTCCCCGACCGACCCCATGACCCGCGGCCAGCTGCGCCGCATGGCGGAACTGGCCCGCGAGGAGGGCCACGAGGTCCGCTGGGAGGAGGCGAGGGGCGGCCCCGCGGCCCCCTTCCACACCATCGGCGGCCTGGCGGGCATGCTCCGCAGGGCGGACCGCGTGGTCCTGGGCGACCCCTTCTCCCGCTATGTCCAGCTGTTGCTCACCATCACCAGGGCATCCGCCCTGGTCGTGGTCGACGACGGCACGGCGACGATGGAGTTCGTCGCCCAACTGGCCCGCGGCGAACGCCTGGTGCGCTGGCACCGCAAGGGCGGCCGCCCGAGCCCCCGCGACCTTGCCTTCGCCCCGATATCGTCGGCGGCCCGCAAGCGCCTGACGCCGGGGAAGGGCAGGGAAGTCGAGATCTTCTCCTCGATGCCGATGGCGGAGGCCCCGGCAGGCGTGACGGTCTCGTCCCACTCCTTCGCCTGGACCCGCGGCCGCTTCGGGCCGCCGCGCATCACGAAGGGCGCGGACATGGTCGGCACCTCGCTGGTGGAGACAGGCGTGGTGGACGCCGACCGCTATGTGGAGGCGGTCACCCGCCTGGCCAAGTCCCATGGCGCGACCCGCTACTTCGCCCACCGCCGCGAGTCGACGGAGAAGCTCCACCGGCTGGCCGTGGAGACGGGGCTGGAGATCGTCCGCCCCGACCTCCCACTGGAGCTGATAGCCCGACGCGGACCCATCGGCCGTACGATCCTCAGCTTCCCTTCGACGGTCGTGCACACCCTGCCGCTGGCGTTGGCGGGCACGGGGGTCCGCGTGGCCGTGTGTGACATCGACCCGGACTGGCTGACGGAGACGGCCTCACCGCGGGCGCAGGGGTTCTTGTCGGGGGTCACGGGGACGGCCCGGGATGTGCACCGGTTGTCGGCGGTGACGGCGGTACCGGCTGTCTGAAACACCGAGGGCGGCTCTCAGCCGAATCGTCTAGCATCGTCGTTCACTTGTGCGACGTTCGATCAGGGCTACGACGGGGGCGGCTGGTGTGAGTGCCGAGGCGGAGCGGGAACGGCGAGCGGAGATCGGGGAGTTCCGGCGCAGGGAGGTCCTGGTGCCGGTGGTCGACGGGTCGTTGCTGTCGGCGGAGGCGGGCGGGATTCGCTGGCTGTTCGCGTTCACGGATCTCGCGGCGCTGGAACGATTCGCCGAGGCGCGGGGCGAGGCCGTACCGGAGCGCATACCGGTGTACGGCGCGCGGTTGCTGGACCAGGTGATCCCCAGGGTGGACGGCCCGACGGGCATCGCGGTGGACGCGGGGAGCCCGACGGGTCTGGTGCTGCCCCCGGTTGCGGGGATCGTGCCGGACCCGGTGGCCGTGGACGCCTCTCCGGAAGGAGCTGGGGCGGCGTGAGCGACGGCTACCAGGTCGATCCGGAGGCGATGGAACGGATCACCCGAGGCATCAACCAGGCGATGGCGGAGCTCAAGGAGTTCGGCTTCGACATCGAGGCGAACCTGGGCCGCGGCTTCGACGACCTGTCGATGACCGGCCTGGAGGTGGGCGACGACGGCCTCCAGCAGGTCTTCGCCGACTTCTGCGACCGCTGGGGCTGGGGCGTGCGCTCGCTGATGCAGGACGCGAACGAGTTCGCGGGCCGGCTGGGTCTGTCGGCGGGGATCTACCACGAGCAGGAGCAGTACGTCTCCGACACCCTGAAGTCGGTGTGGACGGCCGGCACGGGCAACCCGTACCTGTCCCCGGACGAGGTGAAGGCACGGTCCTGGTCGGAGACGCTGAAGGACAACCCGGTCAGCCAGGTGGCGAACGCGGACTACAGCGCGGAGTCCTTCACGTCGGGCGCGGACGAGGTGAAGGCGGCCTGGACCCAGGCGGCGGAAGACGTCTCGACATCGACGGTGACGCCGGACGCGTTCTTCGATCCCCGGACGGACTGGCAGTGGAGCGGGCCTCCCTCCTCGACTTCTGACGGGGAGGGCGAGGACTGATGGGCTTCGGGGATCTGGTCGACGACTTCGGCGACGGTCTGGAGAGCGCGGCCGACGGCCTGAACAAGGGCGTCGGCGAGGCGGTCAACTGGGGCACGGACAAGACGGCGGGACTGCTGTCGGACGTGGGCGCCGACGGCGCGGCCGAGAAGGTCCGCGACTTCGGCGAGAGCGTGAACAACCGCCTGGGCGGCACGGTCGCCGAGCGCGCCCTCGGCGAGAGCGAGGACCCGAAGGAACTCGTACACGGCAGCGAGTCGGCGCTCCGCGAACGGGCCGGGCACCTGCGGAAGTTCGCGGCCGCCTTCGAGAACGTCGGCCAGGGCATGCGCTCGCTCGACCCGGGCGAGTGGCGGGGCCAGGCGGCGGACGCGTTCCGCGCGAAGTTCGACGTACAGCCGAAGCAGTGGCTGACGGCGGCGGACGCCTGCACGGCGGCGGCTTCCGCGCTGGAGTCGTACGCGGACACGGTCCGCTGGGCACAGCAGCAGGCGCAGGCGGCGATCGACGCCTACCGCAGGGCGCAGGACGCCTCACGACGGGCGGCGGACGCGTACGACGCGAAGGTGACGGCGTACAACCAGGCGGCCGACCGCTACAACGCGACCGCCGAGGCGGGCGGCGATCCGGGAGCGAAGCCGACGAAACCGGGCGACTTCGTCGACCCTGGGACGGCGGGCCGCGAGGAAGCACAGGAGATCCTGTCCCACGCCCGCCGTCTGCGCACGGACGCGGCGCAGGACGCCCGCCGCAAGCTGGCCGCAGCGCTGGAATCGGCCCCGTCCAAACCGGAGTTCACCGACCGCCTGGGCGCGGGAGTGGCAGACCTGTTCGTCGGCACCCAGCTCAACTCGGTCCACGTCCTCGGCGGCCTCCTGCGCGGCGGCACGGACGTCCTGAAACTGGCCCGCACGGTGAACCCGCTGGACCCGTACAACTTGACCCACCCCGGTGAGTGGTCGAAAAACTCGCAGTTGCTGCTGGCGGGTCTGGTGGGGACGGCGGCGCATCCGGAGCGGTTGCCGATGTCGATCCTGGGGACGGGGTGGTCGAGCGACCCGGGGGATTCGGCGGGGTATCTGCTCTCGAACCTGATCGGGGGGAAGGGCGCGGGCGGCCTGGGCCGGGCAGTTGGGCGTGACGCTCTGCGCGGGCTTGCGAAGGACGCGGCGACGGGAGCCGCACGGCAGGGCACGCGCCGGGGACTCATGGACGTCGCCCGGGAACTGAAGTGCAAACTCTTCGGCAGCGACCCGATCGACATGGCCACCGGCCGCATGTCGCTGCCACAGACGGATGTGACGCTCCCCGCGCGGCTGCCCCTGATCTTCACCCGCCAGTTCGAGTCGTCGTACCGGGCGGGCCGCTGGTTCGGCCCGTGCTGGACGTCGACGGCGGACCAGCGGCTGGAGATCGACGCCGAGGGAGTCGTCTTCGTCCGCGAGGACGGCTCGTTGCTGGCGTATCCGCACCCGGCGCCAGGCGTCCCGGTGCTACCGCTGGAGGGCGCTTCCTGGCCGCTGACGGTGGACGAGTGGGGCGACTACACGGTCACCGACCCGGAGTCCGGCCGTGTCTGGGACTTCGCGGGCCCGGGCGGCGACGGCATAGCCCTGCTTTCCCAGCTGATCGACCGCTCGGGCAGCCAGTGGCTCACCTTCGAGTACGACGACGAGGGCGCCCCCAAGGGCATCGTGCACTCGTCCGGCTACGACCTGAGGATCACAACCGAGGACGGCCGGATCACGGCCCTGCACCTGACCGACGACATCGAATTGGTCCGCTTCAGCTACGACGCGCATGGCCACCTGTCGACGGTGACGAACTCCTCGGGTCTGCCGACCCGCTTCACCAACGACTCCACGGGCCGGATCACCGCCTGGACCGACACCAACAACTCCTCGTACCACTACGTCTACGACGACGAGGACCGCTGCACGTCACAGGGTGGTGAGGCGGGCCACCTGAGCTACACGTACTCCTACGGCGACCCGGATCCGACCAGCGGGCACCGGACGGTCACGGCGGTCAACTCCCCGGGCCACAGCACCCGTTACGAGATCAACAGCGACCTTCAAGTGGCAGCGGTGACCACCCCGGACGGCGCCACGACCCACACCACCTACGACCGGGCCCACCGCCCGCTGACCGCCACCGACCCACTGGGCCGCACGCGTGGCTATGCCTACGACGAGGCGGGCCGCACGGTCCTGGCAGTCCGCCCAGACGGCCGCTACACCAGCATCGCCTACGACGACCAGGGCATGCCGGTGGCGATATCCGGCCCCGACGGCACCCACGTCAGCCAGCAGTTCGACGACTTCGGCAACCGCACGGCGGTGACCGACTCTTCGGGCACGACGACCCGCTTCACGTACGACGACCAGGGCCACCTGGCATCCGTCACGAACGCCCTGGGGCACACCACAAGGGTGCGCTGCAACCCGGCGGGCCTCCCCTTGGAGATCACCGACCCCCTGGGCGCGGTGACCCGCTACTCACGTGACGCGTTCGGCCGCCCGGTGAGGATCACCGACCCCACGGGCGCGGTGACGGCCCTGGAATGGACGGTGGAGGGCCGCCTGTCCCGCCGTACGGCGGCGGACGGCACAACGGAATCCTGGACGTACGACGGCGAGGGCAACTGCACCACCCACACGGACGCGTTGGGTGCGGTCTCCCGCTTCGAGTACACCCACTTCGACCTGCTGGCGGCCCGCACGGGCCCGGACGGGGTGCGCTACGAGTTCGCCCACGACACGGAACTGCGCCTGACAAGGGTCACGAACCCGCAGGGCCTGACGTGGAGTTATGAGTACGACCCGGCGGGCCGCCTGATCGCGGAGACGGACTTCGACGACCGCACGCTGACCTACGCGCACGACCCCGCAGGCCAACTGAGCACCAGCACCACGGCATCCGGCGAGCCGATCACCTTCTCCCGTGACGTCCTGGGCCGGGTGATCCGCAAGGAGGCGGCCGGGGCGATCACGACGTACGGGTACGACCTGACGGGCGCCCTGACGGAGGCGGCGGGCCCGGACGCAGTCCTGAGGCTGCACAGGGACGAGGCCGGCCGCGTCCTGTCGGAAACGGTCAACGGCCGCACCCTCACCCACGCCTACGACGAGCTGGGCCGCAGAACGGGCCGCACCACCCCCACCGGCGCGACGACGAGCTGGTCGTACGACGCGTCGGGCAACCGCACCGGCATGGTGGCATCGGGCCGCACTCTGACCTTCACCCACGACGAGGCAGGCCGCGAACTGGGCCGCCACATAGGCGAGTCGGTGACCCTGACTCAGTCCTTCGACCCACTGGGCCGCCTGACAAAACAGGATCTGGTCGGCCCCACGGGCAACCGCCTCCAACACCGCGCGTACACCTACCGCGCCGACGGCAACCTGACGGCCATCGACGACGACCTGAACGGCACCCGCCGCTTCGACCTGGACCTGGCTGGCCGAGTCACGGCGGTCCACGCGACGAACTGGACGGAGAGGTACGCGTACGACGAGGCGGGCAACCAGACGTCGGCGAGCTGGCCCTCCAGCCACCCCGGACACGAGTCGACGGGGGACCGCACCTACACAGGCACCCGCATCACCCGCGCCGGCGCCGTCCGCTACGAACACGACGAAGCGGGCCGCATCACCCTCCGCCAGAAAACCCGCCTGTCCCGCAAGCCGGACACCTGGCGCTACGAATGGGACGCGGAGGACCGCCTGACGGCGGTGACAACCCCCGACGGCACGCGCTGGCGCTATCGCTACGACCCCTTGGGCCGCCGCATCGCGAAGCAACGCCTGGCCGGTGACTGCGCCTCGGTCCTGGAACAGGTGGACTTCACCTGGGACGGCACGACTCTCTGCGAGCAGATGACGAGGTCCCCGTCCCACCCGAACCCGGTCACCCTGACCTGGGACCACCAGGGCCTGCACCCGATCGCCCAGACGGAACGCATCACAGCCGCCGACGCCTCCCAGGACGAAATCGACTCCCGCTTCTTCGCCATAGTGACCGACCTGGTCGGCACCCCGACGGAGTTGATCGACGAATCAGGCGACATAGCCTGGCGCACCCGCAGCACCCTATGGGGCACAACGGCCTGGGCTGCGGACAGCACGGCATACACACCGCTCCGCTTCCCGGGCCAGTACTTCGACCCTGAAACCGGCCTCCACTACAACTACTTCCGCCACTACGACCCCGAAACCGCGCGTTACCTCACTTCCGATCCGCTCGGCCTCGGTCCGGCCCCTAATCCAGCGACCTACGTCGGCAACCCTCTGGCCTGGACCGACCCGCTCGGGCTCACACCGTGCGAAGATGCCGCGAGAAAAGCAGCGGAGAGAAAGGAGACCGTACTCGGCAAGACAGTGCCGGCCCGAACCGAGGCTTCCGTGGGCACTGCTACGGATCACAACTACAAGCGAACGTTCTTCAAGGCTAACCCGGATCTCGAAGGCGAGGTAGTTGTCCACCATGCTATCGAACAGCAAATCCTCAAACGTTACCCCGGCTTGTTCTCGCCGGACGAGATACACTCATTGGAAAATCTTCGAGGAATACCCAAAGGTGACATAAACAGCCGAGTGCATCTCAGTGAGATACGTGTTTCGTGGAATCGCTTCTACGATGCCCATCCCAATCCGACTCGCCAGCAAGTGCTCGATCATGTTACTCATGTCGATGATACGCTTGGCCATTGGTTCCGTCCGCGTATCAGGTAGTCCGGCACCGTCAGAGGATTCACATGTGGCGTGAAATCAGCCTTGAATTTTCGAATGTAGAGCTTCATGATCCCACCACTGAAGACGCCGTGGTGCTGATTGAAGAACGACTTGGGCAGTCGGTTCCGCCGCCGCTTCGATCTCTTCTTGCGGAGACCGACGGAATCAACGCCGAGTATGGAGTAGAAATTGTTTGGTCGGCTGAGAGGATTCTCGCCGAGAACGTCTCGCTCCGCAATAATGAACAGCTCCGGAACCTCTATATGCCCTTCGATCCGCTCCTCTTTTTCGGTGACAACGGTGGCGGAGATCAATTCGCCTTCGTTCGGACGCCTGAACGGGATGATGTGTTCGTCTGGGATCACGAAACGGACAGCAGGAACTGGATCTCGCCTTCCCTTGAGAGCTTCTTGCGAAGCGCCTTGGGGAGCGGGGGCGAGGACTGGTATCGCTAACGGCCTATTAAACGGGCGGCAGAAAAGGCTATGACATGGGGTGCCTTTATGTCTGCTGCCTTTGTGAGTCGCCCGTAGATGTCCTGTGCTTGAAGCGTTCGTGGCCACGACTTCTATGAGTCGGTCCAGCGGTGCGGGTGACCGGATGGATCTGCGGTGAGCCAGGTTCCGTCGCCAAGGGGCTGGATGTCGTAGGGATCGTCAGAGCGCGGGTCGAACTCCGTGCGGACTCGGCCCGAGCGCACATCGACGCGGTAGTGACGGAACCACTCCTGCTCGTCCTCGCTTTCGCCGGTGAGGGTGACGATGACAGTGTCCGGACTCAGGTACCCGCCACTCCAGTCCACGTAGACCTCGTCCGGGTCGTGTCCGAAGGCGTCGACGGAGAGGGCGAACGTCACCTCGCCGTCGGGGTAGGTGTGGATGGCGATGTCGGCCTGCTCGTGGTGAACGGTCATGAAGTGGTGTCCGTCGGGTGACAGGTCGATGAGGCAACGATCGCTCCAGGGATAGCGGAAGAGGTCCATCCGGTCCCCGGTCAGCGACGCACGGTAGATGACCGAGCCGTCCTGTCCTTCGCCCACATCGAGGAGGACCTGATCACTCGCCGGGTCCCGCAGTTGCTGTCCGCCGTGCCCGACGGTCCGGAGATCCGCCTGCGCGGTGACCGTTCCCGCCTCGGCGTCCAGGGCGACCCACTGGTCGGGTCGGTTCCGGCCGGCCATGGCGTCAGGCCGGTAGACCCACACCACACGGTCGTCCCACGACAGCACACAGCTGGGCCGGTGTCCGTGCTGCCGGTCCGACTGTGGCTCGAACTGCGACCGCCAGACCTCGGCCCCGTCCGCCGTCACGCAAACGGCCGCATTGAGGGTCGTGTAGTAGGCGTGCTGAAGACCAGCGGCAACGGCGTGGTCAACTACATCGTCCTCGGGAGCCGGCCGAAAGACCATCGCGGGCAGCAGCACGCCCTTGGCATCGGCAGCCAGGTCATAGGCGCAGATGTGCCCGTCAACGAGCCGCGTGACGAGTTGCAGGGAGCGCGGGGATTGAGCCATGCGTCGGAGGTTAGCGCCCGAGCAGATCTTCGTTCCGGGGCCCTGGCGGGCTCCGGCCTGTCGCCTACGCCGGTTTCTGCGCCACCAGGTACGCGCGGGCCAGCTTTTCCTCGCCCAGGGGCTCCACGAGGACTCGGAGGATCACCTGGAAACCTGCCTTGGTGAGGGGCTCGGCGACCGCCTCCGGTGCGCGCAGCCAGTAGTCGAGGGAGATCTTGTGGCCGAAGCGTTCGTCCAGGTGCATGTGGGTGCCGCCGGGCGCGTACTGGAAGCCGATCAGGGCGTGGGCGCCGGGGGCGAGCACGCGGTGGAACTCCGCGAAGGCCGTGGGGAGGTGGTCGTCCGGGACGTGGATGATCGAGTACAGCGCGGTGATGCCGCCCAGGGTTTCCGAGGGTAGGTCCAGCGACGTCATCGAGCCCACGTGGAAGCGGAGGTTCGGGTGGGCTCTGCGGGCCAGTTCGACCATCTTCGGGGAGACGTCCACGCCGAAGACCCGAATGCCGAGGTCGTGGAGCGCCGCGGTCACGTGACCCGGGCCGCTGCCGATGTCGGCCACCGGGCCGGCGTTCTGCTCCTTCACCAGTTCCGCGAAGCCGGTGATCTGGGTTCTGTCCAGCGTGGGGATGCCGGCCCAGTCGGAGAACTGCTCGGTGTAGGGCTCGGCGATCGTGTCGTACGCGGTTCGGGCGGCCCGTATGAAGTCGGGGGTCTCGGCGTTCACTCGCTGCACCCTAGCGGGGCGTCACGGGGTGGCGGGTGGACTTTCCCTGACGGTCATCGGGGGCGAGGTGGGGGGACTTGAGGGCTTCGAGGAAGGTGGTGAAGGCACCGGGCGGGAAGGTGAGATTGGCGCTGGCCGGGCTCTTGGAGTCGCGGACGGCTATGTAGGTGGGGTGGGTTGAGATCTCCACGCAGGCGTTGCCGTCGCCGCCGCCTGAGTAGGACGACTTCCGCCAGTTTTCGCGCGTGCTCATCGGGTGCCTCACAGCTCCTTGGCCAGATGGTGGATCAGGTCGCGTGACTGTTCGGGATCAAGTGATGACGCTTCTACTCTACGGAAGAGTGTTCGGAATACGCCGAGTTGAGCCTCTGCGTCGATGAACGCCGTGCCGTGTGGCGCGTCGCGGACCACAGTGTCCAACCTCGGGATGCTGCCACCGGCGTAGATCATCGCGCTGCCGGTGTCGTCGAAGCGCTCCAGGGTGAACGGGATGACTCGGACGGTGACGTGGTCTGCTTCGGAGAGCTCCAGAATGCGAGCGAGCTGGGCCTGTGAGGCAGCTCGGCCGGCGACCCTGATTCGTAGCGCTGCCTCGTGAATCACGGCCTGGTAGGGGGTTGGTGTGGGCCTTTCGAGGATTGTTCGACGCTGCATGCGATGCCGCACACGCAGCTCGCGGTCGGCATCGGGGAGCTCCGGAATGCGGGTCGAGAAGAGAGCCCGTGCGTAGTCCTCGGTCTGGAGAAGGCCCGACACGTGCAGCAAGTCCACGTCCCATCGGAATGTGGCGTTGTGTTCCAGTTCGGAGAGGTCCAGGAACGGCGTGGGCAACTGCCCGCGGTACTCCTCCCACCAGCCGCGAGTCCGGTCGGTGGCCACATGCACCAGAGCTGAGATCAACTCTTCGTCGGAGCAGGAGTAGTTGACCGCCATGCTGCGCAAGCGTTTCTCGCTCACGCCGGTCAGGGCGGATTCGATCTGGCTGATCTGGCCGGAGCTCACGCCGAGCAGGGCGGCCGCCTCGCGTCCGGTGAGGCCGGCCTTCTCCCGCAGTCTGCGCAGCTCAGTTCCGAGTCGCATCTGCCGTGCGGTGGGTTCCGGCCTCAGTCCCGCCATGGAGTGCTCCTCGGATCAACGCGCCTATCGGCGCGGCTCGTTCGGGGACAGATTACGCGATCAGGTTGCTAGACCTCGAATTGCAGGTCTACTGTCAGTGATGCGACGCACACGCTGCGGAATCGCCGGGATCCCGGAAGCGCACCGCCCCGTCCTGCCACGACGGCTGCGGCACTGCCACCGCCCGAAGCCGCCTGGAGAGCTGGAGTTGCGCCATGCCCGAAAACGCCCCCTGGGAGTACACCCTGTACATCCCGAACGACCTCCGAGCCGTCACCGTCGCCCGTCGCACCCTCCGTCTCATCCTCACGATGCACGGCCTGATCCGCCTGACCGACACCGCCGAACTCCTCGCGGCCGAGCTGGTCTCCAATGCCGTACGGCACACGAAAGGGCCGGCCGCCCTCAGGGTGCGGTGGTCGGCGGGGGTGCTGCGGATCGGGGCCTGGGACGCGGACCCTGAACCTCCCGAGCCGCCCGGTGAGTTGAACGCCATGGGAGAAGCAGAGGAGGGGCGGGGATTGGCGTTGGTCAAGGCCTGCGCGGATCTGTGGGGATGGCAGCCCTTGTCCAGGCAGGGCAACCGGGGCAAGTACGTGTGGTGTGAACTGGCCTCGGCTTAGGACGGGACTCGGCAGGGCTCAGCCCCCGCGGGGCGGCTCTTCCGTCCAGGTGAACCCCGCCAGAGGGTGCTGCGAGGGTTCACCGATCGGTGCCGGTCCTGGTGCCGCTGTGTGGCGTCGGCGTACCAGCCACACCAGCGAGGACAGCAGCCAGCCTGCCGCGATCATGGTGATCAGTATTCCCAGGATCAGCCCCGCCGCGCCCAGGAAGCCGAATTTCGCCAGCATCCATGGAATGTGGTCCTCGCCGCATCCGCACGCGTTCATGCGGGGAAGGCTGCCCGGCTCAGGCCCACCGATCGCACTGTGTGGCGCAATCGTCACGTGGTGGTGACGGATCCGGGACCCCCAACCCCAGATTCCGCTCCGTGGGGTTCCGAAAGGTGAACAGACCGGCATGCGGGAGCGGAGGCGTGGTATGTGTGGGAAAGATGGTTCTTACCCATCTCAAATCACATCCATGCGTCGAGCGACCAGATTTTCTTCCCACGGCGGGTTGAAGTTTTGTTGATCGCGGGTCGGTTGGTCGCCCCGGCGTCCTACCCTTTAGAGGGTGAAGCAACTGATGTCACTGGAGTCCGAGGTCGATCTGCCCGGGGAAGCCGTGCTTCCCGGCGTGCTGAGCGACGCGCTGCACGCCGAACTGGTCCACTTCCGGCGCGACTTGCACATGCATCCGGAGCTCGGCAATCAGGAGTTCCGAACCACCGCGGCGATCAAGGAGCGGCTGGAGCGGGCGGGGCTGAAGCCCCGGGTGCTCGCCGTGGGGACCGGTCTCGTCTGTGACATCGGGGAGTGGGACGGCGAAAGGCCCATGCTCGCCCTGCGCGCCGACATCGACGGCCTGCCCATCCCGGACATGAAGACCGAGTGCCCGTACCGGTCGACCGTGCCCGATCGGGCGCACGCCTGTGGGCACGATGTGCACACGGCCGTCGTGCTCGGCGCCGGGCTCGTCCTCGCCGACCTGCACAAGCGGGGGCTGCTGCCGCGGCCCGTGCGGCTGATCTTCCAGCCCGCCGAGGAAGTGCTGCCCGGCGGTGCCGCCGACGCCATCGAGTGCGGGGTGCTGGAGGGCGTCGGGAAGATGCTCGCCGTGCACTGCGACCCCCGGGTCGACGCCGGGAAGATCGGGCTCAGGACCGGTGCGATCACCTCCGCCTGCGACCGGCTGGAGATCTCCCTCGACGGGCCCGGCGGGCACACCGCCCGGCCGCACCTCACCACCGACCTCGTCACCGCCGCCGCCCGCGTCGTCACCGACGTGCCCGCCCTCGTCGGGCGACGGGTGGACACGCGGGCCGGGCTCGCCGTGACCTGGGGGCGGATCGAGTCGGGGCACGCCCCGAACGTCATCCCGCAGCACGCCGAGCTCTCCGGGACCGTGCGCTGCCTCGACCTCGACACCTGGCAGCAGGCCCCGGACATCGTGGTCGCCGCGATCGACGAGGTCGCCAATCTGCACGGGGCCAAGTCCGAGATCAACTACGTACGAGGCGTGCCGCCCGTCGTCAACGACGGGGGCGTCACCGAGCTGATCCGCGAGGCCATGACCGTCCGGCGCGGCGCCGACTCCGTCGAGAGTACCGAGCAGAGCCTCGGGGGCGAGGACTTCTCCTGGTACCTGCAGCGCGTCCCCGGTGCCATGGCCCGCCTCGGGGTGCGGACGCCGGGCGAGCGGACTGTGCGCGACCTCCACCAGGGCGACTTCGACGCCGACGAGTCCGCCATCACCGTAGGCGTGGAGATGTTCACGGCCGCGGCCCTGCTGGACGCCGCGCAGTGACCGGAGTGTGACGGACGGCCCCCTCGAGGGCCGTTCCGCCGCTCGGCGCAACATGCTCGTAAGCCAATCGTGCGCTCATCGCAATCCGGGTGTGCGAAGCCCGTAGAGCCTCAGTTCAGACGCTGTTTGCCTCGAATCGATAACGGCTTCGGAAGAGGTCTGTTTCCGACATCTACGCGCGTTACGATGCCGCGAAGCCAACGCCGCAGGGGCGTACAGGCCCGGGCACTGGCATGGTGCTCACATGAAGCGCCGACAAGGCGCTCAGGTCAGGTGAAGGAGCCTCCCGTGCGCCGGGTAGCCAAGCTTTCTGCTGCGTGTATCGCAACCGCAGCTCTCGCACTGACTGCCACAGCCTGTGGCAGCACGTCCTCACAGGACAACAGCTCGTCGTCCGCCTCCGCGAGCAGCGGCAAGGGCGGCATCAAGATCGGCCTCGCCTACGACGTCGGCGGCCGTGGTGACCGCTCCTTCAACGACTCCGCCGCGCGCGGTGCCGACAAGGCCGCGAAGGAGTTCGGCGGTTCCATCAAGGAGCTCACCGCCAAGAGCTCCGACACCGAGGCCGACCGCGAGCAGCGCCTGACCGACCTGGCGGACGCCGGGTACAACCCGATCGTCGCCGTCGGTTTCTCCTACGCCACCTCGGTGGACAAGGTCGCCGCGAAGTACCCGAAGGTCAACTTCGGCCTCATCGACGCGGTCGCGACCGCCAAGAACGTCGACAGCATCACCTTCACCGAGGAGCAGGGCTCCTACCTCGCCGGTGTCGCCGCCGCGCTGAAGACCAAGAAGGACCACGTCGGCTTCATCGGCGGTGTGGACACCCCGCTGATCAAGAAGTTCGAGGCGGGCTACGTCCAGGGCGTCAAGGACACCAACCCCAAGGTCAAGGTCGACGTCCAGTACCTGACCCATGGCTCGGACTTTTCCGGTTTCGCCAGCCCCGACAAGGGCAAGGAGGCCGCGTCCGGCCAGCTCGACGCCGGCGCCGACGTGATCTACTCCGCGGCCGGCTCCTCCGGCAACGGCTCGATCGAGGCCATCTCCGGCGTCAAGGGCGCCTGGGCCATCGGCGTGGACTCGGACCAGTACAACATCGCGGGTCTGGCCAAGTACAAGAACTCGATTCTCACCTCGATGGTCAAGAACGTCGACGTCGGCGTCTACGACTTCATCAAGTCCGTCAACGACGGCAAGCCGCTGACCGGCAACCAGATCTACTCGCTCGCCAAGGGCGGCGTGGGCCTGGCCACCAGCGGTGGCTTCATCGACGACATTCAGCCGAAGCTGGACGCCGCGAAGAAGAAGATCGTCGACGGCACCGTCAAGGTCAAGACCAGCTGACCTGACGGTTCCCGCCGGAACCCGGGCTCGGCGAAGGGGCCTCGACAACCCCCTCGCCGAGCCATAACAATGTGTCAACTCTACGCGTGTAGCACGGAGTTGTCGCGCTAGCGTCGCCGACGCCTGCCCTCCCCTACGCAGCCCCTTTCCCCCAGGAGAGTGCGCCATCAACGCGTCCAGCCCTCCCGCTGCCGTCGAACTGCGCGGCATCACCAAGCGATTCCCCGGCGTCGTCGCCAACAAGGACATCGACATCACCGTCCGCACGGGCACCGTCCATGCCCTGTGCGGTGAGAACGGTGCCGGCAAGTCCACCCTGATGAAGATCCTCTACGGCATGCAGCAGCCGGACGAGGGCACCATCACCGTGAACGGCGAGACGGTCACCCTCCACACCCCCGCCGACGCCATCGCCCGCGGCATCGGCATGGTGCACCAGCACTTCATGCTCGCCGACAACCTCACGGTCCTGGAGAACGTCGTCCTGGGCGCGGAGAAGCTGTACGGCATCGGCGCCAAGGCCCGCGCGAAGATCAGGGAGATCTCCGACGCGTACAGCCTGAACGTCCGGCCGGATGTGCTGCTGGAGGAGCTCGGCGTCGCCGACCGCCAGCGCGTGGAGATCCTCAAGGTCCTCTACCGCGGCGCCAAGACCCTGATCCTCGACGAGCCCACCGCCGTCCTCGTCCCGCAGGAGGTCGACGCCCTCTTCGACAACCTGCGCGAGCTCAAGGCCGAGGGCCTCACCGTCATCTTCATCTCGCACAAGCTCGGCGAGGTCCTGTCGGTGGCCGACGAGATCACCGTCATCCGGCGCGGCACCACCGTCGGCACGGTCGAGCCCGCCGGTACGACCCCCAAGCAGCTCGCCGAGCTGATGGTGGGCAGCGAACTGCCCACGCCGGAGACCGAGGAGTCCACGGTCACCGACGTCCCGCTGCTGAAGCTGGACGGTCTGCGCCTGGCCCAGACCGACCTCGACGGCATCGAGCGGATCATCCTCGACGACATCTCCTTCACCATCCACCAGGGCGAGGTCCTCGGGATCGCCGGCGTGGAGGGCAACGGCCAGTCCGAACTGGTCGAGGCCATCATGGGCATCCGCGACCCCGACTCCGGCACGGTCACCCTCGACGGCACCGACATCTCCCACGTCCCCACCCGCCACCGCCGCGAGGCCGGCGTCGGCTACATCCCCGAGGACCGCCACCGCCACGGCCTGCTCCTCGAGGCCCCGCTGTGGGAGAACCGCATCCTCGGCCACGTCACCGAGAAGCCCAACTCCCGCGGCCAGCTGCTCGACATCAAGGCCGCCCGCACGGACACCGAGCGCATCATCAAGGCGTACGACGTCCGTACCCCCGGCATCGACGTCACCGCCGCCTCGCTGTCCGGCGGCAACCAGCAGAAGCTGATCGTCGGCCGCGAGATGAGCCACGCGCCCAAGCTGCTCATCGCCGCCCACCCCACCCGCGGTGTGGACGTCGGCGCGCAGGCCGCGATCTGGGACCACATCCGCGAGGCCCGCCGCGAGGGCCTGGCCGTGCTGCTGATCTCCGCCGACCTGGACGAGCTCATCGGCCTGTCCGACACCCTGCGGGTGATGTACCGCGGCCGACTGGTCGCCGACGCCGACCCCGCCACCATCACCCCCGAGGAGCTGGGCTCCGCCATGACCGGTGCGACCACCGGCCACCTGGAGCACGCAGCGGACTCCGCAGCGGACCACGAGGACGACGCCCGATGAACAAGCTGACCCAACGCATCGACAGGGAGCGGCTGCTCCTCGGCATCGCGGCCCCGCTGCTGGCGGTCGTCGCCGCACTGGTCGTCACCACCCTGGTCATCCTCGCCACCGGCAAGAACCCGGGCGCCGCCTTCAGCGACATGCTGACCTACGGCTCCGCCAGCGACAGCCAGGTCTACATCCTCAACAAGGCGACGACGTACTACCTGGCGGGCGTCTCGGTGGCCATCGGCTTCCGGATGAACCTGTTCAACATCGGCGTCGACGGCCAGTACCGCATCGCCGCGTTCTTCGCCGCTGTCCTCGGTGGCGCGCTGACCACGCCGGGCTGGATCTCCATCCCGCTGATCATCCTGTGCGCCATGGGCACCGGTGCCGTGTGGGCGGGCATCGCGGGCGTTCTGAAGGTGACCCGCGGCGTCAGCGAGGTCATCTCGACGATCATGCTCAACGCGATCGCCACCGCGATCATCGCCTACCTGCTCCAGCCCGGAAAGCTCGCCGAGCTCCAGGCCGGCGGCACGGTCGTCTCCACCAAGCCGCTGCCGTCGTCCTCGTACTTCTTCCAGATCGACACCGGCGCGGCGGGCGAGCTGTGGGGCTTCATCGTCATCGCCGTACTCGTCGGCATCGCGTACTGGTTCGTCCTCGGCCGCACCCGCTTCGGCTTCGACCTGCGCACCGTCGGCCAGTCCGAGAGCGCCGCCGCCGCGAGCGGTGTCTCGGTCAAGAAGATGATCGCCACCAGCATGCTCATCTCGGGCGCGGTGGCCGGCCTGATCGGCATGCCGACCCTGCTCAACGACAGTCACCAGTTCAGCAACGACTTCCCCGTAGGCATCGGCTTCACCGGTATCGCCATCGCCCTGCTCGGCCGCAACAACCCGGTCGGCATCGCGCTGGGCGCGCTGCTGTGGGGCTTCCTGGAGCGCACCACCAACCACCTGGAGTTCCAGGGCTACGACAAGGAGATCCTCGGCGTCATCCAGGGCGTCATCGTCCTGTGCGTCGTCATCGCCTACGAGGTCGTACGCCGTTACGGACTCAGGCGCCAGCAGCAGCGGGTCGGCGCCGAGCTCGCCGCCCAGGCCGCAGCCCCGACCCAGAAGCAGGAGGTGGCGTGATGACTGCCACGACGACCCACACGCCGCCCCCCGCGGCCCCCAAGGCGGACACCGCCACCCGGTCCGGCCGCTCGCTCGGCCAGATCCTCATGATCGTCGCCGGTGCGCTGCTCCTCATCGCCGCCGTCCGCGTCATCTCCGGCTCCGACCAGCTCACCTCCGAGGGCCAGGTCTCCGCAGCGCTCAGCCTCGCCGTGCCGATCGGCCTCGCTGGTCTCGCCGGTCTGTGGTCCGAGCGCTCCGGTGTGGTCAACATCGGCCTCGAAGGCATGATGATCCTCGGCACCTTCGGCGCCGGCTGGATCGGCTGGCAGTCCAGCCCCTGGCTCGGCCTGCTGTGCGGCGTCGGCTTCGGCGTCCTCGGCGGCCTGCTCCACGCGGTCGCGACCGTCACCTTCGGCGTCGACCACATCGTCTCCGGTGTCGCGATCAACCTCCTCGCGCTCGGCACCACCCAGTACCTCGCCAAGCTCTTCTTCGTGGACGGCAAGGCGGCGGACGCGGGCGGCAACCCCAAGCAGTCCCCGCCCGTGGACTCCCTGCCGCACTTCGACGTCCCGGGCCTGTCCAGCGGTCTGCACTCCATCGAGAACCACCACTGGTTCCTGATCTCCGACATCGCGGGCATCCTCGGCGGTCTGTTCACCAACCTGTCCATCGTGACGGTCCTGGCGGTCGTGCTGTTCGTCGGCAGCTGGTGGCTGCTGTGGCGCACCCCGTTCGGCCTGCGGCTGCGTTCCTGCGGTGAGAACCCGATCGCCGCCGAGTCCCTCGGCGTCAACGTCTACAAGTACAAGTACATGGCCGTGGCCGTCTCCGGCGGCCTCGCCGGTCTCGGCGGCGCCTTCCTGGCCCTGGTCACCTCGCACACCTACCTCGAGGGCCAGACCGGCGGCCGTGGTTACATCGGCCTCGCCGCCATGATCTTCGGCAACTGGCGGCCCGGCGGACTCGCCATGGGCGCGGGTCTGTTCGGCTACTCCGACGCGCTCCAGCTGCGCAACGGCGGCGAGACCGTGCACGCGCTGCTGCTCCTGCTGTTCGTGCTGCTCCTGGCGATGGCCGGCTGGAAGCTGTACAAGAAGGCGCACTGGCAGGGCGGCATCAGCCTCATGGTGGCCGCGGGCGTCCTGGTCTGGTACCTGGTCACCGACGAGGTCCCGAGCGACTTCGTGGGCGCCACCCCGTACGTCGTCACGCTGCTGGTGCTGTCGCTGTCCGCGCAGCGCCTGCGAATGCCCAAGGCGGACGGCATGCGCTACCGGAAGGGCCAGGGCAAGTGACCGCCCGGTCCGACATCGACTGGGAGTCGCTGCGCGAGCGGGCCCGGGACGCCATGTCCCGGGCGTACGCCCCGTACTCCGGCTACCCGGTCGGCGTGGCCGCCCTGGTCGACGACGGCCGTACCATCACCGGCTGCAACGTGGAGAACGCCTCCTACGGCCTCGGCCTGTGCGCCGAGTGCGGTCTGGTCTCGGAGCTGCAGAACTCCGGGGGCGGCCGGCTCACGCACTTCACGTGCGTGGACGGCCGGGGCGAGATCCTCGTCCCCTGCGGCCGCTGCCGGCAGCTGCTGTACGAGTTCGGCGGCCCGGACCTGCTCCTGGAGACCCCGGCGGGCATCCTGCCGCTGTCGGAGATGCTGCCGCAGGCCTTCGGGCCGGGGCATCTCACCAAGTAATTCCCGGAAGGAAAGCCCTGCATGGCCATGGACGCCATCTCCGTCATCCGCACCAAGCGGGACCGCGGTGAACTCAGCGACGAGCAGATCGACTGGGTCATCGACGCGTACACCCGCGGGGAGGTCGCCGACGAGCAGATGTCCGCGCTCGCGATGGCGATCCTGCTCAACGGCATGAACCGCCGTGAGATCGCCCGCTGGACCGCCGCGATGATCGCCTCGGGCGAGCGCATGGAGTTCTCGTCCCTGTCCCGCCCGACGGCCGACAAGCACTCCACGGGCGGCGTCGGCGACAAGATCACCCTCCCGCTGGCGCCCCTGGTGGCGGCCTGCGGCGCGGCCGTCCCCCAGCTCTCGGGCCGCGGTCTCGGCCACACCGGCGGCACGCTCGACAAGCTGGAGTCGATCCCGGGCTGGCGGGCGCTGCTGTCGAACGAGGAGATGCTGAACGTCCTCGACACCACCGGCGCGGTGATCTGCGCGGCGGGCGACGGCCTGGCTCCCGCCGACAAGAAGCTGTACGCCCTGCGTGACGTCACCGGCACGGTCGAGGCCATCCCCCTGATCGCCTCCTCGATCATGTCGAAGAAGATCGCGGAGGGGACGGGCTCGCTGGTCCTGGACGTGAAGGTCGGCACCGGCGCCTTCATGAAGACCATCGAGGACGCGCGCGAGCTGGCGTCCACGATGGTGGGCCTGGGCACGGACCACGGCGTGAAGACGGTCGCGCTCCTGACGGACATGAGCACGCCCCTCGGCCGCACGGCGGGCAACGCCCTCGAAGTCCGCGAGTCGGTCGAGGTCCTGGCCGGCGGCGGCCCGTCGGACGTGGTCGAGCTGACCCTCGCGCTGGCCCGCGAGATGCTCGACGCGGCGGGCGTCCGCGACGCCGACCCGGCGAAGGCCCTGGCCGACGGCTCGGCGATGGACGTCTGGCGTCGGATGATCGCGGCGCAGGGCGGCGACCCGGACGCGGAGCTGCCCGTGGCCCGCGAGCAGCACGTGATCAAGGCGTCCGCCTCCGGCGTCCTGACCCGCCTCGACGCCTACGGCATCGGCGTCGCCGCCTGGCGCCTCGGCGCGGGGCGTGCCCGCAAGGAGGACCCGGTGCAGGCGGGCGCGGGCGTGGAGGTGCACGCCAAGCCGGGCGACACGGTCACCGAGGGCCAGCCCCTGCTGACCCTGCACACCGACACCCCGGAGCGCTTCGAGTACGCCCTCCAGTCGATCGAGGGTTCCTACGACATCGGGGCGCCGGGGACGGCCTTCACGGCGTCGCCGGTGGTGCTTGAACGCATCGCCTGACCTGGGGTTTCCTCTTTCGGGTGAACGGGATCGGTGGACCGCCACTGGTCCCGTTCGGCATGCTGGACTCGGTGACGCACCGATAGGAGACCGCCATGAGCGCACTCACCGTGGGCCACGATCCCGGCCAGAGCTGGGACGACCTCGTCCAGCTCTGGGACGAGATGGAATGGCCCGAGGGCAGCAAGGTGGAGATCATTGAGGGGATCATCACCGTGTCACCTGCTCCCGCGCCGCGTCACAACGTGATCGCGGAACGTATTCAGCGCCGCCTTTACTCCGTGATCCCCGATGACTGGGGGGTGTTCCAGACCCAGGCCATCGCTGTTCCGTCGCGGTTGGGGATGTTCATCCCGGACATCCTGGTCGCCCCGATCGAGGAGTGCACCGACGCGGAGACCTACTTGCCGGCTGCCGTCGCCGAACTCGTCGTTGAGGTCACCTCCAGGAAGAACGCCCGCCACGACCGGGTGAGCAAGCCTGCCGCCTACGCGTCCGCCGGCATCCCGCTCTACCTCCTCGTCGACCGCTGGGCGCCGGAAGGCCCCACCGCGACCCTCTACGGAGAGCCCCACGGAGACGCCTACCGCCCGCTGGCAGTCGCCAAGTTCGGCGAACCCCTCACCATCCCGGCCCCCTTCGACCTCGTCATCGACACCGGCGAGTTCCCCGAGACCTGAGTCACCCCAACAGCGCCGCGACAACCACTAATACCGGCACCGACACTACCGTCGACACCAGGATCGAGTCGCGGGCCAAGCGCTCGCCCACGCCGTAGGTGGACGCGTACGTGTAGAGGTTCTGCGCGGCCGGCAGGGCCGATGTCACCACCACGTCGAGGAGTTGCGCTCCGTGGAGGCCGAAGACCCCGGCCGCCAGTGCCCAGGCCGCCGCGGGCTGCCCCACCGACTTCAGGGCGACCGAGAGCAGGACGAGCTGTCGGTCCGGGCCCCGGCCGGGCATGGTGCTGCCGCACAGGGAGATGCCGAAGGCGAGGAGGACGGCCGGGACCGACATGCCGCCGATCAGGGTCAGGGGGTCCATGACGGGGGCCGGGACTTTGAGACCGGCCGCCGAGACCGCCACGCCGGCCAGTGAGCCCACCGCGATCGGATTGCGCAGCGGGGTCAGCAGTCGCCGCCACAGCGGACCCTTCTCCCCGTCGCCCGACGCCACGTCCAGGACGGTCAGCGCGATCGGGGTCACCCCGACCAGCTGGAAGAGCAGCACCGGCGCCACCAGCGAGGCATCCCCGAGCACGTACACCGCGATCGGGATGCCGAGGTTGCCGGAGTTGACGTAGGACGAGCACAGCGCGCCGATCGTCGTACGGCCCAGCCCCCAGCCCCGGGCGACACCCACCGCCACGAAGACGCCCGCCGCCGCTGCCGTGCTGAGCGCGGTCACCAGGAGACGGCTGGAGAAGATCACCGACAGGTCGGCCCGGGCCAGCGTGGTGAACAGCAGGGCGGGGGAGGCGACATGGAAGGCGAGCTTGGTCAGGACCTCCCGGCCCTGGTCGCCGAGGTAGCCGCGCAGACCGATGAGATAGCCGACGCCGATCACCACCGCGATGACCGCGAAGCCGGTCAGCACTCCCTGCACGGAGGCTCCTCAAGGGTGAGGAGGGCGTGGCATATCCAGGGAGGTGCTGATGGGTGGCGCATACAGGCAACCCTCGGGGGCAGGCGGCACCCAGGTCAACGTGATCCTTCCCGCGCGGCGGGGCGTCGGCCGATGAGTTACGCCCGCCCGTCAGGTCTACCGATCGTGGACGCCATGACACCCGCTGTACTCGTGCTGGCCGGCCCCGTCACCCGGGACGAGGTGACGGGGCTCGGCGACGAGGTCCGGGCCCTGCTGCGGACGACCCGCGCCGGGGTGGTGGTGTGCGACGTCGCCGGGCTGGGACCGCCGGGTCTCGCCGTCGTCGATCTGCTCGCCCGGCTGCAGCTCGCGGCCCGGCGCGCCGGGGGCCGGATCAGACTGCGCGACCCCGACCCCGGGCTACACGCCCTCCTCGACCTCGTCGGCCTCCGCTTCGAGGTGGAGGGGCAGGCCGAACAGGGGGAACCAGCGCTGGGTGTCGAGGAAGAAATGGAACCCGGTGAGCCTGCCGTCTGAGATCTCCAGCACCTGGACCGCCCACGGGATGTGACCGCCCTTGTCCGGGTCCGGCTTGTACTGGGCGAACCCCGGCATGCCGTTGACCTGCACCGGCACCAGCCGGGAGCCCTCGCAGGCCGCGCCGAGGGTCGTCATGAAGCCCGTGATGTCGTCGTGGCCCGTCAGCCAGAGGTCGAACGGCGGCATCGTCATGATGGCGTCCTCGTGGAGGAGGGCCGTCAGCGCCGTCATGTCGTACCCCTCGAACGCCTTCACATAGCGGTCCAGGAGTTTCTGCTGCTCCTCGTCCAGCGGGTCGGAGACGGCCGCGTCGGCGCCGTGCTCCTCCCGCTCGGCGAGGGTGGCGCGGGCCCGCTGGAGGGCGCTGTTGACCGAGGCGACGGAGGTGTCGAGCAGTTCGGCGACCTCGCTCGCCTTCCAGGCCAGCACCTCGCGCAGGATCAGCACCGCGCGCTGCTTGGGCGGCAGTTGCTGCAGGGCGGCCATGAAGGCGAGCCGCACGGTCTCCTTGGCCACCGCCGCCTCGGCCGGGTCCTCGACGGTCGGCAGGATGCGGTTGTCCGGCATCGGCTCCAGCCAGGTGTGGTCCGGGCGGGGGGACAGGGCGGCCTGGGCGAGGGGCGTCGATTCGGTGAGGTCCATGGGGCGGGCGCGCTTGTTCCCCGCCGTCAGCATGTCCAGACAGACGTTGGTCGCGATCCGGTACAGCCACGAGCGGAGGCTGGAACGGCCCTCGAACCTGTCGTAGCTCCGCCAGGCCCGCACCATCGTGTCCTGCACCGCGTCCTCGGCCTCGAAGGACGAGCCGAGCATGCGGTAGCAGTACCCCGTCAGCTCCGTGCGGTGCTTCTCGAGCCTGACGTCGAGGTCTGTCGTCGTAGCCGTAGCGTCCGTCATCGTCCACCCACCCCTGTGGCCGTACTGTGCCGCGCCTTTGCGCCCACTCCTTGGAAGCTACCGCAGGGCTCTGACAATGGCGTGCCGAGTGGGTGAACGTGCAGGTCGGATGGTTCTCGCCCCCGCCGTGCCCCCAGACCCCCTCGGCCCTGAGGGCCTCGTCCTCAAACGCCGGACGGGCAGGGGCAGAGCCCCCTGGGAGCGGGGTCGAAGGGGCGGCAGCCTTTGGGGACGGGACGGGACGGGACGGGACGGGTAGGGGCGGCGGGGGCGAAAAAACGTCCCCTGACCGGCCGACCCCGGTCAGGGAAGCAGAACATGCGGCTCAGGCCGTCGCGAGCCGCTGCTGGGCCCGGGCCGCACGTGTTCCGAGGACGGTGATCGACACCACGCCGACCACCGCCAGCAGGCCGACCCCGACCGTCCCGGTCCAGCCGCCCGCGTGGAAGGCGAGTGCGCCGACCGTGCTGCCCGCGCTGGAGCCGATGTAGTAGGCGGACTGGTAGAGGGCCGAGGCCTGGGCGCGGCCATGGGTGGCCGTCTTGCTGACCGCCGAGGACGCCACCGCGTGCCCGGCGAAGAAACCCCCGGTGATCAGGACCAGGCCCAGCAGGACCAGCCCGAGGGAGTCGGCCAGGGAGAGCAGAAGGCCCGCGGCCGTCGTACCGCCCGCCGCGTACAGCGCGCCCCGGCGGCCCAGGCGGCCGACGAGCCGGCCCGCCGTCGACGCGGACACCGTGCCCACCAGGTAGACCAGGAAGATCGAGCCGACGATGCCCTGGGGGAGGGAGAAGGGCGCCTCGGTCAGCCGGTAGCCGATCACCGTGTACACACCGCCGAAGACCGTCATGAACAGCGCGCCGATGGCGTAGAGGCGGCGCAGCAGCGGGTCACCCAGGTGTCCGCGGACCGTGCCGAGCAGCACCCGCGGCCGCAGCGAGCCCGCCACGAAGTGCTTCGGCGCCGGCAGCAGCAGGCGGAACGCCACCGCGCAGGCCACCGCGAGCGCGCCGATGACTCCCACGGCCACCCGCCAGCCCCACTCCTGCGCGACCCAGCCGGTGATGACCCGGCCGCTCATCCCGCCGACGCTGTTGCCGGCGACGAACAGGCCGATCGCCGTGACCAGCGCCTTAGGCCGGACCTCCTCGGCGAGATACGCCGTCGCGGAGGCGGGCAGTCCCGCCAGGGCGGCACCCTGCACCGCCCGCAGCACGACCAGCGTGGTCAGCGAGGGCGCGAAGGGGACCAGGATCCCGACCGTCACCGCGACCGCCAGCGACGCCGTCATGACCGTACGGCGTCCGAAGCGCTCGGAGAGGGCGCTCATCGGCAGCACGAACAGCGCCAGGCCGCCGGTCGCCGCCGCCACCGTCCAACTCGCCTCGCTCGCCGCGACCCCGAACTCGCCCGAGATCAGCGGGAGAAGGGCCTGGGTGGAGTACAGCAGCGCGAAGGTCGCGACACCGGCGAGGAAGAGGGCGAAGCTCATCCGGCGGTAGCCGGGGCCGCCCGGGGTCAGACGGGAGTCGACGGTGGCAGAGGCGGGGGATGCGGCGGGGGATACGGCGCCCACGCGGGTGGACGCCTCGGTACTGGCAGGCATGCTTCGAAGTTACGTACGGCCGCGCTCATCCGTCCAATGCATGGATTGGCCATAATCGTTCCCATGGAGCATCAGCAGAGGTCACAGGCGCGTCTGTCACCGTCCAGTGACACAGAAGACATGGTGATGTTGCTGGCCCCGCGGCTCGCCTACTTCGCCGGCGTGGCCCGCACCGAGCACGTCACCCGCGCCGCCCAGGAGATGGACGTACCGCAGTCGACGCTCTCGCGGGCCATGGTCCGCCTCGAGCAGGATCTCGGCGTCGACCTCTTCGCCCGCATCGGCCGCACGGTCTCCCTCACCCCCGCCGGCCGCACCTTCCTCGGCTCCGTCGAACGCGCCCTCGCCGAGATCCGGCGCGCCGCCGACGAGGTCCGTGCCGACGCCGACCCGGCCACCGGCAAGGTCGCCTTCGGTTTTCTGCACACCATGGGCTCGGAGACGGTTCCCGGCCTCATCCGGGCCTTCCGTGCCGACCACCCCCGCGTCCGGTTCAGCCTGGTCCAGAACTACGGCGAGGCGATGATCGAACGCCTGCGCGCGGGCGAGCTGGACCTGTGTCTGACCTCACCGGTCCCGGACGCCCCCGACCTCGTGGCCCGTCGCCTCGACGAACAGAAGCTGCGGCTCGTGGTCCCCGCCGACCACCCGCTCGCGGCACGCAAGCGGGTACGCCTCGCCGAGGCCGCCGAGGAGTCCTTCGTCACCCTGGAGCCCGGTTACGGTCTGCGCCGCATCACCGACGACCTCTGCCAGGAGGCCGGATTCAAGCCCCGCATCGCCTTCGAGGGCGAGGAGGCGGAGACCTTGCGGGGGCTGGTGGCGGCAGGGCTGGGCGTCGCCCTTCTGCCGCCGCCGGCCTTCCCGCGCCCGGGAGTCGTGGAACTGACGGTCACGGCCCCTCGGGCGGCCCGCGAGATCGGCGTCGCCTGGCTCGACGGCCACCCGGACACACCGCCGGTGGCCGCCTTCAAGAAGTTCCTGCTGTCGAGAAGGGGGAACCTGCTGCCCTGACCTGCGTCCCCGCCGCCCTGACCTACCGCCGCCGCCCGAACCCGGAGGCGAGCGGCATCCGCAGCCCCAGCGGCGGCGGAGCGGCCAGCGCGTCCTGCACCGGCCGTGACAGCACCCGCCCGAACAGCGCCCCCATCACGAAGTCCTCGGTCAGCGCGTGCACTTCGGCCCGGTACTGATGGAGTCCGTGCCCGTCGGAGTGCACCTCGAACCGGCACACCTCCCGGTTCGCCTTCTTCGCCCGGGACGCGAACCGGAACGACAACTCGGGGTCCGTCTGCTGGTCGTTGGTCCCGTGCACGATCAACACCCGGCGCCCCGCGAGCTGCTTGACCGGTTCCGGATCGGCCGCCACATCCTCCTCGGGCAGCCAGGGAGCGACCGCCACCACGGAGTTGACGGCCTCGTGCCCGCCCGCGTGCAGTGCGGCTCGTGCGCCCATGTCGATGCCGACCAGGGACACGGGGACGTCGCCGTAGCGCCGTACGACCTCGTCGGCGGCCCAGGTCGCGTCGTGCGCGAGATGCGCCTCGCTGCCGTTCCACCCCCGATAGCGGTAGTGCACCAGATGTGCCGCGAGCCCGTCGGCGTGCCCCGCACGGGCGAGTCGTCGTCCCAACGCCCTTACGGCGGAGGGCAGTCGCATCGAGGCGGGTCTGCGCAAAGAGGTCTCGTCGCCGCCCGGGAGGAGCAGCACCACCCCGCTCACCGCCGCCGGCTCCGGGCCGAGTGTCCTGCCCAGTCGGGCGCTGCGAACCGGCGTCGCTTGCTGTGCCATGACAGAACAGTGTCAGAAGCCCGGGGGGTACGACACGGGGCCGGGCGGTCACCGTTACGTATCGGCGGATTCGTACAGCGGGCGCTCTACGCGCGTAGGAGTTAGAGTGCGTAGATGACGAGCCAGACTGACCGGAGGGGGAACCCCCCGAGCCCGGACCAGATCCGCCGGGCACCCAAGGTTCTGCTGCACGACCACCTCGACGGCGGGCTGCGCCCCGGCACGATCGTCGACCTCGCCCGGGACACCGGGTACACCGCGCTCCCCGACACCGACGCGGACCGGCTGGGCGTCTGGTTCCGCGAGGCCGCCGACTCCGGTTCGCTGGAGCGGTACTTGGAGACCTTCTCGCACACCGTCGGCGTCATGCAGACCCGCGAGGCACTCACCCGGGTCGCCGCCGAGTGCGCCGAGGACCTCGCCGCGGACGGGGTCGTCTACGCCGAGGTGCGGTACGCCCCCGAGCAGCACCTGGAGAAGGGGCTGACCCTCGAAGAGGTCGTCGAGGCCGTCAACGAGGGCTTCCGCGAAGGTGAGCGGAGGGCCAGGGCCAACGGCCACCGCATCCGCGTCGGCGCCCTGCTCACCGCGATGCGGCACGCGGCCCGTGCCCTGGAGATCGCCGAACTCGCCAACCGCTACCGGGACCTCGGGGTCGTGGGCTTCGACATCGCGGGCGCCGAGGCCGGGTACCCGCCCACCCGTCATCTCGACGCCTTCGAGTACCTCAAGCGCGAGAACAACCACTTCACCATCCACGCCGGCGAGGCCTTCGGGCTGCCGTCCATCTGGCAGGCCCTGCAGTGGTGCGGCGCCGACCGGCTCGGGCACGGCGTGCGCATCATCGACGACATCCAGGTCCACGAGGACGGCACGGTCAAGCTCGGGCGGCTCGCCTCCTATGTCCGGGACAAGCGGATCCCGCTGGAGCTGTGCCCCAGCTCCAATCTCCAGACCGGGGCCGCGTCGTCGTACGCCGAGCACCCGATCGGGCTGTTGCGGCGCCTGCACTTCCGGGCCACCGTGAACACCGACAACCGGCTGATGTCCGGCACCAGCATGAGCCGGGAATTCGAGCACCTTGTCGACGCGTTCGGTTATTCGCTCGACGACATGCAGTGGTTCTCCGTCAATGCGATGAAATCAGCGTTCATTCCTTTCGATGAACGACTCGCGATGATCAATGACGTCATCAAGCCCGGATATGCCGAGCTGAAGTCCGAATGGCTGTTCCAGCAGACCGCCTCCACCAGCGGTTCTGTGGCCGAGGAGAGCTGAGCGACACAATTCTTGGGTGTGGAATGCGGGCGGGTGTTCACCATCCGTCCGCATTTCGATGTTTGCGGTGGGCGGGGCTCCCGTGTTTACGTTCGTGGACCGCTGACATCCCGTAAACCCATTTCGAGGACGCATTTCATGAAGCAGTCTGCTGCCAAGACCCTCGGTGTCGCCGCCCTCGGTGCCGCCTTCGCCGCCGCCGGCGCGGGTGCCGCGAACGCCGCTCCGGCGGTCCCGGACGCCACGCAGGCGCTCGGTTCCGTCTCCCAGGGGCTCCCCACCGAGAACGCCACCAAGGCGCTGCCGGGCGCGGGTGAGGCGCTGACGCAGGCCCAGCCGGCGCTCGCCACGGGCGTCTCGGCCGCGCAGCCCGCCGTCAAGAAGGTGCTCGCCGACGGCCCGACCGGGCCCGTCGCCGGTCTCCTCGGCGGTCTGCCGATCGCCCAGGTCCTGCCTTTCGGCGGCACCGCCCTCAACGGTCTGCCGCTCGGCTGAGACCCACCACTCCTCGCACGCGCCGGTGGGGGGGGCCCCCCCCCGGGGGGGGGGGGGGCCCCCCCCCCGGCCGGGCCCCGCGGGGGGCCCCCCGGGGGGGGGGGGGGGGGGCCGGGGGGGCCCGGCGCCCCCGGGGGGGGGGTGGGGGGGGCG
>NZ_JBIWLX010000003.1:517686-520232 GCF_044766405.1 Streptomyces sp. NPDC102270 | reverse complement strand
GAGAGGAACTGCAGCCCGGGACGGGCCAGTTCCGCCCGGATCGCCATCGCCAGCGCCCCGCCGACCAGAAAGAAGCAGAACGAAGTGATCAGATAAAGATGCCCGATCTTCTTGTGATCGGTCGTACTCAGCCAGGACACGATCACCTGGCCGCGGCTCCGACGGTCCTCGGCCGCCGGAGCCGGAGAGATCGGTTCAGTGGTATGAGTCGCCATCACAACCCCTCGATGAAGGCCAAGGTGGGCCGACGCCGCCGAAGTTCGTGGCGGCTCGACAACCGGTCATGGGCAACGTAATCCCAGGGAGCCGAAGCGATTCCTGCCTGGAGCCGGCCTTGCGCCACATGGCCGGTCCGGCCATTCCTTTGGACTACAGCAGGCATCACCGGCGGCTGCCCCGCCGCTTCTCCGGTCCGAGCGTGGGGCCGAGCCCGTCCCGTGCGCATCCAGGACGTTGGCCTGGGGGCGCACCGCACGAGGACGGTGTTCCCCCAGGTGTGGACTGCATCTACCGCCGTGGGTCAGCCGTTGCCCATGGCCTTGCGGACAGCATCCTTGGTGCGATCCATGAGGGCGGCCACGGGGCCGAGAGCAACGTTGGCGGCGCCGGACTCGATGCCGGGGTGGGGCCGGGTGGGGGCCATCGCCTCGGCGGCCTTGACGGCCTTGGCCATGGCGGCGAGGTTCGTCAGGTCGGTGCTGCGGCGGATGTGGGAGAACTCGTAGCGTTCCTCCGCCCGCGCGTGCTCCTGCACGTCCGTGCGCAGTTGCCTCAGCAGGGGCAGGAACCGGGGATCGTCGGTGTCCATCTCGTCCAGGGACGACAGCGTCTCCTTGGCGGCCTTCTCCTCGGCGAGGCGGTCCTCGACGACCTGCCGGCCACCGTCCACCGCCCGCCGCACGAAGGGGTGCACGACCTCCTCCTCGGCGGTCTCGTGCACCGCGAGCAGGCGTACGAGACGACGGAACGCCTCGCGCCGCTCCTCGCCCTCGCTCTGCTCGACCTCGTCGAAGAGGTTGCGGATGTCGCCGTGCTGACGCATCAGAAGGGCCACCACGTCCGTGTCCTCGGCCCTGTCGTCGCCGGCCTGCGGAGTGCGTAGTTCGGTCATCTCGGCTCCCCTCACTTCTCGCGCATGGCGGGGTCGGGGTGCTCGCCCTCGGACTGGACGCGGTACTCACGGCCGAACATCTCGTCGTGCTCCGCGATGACCTGCTCGCTCGGCGGCTGTTCGCCGCCGTGGATCTGCTCCTGCATCTTCTCGAACCGCTCGTGCGCCTCGCGCACATAGCCGGCGCCGAGCGTGGTCAGGTCCATCTGCGTGTCCAGCAGCTCCCGCAGATACTGCTTGTTCGGCTCGAACGTGAGCACGTTGGGCAGCTCCGGAGCCAGAACTTCCTGCGGCTCACGCCCGTCGTGACGGCGCATCAGATCGCAGGCGGTGTGCAGGTGCTCCAGCTCCATGTTCAGGTGCAGCTCCCAGACCGCCTTGACCCTGGGGTCGCTTTCCTGCTCCATGAAGGAGTAGTACAGGTAGCACTCGTTGTACTCGTGGTTGACCAGCTGCTCCCACCACGTCTCGCCCGGGTCCACCAGGGACTCGTAGTGCGTGACGTGCTCCTCCTCGATCAGCCCGATCTCCTGGTAGAGCCGGCGGGCGATCGGCTCCATGTAGGTGGGGCCGGTGTTCATGTAGAAGTTCATGGTCTGCTGCTCCGCCGACATGATCGTCAGCGCGTGCAGCTTGGACAGCGGGTTCGTGACCGTCGTGTCGTACGAATCGCGGACGTTGTCGTACGGGTCACGGTGGTGGAACTTCGTCGGCCGCCCGGGCATGACCTCCGTGAGGTTGTCGACGATCGACTCCGCCTTGCGGTGCTCGATCATCTCGTAGAGGTTGGCGTACCGGTACAGGTGGTCGAAGTCCTCCAGCACCCCGAACTGGTACGCCTGCTTCAGGTACGGGTCCGGCTCCATCCGCGCGACCCACGCCGTCAGGTCCACAGCGACCTGCTCGTAGGCGATCGTCGTTTCCAGCACCGACGACACACCCGGCAGCAGCCAGTTGACGACCTTCTGCTGCTGGGCCTCGATGTACCGGGTGCGGGCGAGCTGCCGCTTCACCTCCGGATCGACGGTGTTGCGGGCCAGCTGGTGGCTGAAGAGGATCGCCTCCACCTCGATGCCGTTCATCGTGATGATCCGGCAGCGGGTGTAGGGGTCACATCGGTCGGGGTCGATCGGCTCCACGTTCAGCTCGCGCCAGTTGCGCAGCTGGCGGTCCAGCGGGATACCCCGCTGTTCCAGGGGGTTGAAGGTCATGACAAGCGCTCCTCGCGACAGGACGGGCGGGTGCAGTACCCCCGACGCCGTAGTGCGTGTTTCGGTACGAGGGAACCGCCGTCAGGTTTCAATCACCCGGACGTTCCGGCCACCGCACAGGTCCGGACGGCCGCATCCCTCCGCCGTTCGGATGGCCCGAGCGCCGCACGCCGAGCGGCTTGGCAGGCGCTGAGGTAAACGCCCACCGCGGGGCACGTCCTGGG
>NZ_JBIWLX010000003.1:271084-517587 GCF_044766405.1 Streptomyces sp. NPDC102270 | reverse complement strand
CGCATCCCTCCGCCGTTCGGATGGCCCGAGCGCCGCACGCCGAGCGGCTTGGCAGGCGCTGAGGTAAACGCCCACCGCGGGGCACGTCCTGGGTGCGGGTCTGGCGTGGGCCTGACCTGCTGCGCCCTGTTCGGAGGAGCCGACTTTGGTGCCGGAGTCCGGGACCTGCTGACCGGGGGCGCCGAACGCGGCAGGGCCCGGCACACCCTCATCGAACACAGCATCGGGCCGGTCTGGGAGGCCCGCCAGCTGCCTGGCGCAGCATAGGCCGTCGGCCACAGGCCCCACAGTCGGCAACCCGAGCGCACAGGGCAGCCGCAGAACGGCGAGGAGCCTGGTGCATGACCGGGCATGGGTTGGTAGAAGTTCGTCTTGCACAGCTTGGTGCGGTTGATCATCGCCGACACCACCGGGACCGGCCGCACCGGCTGGGGCCTGGCCGTTGCCCTGGGCTCACTCGGCGCGGTCGTCGGCGGCGTACTGACGACGAGATGGCGGCCCCGGCCCGTGATCCTGGTCGGCTACGCGCTGACGGGCCCGACGGCGGTGGCCCCTCTGCTGCTCCCCCTCGCCCCGTACACCTGGCTGCTGGTCCTGGCCGACTTCGTCGCGGGCGTCGGCATTGAGCCCTTGTGCCGGGGCCCTGTCGGCCGGGCCCCGCCACAGGACAGGACGGGTCAGAGGGTGAGGAGGACCTTGGTGGCGCGCCACTCGTCCATGGCCTTGTTGGTCGTTCTGGCACCCCGGGGCGCCGGTTCTGGTTCAGGAAGGCACGGAATCGCCCGGCTACGGTTTCTGCGTATGCCGCCGCCGAGCCCGCCGGAAAGGCCTAGCGGCTCGGCGCATGCCGCCCGCCGGTGGTCCAGGCGGAGGATGGCTCCGTACGGCGTGGGCCTCCCGCAACGTGCGCGACGGTTCCCGGCATGCCGCGCCACCCCGTGGGCCGGGCCCAGCACCACTCGTGTGGGTGATGACAGACCTACGGTCCGGCGAGACGCTCTGCGGAACGTCGAAAACTTCTCCCCGACCACAGACCACTTCAGGGCCCGGTCCGTTCAGCGCGTCCCGGGCTCGCGCCATGCGGCGGCACTGCCGTACCGCAGCGGCCGCGCCGCCGACACGCCGCCTGCTGGCTGAGCGGGAGCGCCGGCAGGCGGCCGTCGCCGCCAAGCACACACCGACCGGGGGGGCGTGGCCCGTTGACGTCGCCGCCGCGCGGCCCGTGACGCGGCCGTCGGCCGGATCGGCGCGGACGTACGAGGTGAAGGTCGGCGGACACCGCCCGTGGCGAGGCAACCGAAGACGGCGTGCGCCGCACGGCCTGGCGCTGACCCGTCAGGGCGTGCCGGCGTACACGCTCCAGCCGAACGCCGTCGAGCAGGGCACGTGGATTCACAAGGCACCGCTCGTCCGGAACACACGAGGCTGAACCACCCTCGCCGCGACTCTTCTCTTGCATGTTCTATGGCCTACCCCTTAAGTTACCGGCAGGTAGCAACCTCCAGGGGCGCTTCGCCGTCGAGGGGACGTGGGTGGGTGAGTCCGCGCAAGAGTGACACCCGGGACCGGATGATCCTCAGCGCCGCTGCTCTGCTGCGCGAGTACGGGGCGAGCGCGACCAGCATCGACCGGGTCCTCGCCCGCAGCGGCGCCCCGCGAGGCTCGGTGTATTACCACTTCCCCGGCGGGCGGGCGCAGCTCATCGACGAGGCTGTGGCTCTGGCGGGGGACTTCATCGCCGGTCTGATCGATGCCGCCCTGCAGGCGGACGACCCGGTGCAGGCCGTCGACGCGTTCTTCGCGCTGTGGCGTGATCGGCTTGTGGAGAGCGGCTTTCGGGCCGGCTGTCCGATCGTGGCGGTGGCCGTCGAGACCAACGACGACGCACCCCAGCTCGCCCGATCGGCCGCCGCCGTGTTCGCCCGCTGGCAGGAAGCCCTCGCGGGACTCTTGCTGCGGCACGGCCTGGGCGAGGAACGCAGCCGCAGACTCGGCGCCTTCATCATCGCCTCGGTCGAAGGGGCGGTCATCATGTGCCGGGCCGAGCGCAGCACCGCCCCGATCGAGGCCGCCGCCGCCGAGATCCACGACCTGCTCCTCCACGCCCTGCGCAACCGCCCGGGCGCAGAACCCGGGCCCCAGGCCTGACCCGCAGCCCCCTGCCATTTCACCGCACAGCTCGAAGGAGTCGCCATGCTCTCGCTCGACCGTCAGGACAACGTCTTCATCCTCGACCTCGGAGACGGTGAGAACCGCTTCCACCCGGACTGGATCGCCGCCTTCGGGGCCGCGCTCGACGAGGTGGAGAAAGCCGAGGGTCCGCGCGCCCTGGTCACCGCCGCCACCGGCAAGTTCTACTCCAACGGGCTCGACCTGGAGTGGCTGTTCGCGCACGCCGACCAGCACCAGGACTATGTCGTCTCCGTCCACGAGCTGTTCGCTCGGCTGCTGTCGCTGCCGGTCATCACGGTGGCCGCACTGCAGGGGCATACCTTCGCCGCCGGCGCGATGCTCTCCCTCGCCCACGACTTCCGCGTCATGCGCGCCGACCGCGGCTACTGGTGCCTGCCCGAAGCGGACATCAACATCCCCTTCACCCCCGGCATGGCAGCCCTCATCCAGGCCCGGCTCACACCTCGGACCGCTCACGAGGCCATGGTCACCGCCCGCCGCTACGGCGGCACCGACGCCGCGGCCGACGGCATCGTCGACCGGGCGACCGGCGAGGACGCCGTGCGCTCCACCGCGATCGAGATCGCCCGGTCGCAGGTGAACAAGGCCGGTGACACCCTCGGCACCATCAAGGCCCGCATGTACGGCCCGGTCCTGGCCACCCTGCGCGACACCGCCGACCCGCTCGGCTGAGGCGGCACCTCACCTCTTGCTGCCCAGGAGAAGCTCATCAATCGCCGAGTTCGCCCCAGGCCGGTTGAAGAGCCTGCCTACACGCGCGTGTCCGTCATCGACCCGCTGCAGATGTCCGGCATCGGCACGACCGGGCGAGCCCATCCAAAGCATCGACCCATCCGACCTCTCCTTCAACTCTCTTCCTTGCTCGCCCCATTGACACTCCCCTACGCCTCCCCAATCATCAAGACATCCGATGATTGGGAGCCGCCATGAGTACGTATCCAAGACGTCAAGTCCTCGGCGTCACGGCGGGTGTCGCTGCCTCAGCCGCTCTTCCCTTCGCCTCCGCGACCGACGCACACGCTGCTCCGACGGCTACAACGGTCGCCCAGCAGAGTCGGACTTGGGCGCCCGTGCCCGCTCCGGTTCCCGTCCCCCTCGACAGCCTCTACGACAACGACGGCATCGACACCACATCCGCCCGGGGCGGCGATTTCGACGGCTCCGGTTACACGTTCCCGGGCGAGGAACTCCCGGCGGGCCAGGTGGAGGTGGACGGCGTTCCCTTCCTCTTCCCGTCCTCGGCCGCAGGCGCCAAGAACAACGTCGTCGCGCTCGGTCAGCGCATCGACCTGCCCAAGGGCCGCTACATGGCGGCCTACTTCCTCACCTCGGGGAGTTACGGCAACGCCTCGGGCAAGGCCACGGTGCACTACGCGGACGGTTCGACCACGACGGCCGGCCTCACCGGAGCGGACTGGTACGCGGCGGGCGGTTCGCTGTCGGCGCCGTACCGCTACGGTCCGAGTGGCGCGAAGGACGAACACAGCGTCGGCATCGGCACATCGGAGGTGTGGGTCGACCCGCAGCGCGAGGCGATCGCCATCACCTTGCCGGTCACGCACGCACCCGAGCCGAACCAGGCCTCGCTGCACGTGTTCGCGCTCTCTCTCCAGCCGGTCGCCCAGGGACGCGCGCTGATCCTGCGCGACGCCCACTCCACCAACTCGCTCCTGCCGTCCACCGGCGCCCAGAGCGTCGAGGCCACCGTCGTCAACGCGGGCACCGCCGCCGTCCTGGCCGGTGACGACGTGTCGGTCCACGTCACGGTGCCGGGTGCCCGAACCGTGGAGCCGGCCGCAGTGCGCCGCCTCGACCCCGGCGAACAGGCTCGCGTCCGCATCGGCATCCGCAACCGCACGGGGACGGCGCCCGGCACCGCCCAGGACGGGGTGGTGACGGTCACCGGCCGCGGCGCCACGGCCGCCACCCAGCGCAGCCGACTGTCCCTCGGCGTCGCCGACTACCAGCCGACCGAGACTTCGCTCTCCGGTCACCAGGCGCCGTACTGGTTCCACAGCGCCAAGTTCGGCATCTTCATCCACTGGGGTGTGTACTCGGTGCCCGCCTGGGCGCCGGTCGGCACGCAGTACGCCGAGTGGTACTGGGACCAGATGCAGGACCCGAACAACCCCACGTACGCCCACCACCGGGACACCTACGGCGAGGACTTCGCCTACGACGACTTCATCCCGCGCTTCACGGCCGAGAAGTTCGACCCGCGATCCTGGGTCGAACTCTTCCGGGACGCCGGTGCCCAGTACCACGTGCTGACCTCCAAGCACCACGAGGGATTCGCCCTGTGGGACACCAAGGTCTCCGACCGCAACGCCGTGAAGATGGGCCCGAAGCGGGACCTGATCAAGGAGCTGTTCGAGGCGTCCCGGCGCTACACGCCCGAGCTCCACCGCGGCCTCTACTTCTCGATGCCCGAGTGGTTCAACCCGGACAACCCCTGGATGGGCCACGCCCCGCGCAACCCGTACACCCTCGACCCCGTGCCCTACACCGGATACACCGCGGGCAAGGATTTCGTGAAGGACTATCAGGCCCCGCAGATGCTGGAGCTGATCCACGGTTACGACCCGGAGCTCATCTGGTGCGACATCGGCGGCGCCAACGACAGCGTGCACGTGCTCGCCGAGTACTTCAACCACGCCAAGAACCGGTCCCGTCCCATCGACGTCACCGTCAACAACCGCTCGGGGATCTCCTTCCACGACTTCACGACGCCCGAGTACACGACGTACGACAACACCGTGATCGCCAAATGGGAGTCCAGCCGCGGTCTGGACCCGTTCAGCTACGGCTACAACCAGGCCACCCCCGACGGTTCCTACATGACGACGGAACAGGTCGTGCAGAGCCTGGTGGACATCGTCTCCAAGAACGGCAACTTCCTGCTCGACATCGGCCCGCGTGCCGACGGCACCATCCCGGAGATCATGCAGACGCGGCTGCGCGAGACGGGCCGGTGGCTGCGGACGAACGGCGAGGCCGTCTACGACACCACGTACTGGTCGAAGATGGCGGAACTGGGTGACGACATCCGCTTCACCGTCCGCCCGAACCGGGCCTTCTACATCCACTCCCTGGTACAGCCGGGCTCACGGCTCACCATCGAGGCGCCGGTCCCGATCCGCAGCGGGGACACGGTGACGGTGCTGGGCCACGACCGGCCACTGACCTGGAGCGTCAGCAAGGGCGCGCTGGTGATCGACGTCCCCGCGGCGGCCCGCAAGGCCGGACAGCACGTCTGGGTCTTCAAGGTGAAGTGGAACTCCTGACCGCTCCACCTCCTGCCGAAGGCAACTCCTTGGCGCCGGCACTCAGTGTGTCGGCGCCGCGGTCAACTCAGGCAGCTGCCGGCGGGGCCCGGATCGCCTACTCGCACTTCTACGTCAGTGAGTACGTGGAGCCCGGCTTCGACCCCACCACACAGGCAGGGCGACGCTCATGCTGTCCGACGCGGAGCCCGTCCCGCAGACGGAACGTTGGCAATGCTCGGCACATGGCCCTATCCCCCGGTGTACGGCGGGCGGATGGAGATGGCCGGCCCGCCGAGCACCGCTGTGGGCACGGTGTGGTGGACGAGGCGTTGACCCGCAGGAAAGGGCTGGACGGGGTGATGATGGGGCTTGTAGCTTGCACTTGACCGTGACACCGCCTGAGGAGGTGAGACCCATGAACGCTGTAGCGATGTGGGTGCTCCCCCTTTCCCGTCATGGCCGGCGATTGACGTAGGTGTCGCCGGGAGCGCCTGGCCAACAAGGCACTCCCGAAAGGCAACACCTATGGACTCTCCGCAGTTCACCGCAGAGCCCTCGTCGGCTTCCGGCACCGATCGCCCGACCCTCCGGTTCGACTTCGACGTGATCATCGCCGGGTGCGGGCCGACCGGCGCGATGCTGGCCGCCGAACTACGGCTGCACGATGTGCGGGTGCTCGTGCTGGAGAAGGACACCGAGCCCGTGTCATTCGTCCGCATCGTCGGTCTCCACATGCGCAGTCTCGAGCTGATGGCCATGCGCGGGCTGCTGGATCGCATTCGCCGACACGGCAGACAGCGACCGGCCGGGGGACTCTTCGCCGCCATCAACAAGCCCGCCCACCAGGGCCTGGACTCCCCCCACCCCTACCTCCTGGGAATCCCGCAGCCCGTCATCGTCGGGCTGCTCGAAGAGCATGCGGCCCAGCAGGGTGCGCAGGTCCGGCGTGGGTGCGCGGTGGCCGGTTTCGAACAGGACGACGAGGGCGTGACCGTCGAGCTGGCCGACGGCGAACGGCTGCGCTCGCGCTACCTCGTCGGCTGCGACGGCGGCCGCAGCACGGTGCGCAAACTGCTCGGCGTCGGGTTCCCCGGCGAGCCCTCGCGGACCGAGACGCTGATGGGCGAGATGGAAGTGGGTGTGCCGCAGGAGGAGATCGCCGCCAAGGTGAACCACCTCCGGGAGACCCTTCATCGGTTCTGGCTCCGACCCTTCGGCGGAGGGGTCTACAGCGTCGTGGTCCCCGCCGCGGGGATCAGCGACCGCACGGATCCGCCCACCCTCGAGGACTTCAGACGACAACTGCGTGCCGTCGCCGGAACCGATTTCGGCGTGCACTCCCCGCGCTGGTTGTCCCGTTTCGGGGACGCCACGCGGCTGGCCGAACGCTATCGGGTCGGGCGGGTGCTGCTGGCCGGCGATGCGGCACACATCCATCCACCCACCGGCGGCCAAGGTCTCAACCTGGGCGTTCAGGATGCGTTCAACCTCGGCTGGAAACTGGCCGCACAGATCCGCGGCCGGGCGCCGGAAACTCTCCTGGACACCTACCAGACCGAACGCCAACCGGTCGCCGAGGACGTGCTGGCCAACACCCGCGCCCAGATGGAACTCCTGTCCCCCGAACCCGGCCCGCAGGCCGTGCGCAAGCTGCTCACCGAGCTGATGGACTTCGACGTGGTGAACCGCCATCTGGTCGAGAAGATCACCGCGACGGGCATCCGCTACGACTTCGGCGACGGCCCCGACCTCCTCGGCCGCCGCCTGCCCGACCTCGACCTGAAACACGGCCGCCTCTACGATCTGCTGCACCGCGGCCGCGGTCTGCTGCTGGACCGCACCGAGCGCCTGACCGTGGGCGGCTGGGCGGACCGGGTCGATTACCTCGCGGACCCCACCGCGGCCCTGGATGTTCCGTGCGTCCTGCTACGCCCCGACGGCCACGTCGCCTGGATCGGCAACGACCAGCACGACCTGGACAACCATCTCTCCCGCTGGTTCGGCAGGCCCATCGACTGATTGAGGGGGGAAAGGCACCGCCGAGTGGATCACTCGGCGTCGCGGGCGGACGACCTGCCGGGGATCACGATCACCGGCAGGTCGTTCGTCGCCCGAGTCTCCTGCGACTCTCCTGCGACGGGATGGGAATCGGACAGCTTGTCGGTCACAGTGGACGCAACTCGGTCGAGGGCGGGGGGATCCGTGGCGGCGGACGAGAGACGAACGACGGAAGCCGGGCTGTTCGGGATGGAAGCCGTCGTCGTGGCGCAGCCGAAGCGTTCGCGGTGGCGCAGGTACACGGGACCGGCTCTGACCGTGTCGACCGTGGAGGGGACCCTGCTCGCCCACGTCACGCACACGGACGACACACACTCGGTCCTCACGAAGGCGTCCGGCGAGTGCCTCGTCCGTATCGAGCAGTTCGAGCCGGCGACGTTCCGCTTCACCGACGACACGGGCCGGGCGGCCGGCACTGCCAGTGCCGGGACGTTCATCAGGACCTGGCAGCTCACGGAGACCGATCCGCATCGGAGTCCGGTACCGGAGGTACTCGGCCGGGTCACGGTGAGTACCCACGACGGGTGGATCGGATTGCAGCAGTACCTTGTCGAGACATCCGCCGGCCTGGACGCCGCCGAGCGGCGGACCGTCATCGCCTCGGTCGTGTGTCTGCACCTGCTCCGTCGTCCTCCGGGCGGCAGCAACGCGCCCGCATGAGCCGCGGCCGGCGTGCGCCCACGGCACTGGTGCCCGGCAAGAGGCGGCCCGACGGCTCGATCTGCCATCATGGCGAAACGGAACTCCGTTCCACAGAGCGATACGGACACGGATCCGCAGTGCGATGTGACGACAGACGAAGGAGACTCGCGGTGAGCGACAGTCGCCAGGGCACGGAGAAGGCCGCCGGGTCCCAGCGCAAGGACGTGCGGCGCAACAAGCAGATCCTGCTGGACGCGGCCGCCGCCGTCTTCGTCACCTCGGGCGTGGACGCGCCGGTGCGCGACATCGCGGCCCGGGCAGGCGTCGGGATCGGCACGGTCTACCGGCACTTCCCCACCCGGGCGGATCTGATCGTCGCGGTCTTCCGCCATCAGGTGGAGACCTGCGCCGCGGCGGGCCCCGCGCTGCTGGCGAGCTGCCCCACCGCCTACGAGGCGCTGGAACAGTGGATCGACCTCTTCGTCGACTTCCTGGTGACCAAGCACGGACTCGCCGCCGCCCTGCAGCATGACAACGCCGGTTTCGAGACGCTGCACGCCTACTTCATCGACCACCTCGTGCCGGTGTGCACGCAGCTCCTCGACTCGGCCGCGGCCGCCGGCGAGATCCGCTCCGACATCGGAGGGCTTGAGCTGATGCGCGGCGTGGGCAACCTGTGCGTCGGCGCGGAGAGCGACCCCACCTATGACCCGCGCACCCTGGTCGCGCTCCTCGTCGCAGGACTGCGCCAACCGCGCCGGGCCCGAGCAGGCCTCCGGCCCGGGTGAGCCGTGATCCGTGCGGCCGGCGTGACCGGTGACCGGAAGACGCATGCCGGGCGGTGTCAGAGGGCGGGCCAGTTGCGCAGGGCGGTGTCGGCCAGCTCCTGGAGTTCGTCGCGGCCCACACCGCTCGCGGCCTGTACGGCGATGCCGTAGGCGAAGGTGGTGACGTAGCGGGCCAGCAGCCCCGGATCGGTGTGCGGAGGCAGATCCCCCTCGTCGACGGCCCGCTGGAACCGCTCCCGGATGCAGGAGCAGCCGTCGGCACGCCAGGCGACGAGGAGGTCACGGACTTCCTGCCCGGAGTCGCTGGTGGACAGGGCGCCCTGGACGCCGAGGCAGCCGTGGGGCCGGGCGGGACGGGTGGTGGTGCGAACCGCTCCCGCCAGGATCGCGGTGGCGACGCCGAGGGCGGTCGGCTCCTCGAGGGCGCGGGCCAGATAGGCGCTCGGGCCTTCGGTGTAGCGCTGCAGGGCCTTGCGGAAGAGCTCCGCCTTGTTGCCGAAGGCCGCGTACATGCTGGTGGTGGAGATGCCCATCGCGTTCGTCAGGGCGGCCGTACTGGCGCCCTCGTAGCCGTGCTCCCAGAAGAGCAGCATGGCGCGCTCGAGAGCCTCGTCGGTGTCGAATCCTCGCGGTCGGCCCGCAGGGCTGTTCCTCTTCGTCTCCACTCCCGCAGCCTACCTCTTCTGCAGTGACCGCTGCGGAAGTGTTACGGTCGACTTCCGCAGCGATCGCTGCAGAACTCGAAGGGACCTTTCTCGTGGGACTACTTGAAGGCAAGACCGCTCTCGTCACCGGGGGCAGCACCGGCATCGGCCTGGCCAGTGCCGTCCGGCTGGCGGCCGAAGGCGCGCACGTGTTCGTCACCGGTCGGCGCAAGACCGAACTCGACGCGGCCGTCGAAGTGATCGGTTCAGCGGCCACCGCGGTGACCGGCGACATCTCGAACCTCGACGACCTGGACCGGCTCTACGCGACGATCCGCAGCCGTGGACACGGGCTGGACGTCCTGTTCGCCAACGCGTCCGTCGCCAGGCTGGTGCCGTTGGAGCAGATCACCGAGGACCACTTCGACGCCCTCTTCGGCGTCAACGTCCGGGGCATGCTGTTCACCGTCCAGAAGGCACTTCCCCTGCTCAACGAGGGGGCGTCGGTCATTCTGAACGGCTCCACCAACGTGGACGTCGGCGACGAGGGGCTCGGCGTGTACGCGGCGACCAAGGCCGCCACCCGATCCTTCGCCCGGACCTGGGCCAACGAACTCAAGGGACGCGGTATCAGGGTCAACACCGTCACGCCCGGACCGACCGACACCCCCGCCCTGTCGGGACTCACCCCCGACCCGGAAGCGTTCCAGCGGCAACTGGCGACACGCGTGCCGCTGGGCCGGCTCGCGCGTCCCGAGGAGATCGCCGCCGCCGTGGCCTTCCTCGCCTCCGGGCAGAGCAGCTTCATCACCGGTTCGAGCCTGTACGTCGACGGAGGCCTGAACCAGATCTGAGTGCGCGCGAACCTCGTCACCCGCAACTGCCCCACGAAAGGGTCCCCTCATGTCCAACGGTGATCTGCGCGCCTTCTACCTGCGGTATATCGAAGCGCTCAACGCCCACGAGTTCGACGGAATGGACGAGTTCATCAACGACCGGACCACCCTGAACGGTGAGCCCGCCACCCGGGACGACCTCATAGCGGTCCAGAAGCACGACGTGGACGCGGTTCCCGACCTGCACTGGGAGCTCAAGGAACTGCTCTTCGACGGCGACCGTCCGGCCGCGCGGCTGGTCAACACCGGTACCCCGGTGAAGACATGGCTCGGCGTGGCGCCGACCGGGGCCTCGTTCGAGATCGCCGAGTACGCCATCTACCAGGTCCGCGACGACCGGTTCGTCCATATGACCGCCCTGCACGACGCCGCTGAGCTTCACCGGCAACTGACTGGCTGAGTCTTCGCCACGACAGTCCGGGCACCATCAACGGCCCTTTCGGGCCATATGACTTGTGAGGACACGCATGCCCATCACACTGATCACCGGAGCCAACAAGGGCATCGGCTTCGAGACCGCCGGACAACTGCTGGCGCTGGGCCACGTCGTCTACATCGGTGCTCGTGACGTCGAGCGGGGCGAGAAGGCCGCGGCCTCGCTCGGTACCCGGTTCGTACAACTCGACGTCACCGACGACGCGTCGGTGCGCAGCGCGCTCGCGACGATCGACTCGGCCGAGGGCCGGCTCGATGTCCTGGTGAACAACGCGGGCGTCCTGGGGAACGGGGCTCTTGACGGGCCCACGGCTCTGCGGGCCTTCGACACCAACGCGGTGGGCATCGTGCGCGTCACGGAGGCGGCGCTTCCCCTGCTGCGCAAGTCCTCGAACCCCACCGTGGTCACCGTGTCCAGCAGCGCCGGGACCTTCTGGGCGGTGAACAATCCGGACCGGCCGGAGTTCAACCTGCCGTTGGCGCTCTACTCCGCGTCCAAGGCCGCGGCCACCATGCTCACCGTCCAGTACGCCAAATCCCAGCCGGGCATCAAGTTCAACGCGGTCGAGCCAGGGACCACCGCGACCGACCTCACCGCGGCGTTCGGGATCGGAAGGTCGCCGGAGGAGAGCGCCAAGGTCGTCGTGCGCCTGGCGACTCTCGACGTGGACAGCCCCACGGGAACCTTCCAGGACGAGAACGGGGTAGTGCCCTGGTAGACAGGTGAACGGGGCGGGGGGCAGCCTCCGGCGGGCTGCCCCGGGACCGTTCCGGCAGGAGGTGTCAAGGCTCCTGAGCGCCGACGCCCCCGCATGCTCAACTGCGTGATGCCTCGGCCACCTCAACCGCTTCGGAGCCTTCGCGGCGTATCCGCTCGGCTCCCCAGGCGCCGAGCGGCTCGAGCGCTTGGTTGAGTGTGTGCCCGTGCTCGGTGAGGGAGTACTCCACGCGCGGCGGCACCTCGGCGTACACCTTCCGGTGCACGAGACCGTCCTCCTCCATCTCGCGCAGGTGCTGTGTCAGCATCTTCTCGCTCACGCCCGGTAAGCCGCGACGAAGCTCAGCGAAGCGGCGTATGCCATGGGCTTCGAGTTCCCAGAGGATCAGCCCCTTCCACTTCCCGCTCACCACGTCGAGTGCGGCGTCGATGCCACAGATGTACGGCCCGCACCTTGGCGGCTTGGCCATCCCCGAACCCCTTACTAAAAGGTAAGTACCGCAGAAAATAGTGGGTACTTCCGACACTAGCCGCGCTCTCCGAGCATGGAGAGGTGAACGAACAACTGCACTCCACCACCGGGCAGAACAGCGCTGTCACCGTGATCGGGCTCGGCCCGATGGGCCGGTCGATGACCCGCACCCTCCTCACCGCCGGCCATCCGGTCACCGTCTGGAACCGCACCGCCGGCCGGGCCGACGGCGTCGTCGCCGACGGAGCGACGCTCGCGGCGACACCCCGCGAGGCGGTCGAGGCGAGCGACCTCGTGATCCTCAGCCTCACCGACTACCAGGCGATGTACGACATCCTCGACAGCGCCACCGCGTCGCTCGCCGGCCGCACACTGGTCAACCTGAGCTCCGACACTCCCGACCGCACACGCGAGGCGGCGAACTGGGCGGCGGGCCATGGCGCCTCGTTCCTCACCGGAGGGGTCATGGTTCCCGCGCCGATGGTCGGCACAGAGGCGGCCTACGTCTACTACAGCGGCCGCGACCAGGCGATGGAGAACCACCGGACCGCGTTGACGGCACTCGGAAAACCCAGGTACTTGGGTGACGACCCGGGCCTCGCCCAGATGATGTACCAGGCCCAACTCGCGGTGTTCCTCTCCAGTCTGTCGGCACTGATGCACGCCACCGCGATGTTGGGTACGGCAGGGCTGAAGGCATCGGAAGCGCTGCCGGAGTTGCTCTCCTTCACCGACTCGATCGGCGACATCCTCAGGGCCGGTGAGGAGAAGCCCGGCACGGCGCTTGACGCCGGACAGCATCCCGGCGACCTCAGCACCGTCACCATGATGGGTGCGACGGCCGACCACATCGTCGCGACCAGCACCGCGCTCGGCCTCGACCTGGCGCTCCCGTTGGCCGTACAGGCCCACTACCGGCACGCGATCGAGAACGGCCACGGCAGCGACCACTGGACCCGCATCATCGACAGCATCCGAGCACCGCACTGACCGACCGCGCCCGGCCGCCTGCGGATAGGCAGTGGAGACCGTGTCGTGGTGCTGACAAGGTGAGACCTCATCCGGACATGTACGCAACCGTCAGCCGCACGTCAGTGTCGGTACCGCCCAGTCGCCGTGGTCGTTGCCGTTGCCGTCTCCGCCATCGCCGACCTTGAGGTCGACCACCTGGGCGCCGCTGACGTCGACGTCGATGGGGACGGCTGTCTGTCGGCCGCTGATCGTCGGGGTGGTGACCAGCGTCTTGCCGTCGGCGATCACGGAGAACGTGACCGTTCCGGCGCCGCCCGTCTCGTCGTCGACGCCGACCTGCGCCGTCAAGCGGGAGCAGTTTCCGGCGAGGTAGAGCTGGACGTCGCTGAGGGCATTGGTGCCGAGGCCCTTGGCGTGGCCCACGCCGCCGATACTGATCCCACGGCCGTCCCCGGCGGCCTGCTCGCCGACGCTGCTGTCGCGCTCGACCGGGCCCCACCCGTTGGTGGAGGACAGGAACGGCAGGTCGCTCACCGCGTTCTTACCGGCCGGAGGAGCCGGTGGTATCCCGCCGATGATGCGCTCGTCGGCTCCGGTGTGCTGCCGTCCGTTCTGGTCGTACCGCACCGCGGTGCTGAGTGCCGAGGCGGCGGGCAGATCCCCGGTCGGTGGCCGGACCGTCCAGGTGAAGGTCGCCGACGCGCCCGGCTGCAGGCGCTTGAGGGACACGGGGCTCGGATCGCTCACCGTCCATCCGTCGGGAGCGGAGAGCGAGGGCGTCAGCCGGGACGCGGGCGATCCGCCCTTGGGCACCCGCACGGTCGTCCGGGCCGTGAAGGTCTCCCCCGGCTGAGCGGTGTCGGGCACATCCAGAGTCACCTCGGCGCCCGGAGGCCTCGGCATCGCGTACTTCCGGGAGTCGTAGCGGGGACTGTCGTTCTGCGCGACGCGCAGGGACGAGGCGTAGCTGCCGTAGTCGGTGAGCGAGACCTTGCCGAGGCCGCCGGTGCTGCCGTCCAGGTTCCACACGGCGATGGCGATGCTGTTGCGGCCGTTCGGGTCGAGGATGCCGTTGGGGACGGGAAACGTGTGCTGCGGGCCGAGGTAGTTGACGTAGTTGCCGACCTGCCAGCCGTTCACGAAGATCGTGGCCCGGTACTTGCGTGCCGGGTCGTCGGTGAACGTCAGGCCCAGTGAGGTGTCCTGGCCGCGCGGCAGGTCCAGAGTGGCGTCGGTGCGGTACCAGGACACTCCGGGGCGGGTGTCGGTCGTCGGCAGGGTGACCCGGTTCCACTTGGCGTCCGGGTAGCCCGGCAGGGACCAGCCCGCCCGCTCGCCGTACAGGCCGCCCGTCGAGAGCGGGCCGCGCACCGTGTCCTGCAGGTCCTCGCCACCGCGTACGCCCTGAAGGCGCCAGGTGACGGAGGTCAGCGGCGCTCCCACGAGGGAGGCGCTGGTCAGACCGCGCGCGGTCTTGTTGCCGTTGGTCGAGTTGTAGTCCTCCTCGTGCCCCATGTTCACGGTGAGCACGGAGAGGACGTTGTCGCCCTTGGACTTGACCGCACCGGCAGGGAAGGTGAAGTCGGCGCTGCCGGTGGTGGAGCTGCCCAGGAAGGTGCCGTTCAGCCAGGCGGAGAACGCCTGTGCGCCGCCACCGGAGTCCGAGACCAGGTGGATGCCGGTCTCCTTGCCGGTGGCGTGGAAGCGGCCGCGGTACCAGGTGTTGCCGGTGTGGAAGCCGTAGTCGTCCGCGTAGAGCACCGGCAATTTGTTGATGCCGGACACGCTGTTGGTCGTGGTCTTGTCGGCCACCTGCCAGCCGGTGTCGTCGAAGCCGGGGGCCGCTTCGGGGGACTCCTCGGCGTGCTTCCAGTTCGTCAGGGCCGGCAGGTGGATCGCGGCGGCGGTCGGGATCCTGCCGGTGAGGCTTCCGGTGGCGGTGTTCCGGGTGTCCACCTTCCGGCCGTTCCAGGTGACGCGGGCCGCAGAGGTGAACACCTCGATGTTCTGGTCGTCGGCGTTGTCGCCGCTGAGCGCCACCGTACGGCCGCCGTTCAGGCTGGTCGCCGTCCGCAGCAGGTGCGTGCCGCGCACCAGGACCGGTCCGGCCGCGGTGTCCTGACGCCAGAAGGTCTTCGCCGTGACCTTGTCGCCCACGAGCAGCAGCAGCGGGCGCTGCCCGCCGCCGCTGACGCTGATCCGGATGAGGCCCTTGTGGGTGTAGTTCAGCCGCAGATCGCCGGTGGCCGGGTCCCAGGTGGTCGTGACGGAACCGCCGGTGGCCGTCACCGTGGGCTTGGATGCGTAGCGAAGGACGGTCTCGCCGTCGCTGTCCGAGTCGCCGTAGAGCACGGCGAGGTCCCGGTCGCCGATGGTCGCGCCGGTCATGATCTCGGAGGTCGAGTACTGCAACTGGGCTTCTCCGAGGCGGTAGTTCGCCACGATCACGTGGGAGTCGCGTCCGTCGAGCGTGATCGCGGTGCCGGGCTGCTCGGGCACGACGGGGTAGGTCGGCTCCGCGGCGGCGTCACCGGTCGGCACGTCGATGGCGTCGATGGCCACGTAGTTGTCGGTGGACCCGGAGCCGTGGTTTCCGGCGACGACGATCTTGAGCGTGTGCGCCCCGGACGGCAGGCCGGTCTTCTGGAAGACGACCGCCTGGTTCTCGGCGCCGGAGTCGTCGACCGTCGCCACCTTGGTGCCGTCGAGGTAGACGTCGGCGTTGCCGTGGTTGTTCGTCTTCGAGCCGATCCAGCGGATCGCGGTGCCGTCGAAGGGGACGGTGACCGAGTCACCGGCCTTGTTGGAGAACGACTCGGTCTTCTTGTAGTCGCCGCCGGTGTAGCTCTGGTTGGCCACGTGCGACCACGAACCGGCGTACTGCAGCGCGGAGTCGGGGTCGTCCCAGGTGTAGGTGGTGTCCCCGGCCGGCTGGGCGTTGAAGTCCAGCGAGATGTGGGCTCTGTCGACCGCCGTGGACGTGGAGTTCCCGTGCCGCAGTACGTGGAACTGGGTCTTGGTGTCCGGGTTCATCCGGGCGGTGTCGACGACCGCGGAGTCGTCCGGTGGCGTGCTCCTGATCGCGTCGGTCTTGGTCAGCGGGGCCACCGACTGGGTGAAGTACCCGATCAGCTTGTCCTCGTCGTACTTCGGATCGAGCTGCCGGGTCTCGCGGATCGCGGCTCCGTAGTCGTACGACGTGTAGTTCTGGGGCATGCTCAGCCAGCCCCAGTTGGTGCCGCCGTAGGTCATGTAGAAGCTCTGCGCGGTCGCGCCGACGGCGATGTTCTGCTTGTAGAACACGTTGGCGAACTGGTCGTTGATCAGCTGGGCGCACTTGTCGTAACCCGGTCCGCCCCAGGGGTCGAAGGCGCCGCCCTGGAACTCGGGCGAGTACAGGGGCTTGCCCGCCGGATGGTCGTAGCTGATGTCGGGGACGCCGTTCCACTTCGTGGGGTTGGAGCAGTCGAAGCCCTGCGGGTAGGAGTCCGGGCCGTCGACGTCCAGGGCGCCGGCACCGGAGTTGAAGGTGCCGTTGTTGTTGCCGGTCAGCGGCACGGTGATGCCGTCGGCGCGGGCCTTGTCCTCCAGGTGCTGCATGTAGGAGCGGGCGGAGGCGGAGCCGTTGTAGTACTCGTTCTCGACCTGATAGGCGATCACGGACCCGGTGCCGTTGGTGAGTTGGTGCCGGGCGATGATCCGGTCGATCTGGGTCAGCCACTCGTCGGCGTACTTGAGGAACCGCGGGTCGTCACTGCGGTTGTCCTCCGCCTTGGTGGTCAGCCAGCCGGGCAGGCCGCCGCTGTCGACCTCCGCGTTGATGTACGGCGCGGGGCGGGCGATGACGTAGAGGCCTGCTTCCTCGGCCATGTCGAGGACCTTGTCGGCGTCGCGCACCCCGGTGAAGTCGTACACCCCCGGCTTGGGCGAGTGGTAGCCCCAGTCGAAGTACAGCGAGGTGGAGTTGAAGCCGGCGGCCTTCATCTTCTGGAAGATGTCCCGCCACAGGTCCGGGCTCGGGAGGCGGAAGTAGTGGAACTCGCCGGACCAGAGGTAGGTGCGCTTGCCGTCGACGAGGAACGAGTAGCCGTCGAGACTCACCGTGTGTGGCTGCGGGTTGGCGGCAGGCGCGGCAGCGGGTGACGGTCCTCCGGTCTCCCGGGCCGCGGCGGGCGCGGTCAGGCCCACGGCCAGGGCGAGGGTCGCGGCCGTCGCGAGGACCGCCCTCCACCACCCGCGGCGACCGGGTCTCGCGGTCTCTGCATCGGTCCGATTGCCTCGCACTGCGGCCTCCCTCTCGCCTGAGCGATCAGCATCAAACAGACTCAGGCAAAGTCGAACAGTAGGGGGGCAGTTGGCTAAGCACAATGGGGCGGGAGAAGACGGACGGGGCGTTGGGGGCGGAAGGTCGGCCCGGGCCGCTCAGGACGTGGTCGTACGTCGCTCGAAGACCAGCTCCCGGGCCGTGCCGAGGGCTGTCGCCACCGCTCCCAGGAGCACCGCGTCCTCGCCCAGCCGACTGGGGACGAGTTTCGGGCGCAGCGGGGTCAGAGCCCTGAGGTTGTCGCGCACCGGCTTCAGCAGATGGCAGTCGTCGGGCGGCGTCGCCGGTGCCGCACCCGGCTCGCTGACCTCACGGCCCTGATGGTGCCGTCGGGGCGGTCTCAGCCTTGAAGGCTTCCGACCGACCCCTTGATCGTCTCACTCCGGTGGCCGACCCGCACTCCGCTGAAACCCTGTCGGACGAACTGGACAGCCACGGACAGCCACGCCAACTGCCGTTCACCAGCGGCTGGGGATCCTGCCAGAGCAGCATCCCGACGAATACAGCGCGTTGCTCCGAGAGTTGTCCGAGCGGCAGCCGGCCTGAGGGCCGGGGCCGGGCTCGGACACATCCCGTCGCTACGTGAGCTCCTCGGCGGTGTAGTAGCCGTCCCTGACCAGTACTTCGACATTGGTCTTGTCGAGGCTCTGCGGCTGGAGCAGGTAGGCGGGCACCTTCTTGACGCCGTCGTTGTAGCTGAACCGGTCGTTGATCCGCGGCGCCCGGCCCCTGAGGATGTCGTCGACCACCCACGCGGCGGCGTCGGCGAGGGCGCGGACGTCCTTGTAGACGGTCTGCGACTGCCGGCCCGCGATGATCGACTTCACCGAGGGCAGCTCGGCGTCCTGACCGGTGACGATCGGGAAGGGCTTGCCGGCGGAGCCGTAGCCCTGCTCCTCCAGCGCGGACAGGACACCGCGGGAGATGCCGTCGTACGGTGACAGGACCGCGTCGAGAGTCCTGCCTACGTACCACCGGCTGAGCAGGCCGCTCATGCGCTTCTGCGCGGTGGGGCCGTCCCAGCGCGGGGTGGTGAGCTGGCCCAGCCCGGTCTGATGGGACGGGACGACCAACTGTTTGCTGTCCAGGAACGGTTGCAGGAGCGCCATCGAGCCGTTGAAGAAGTACTTGGTGTTGTTGTCGTCGGGGGAACCGGCGAAGAGCTCGATGTTGAACGGGCCCTTGCCCTTCTCCAGGCCGAGCTTCCCGATGATGTAGTTGGCTTCCATCCGGCCGACCATCTCGTTGTCGAAGGAGACGTAGTAGTCGACGTTCCCGGTGCCGAGGATGAGCCGATCGTAGGAGATCACCGGGATGCGCGCGTCGGAGGCCCGCTGAAGCACGCCGTTCAGCGACTTGGCGTCGATGGCCGCGATGATCAGTGCGTCGACGCCCTGCTCGATCAGGGTCCCGATCTGTGACAGCTGGGCTTTCGGGTCGTCGTCGCCGTAGACCAGCTTGGTCTTGTACCCCCGTCTCTTCAGACCCTCGACGACGCTCTTGCCGTCGGCGAGCCAGCGCTCGGAGGACTGGGTCGGCATGGCGATGCCGACGGTACCGCCCTCGGTGCGGCTCTGGGAGCTGCCCTCGCTCTCCTTGCCGCAGGCGGACACGGTAAGGGCGAGGGAGGCGGTTCCTGCGAGGGCGGCGAGGGCGGCTCTTCGGTCGAGCATGGTGAATGGGTCCTTGTTCTTGTCGTCGTTGACAGGATGACGGCGCATCAGACGTGCAGGTGCTCGGACGGGTGCCGTGCGGGTGGAGCGGGTGGATACCCGGTTGCCCTGGACGGGCCGAACGTCAGGGGGTCGGCGGTCCTGCCGTACAGACCTGCCTCCCGCTGTTCCGGGCATGCACAGGGGAACCGCCTTCGAATGTCCGAGATTTCGTCACGCGTTCTATATGGCGGCGCGACCGTAGAGGCAGGTGAGGAAGATGTCAACGGTGTGAACACGATCGGTTACAGAGAGCGCGTGCGGGACGGGAACGCCGGACCGGGCGCCGACGGGAGTCACGGCCCTGGCGGGGCCTCGCGCCCGGGAACACGGCCTCGGAGTCCTAGCAGGACTCCGTCAGGTCCGCCATCAGCATCAGCCGGGCTGAGACCCAGACGGACGAGCATCACGCGGGCGGAGTTCTTGTCCCTGGGGGACACGTTTCCGCACGTGGTGCAGGTGTAGGTGTCGGTGTAGGTGCGCTCACCCAGCGGCAGGCGATGCCCGACTCTCGCATCGCAGTGCGCGCAGTCCATCGTGGTATGCGCGGGGTGGACGAGGCGGATGTCCCGCCGGCGTTCGCAGCCCATGTCGATCAGAGCGGCCTTGGTGGCTCCGATGGCGGCGTCAGCGGCCTTGCGGGCCATGGTCACCTTGGGCAGGAACTTCGGGCGGAAGTGCTCGACAGCGATGGCGTCGCGGTCGCGGACCCACCTTCTTGACCCACTCGCGGCGGCTGCCCTCCCGCTTCCTGGTGACCTTCATGTGGGCCTTCGCCCCGCGGTTTCTTCGCCTCGCGGTAGCCCTTCGATGCCGGTTGCCCCTTCTTCGGCCTGCGCGGGCCACCATCCGGGCGTACCGGGTCAGCTTCCCCCGGGCCTTCTTGCCGTGCCGGCGGTGTCGGAGGCGCCTCGCGCGCAGCAAGTCAGGACCGACCAGGCCCTTGGCGGCCCTGCCCCATGAGGACGCGGGCGGGCGGGCTCCCCGTCAGCCCGCGGTCGTACCGGAGGGAAGGGCCTCGGCCGCGCTGAGGTGCGCCTTCAGCCACCGTTCGGTGTTGCTCACGTGCAGCAGCGCCGCCGCCTGACTGAGGACCGCGTCGCGTGCGGCCAGCGCCTCGAAGATCGCCTCGTGCTCGGCGAGGGTGCGGCCCGCCGCCCGGGAGTCGACCAGGCCGCGCCAGATCCGGGCACGCAGCGTGCGGCCGGAAATGCCCTCCAGGAGCGCGAGGAGGGATTCGTTGCCCGTGGCCGAGACGACGGCCCGATGGAAGGCCGCGTCATGGGCGTTGAGTCGTTCGACGTCCTCACGCGCCTCACGCATGGCATCCAAGTGCCCCTTGACTTCGGCCAGTTGGTCGTCGGAGATTCGGGTCGCGGCAAGGGCCGTGGCAACCGGTTCGAGGAGCCGCCGTACCTCCATGAGGTCCTGGAGCGCGACCGAGTCGCCCTGCAACAGTTCCACCGCACCACCGAGTCCCTCCAGCAGAAGGCTCGGCTGGAGGCTGGTCACATAGGTGCCGTCGCCCCGCCGGACCTCCAGGACCCGTGCGACGGCCAGGGCCTTGACCGCTTCACGGGCGAGGTTGCGGGACAGCCCCAGCTGCGCGGCCAGATCCGGTTCCGGAGGGAGCTTCGACCCCGGAGGCAGCGCTCCGGTCCGGATCAGCTCACGGATCTGCTCGATCGCCCTGTCCGTCAGAGACACCGCGCATCCCTTCTCCACGTCGCGCCCCGACCCACGCCGCAGTCCGCGTGCCAAAGGCGACGCTGATGATACGGGGCTGCGTATGACGGGACGGCGACCGCACCGGCGGGCAGAGACGGTCCGGTGCGCCTCATAGACCTCGGCGATGGCAGCAAGACATACGATGTCTGCCTAAGCCAATTCCCCGAGAAAAAATAACAAATAGGGCAACTTGCCTTACGCATCAGCTACTTTCATCCCTGTAAAGTAATTGACATCCCACGGAGCCATGACAGACCGTCATGCGTAACAAGCGGCCCCCACGCCCCAGGGATGTCTCCATGTCGAGTTCCACCAGCAGACGCAACTTGCTGGCCGGTGCCGCCCAGGCGGCGCCCAGCACGTACACGCCCGACTGGAACTCGGTCGACCAGCATCCGCCGGCCCCGGAATGGTTCCAGGACGCGAAGTTCGGCATCTACTTCCACTGGGGCGTCTTCAGCGTCCCCGCCTTCGACAACGAGTGGTATCCGCGCAACATGTACCAGGCCGGGAGCAACGCGAACCGCCATCACATCGCGACCTACGGCCAACCGGCGGCCTGGCCGTACCACAACTTCATCAACGGCGCGCGAGACCTGACGGGCAACACCGTGCAGTTCGCACCGAAGCTGAAGTCGGCCGGCGGGAAGTTCGACCCCGACGAGTGGGTGCAGTTGTTCGTCGACGCCGGGGCCAGGTTCGCCGGTCCGGTCGCCGAGCACCATGACGGCTTTTCCATGTGGGACAGCCAGGTCAACGAGTGGAACTCGGTGAAGAAGGGGCCCGGCCTCGACCTCCTGCGGCTGTTCTCCACGGCGATCCGCGCCAGGGGCCTCAAGCTGCTGGTGGCCATGCACCACGCGTACAACTTCACCGGCTTCTACGAGTTCGCCCCCGCCCAGACGGACCCCAGCCTCAAGAAGCTCTACGGGCAGCTCGCCCCGGCCGCGGAGAACCAGCTCTGGTTCGACAAGCTGAAGGAGGTCATCGATCGCGTCCAGCCCGACATCCTGTGGCAGGACTTCAATCTGGACGCCGTCGACGAGACGCAGCGCCTGAACTTCCTGGCGTACTACTACAACCAGGCCGACAGCTGGGGCCGCGAGGTCGTCGCGACCTACAAGGACGGCATGAACGGCAAAGGTGAGGTCTTCGACTACGAACGCGGCGGCCCTGCCGATCTCACCTCGCCGTACTGGCTGACCGACGACAGCATCTCCAGCAGCAGTTGGTGCTACACGCAAGGCATCGGCTACTACACCGTTCAGCAGATGCTGCACTCGTTCATCGACCGGGTCAGCAAGAACGGCAATGTGCTGCTGAACATCGCGCCGATGGCCGACGGCAGCATCCCCCAGGCGCAGAAGGACATCCTGCTCGGTATCGGTGACCACCTGAGGCGCTTCAGCGAGTCGGTGTACGCAACCCGGGCCTGGACGACGTATGGCGAGGGGCCGACGAAGATGGGCGGCGGCGCCTTCACCAGCCCGACCGCCGGGACCCCACAGGACATCCGCTTCACCCGCGACAAGGCCGACAACGTCCTGTACGCCACCGTCCTGGGCTGGCCGGGCAGTTCACTGACGATCAAGACGCTCGGCTCGGACCGGATCAACCTCTCGTCGCTGACCTCGGTCAAGCTCCTCGGCTCCACCGCCGGCACCTACATCGACCTGCCCGCGCCGGCCCAGACCTCCTCCGGGCTCGCCGTCACCCTGCCGACCTCGGCGCCGTACGGCGCCAACGCCTACGTACTGAAGCTCACCTTCTCCGGCACGATCCCCGCTCTGCGGCCCCTCGCCGGCGCCGTCGTCTTCCCGGACACCGGCTACACCGGCAAGGCCGCCGTGCTCGCCGTCGGCGACTACACCGCGGCGGACCTGAGTGCGGCCGGGCCGGGGCCGGGCACCCTCTCCTCCCTCCGGCCGGCCCCCGGCTACCAGATGATCGGCTACTCCGGCGACGACTTCACCGGAACCGCGTGGACGTTCACCGCCGACAACCCCGATCTGAGGGTCACCGGCAACAACGACCAGATCGCCTCGGTGAGGGTCCAGTTCAACCCGGCGACGTACTTCCGGATCGTCAACGCCACCGACGGCCTCGCCCTGGACAGCGGCGGCAACGTCGCCTCCGGCGCCAACCTCAAGCAGTGGACCTGGGACGGCAGTTCGAACCTGCAGTGGCATGCGGAGGCTGTCGGAGGCGGCTACTACCGGCTGGTCAACCGTACGAACGGCATGGTCGCCGACGGCTGGGGGGCCACCGAGGACGGCTCCGCCGCCCGGCAGGCCCCCTGGAACGGCGGCACCAACCAGCAGTGGACGATCACCCACCGGGGCGGTGACCGCTGTTCGATCGCCAACCGCACCACCGGTCTGGTCCTCGACGGCGGCGGCGACGTCGCTTCGGGCTCCGTCACCAAGCAGTGGACCTTCGGCAACAGCACCAACCTGCTGTGGAGCTTCACGGCGGTGTAGTCGGTCTCTCTGCGGTCGGCTCCGTCAACTCCCCGATACGGCGCAGGCGTTCCCGTTGAGGGTGTAGGAGCCCGGCGCGGCCGTGTCGCCGGTGTGGACGGCCTGGTAGCCGATGCCGACGGAGGCGCCCGGCGCGATGGTGGCGTTGTGGGAGAGGTTCCTGGCCGTGACCTGGCCGGAGGCGGGTGAGTAGTCCGCGTTCCAGCCGGAGGTGATGTTCTGCCCGCCGGGCAGGGTGAAGGCCAGGGACCAGCCGTCGATCGCGGTGGTGCCGGTGATGGTGATGGTGATGTTCGAGGTCAGGCCGCTGGTCCACGCGCTGACGGTGCGGTTGACCTTGCAGGTGGCGGTACCCGGTGACGGGTCGGAGGTCTGGAACTGCGTGAAGAACTTCCACACCTCTCCCGGCACCCAGGTCCTGCCGCTGTCACCGGGCGCCCCGTCCTGCGGGGCGGCGATGTGTCCCTCGTCGAACGCGGCCCAGGCGACCGGATGCCCGGCCGAGCAGCCCGAGTAGGTGGTGACCCGGTGCGTCAGGCTGCCCTGGGCGGGCTCCGGCGGATTCTGCGCGGTGCAGCCGTTGTTCCTGACGAACCGGTCCCGCATCGCCCGTCCGCCGGAGATGCCGAGGACGTTGTCCCTGAGGCCGTGCACTCCGAGGTAGGCGATGGGCTGGGTGCCGCCGGCGCATCCGCTGAGCTGCCCGCCGCTCTGCACCGCGACCGCGCGGAAGACCGTGGCGCGCTCGCACGCGAGGGCGAACGACATGGCGGCGCCGTAGCTGAAGCCGAGCGCGAAGCGCTGGGTGGTGTCGACGCACAGGTCCGCCTCGATCCGCCGGATCATGTCGTCGACGAAGGCGACGTCCTCCCCGCCGGAGTTGGCCCAGCCGTTGTTGAGGCCCTGTGGGGCGACGAAGACGGCGCTGTTGTTCGCCAGTCGCTGCAGCCCGTAGTAGGCCCAGGTGCCGGTGTCGACCGTGCGGCCGGTGGCGACGTCGGTGGAGGTACCGCCCAGCCAGTGGAATCCGAAGACCAGCCGGTAGGGGTGGTTGCGGTCGTAGCCGTCCGGGATCCTCAGGATGAAGCTGCGGTTCTTGCCGCCGCTCTGGATCGTGTGGGTACCGCTGGTCAGCGTGGGGGTCTTCCCGCATCCCGCGGTCGGGGTGGCTGTGCCGGAGGCGGTGAGCGGGACGTTCTCGCCTCGGCCGGCGGCCACTGCCGGGCCTCCCGTGGCCAGCACGAGCAGCACCGCGACAACGGTGTGCCATAAGCGGAATCGTGCCCTTGTCATCATGCGACTCCCCTTGTTCGGCGGGTGCTTTGTCCGGTGGGTGCTTTCCTGGTGGGGGGACAGGAGCGCGACGCCCCTCATGCGCGGGTCCACCTCTGGCCGGCCTGGCCGTTGCAGGTCCACAGGACCAGGGGCGTTCCGTTGGCGGTGCCGGACTGATCGGCGTCGAGGCACAGCCCGGCGTGGAGGTTGCGGATCGTCCCGTCGGAGCCGAGGGTCCACTTCTGGTTGTCCTGGCCGTTGCAGGACCAGATGATGACCCGGGTTCCGTTGGCGGTGCCCTGGTTGTAGGCGTCCAGGCACTTGTCGCCGTAGACGCGGATCTCGCCGCCGGCCCACGTGGTCCACAGTTGGTTGGCGGCCTGGTGGCAGTCCCAGATCAGTGCGGTGGCTCCGGCCGCGGTGGCGGCGTTGTCCACGTCCAGACAGCGGCCGGAGGCGTTGCCGCGCAGTCGCGAGGTGGTGGCGGCCAGCGGGCTGCCACCGCTCACCCGGAACACGGCCACGCCGTGCGCGGGGACGCTCGCCGAGATCTGCCCGGAGGTGCTGGAGGTACCGCCGCTCCACAGGTCCGTCAGGGTGAACGGACCGCCGGACAGCCCGACTTGTGCGGCCGTGGTGGTGAGGGTCGCGGTACCGCTGCCCCGGTTGAACAGCCCGACCGCGACCGAGCCGTCGGACAGGGGCTTGGCGAACACCTCGGCGCTGCCGTCGTCGCGGACCCTGCGCCCGCCGGCGCCCAGTGCGTCCTGGTTCACCGCCAGCAGACGCGGGTTGCGCAGGACCGCGCTCACGTCGGGGGACATGGTGCGGATGTCGTTGCCGGCCATGAGCGGGGCGGCCAGCAGGGCCCACAGGGCGAAGTGGGAGCGGGACTCCGTGAGCGACAGGCCGGGGCGGCCCACGACCAGCATGTCGGGGTCGTTCCAGTGCCCCGGACCCGACTGGGCCGCCAACGGCGCGGTGATGTCCAGGACGTTGCCGACGCCCATCGGATAGCTGTTGGTGTTGCCGTTCTGCCAGATGTCGAGGAGGTCCTCGGTGGTCCGCCACAGGTCGGCGACCTCGCCCCAGTTGTACGTGGCACCGGTGATGGCGTGGAAGCTGTTGGGGTTGATGCTGTAGACGATCGGCCGTCCGGTGGCACGCAGGGCGTCCCGCATCAGCGAGAAACGCGCGACCTGTTCATCGCGGGTGCCGCTGGAGGAGCACCAGTCGTACTTGAGGTAGTCGACGCCCCACGAGGCGAAGGTCGAGGCGTCCTGGGCCTCGTGTCCCCTGCTGCCCGTCGACCCCGGATAGGCACCGCTGGTCTGCGCGCAGGTGCGCTCGCCCGGCACCTGGTAGATACCGAACTTCAGACCTTTGCCGTGGATGTAGTCCCCGAGCGCCTTCATCCCGCTCGGGAACTTGGCCGGACTGGCCCGGAGGTTGCCGGCCGCGTCACGCTGCGGGTCGAACCAGCAGTCGTCGACCACCACGTACCGGTACCCGGCGTCCCGCATGCCCGAGGAGACCATCGCGTCCGCGGCCTGGCGGACCTGTGCCTCGGTGACCCCGCACCCGAAGCTGTTCCAGCTGTTCCAGCCCAGGGGCGGGGTGAGCGCGGGGCTGCCGGGGGCGGCCGAAGCGGTGGAGTGGGCGGAAGCCGTCAGGGACGCGGTGACGGTCAGCGCGGCGGCCGCGAGGACGCGGAGCAGTCGTCTGGCTGAGGGTCGGGGCATCGGTGATTCCTTTCAGGGAACGTCGCGAGACACGGCAAGACAGTGGATGAAACCGCGCGGGGCGACCTCATGTCAGGCGCATGACATTCATCGACGGCTCGAAATTTCGGTCTGGTTTCGGATCGTTGGCTTTACGGATGCTAGAGGTAGTCACGTATGTGTCAACACCTGATGGACTGTCAACTGTTCACTTCAGTACATCGGGACCCTCAAATCGCCGAAACATTTCGATGCCAACAGCGAATCCTGCGATAGGCATTGACGGGATGTGTCAGGCACATATCATCCTGATTGCCCGACACGTCAGTCGGCGTTCACACTCTCGAACGAGCAGGACAGCCCCGCCCCCGCAGCGCTCCCTCGCAGAGAGAACGACACATGGATATGTCATGTCCTCGCCAACCCTTGAATCGCCGACAGGCGTTGACCGTCGGCGGCGGCCTGGTCGCCGGCGCCTTCCTGTCCCTGGCGGGGCCCTCCCCCACCGCCGCTTCCGCTACCGCCCGAGGACCGGCCCCCACGGCCGCCGCGCCGTACACGAACCCGGTGATCTGGCAGGACTTCGCGGACATCGACGTCATCCGCGTCGGCGGCACCTACTACGCCTCCGCCTCGACCATGCACTACTCACCGGGCGCCCCCGTCCTGCGTTCGTACGACCTCGTCAACTGGGAGATCGCCGGTCACTCGGTGCCCGTGCTCGACTTCGGCGCCAAGTACGACCTGAACGGTGCCCGTGGCTACGTCAGGGGGATCTGGGCGTCGTCACTGGCCTACCGTCCGGCCAACAGGACGTTCTACTGGCTCGGCCAGATCGACTTCGCCAGGACGTACGTCTACACCGCCACCGCCGTCGAGGGGCCGTGGAGCAGGCTGACGACGATCAACACCCCGTACTACGACGCGGGGCTGCTCGTCGACACCGACGACACCTTGTACGTGGCGTACGGGAACACCACCATCAGCGTGGCCCAGCTCTCGCCCGACGGCCGGAGCCAGGTCCGCAGCCAGCAGGTGTTCACCACACCGTCGAGCGTCGGCACCCTCGAGGGCTCCCGCTTCTACAAGATCGACGGGCAGTACTACATCTTCCTGACCCGTCCGGCCAACGGGCAGTACATCCTGAAGTCGTCGGGCGGTCCCTTCGGCCCGTACACGATGCGACAGGTCCTCCTCGACCTGCGCGGGCCGATCCCCGGCGGCGGTGTCCCGCACCAGGGCGGGCTGGTGCAGACACAGGGCGGCGCCTGGTACTACATGGCCTTCGTGGACGCCTATCCCGGCGGCCGGGTGCCGGTCCTCGCACCGGTCACCTGGACCCCGGACGGCTGGCCCGTCGTCCAACTGGTGAACGGCGCCTGGGGCACGTCGTACCCCGGCCCCGCCGTGCCCGCTCCGCCCCGCCAGGTCACTCCCATGACCGGCGTGGACACCTTCGACGGCACGGCCCTCAAGCCGAGATGGGAGTGGAACCACAATCCGGACAACACCAAGTGGTCGGCCGGCGACGGCCTGACCCTGCGGACCGCGACCGTCACCGACGACCTGTACTGGGCCCGCAACACCCTCACGCACCGCATCCAGGGGCCCACCTCCACCGCCACGGTCGAGCTCGACCACTCCGCGATGCGGGACGGCGACCGGGCAGGACTCGCGCTGTTCCGCGACTCCTCCGCGTGGATCGGCGTCAAGCGCGACGGTGGCGCGGCGCGGGTGACGATGGTCAATGGGCTGACCATGGACGGCAGTTGGAACACCACCGCGACCGGTACCGAGGTCGCGAGCGCGCCCCTCGCGGGAGGCCGCGTCTGGCTGCGCGCGACCGCGGACATCCGCCCCGGCGCGGCTCGCCCCGGAACCTTCTCCTACAGCACCGACGGCACCCACTTCACCCGGCTCGGGCCCGCCTTCTCCATGGGCAACGACTGGCGTTTCTTCATGGGCTACCGATTCGCCCTCTTCAACCACGCCACCCGGGCGCTCGGCGGCGCGGTCCGCATCGCACGGTTCGAGCTGTCGACGCCCTGATCCCCTCCCGTCCATCGCACGGCGCAACCCCCCACCCGACCGTACGAGGAGAACCATGAACCCGCTGAAGCGGCTCGGCCGTCGCCGAGCCTCGGTGTTGTCCCTGCTGGCCGTGGCCGCCCTGGTCACCCCCGGCGCCGCGAGCGCCGCACCCGACGGCGTCCGGGCCTCCACGCTGGGCGCCCAGGCGGCCCAGTCCGGGCGGTACTTCGGTACCGCCGTGGCCGCCGGACGCCTCGGCGACGGCACGTACACCGGGATCCTGGACCGTGAGTTCAACGCGGTCACGCCCGAGAACGAGATGAAGTGGGACACCATCGAGCGCTCCCGCGGCTCGTTCAACTTCGGCCCCGGCGACCAGATCGCGAACCGGGCCCAGTCACACGGACAACGCCTGCGCGGACACACCCTGGTCTGGCACCAGCAACTGCCCGGCTGGGTCAGCTCCATCAGGGACGCCAACACCCTGCGCAGCGTGATGAACAACCACATCACCCAGGTGATGAACCACTACCGGGGCAAAATCTACGCCTGGGACGTGGTCAACGAGGCCTTCGCCGACGGCGGCAGCGGCCAGATGCGCAGCTCGGTCTTCCGGGACGTGCTGGGCACCGGCTTCATCGAGGAGGCCTTCCGCACCGCGCGCTCGGCCGACCCGTCGGCCAAGCTCTGCTACAACGACTACAACATCGAGAACTGGAGCGACGCCAAGACCCAGGGCGTCTACCGCATGGTGCGCGACTTCAAGGCGCGCGACGTGCCCATCGACTGCGTCGGCCTCCAGTCCCACTTCGGGGCGGGCGGCCCGCCCGGGAGCTTCCAGACGACCCTGTCGAACTTCGCCGCGCTCGGCGTGGACGTCCAGATCACCGAGCTGGACATCGCGCAGGCGCCCACGGCCGCGTACACGAACACGGTGCGGGCCTGCATGAACGTGGCGCGCTGCACCGGCATCACCGTCTGGGGCATCCGCGACAGCGACTCCTGGCGCAGCGGTGAGAACCCGTTGCTGTTCGACCGCAACGGCAACAAGAAGCCCGCCTACCAGTCGACGCTCACGGCGTTGGGCGGCCGCGCCGGGGCACAGCGGACGGACGCATCCGCGGCCCGGTCCGCCGCGGCGCTCCCCTCCTCCTTCCGCTGGAGTTCCAGCGGCGCCCTGATCGGGCCGAAGTCGGACGCGACGCACAACATCGCGGGGATCAAGGACCCGTCGGTCGTCTACTACAACGGCAAGTACCACGTGTTCGCGAGCACCGCGAACTCCGCCGGGTACAACCTGGTGTACCTGAGCTTCTCCGACTGGTCCCAGGCCGGTTCGGCCACGCACCACTACCTGGACCGCACCGCCATCGGCGCCGGGTACCGGGCCGCACCGCAGGTCTTCTACAACGCCCCGCAACGCCTGTGGTACCTCGTCTACCAGACCGGCAACGCGTCGTACTCGACGAACCCCGACATCAGCAACCCCAACGGGTGGAGTGCCCCGAAGAACTTCTACTCGTCGATGCCGGACATCATCCGCCAGAACATCGGCAACGGTTACTGGGTCGACATGTGGGTGATCTGCGACAGCGCCAACTGCTACCTGTTCTCCTCGGACGACAACGGTCATCTCTACCGCTCCCGGACGACAGTGGGCCAGTTCCCCAACGGCTTCACCGACACCGTCATCGCGGCCCAGGACTCCAAGTACGCCCTGTTCGAAGCGAGCAACGTCTACAAGGTGCAGGGCAGCAATCAGTACCTGCTGCTCGTCGAGGCGATCGCCTCGGACGGCCGGCGCTACTTCCGCTCCTGGACTTCCAGCAGTCTCGCCGGCTCGTGGTCACCCCTGGCCGCGTCCGAGAGCAACCCGTTCGCCAAGTCGAACAACGTGACGTTTCCCGCCGGTACCTGGAGCCGGGACATCAGTCACGGCGAGATGATCCGCGCGGGCTACGACCAGACACTCACGATCCCGGCCTGCAAGCTCCAGTACCTGTACCAGGGGAAGGACCCCAACGCCGGCGGTGACTACAACAGCCTGCCCTGGCGGCTGGGTCTGCTGACCCAGACCAACTCGACCTGCTGACCGTGTGGGCCCCGTACGGCGTGCGGGGCCCACATCGTGCGCCCGCCGGGCCTCACTCCACCGGCGAGCGCGCTCCCGGGGTCATGGCCCAGCGGATGGTGTGCGTCAGCAGCAGACCCGCGGGCTGGACGGCGAGCCCCTCCACGACCGGGACCCGGGGCAGTCGCAGGACGCTGCGCGCCCACGGCGGGAGCAGTGCCACCGCGTTCGCCGCCAGGACGCCGTAGAACGGCCGCACGGCGAGCGGAACGGGTGGGTGCAGCAGCAGGAACCGGGCGGCGGCCCGGGCTTCCGGGGTGGCCCGCAGTTCCGGCTGGTAGGTGGCCAGCAGTGCGGCCAGGGCCCGGCGGTCCCGGGGTGGGTCGACCACGCCCAGTGCCTCGGCCACCCGCGCGGTGTCGGCCACGTAGTCGTCGTACTCCGCCGGGTCGAGGAGGCGGGCCCCGTAGCGTTCGTGGGCGCGCAGGAAACTGTGGGTCTCGGCCGCGTGCACCCAGCCCAGCAGATGCGGGTCCGCGGCGTGGTAGGGCAGTCCCTCGGCGGTGGTCCCCCGCACCTGCCGATGGATGGCGCGCACGCGTTCGACGGCTGCCTCGGCGTCGGAGACGGTGCCGTAGGTCGTTACGGCGAGGAAGGTGCTGGTGCGCTGCAGCCGCCCCCAGGGATCTCCGCGAAACCCGGAGTGCGCGGACACGGCGGCCATGGCGAGCGGGTGCAGGGACTGCAGGAGCAGAGCGCTCAGCCCGCCGATGAACATCGACGCGTCGCCGTGGACGGTGCGGATGGGACGTCCGGGGCCGAACCAGCGGGGTCCGGGCGTGTCGTGGATACGGGCGCGGTTGGCGGGGCCGTCCGGCCCGGCCACTCGCCGGAACACGGCCCTGCCCAGCCGATCACGAAGGTCGGTCATCTGCGCCGCACCTCCTTCCCGCCCCGCGGCACGCCCGGTGGTCTGTCTTCCCCGGCAGCCGTGCGGGTGGATGCGGTGTGCTCGGTTTCTTACCGAGCGGCGTCACCGGCGTCCACCCGCCGTGGCGAGCGCGCTCAGGTTCAGTGGCTGCGTCCGCGGAGCCTGCCGAGCAGTTGCCGAGCCTGGGCGCGGCGACGCGGATCGGCCGAGGCACGGCGCACCTGCTCGGCGGCACGCCGTCCCTGCGGGCTCCTGCTGAACTGCTTGATCTTCTCCAACATGCCAGGCACGACTGTCCTCCCGTGAAGGTCGACGACAACTGCCGCACGACATGGCCTGCCGCACGACTTGGTCTTCGTACAGACGCGGTTACCCCGGGCCCGGCGTCCCACCCCTGTGCGACCCGCGCGGCACGTCGGTCTGACAGCAGCGGAACCGGGCAGCACTACTGCATGAAGCCCGCACCGCGTTTCACCTTGGCCGCGACCACTCTGGACGCACCGGACGCCCACGAGCTCGCACGGTTCTACCAGGCCCTGCTCGGGTGGCGGCTGCGGACGGAAGAACCCGGCTGGGTGGAGATCGCATCGGCCGACGGCACCACCGGGTTGTCCTTCCAGACAGAGCCGCTCTTCGCACGCCCGCAGTGGCCTTCCCGCCGGTCCGAGCAGCAGATGATGATGCATCTGGACATCGAGGTGGACGACCTGCCCTCAGCCGTCGAGCACGCCCTCGAACTGGGAGCGACCGTGGCCGATGTCCAGCCTCAGACCGATGTACGGGTCTTGCACGACCCGGCGGGCCACCCGTTCTGCCTCTTCGTGCGCAGCGGCCCCGGCGGCTGACGGGTCGGGTCGGGTCGGCCGGACTTCAGGCGCTCCGGGCCAGCGTGTCCGCCACCGTCGCGCCCGCCAGCCGGGTCACGGCACGCAGTTCCTCGTGCGGCACACCGGCCCGGCTGAGTACACCCAGGGACTGGTTGACGGCGACGACGTACAGGGCGAGTTCGTCCAGCACCTGTGCATCCGCCGCCGCGCTCCCGAGTGCAGCGCGCACCCGGGCGCGCTGGGCGGAGACCAGTGCGCGGACATGGGCGCCGTTCTCCTCGTTGAGCGTCGGCGCCTGGGCCGAGGACTGGGCGATGAGACAGCCGTCCGGCACCGCGGGATCGGCGATCCGGGCCAGGGTCGTGTCGAGGAACGCCGCCACGGCACGCACGGGATCACCGGCGTGCCCGGCGAGCGCCTTCTCCTGGCGGCCGCCGTAGACCGAGACGTACCGGTCGAGGCACTGACGGAACAGGGCGTCCTTGTTGCCGAAGGTGCCGTACAGCGAGCCGCGTCCGAGACCGGTGGCAGATCCCAGGGCGTCGAGCGAGGCGCCCTCGTATCCCTGCTGCCAGAACACGCGCATGGCCTGATCCAGTGCGGCGGTGACGTCGAACTGCTTTCGGCCGGACATGCCGTGCACCTTTCTCCGCGGGATCTCGCTCCGAGTCTACCTCCATCTTGTATCGACCGGTCCAACTATGTTTGACTAATCGTTCCAAGATGGTGGGTGTGCCTGCCGTCGCCATTCCAGCGAAGGTGATCATTGATGACGCCCTCTGCCGCCGCCCTCCTCACCGCCGACGACCCCGGCTCCGTCTCCCGCGCGCCGCAGCTCCCGGACGGCTTCGCCCGCACCTTCACCAGCCACTACGTCGACACCGGCAAGGTCCGCCTGCACGCCGTCACCGGAGGCTCGGGGCCTGCGCTGCTGCTCCTCGCCGGATGGCCTCAGACGTGGTATGCGTGGCGTCTGCTGATGCCGGCCCTCGCCCATGACTTCCAGGTCGTCGCGCTCGACGCCCGCGGGGTGGGCCTGTCGGACAAGCCTCTGGACGGCTACGACACCGGCAACCTCGCGCGCGACGCGGCGGCCGCGATGACGGCGCTCGGGCACGACCGCTTCCACGTCGCCGGGCACGACGTGGGCGTGTGGGTCGGTTACGCGCTGGCCGCCGATCACCCGGGCCGCGTCGACCACCTGGCCGTCGCGGAAGCCCTCATCCCGGGCCTCGCCCCCTCACCGCCCCTGCTCGGCAGCACCGAGAACAACGACCGGCTGTGGCACTTCACGTTCAACCGGCTCCCCGAACTCAACGAGCAACTGGTCCAGGGCCGCGAAGACCTCTTCTTCGGCCGGCAGTTCGCGGCCAAGGCAGCCGCACCACTGCCCGAGCACGCCGTCCGGCACTACATCGACACCCTCGCCGGGGACCCGGACGCCCTCCGTGCGAGCTTTGCGCCCTACCGCGCTCTCGACACCACCATCGCCCAGAACGAGCGGCGCGCGGCCCGTCGCCTGCAACTGCCCGTCCTGGCGATCGGGGGGACGGCGTATCTGGCCGACCACGTCGGCGCGATGATGCGCCTGGCCGCGGACGACGTGGAGACGGTCACTGTCCCGTGCGGCCACTACCCGGCGGAAGAGGCACCCGACGAGACGCTGGCCGCGCTGACGGCATTCCTGACCCGGGGGCGCACATGATGCGGCAGGAAGGGTGGCAGTCGCCGGCGCGCTTTTCGCAACGGTGAGCAGCACCGCTCAGTGCTGGCGCAACCGGCCGTCCGTCTGGCGCAGGTACTCGTCGATCAGCGCGAAGGTGGCGTCCGGCTGCTCGATCTGCGGAAGGTGGCCGGCCCTGGGGATGACCTCGAGCCGGCCGCGGCCGAACGCTTCGGCGTACGCGGCGCCATAGGCGGGCGTGACAATGCGGTCGCTCTCACCCCAGAGCAGGAGAGCGGGCACCTGGACCTGCCCGAGCCGGGACAGCAGCGTGGGGTCGTGCATGTAGGGGTCGCCGGCGAGCAGGCGCATGGTGGCCATGTTGGCCCCTCTGCGTGCCAGTTCTTCGGCCGGGCTCCCGGCCGGGTCCAGGTAGTAGCGGTCCGGTTCGTGCCAGGAGTGCTCCGCGACGCCGCGGGCGTCCAGGGCGAAGAAGTCGGTGATCGGTTCCGTCTCGACCCGCACGCCTACCGCGTCGATCAGGACCAGGCCGGTGACACACCCCGTGGTGTCGCGGGCGGCCATCTCGGCGGCCGTCCAGCCCCCGAGGGAGGAGCCGACGACGAGAACGTCGCGCAGTCGTCGTTCGCACAGGAGGTGCAGGTACGCGAGGGCGAGGTCGTCGATGCCGGTGAGCCACGCCGGGCGGTCCGTGCCGTCCCAGCCGGGATGCACGGGCGTGATCGTGTGAGCGGTGCGGGACAGATGGTGGGCGAGGCCGGCGACGGTGGCGGGGCCTCCGCCGCCGTGCAGGACGAGGACCGGCCTGCCCTCCCCGGCCTCGGACAGAGTGAGCGACAGGTCGGCGTACATGGCGGATGCGTTGGTGGACATGCCGACCACTGTAACTAAACATCTTTATATAAGCTAGCTTGGTCATGTCGTAGACTTGGCGTATGCACGGTGAGCTGCAAGAACTCGGCAGAGCGGTCAAACAGGCCCAGTATCGACAACACCGGGCCCTCGACAGCGCCCTCCAGGCCGTCGGCACGACACTGGCCCAGTGGGACGCACTGCGCGCGATCAGCCGTTCCCCCGGAGCGTCCGCCCGCGAACTGGCCGCAGCGACCTTCCAGACCGAGCAGGCCTTCGGTACGCTCGCCGGCCGTCTCACGGCCCAGGACCTCGTCGAACGCCGGCCCGGACACGGCCGACGCATCGAACACCACCTCACCCCCACCGGCGAGCAGGTCCTGGCGGCCGGCCACAAAGTCGCCGACCACGTACTCGCCGACTGCTTCTCCGCCCTGCCAGGCCCGGACCGCGCCACCCTGCTCGGCCTGCTTCAACGCCTCACGGCGGAGCCGGACGCGCACTGACGACACTTGCTCAATCTATCGAGATTCGATAGATTTCCATCGTTGCTCGATGTTGGGATGGGACATGGGAAAGCTGACCGTCGGTGCCCTGCGCGCCGTGCTCGCAGTGGTGCTCGTCGGCACCCTGTTCGTACAGACGTTGATGGTGTGGACCTTGGTCAGCGGGAGCGACCCGGAGGACGGGTCGCTCCCGCTGACCTCGCTGCGTGTGATCACGATCCTGGGCATGGTGTCGGTCCAGGTGGCACTGGTCTGCGTAGGGCGGCTGGTGACGATGGTGCGACGCGGAACCGTGTTCTCCCTCGCCGCCTTCCGGTACGTGGACGGAGTGATCGGCGCGATTGTGGCGGCCGCCCTCGTGTGGTTCGCGGTCACCCTCGTCAATGCGCCGGGCCAGCGGGACGACCCGGGCGTCACCCTCATCATGGGCGGCATCGGCGTGGCCATCCTGGGAGTCGCCCTCATCGTGCTCGTGCTGCGGATGCTGCTCGCCCAGGCCGTCGCGCGCGACGTCGAAGCATCGCAGCTGCAGGCCGAGTTGGACGGGGTGATCTGATGCCGATCGCCGTCGACATCGACGTGATGCTGGCCAGGCGGAAGATGTCCGTGGGCGAACTCGCCGACCGCGTGGGGATCACGCCCGCCAATCTGGCGGTACTCAAGAACGGCCGCGCCAAGGCGGTACGTTTCGCGACGCTCGCCGCGCTCTGCGAGGTGCTCAAGTGCCAGCCGGGCGACCTGCTGCGCTGGGAGCCCGAGGAGGGCACGGACGAAGACGTGCCCGCAGCAGGCCGGACCGCGGCCGGCGCCACCGGCACCTCCTGACGTGCGGGACGGATCGGGCCGCCGTGGTGGACCCGCTGGACCGCCGGCCTGCTGGACGTGGTGATCTCACGCGCCGGCTCCGGGGAAACGCGAGCGCCACCGCACTCCGTGGGACCAAGGGTGCAGGCAGGCGTACCTCTGCGGGTGCACGGCGGTCACCGCCGTGAGCCGTGTGGGGGAGCAATACGTCAGCTCCGCAGGCGATGTGAGGATCCGTCAGCCGGCGAGAGTCTGTGATGGCGCCCCCGGAGCAGGGGCGCCATCCATGAGGAAGGACCACCGATGAGCCGCAATGCGTCAGCCTCCACCCGCCTCCGTGTCGCCGCGGGCGCCGCCGTCCTGATCACCGTCGCGTGCACCGCCTCCGCCGCGGCCTTCGACCGTTCGCCCGGAACCGACTCCCCCCGCGCGCCCCGGGAAGCCGCGGCCCTGACCGGGTCCGCCAAGCTCTCCCGGACTCTCGGGGACGACATCACCTTCACCTTCGACGCGCATCTCGCCGCCGAGCACCGGATGGAGCCGGCGAAGGCCACCGGGACGTTCCGCTTCAGTCACTACCTCAACGGCGAGGGCGCCTGGGCCAAGGGAAGGATCGACTGTCTGGTGACCGGAGGGAAAGTCGCGGTCGCCACCGGTGTCATCACCGGCAGCGATCTGCCGGGAACGAAGGGCAAGCGGGTCGGCTTCACCGTGCACGACATGGGCCGACACGACCGGCTGGGCTACAGCTGGGCCGTGAGCAACCCGGTGGAGACCAGGAACCTGCCCAAGTGCGTGAGTTCAGCGCCGTTCGAACGCGTGAAGAACGGCACCGGCGACTTCCGCGTCCTGCCCTGGCAACCGGACTTCGTCGGGTAGGGAGTTGTGGGGCGTTTGAAGGAACCCCCCGGTTCAGCGCACGGGGAAGCCGAAGGAGTAGCCCTGCTCCTTGAGCCGGGGCAGGATCTGGCGCAGCGCCTCCACCGTTTGGGAGCGGTCGCCGCCCGCGTCGTGGAACAGGACGGTCGGGCCGCCCGGCAGTTCACGTTCGACCGTGGCGACGATGGCGTCCGTGCCCGGCCGTTCGAAGTCCTTGGAGTCCACGTTCCAGCCCAGCGGACGCATGCCCCGGGAAGCGGCGAGCTTGCGGCTGTAGGGGGTGAAGGCGCCGCCGGGGGCCCGGTAGTACATCGGCCGTACGCCGCCCGAGGCCTGGGTGATCATGCGTTCGGCGTCGAGAATCTGCTGCGACTGGTATGCCTCGGACTTCTTGTCCATGGTGGTGTCGTGGGACACCGAGTGGTCGCACAGCCGGTGTCCGGCGGCGACGACCTGCTTCACCAGGTCAGGGTGGGCCTGCGCCTGCGTTCCCACCATGCAGAACGTGGCCTTGACCCCGTACTCCCGCAACACGTCCAGCACTTGGGGGGTCCATACCGGGTCGGGTCCGTCGTCGATGGTGATGTTGACGCCGCGTGCTCCCTTGTCCGAGGCGTGCACGATGGTCACATCGACGGGCTTCACCGCACTGGCCGGCTTGGACGTCTTGGGCGGCGTGACCCCTACGGTGCCGGCCTGCGCGGTCCACACGGAGGCACCGGCGGCGAGCATCGTCACCCCGAGCGCCGCCCCGAGCACCTTGCCGTTCCAGCCCCGCCCACCGTGCCGTGCCATGTCCGCCCCGCTTTCCCGCAGTTCCTCGTCAATTCCCTGGTCACTCCGTGACCACCTGGCAAGACGAGGAACTGCGGCCACGGGATGCGTCCGTTACGGATCAAGGACAATTCCGGGAGAGTTCACGGACAACCCGGCCGCGGAACACGGTGTCACACCCCCGTGGGAGCGTGAGAGGACGGACAACGGCGCGCGGTCGCCCTGCGCCCCGGACTGAGGGAGGCCGTGTCATGACCGACATCGACACCCAGTTCCTGCGCAGCCTGTTCGACGAGGAAGGCAGCCTGCACACCGCGGGCCGCACCGCCCTGTACCGGCTCTACGGCCTCGAAGGCCTGCTGTACGTCGGCATCTCCACCTGCCCGCTCACCCGTATCCGCACCCATCTGCACCAACAGCCCTGGGGCCCCCGCGTCATCGGCGTCCAGATCGACTACCCCGACGACGCACACGCGGCCGAACGCGAAGCGGTCCACACCGAACGCCCCCTGCACAACGTCGTCTTCAACGGGACCGCCCCTCCCCCACCCCCCAACCGGGCCGCACGACTCAGGGCGGAACTCGCCGCGCACCGCAGGAGGTTGGAAGAACTCGAAGCCGCTGTACCCGAGTCCGCCGCCCACCTACGTCTCATACTCCGCGGCATCACCGCGGCACAGGCGCAAGTCGCCAAACTCGCCGGAGAAGCCGAGGAGGCCGAGGCCGCACAACCCCCGGATCCGACCCGCGCCCCGTGATCCTCCACGCCTCGCAACGGGCGTCCGTCAAGCGCCGGCCGGCGGCCGTGCGAGTTCCGCCGCGACCTCCACGGCGATGTCGACCGCGCGGGCGGCCAGTGGTGAGTGGATACGGCCTGCCTGCCAGTGCAGGTAGATCTCGCGGGGTGGCAGGGACGGCCGTAGTGCGTGGATGCGGAGTCGGTCGTCGGAGGGGACGCCGGCGCCGAGGACGGCGAGCCAGGGCAGGAGCGCCGATCCCAGGCCGGCTCGCACCATCGACAACAAGGTGTCGTTGACCGCGGTGCGGAACACGACCTGCGGACGGGCGCCGGCGCGCGCGACCGCCTGCTCCATCAGCGGCTGGTCGCAGGTCAGCGGCCAGGCCACCATCGGCACGCCGTCGAGCAGTTCCAGCGGCACCGGCCCCTCGGGGAAGGTGCCGGTACGGGCCACCAGCAGGTAGGGATCGTCGAGCAGCTTGCGGTGCTCGACATCGCCGTCGACGCGGCCGTCGTAGAACAGCAGGTCGAGGTCGCCGATCCGCGGCTGCTCCGGCTCCCCCTCGGACAACCTGATGTCGCATCCGGGGTGCTCGTCGCGCAGTCGGCGTACGAGCGACGGCAGGATCACGTTGGACACGCTCTGGAAGGTGCCGATGTCGATCCGGCCGTCCCCCGCCTGGAACCGGTCCACGGCGTCGGCCAGTGCCTCGGCCTTCGCCAGCAGGGCGCGACCGTGGTCCAGGACCACGGAGCCGAGCGGGGTGAGCCGTACCGGCTTGGGGCCGCCCGGCCGGTCGAACACCGGGCCGCCGACGGCTCTCTCCAACGCGGCGATCTGTTGGCTCACCGTCGACTGGGTGTAGCCGAGACGGGTGGCCGCCCGGCCGAACGAACCCTCCTCGGCGATGGCGGCCATCGCCGCCAGATGGCGCAGCTCGACGGTGCTCACGCACGCCAGCCTAGCGACATCCATCGAAGGAAGCGATCAAATCAATCGGAAATCATCGCTTTTCAGAATGGAGTCCGGGGTTCTAGCGTGCTGGACATGACCTCAAATCAATCCCACGGCGAGCGACTGTTCGGGATCAACGGCGTCGAGCTGTGTGTCGAGACCTTCGGAGACCCCGCGGACCCGGCGATCACGCTGGTCGCCGGGGCGGCCGCCTCGATGCTGTGGTGGGACGCCGACCTGTGCGGACAGCTCGCCGCCCGCGGCCGCTTCGTGGTCCGCTACGACCAGCGGGACACCGGCCGGTCGACCTGCTGTCCACCGGGACAGCCGGACTACTCGTCCACGGATCTGAGCCTCGACGTGCTCGGCATCCAGGACGCTCTGGGCATCGAGCGCGCCCATGCGGTCTGCCAGTCGATGTCCGGCGGGATCGGACTCGCCCTCGGTGTCGACCATCCCGACCGGGTCGCGTCGCTGACGTTCGTCTCGACCTCGACCGGTGCCGACGACCTGCCGCCGCCGTCGAGCGACCTGGCCATGGCCGCCGCGCCGGACGTCTCCGACGTGGCCGCGCTCGTGGAGTACGTCGTCGACGGCGCGCGGGCGTACGCCGGCGGCTCGCCGTACTTCGACGAGGCCGCGATCCGGGCGTTGGTCGAGCGGGACGTGGCGCGGGCCAGGAACTACGCGTCGACGTTGGTCAACCACTTCGCCATCCGGTTCGACGGGCCGGCGCGCGGCGGCTTCGGCGACATCGTGGCGCCGACGCTCGTGGTCCACGGCGACCGGGACCCCCTACTGCCGTTGCCGCACGGCGAGGCGCTGCGTGACGCGGTCCCGGGGGCGGAGCTTCTGGTTTTCGGGGGCGCCGGACATGATCTGCCGCGGCCCGTATGGGACGACTTCGTGTCGGCCCTGGTGCGGCACACGGAAGGAGGTCGCTCATGAACCGGCTGCGGTCGGCACACTGATCGCCGCTCTTCGACCGGATCAGCCGTGCCGGCGGCGCCGGGTCCGCCGGGCGCGCCCCTCACCCGGCGCCGGCACTGGTCATGAGGTCTGCCGGGTCCGGTCCGCACGCGGGGCGGACAGCACGGTCCTGTCGAGCGTGCCGGCCTCGTCGCTCGCCACGAGTCGCAGGTGAGCGGTGATCTCCTTGCCGTCGTCACGGGGGGTGACGACGACTCTGTCACTGACCGAGTGCACCAGGCGGAGGCCGTGCCCGCCGACGCGGCACCGGTCGGGCGGCTGGACCACGGGAGCGTCGGGCGAGGTGTCGTACAGGCTGATCGACAGCTCGGTTCCGGACAGCCGGAGCGTCAGCGCACAGGGGCCGGGAGCATGCCGCAAGGCGTTGGTGACGAGCTCGCTGACGACGAGTTCGGCGTCCATGACCCTGGACGAGGGGACGGCGGGGCGGTCGCCGCACGGAGCGTGGGCGAGGACGGCGCGCACATCCCGTCGCGCGTCCACGGCGCGAGGGGTGCTCGGGCCCCAGGCTGCGGCATAGCGCAGCCTGGCCTGCTCGTCTGCGCCCAGTTCATCCGCCGCCTGCTTCATAAGCGGGATGACCATGTAGAACTCTTTCGTCGCGTTCACACTTCGGCCGGTTGCCGCTCTTGCGGCTACCCGTGCGCGGGAGGCGTACGCCAGGTGGTGCGGGTCAGGCCTTCTTCGCGCGGTCGGAACGGACCCGCTGGGCGACGTCGCGCAGCTTGATGTTGTGCTGCTGCGAGATGCGGCGCAGCACGTTGAAGGCGTCGTCCTCGCTCAGCTTGTGGCGTTCCATGAGGATGCCCATGGCCTCGCCGATGGCGTGCCGGGTCTCCATGGCCTCCTCGAGCTGGTCGATGGTGCGGGCGTCGGCGAGGGCGACGGCGGCGTGGGAGGCCAGCAGCCAGCCGGCGGTCTCGATGTCCTTGCCGAAGGCGCCGGGGCGCCGGGAGTACAGGTTCAGCGCGCCGAAGTCCGCGTCGTGGGTGTAGAGCAGTACGCCGGTCATGCTGCCGATACCCAGGTCGCGAGCCGCCGCGCCGAACCGCGGCCAGGACGGTTGCGGCTCGGTGATGTCGGGGATCCGGAAGACACGCTCGCCGTTCACCCCGTCGGCCCGGGCGGCGAGATCGAAGCACGGGCCTTCGGCCAGCTCACCCTGCAGCCGGTCCGATGCCTCCACCAGCTCGCCGCATGCGGAGAGCGTGACCGCCCGCCCCTTGCGGACCGCCAGGATTCCGGCCGCGTCACAGCCGTCCACCAGTCGCACCGCCGACGCCGCGATCTCGTCCAGCGTCCCCTGCACCGACTCCTGCGCCAGCAACTGCCGCGCGAGCTGAGCCATCGCCTCGGCGAACTCTCGCCACTCCACCGCCACCACCCGCCTCGACCTCCGGTGCGGCCACCCTACCGCCGCCCCGTTGTGCGCCTTCGCACCGAGTGCCTCGCCGTGACGCCTGCCGCGCGCGGCGTACTGCCCTGAGGCATGTCCTGGAGTGTGGGCGGTCTCGCCGGCCGCGGCTTCCCCGGCTCGTTGGCTGAACCGGAGAAGCCTGGCCGGTGCGGCCCCCATGGGTGCGCCGCCGCGCCGGCCTGCTCATCAAGTCCCCACCCCGGACAGTGCTACTCCTGTGCAGCCGGTGCCGTCAGTGCCGGACCCGTACGACGAGCTTGCCGGTGGCGCGGTCGTGTTCCATGTCGTCGTGGGCCTGCGGCACCTGCTCCAGGCCGTCGTAGACGCGGTCCACGGGGAAGGTGAGCCGGCCGGCGGCGACCGCGTCGAGGATGTCCTGGAAGGCCTCCCGGGGCAGGTCGGCGGCGTCGCCGAAGTAGCCGGCGAGGCGTACGCCCCTGGGCAGGTACTCGTTCGGGGAGAAGTCCCGCACCGTCCACTGGTTGGAGAGGCTGCCGCCGAAGCAGGCCGTGCCGTGCACGCGTACCGCGCGCAAGGTGTCGGGCAGGGTCGGTGTGCCGACGAGGTCGAGGGCGGCGTCGACGCCGTGCGGGTACAGCTCCCGTACGGCGGGCGCGATCTCGCCGGTGTCGAGCAGGGGGTGGTCGACGCCGTGCTCGGCCAGCAGAGCGAGGCGGTCGGCCCGCCGGGTGGTGGACAGGACGGTGGCGCCGCGCCAGGTGGCCAGCGCGGCCGCTGCCAGGCCGACCGAGGAGGTGCCGCCCCGGATCAGCACGGACTGACCGGGGGTGAGATCCAGGCCGACGGTGAGCGAGCCGTAGGCGGTCTGCACCATCTCCGGCAGGGCGCCCAGCACCTCCCAGGGCAGGTCGGTGTCCACGGGGAGGACCTGGGACAGCGGCACCGAGGTGTACTCGGCGTAGCCGCCGTCGTAGGTGCGCCCCATGTCCCCCATCATCGCGACGACCTTCTGCCCGGGAACCAGTCCGCTGCCGGGCGGGGCCGCGTCGACGGTGCCGGCGGCCTCGATGCCCGGTACCCGGGGAAAGGTGACACCGACGCCCAGGCCCAGCCGCAGTTTCAGCTCCGAGCGGTTGAGGCCGAACGCCTCGACGCGGATGCGTACCCAGCCGTCCCTTGCGGGCGGGACCGGGAGCGTCGTGAGCCGCAGGTTCGCCACGGGGCCGGGAGCGGAGAGCCGGACGGCGCGCATGGTGTTCGGCGAGGACGTCATGAGCCTGCTTTCTTCCCGGGACCGGGGAGTGCCGGTCGGCGGGTGCGCAAACATGCGGAGGCCGCAGGTTCATTCCCGACTCGCCCCGGATCACCTCCCGGTGGGGACTGCGCGGCGCTGTTCCAGCACCCACGGGACGGAGGTGAGCGATTTCCTGAACACTCGCGCGAGCTGAGTTACGCTCTTCTCTCACTGGGGGTGAACTGGCGTGCATCGAACGTGACTTCGGGGGACTTTTTGTCGGTACAGCGGCCGGCGTCGGCGGACGACGCGACTGCCGCGCTGCGGCAGACCGGTGCGTTACCACTGCGGCTCGGCGACCCGGCGCGCGTCGGCCCCTACGCGCCGGTGGCGCTGCTGGGCAGTGGCGGTATGGGTCGGGTCTATCTGGCGCGTCCCGCGGACGACAGTCCGGGGCTGGTCGCGGTGAAGGTGATCAGGCCGGAGTACGCGGAGGATCCCAGGTTCCGGCGCCGCTTCGAGCGCGAGGCAGCGGTGCACGCCCGCCTGCGGACACCGCACGCACCGCGGCTGTGCGGCACGGGCTTCGAGGACGAGCTGCTGTGGATGGCCACGGAGTACCTCCCGGGCTTCGATCTGGCGGAAGCCGTGAAGGAGTACGGCGCCCTGGAGCCGGCCGCGGTGTGGCGGCTGGTCGCGGAGCTGGGGCAGGCGCTTGCGAGCCTCGCCGTCGAGGAGATCGTGCACCGGGACCTGAAGCCGTCCAACGTGCTGCTGTCAGTCCGGGGCGGGCACGTGATCGACTTCGGTATTTCGAAGGCCGCTGACGCGAGTGCGATCACCGGCACGGGCAACCGGGTCGGCACTCCGGCCTACATGTCGCCCGAGCATCTGAGAGAGGGCCGTTCCGACACGGCGTCGGACGTGTTCTCACTGGCCGGGACACTGGTCTACGCGACAACGGGACGTGCGCCGTTCGGTGACGGCACAGGGGTCGACGTGATGCACCGGGTGGCGTACGAGGACCCCAACCCCGAGGTCGTCGACGAGATCTCGGCGGCGGACGAGGAGCTCGGCGCCCTGTTGACCGCCTGTCTGGACAAGGAGCCCGCGCGGCGGCCCACTCCGCAGGAGCTGATCGACGCCGCCCGGGCACGTCCCGTGGCCTCCGCCTGGCCGGAGCCGCTGGGCGGCGAGCTGCTCGCCCGGCAGCAGGCGTACGAGGCGTTGCACCGTCTGCCGGTCGCGAGGATGGACCGACTACGGTCTCCGGACAATCTCCCCCTGCTCCTGTCCGCGCGTCTGCCCCAGCCTGCTGCTTCTCGTGATGCGCAGCCGCCCGCGAAGGCCGAGGGCACTCCGCCCCCGCCCCCGCCGACCCCGTCAGGTGCCCCTGCCCGGAACCGGAGGAGGGCGTTACTGGTCGCCGTCGCGGGCATCACGGTCTGTGTGGTGGCTGCGACGGCGTTGCTGCTGATGCGTCAGGATCCCCCTGCCGTCGCCTCTCCGAAAGCCGGTGCCACCAGGGCGGACGGCACGGGCTCCGGTGACGCCTCCAGTGGTTCGGGGTCCCCGAGTACAGGCGGACTGAGCCGCACGGACGTCGACGGCGCCGCGGCGGAGGACCGCCACACGAAGACGGGGACCTCCTCGGCGCAGCCCAGGGTGTCGGGCTCCGCCGGCGACCGGGACGACGTCGACGCGCCGCCTCCCGATGACGATCCGTCCACCACGCCGTCCCCCACTCCGTCCGCCGACAGCCCGTCGGTCGGAACCGACACCACTCCCTGGCTCTCGGAGTGCACGTACTACGCCGGCAAAAAACGCACCCGCCTCGGCGACAGCGGCAAACGCGTACAGCAGGTGCAGTGCATCCTGACGCAGCGCGGCTACGGCGTCGGAAGCGCCGGTGTGGACGGTGAGTTCGGCTCCGGGACCGAGAGCGCGGTCCGGGCCTTCCAGAACGAGCGGGGCCTCGACGCCGACGGTGTCGTGGCGCACGACACCTGGGTCGCGCTGCGCAGCGCCGAGTGACGGCCCCAAACCCGGACCGGATGCGTCACGCTCACTCGTCGATGACCGCGCCGAAGTGGGCGCCGTGGGCACTCCCGCCGAGGGCGGCGGCGCCGTAGGAACCGAAGCCGTCGGCGAGCAGGCCGTTGCCGCTCGCGGGCAGCAGCCACACCGCGCCGTCACCGGCGTTCTCGTCGGGCGCCGCGGCCACCAGCTCGGCCCGGCCGTCGCCGTCGATCAGCCGCACCTGGACGCCCCAGCCGTCACCGGCCTCGGCGGCTCCTGGGATGCCTCGCGTGTTCTGGTCGAAGTGCTGGTACCCGGTAGCGGTCACGCCCTCGCGCGAGCCGCGCAGCAGCGACACCGCGCCCGCCCTCTGTTCGCCGTCCGCGTCCTCGCCGGGCCCGCCCACCGCCAGGTCGGCATAGCCGTCACCGTCGACGTCGGACACCGAGAGGTCGTTGCCCCGGGCGTCGTGCTCCCCGGGCGAGCCGATCAGGCCCGGGGAGTTCTGCGACCACCACTGCGGGGCGGTCCCGGGGCCCTTCCCCGTTGAATACTGACGCTCCGTCAGTCGACTGGTCCGGCCGACCGGTCTTGTCTCAACGCAGGGTTCGACACGACGACCGCGGAACAGGTTGTGGGGGCCTGGCGTGCTGTGACACGCCAGTGACAACCGTTGCCGCGCCACGACGGCGAAGGGCGGGGGTGGGGTCAGTGCCGGGCGAACTGGACCCCGGTCGACTGCACGACGTCCGGCTTCACGCCGATTCCGTCGATCTCCAGCCGCTCTCCGTAGATGTCGGTGATCCTGATCGCGGCACCGCACCCGCTGCCCTTCTCGGAGAGGAAGTAGTTGTAGCCGGTGCGGGGCAACTCGGTCCATCCGGCAGAGGTCCGGACTTCCAGCCGGGCCAGCGGGTTGCGGTGGCCGATCGCCTGGATGCCGCACCAGTAGCGGGTCGATCCCGTCTTGTACCGGATCGAGATCGTGTCGGAGGTGCTGGGGCTCAGCAGGCTCCACGTGATCGGTGTCTGACCCTGCACGGGGGCGGCGAGTTTCGCGAACGCCTGCGGGCTCAGGTCGAGTTGGCCGGGAGCGCAGGGCAGGGGGCACTCGTTGGTGATGCGGACCGTGACAGAGGCGCCACTCGCGGCCCGGACGAGGATGTACGCCCCGCACGCCTTGGACGTCTCGTAGTCGGTGTGGTTCATCGCGGCGGTCATGACGTCGGTCGTGGGGCCGTACAGACAGGCGCCGTTGCCGTTGCCGACGTCGTAGAAGGTGGCCACGCCGTCGTAGGAGACGCCCGGCTTGATCCGTCCGGTCAGGGAGGCCGACGTGGACGTCTTCCGCGCCGGCTGCGTGACCGGCTTCTTCGAGGGGCGGGGCGAGGCGCTGCTGCTCGCGGTGGCCTTCGGGCTGCCGGTGCGGGCCGACGCCGAGGGGGACGCCGTGGTGGGCTCCGATTTCTCGGTCGTCGGGGTCGGCGTGCCACGGGTGCCGGCGACGCGCGTGGCCGCGGCCGGGCCGGCGTCGGTGTCGTGGTCGGGACTGAAGGCGAGGATCAGCGCTGCCACGAGTGCCACGGCGGCGACGGCGGCCGCCGAGACGAAGGCCGTGCGCCCCCTGCCCGACGAAGGGGAACGATGCGAACGAGATGCCACTGGTGCGTCCTTGGTGATCCGTGCGAGCCTCCGGCGGAGGGCCTTGCGACTTGTCAGTCGCCGCCGGGCCCGGAAAGGTTGCCGCGGATTTCGAGGGCCGCCGCGTCCCCGGCCGGGTCCAGGCCCGTCATGAGTTCGGCGAAGGCGCGAGCCGCGGCCGGGGAGTTGAAGAGGCGGTCCAGGCGGGCGCGGGCCAGGTTGCGCAGGAAGGGTTCGGCGTCGCCCGCGTCGTGCAGGGTGCGGGTGAGCCAGTGGGAGAACTCCTGGTCGTTCCAGACGCGGCGCAGACAGCGCGCCGAGTAGGTGCGCAGGCCGGAGTCGTCGCCACGGACGAAGTCGCGTACGGCCCGGGCCAGGAGATCGGCGTCGTACAGGGCGAGGTTCATGCCCTTGCCGCCCATGGGTGACACGATGTGCGCCGCGTCGCCGACCAGGAAGAGACGGCCGTACTGCATGGGGTCGTGGACGAGGCTGCGGAGCCGGAAGACCTCGCGGTCGGTGATCGGGCCGCGGACGAGGGCGGCGTCGCCGAGCCGGGTACGCAGGGCGTCCCAGACGCGTTCCGCGGGCCAGGCGCCGGGGTCGTCGTCGGGCGGGCACTGGAGGTAGTAGCGGCTCGCGTGCGGACCGCGGGGGAAGTGGGCGGCGAAGCCCTGTCGGCCGGCGGCCAGGAGGGGGTGGGCCGGGGGCGGGGCGTCGGCCAGGACGGTGAGCCAGCCGATGCCGTGGTCGAAGGCGTACGCCGTCAGCTCGCCGGCCGGGACCGACGTACGGCTGACGCCGTGATCGCCGTCGCAGCCGGCGACGATCTCGCAGGTGATCGTGTGGAGCGTGCCGTCGGCGCTGCGGTAGCGGACGGTCGGGCGATCACCGCTGAGGTCGTGCAGGGAGACGTCGGCGGCCTCGAAGCGCAGGTCACCGCCGTCGTCGAGGTAGGTGGCGGTGAGCTTCTGCACGAGGATCTGCTGGGGGCACAGGCGGGCCGCGGAGCCGTCGGAGCCGTCGGAGCCGTCGCTGTCGGACACCAGGTGGCTGCGGCCGTCCACCCGGAACTCCAGAATGCCGTCGTAGGGGACACCGCCGAGGACCTGGTCCGAGAGTCCCCAGGAGTCGAACATGCGGACCGCGCGCGTTTCGACGATGCCGGCCCGCTGGCGTTGCGCCACGTGGTCGCGCGAGCGGCGTTCCAGGACGACGCAGTCGATGCCGCTGTGCCGCAGCAGCGTGGCGACGGTCATCCCGGCCGGGCCGGCGCCGATCACGACGACGGTCGTGGATTCGGGAACCTCGTGCAACTGACTTGTTCTGATGGCCACTTGGGCACCTCCGGCGGCAGCCTAGCGAGGGCTGCCGCCGGAGGTGCCGGATTCGATCAGCGATGGCAGGTGGTGATGCCCGGTCGCCAGGGGCAGGCGAGCCCGGCGAAGCCGCCGTTCGCCACGACGTCGACATCGAGGGTGTCGCCGCCGCGCAGCACCCGCCGGTCCCGGACGAGTCCGTCGGCCCCGTCCCGGATCGTCTCCACCAGCCACCGTCCGGGGCCGAGGGCCAGCGGTACCTCGGCCGTGCGGGCGGCACCGGCGTAGACCCCGCCCAGGAACCAGCGGTTTCCGCCGCGGCGGGCCAGTACGGCCTCCTGCCCGGGTTCGCCGGCCAGGAGGCGGGTGTCGTCCCAGGCCGCGGGGACCTGGTCGAAGTAGGCCCGGGCGAGCGGCCGGGCCTCGTACGACTCCGGGGTGCCCGCGAACATCTGCAGTCCCGACTCGTAGGCGACGGTGAGGCCGATCTCGGCCGCGTCGGAGGTGGGGCGCAGGCCCACCCGCTGGAAGGCGCCGGGGGTGAAGTCCATGGAGCCGATGACGTTGCGGGTGAAGGGCAGGGTGGTGAGGTGGGCGGCGGTGTTGGTGCGCTTCTCCTCGCCCGCGACACCCTCCAGGGTCATGACCTGCGGCCAGGTGCGCTGGATGCCCTTGGGGATGGTGGAGCCGTGGAAGTCGACCATGAGGTGGTGGGCGGCCGTCTCCGCGAGGACGGTGTCGTACCACTGGAGCATGGGCTGCGCCTCGGAGTTCATGAAGTCGATCTTGACTCCCTTCACTCCCCACTTCTCCAGGGTGGGCAGCCACTGGTCGCGTTCCTCGGGGGTGTCGAGGTCGCGCTGGTGGATCCAGACGATGATGCCGACGCCCTTGGCGCGGGCGTACCGGACGAGTTCCGGCATCCAGCTGTCGGTCTGCCAGTCGGGGTCGGTGACGTCCCACTCCCCCGGCCGGTAGTACCAGCCGGCGTCGACCGCCTCGTAGGGCCAGTGGCGTTCGGCCGCGTAGTCGACGTACGCCTTCTGCGCGGCGAGGCTCTGACCCGCCGTCCTGCCGCCGGCGAGCCAGGTCCACAGGACGGTGCCGGGACGGATCCAGGACGTGTCGCGGACCTTGGAGGCGGGGGCGAGGTCGTCGGTGAAGGTGGAGCGGGTGACGGTGGCGAGGTCGCCGGTGACCATGGCCCGCCAGGGGGTGGCAAGGGGGCCGTCGGCCGTCACCCGCTCGTCGGCCAGCTCGATGCGGTAGGTGCCGGTGCCCTGGGTGTGGGCGAGGCGGGCGCCGGAGTAGGCGCCGGCGAGGCCGGACTCGGCGAGCAGGGTGTAGCCGCAGGGGGTCGAGAACAGGGCCTGGTCGGAGTACTCGCCGGTGGGGGCAGCCGCGGCGGTGTAGGGGGCGAACTGGCCCTCGTTGTCCACCCGGTAGGTGCCGAGCCACGCCCGCGCGTCGGCCGGGAGGTTGAAGGCGGACGTCTCACCGAGGACGTCACCGGCTCCGGCGGGCAGGACATAGCGGTAGGCGACACCGTCCGCGGAGGCACGGACGACGAGGTCGAGACGGGCGCCCGCGGCGGTGGCGAAGGACAGCCGGGTCTCGTTCATCCGGACCCGGCGGTCCAGCCGTTTGCCGGACTTGGTGCGGTAACGCTCCTGCACCGTACGGCTCTTGCGGTGCAGGAAGCGCAGGTCCTTGGACAGGTCGGCCTGTTCGGTGACGATGCCGACGGGCGACGGCTCGATGACCGTACGGCCCTCCCGGGACACGGCGAGGCTCAGCGTGCCCGTGGTGTCGTCGAGGGTGACCTGTGCGCGGGGCGCGTGTGCTCCTGCGGACACGGACCACGCCCTGTCGCGCAGGTCGTGCTGTTCGGCTTGTGCGGGTGCGGTGGTGAGGAGTGCGGCCGCCAGCGAGGCGCAGAGTGCGGCGACCGCGGTTCTGATCGGAACCGCCATCGGAATCCTCCGTGTCGTGTGGCCTTTACGGCAGTCCCCACGCCGGCCCCGGCTCGCTGACGGCGACGGGCGCGATGCTCAGGTCGGGACGGGAGCCGGTGTGGACGAGCACCTCGCGGCCACGCGGCAGATCGATGGCAAGGGTGCCGTCGCCGAGGTCGTGGGTGCGGGCCGGGGTGCCGTCGTCCAGCACCGCGGTGAGGCGTCCGGTCAGGCCGTGCCGGAGCTTGAGGGGCTCGCCCGTAAGGCTCCTGACCCTGATGAAGCGGGTGGTGCCCGCCTTGCGGACGGCGCTGACCAGGAAGGCGCCCTGGGTGCGGAAGTTGTGCAGGGTCAGGTCCGCCCAGGCGGTCGGCACGGCCGGGAAGACGCGGATCACTCCGCCCCAGCTCTGGCAGAACATGTCGTGCAGGGACTGCGAGGCGGACAGCGGGGTCTCGATGACCGGGCCGGCCTCGGTGTAGTGGGTGTTGGCCCGGCAGGGGTAGCGGGTGGTGGGGTCGAAGAACTTGCGGAGATAGGTGATCGCGGTGTCACCGTCGCCGGTCATGGCGTACAGCGAGGCGGCGCCGGTGTAGCTGTAGCCGCGGTGGGCGCCGGTCAACGCGTGCCAGTGGACGACCGACTTGGTGATCAGGTCGCGGTTCTCTGGCTGGTCCCAGTTGACGAGGTAGAGCGGGTAGACCATCAGCAGGTGGGAGTAGTGGCGGTGGGACTGGGCGTAGGGGGTGTCTGCGCCGATCATGAAGCCGTTGGCGTCGACCGGGTACGGCGTGAGTCTGGCGAGCACCTCCTGCCAGCGCGGGGCCAACTCGTCCTCGATGCCCAGGAGTTCGGCGGAGTCGATGAGGGTCTGGCAGCCCCAGCGGATCAGGGCGAGGTCGTAGTTGGTGTCCTGCGGCGGCACCACGGGGTATTCGGGCGAGAGGGTGCTGGGCAGATGGAGCTTGCCGTCGCTGCCCGGGGTGAGGAAGTGCAGGTAGTAGTTGATGGCGCGGCGCAGTACCGGGTAGATCGTGTCGCGCAGCAGGGATTCGTCCATGGAATGGCGGTAGGACAGCCACACGTTGTGCAGGGCCCAGGTGAGGTCGCCGGTCTCGGCTCCGGTGCCCGGCCGGCCGACGCCGCGGTTGGCGAACATGTCGGAGCTGCGGCCGATGCCTGAGCTGTCGGCGCGGTAGGCGGCCGGCACGTTGGCGATCAGCTGTTCCTGGTTCTGGCGCAGGGTGGTGGCCAGGGAGTCGAGCTCGGGGTGATTGAAGCCGTGGATGAGCCAGTACTCCAGTTGGACGTTGAGGTTCCACCAGACCGCGGGCCAGGGGGTGGGCTCCAGCCAGGGTCCGGAGGTCGCCATGACGGGGCCGCCGGCGCGGCTGGCGGAGGCGACCTTGTAGAGCTGGATCCAGTGGAAGCTCTGCAGACGCTGGTCGGGGAACGACACGAAGCTCTTGCGGTAGAACGCGTGCCACCAGCGGATGTGCCGTTCCCTGAGCGCGCTGTAGGACTTCGCGCGGCGGAGGTTGCGCAGCGAGTCGGCCTCGGCGGCGGTGTCGGACGGGTGGCTGTGGCCGACGCTGAGGAGCAGGTCGTTGCCGGTGCGGCGGTGGGCGGTGGCGGTCTGGCCGCCGCCGGTGAGGGGCTGGAGGACCTGTTCGGTGCCGTCGGTGGCGGTCCGTGTGGTCCAGGGCGGGTTGGCGGTGTAGTCGGCGGGCGGGGCCTCGCTGATCTTGCGCGGGCTGATGGCCTCCTCGGGGTGGAAGGTCCAGGTGGCCCGTTCACCGCCGGCGGCCTTCACCCGTACGGCCAGGACCTCGTCGTGGATGAGGGCGGCGAGGGTGAGGGTGCCGGCCGAGGTGGTGACGGTGCCGGTGAGTTCGGCGTTCCACAGGCTCAGCCGCCAGTCGACGGCGGTAATGGTACCGACCGGTTCGAGGGTGAGGTGGCCGACGGGGAGGCGGCAGGTGCCCCACCCGCTGCCGAACTCGGGGCGGTGGTCCTGGACTCGGCCGTGCTGGACGGTGAAACGGATCTGGTTGGCGCCGGGTTCCTGGTAGATCATGCTGCCGAGTTGGCCGTCACCGAGGAACGGGCCCTCGTACCAGAGGGTGGGCAACCTGGCCCACAGCAGGTCCTGGTCGCGCAGGAAGCGGGCCCAGGCGCTGTCGGTGGTCATGGTGTCGCGCAGTTTCCAGGGGCTTTTGGCGACCCGCTGCGAAGCCATCAGTTCTTCGGCGTGGGCCGTACCGGGTAACGCGACCGCCGCGGCGCCCCCCAGCGCGGTGCCGAGTACGGCCCTGCGGGGCGGCTGCGCGTGTCTCTCGGGCTGTGAGGTCATCGTCGTCCTCCAGAGCTGGCGGATCCTTGATACATCGGGTGTATCCGGGAACCTAAGAGGCGTCCGTGTGCCTGTCAATGACTCGGCGCCTCACGAATCACTTGACCCATCCGATGTATTGCGCCGCGAGCTGGGCCTGAAAGGAGCGTTGACACCCGTCAGGTTCGGCGTCACGGTGAGGGTTCTCGCGCATCGGGCCCGGAGGTCGTGTCTTGGCTGGTTCATCCGCACCGAACTCGGACGCCGCACTCGTCGAACGCGTACGGAAACTTCAGCCCCTCATCCGTTCGCACGCCCTGCGCACGGAACAGGAACGCCGGGTCACGGGCGAGGTCGTCGCGGCTCTGACGGACGCCGGGGTCCACCGTATGAACGTCCCTCGCCGGTACGGCGGTTACCAGTCCCCGGTGCGCACGCAGGTCGACGTGCTGAGCGAGGTCTCGGCCGCGTGCGGGTCGACCGGGTTCACGGCGCTGATCCAGGCCGGGTGCGCGTTCATCGCGGCGCTCTTCCCCGACGAGGCGCAGGACGAGATCTTCACCGACCCGGGCGTACGGGTCAGCGGCACGCTCGTCCCGAAGGCGAAGGCCCGACCGGTGGACGGCGGTTACGTGGTCGACGGGACCTCACCGTTCGCCACCGGCTGTCAGGACTCCGACTGGCATCTGCTGACCGCTGTGGCGGACTCCGGTGACGGCCGCCCACCGGACCTGCTGTGGACGGCCGTTCCGATGACCGATCTCGACGTGCTCGACGACTGGAAGGTCTCCGGTCTGGCCGGGAGCGGCAGCAACAGTGTCGTGGCCCGAGACGTCCATGTCCCGGCCCACCGCGTGCTGCCGCTGGGACCGTTGCTGGCCGGCTCCTTCCCCTCTCGGCTCAACAGCGCCGACCCCTTCTACGGCATGCCCGTCCTCCTGCTGTTCTGCGCCTGGACGGCGGCCGGCGCGCTCGGTCCGGCGAGGGCGGCGCTGGCGGAGTTCGGCGAGCGCATCCATCAGCGGGGCATCACCTACACGTTCTACGGCCGTCAGCACGAAGCCCCCGTGACGCATCTGCAGTTCGCCGAGGCCGCGATGAAGATCTCCTGCGCCGAACTGCTCACCGCGGACTTCGTCTCGCTGATGGACGCCCAGGTCGCCGACGGCAACTCCTACACGACACAGGAACGGGCTCGGATCCGGGCCCAGGCCGGCTATGTGGCGCGGCTGTGCAAGGAGGCCGTGGATCTGATCGGTTCCGCGTCCGGCGCGTCCTCGCTGAACCTGGAGGTGCCGGTCCAGCGGGCCGTGCGGGACCTGAACGCCCTGAACCTGCACTCCTTCGTCAACCCCGCCGCCAACCTGGAGCTCTACGGCAGGGTCCTGTCCGGACTGGACGCCGGGACGCCGTTCCTCTGAAAGCCCCGGTGCGGCGGGGATTCAACGGCCCGTCAGCGTGGTGACCGGTTCGTCCAGGCCGCCGCCGAAGCGTCCGGAAGGCGTCGCGGCCCGTCGGCGGGTCACCGACGGGCCGGTGGAGGTGGGCGTTCCGCATCCCCGCCGCCTGGGCTCCGAGCAGGTCCCAGGCGGGCGCGGCCACCATCCGAACGCGGTCCGGCGCGCATCCGGCGGTGCCGACGCGAGTCGCCAGACCTCCGTGCCCGAGAGTCGCTCAGCCGTTCGCCAGGAGCTCCAGTGTGTCGATCACGCGGTTCGAGAAGCCCCACTCGTTGTCGTACCAGGCGACGACCTTCACGTGACGGCCCTCCACGCGGGTGAGGGCCGAGTCGAAGATCGACGAGGCGGGGTTGCCCGTGATGTCCGAGGAGACGAGCGGGTCCTCCGAGTACTCCAGGATGCCGGCGAGGGGGCCCTCGGCCGCGGAGCGGTACGCCGCGAGCACGTCCTCGCGGGTCACGTCGCGGGCGACGGTCGTGTTGAGCTCCACGATGGAGCCGACCGGAACCGGGACCCGGATCGAGTCGCCGGACAGCTTGCCGTCCAGGTTCGGCAGCACGAGGCCGATCGCCTTGGCGGCGCCGGTCGTGGTGGGCACGATGTTGACACCGGCGGCGCGGGCACGGCGGGCGTCGCGGTGCGGGCCGTCCTGGAGGTTCTGCTCCTGCGTGTAGGCGTGCACCGTGGTCATGAAGCCGTGCTCGATGCCGGCGAGCTCGTCGAGGACCGACGCCAGCGGGGCGAGCGCGTTGGTCGTGCAGGAGGCGTTGGAGACGATCGTGTGCACGTCCGGGTCGTAGGCGTCGGTGTTGACCCCGTACGCGAGGGTGACGTCCGCGCCGTCCGAGGGCGCGCTGACCAGGACCTTCCGCGCGCCGGCGTCGAGGTGGGCGCGGGCCGCCTTCGCCGAGGTGAACCGGCCGGTGGCCTCCAGCACGAGGTCGACGCCGAGTGCGGCCCAGGGAAGCTGCGCCGGTTCGCGCTCGGCGAGCACGGTGATACGGCGGCCGTCGACGACCAGGGTGTTCCCGTCGACGGTCACCGGACGGCCCAGGCGGCCGGCCGTGCTGTCGTAGGCGAGCAGCCTCGCGAGGGTGGCGGGCTCGGTGAGGTCGTTGACCGCGACGATCTCCAGGGCGCTGTCGCGTTCGAGGAGCGCGCGCAGCACATTGCGTCCGATGCGGCCGAATCCGTTGATGGCGATGCGAGTCATGAATGGTGTCCCGTTTCCGATGTCCACTTCCTACGCCCACCAGGCTCGCGCGCGGCATCCACCGGTGACAGTGGCGCGATCGCCACGGTTCAAAAGGATCGCGCCAAAGGCGGTGCGGACGCGGGGAGGCTACTCGCCCCGGGTGAAAGTGCGCCGGTACTCGCTCGGCGTCGTCCCCAGGATCCGCTGGAAGTGCGTCCGCAGATTCGCGCCCGTCCCGAGCCCGACGTCGGTGGCGATCTGCTCGACACCCCGCTCCGACCGCTCCAGCAGCTCGCGGGCCATGTCGATGCGGGCCCGCATGACCCACTGCATCGGCGTGTACCCGGTCTCCTCGACGAAGCGGCGTGAGAACGTGCGCGGCGACACCGCCGCCTGCCGCGCCAGGACGTCGAGGGTGAGGGGCTGGTCGAGCCGGTGCAGGGCCCACTCCCGGGTGGCGGCGAAGCGCTCACCGAGTGGCTCGGGCACGCTGCGCGGCACGTACTGCGCCTGACCGCCGCTGCGGTAGGGGGCCGCGACCAGGCGCCGGGCCGCGTGGTTGGACGCGGCGACGCCGAGGTCGCCGCGCAGGATGTGCAGACACAGGTCGATGCCGGAGGCGGCGCCGGCCGAGGTCAGCACGCTGCCCTCGTCGACGAACAGCACGTTCTCGTCGACCCGGACGAGGGGATGCCTCGCCGCGAGCGCTCTCGTGTAGTGCCAGTGGGTCGTGGCGCGCCGGCCGTCGAGCAGGCCGGTCGCGGCCAGCGCGAAGGCGCCGGTCGAGATGGCGGCGAGCCGCGCGCCCCTGCTGTGAGCGGCGACCAGGGCCTGGACGACGGCCGGCGGCGGGTCCTCGCGGTCCGGGAACCGGTAGCCGGGGATGAAGACGAGGTCCGCCCACGCGAGCGCCTCCAGACCGTGGGCGACGTGGTACGACAGCCCGTCCCCGCCGCTCACGAGTCCCGGGGCCGCGCCGCACAGCCGTACCTCGTACGGCATGCTCGCGCGCGTGGTGAACACCTGCGCGGGGATGCCGACGTCCAGGGGCTTCGCGCCTTCGAGGACGAGAACGGCGACGCGGCGAAGGCGGGAGGCTGACACGGGGACAGGCTACGCAGAGGTCAGGCGTCCTCGACGGTCGCTGTGACGGGCGTGCCGATCTCGACCGTGCGGCTGACCGTGCACAGGCGGTCGTGGGAGGTCTTCACCGCCCGGGGCAGGATCGTGCGGGCCCGGTCGGCGCCCTCGCCGTCGGGGAAGGCCACGGTGAAGGTGACCGCGAGGTCGGTCAGCCGGTTGCCGAGTTCGTCGTCGACCTTGTTGCCGCTCACCTCGACGGTGAAGGAGCTCGGCTCGGCGTGGCGGCTGGTGGCGAGGTCGACGTCGACCGCCGTGCAGCCGCCGAGCGCGGCGAGAAGCAGTTCGACCGGGGTGAACTCGCTCTCGGAGCCGGTGCCGAAACTGATCGTGCCGCCTCGGGTGTTGGTGGCGACGAAGTGGCCGGTACTGGTGCGTTCGACGGTGACGGACCGCGCGGAGTTTTCGCTCATGCCGAGGACATTAGTGCCGGGCCCGATCCTCGGGTCACCACTCGGCCTCCAGCGCCTCCGTCAGGCGCCGGACGGCGCTCAGGTCGGGCAGGCCGCGCAGCTTGGTCAGGGCCTCGCCGCTCCCGAAGGCGCGCTGCTCGGCGGTCACCGCCGGATCGACCGCGCATGCGGCCTGTACGTACACGTAGTTGAGGTCCGTCGCGAACAGCATGGAGAACGCGTCCGGGCCCTTGACGACCGCGCGGCCGCCGGCGTCCCGGTAGGCGCGCACCAGGCGCCGCGCCGCCTCGGCGTCGAAGCGGTTGCCGCCCGACCACACGTACACGGCACGGGCCAGTTCGCGCTCCGCCGAGACGGGCCCCGCGTTGTCCCAGTCGAGCAGGACCGGTCCGTCCGCGCCGGCCAGGACGTTCTGCGGCCGCACGTCGAGATGGGACGTCACCACCTCACCGGAGGACGACGGCGAGACGTACCGGGCCAGCTCGACGGCCGTCGTGGCCACGAACCGGCCCAACTCCCCCGCCCAGGGCAGGCCGGCCCGCTCCACCTTGCCGAGCAGTTGCGCCCAGTCGGACGCCGGGTTGCAGCGTTCGTACCAGCCGCTCGGGGTGTCGCTCGCGCCCTGACCGGCTTTGTGCAGAAGGGCGAGCGTACGGCCGCACCAGCTCAGGATCTCCGGGTCCGACGGATCGGCCGCGGTGCCGTCGACCCAGTCGTACAGCTTCACGTAGGAACCCCCGGGGAGCCGTACGACATGGGCGCCGGTGCGGTCGGGCAGGAGACGCGGTGCGGAGATGCCCAGCGTCTCGGCCGCGTCGCGCAGTGCGGACTCGGCGCCGACCTCCGGCTCGTCCTTCTCGAAGAGCAGTTCCTTCACGGCCCACGCGGTGCCGTTCCCGGACAGCTTCCAGATCTGTCCCAGGGCACCGCGGGCGACGGGCGTCATCGTCCACTCTCCCGGGCCGAGCGCGTAAGCCTGCGCGATGAAGTCACCCGTGTTAAGCATGCAACTCCCCGCTACCACCGCCCTGTTGCGGAGAGCCTATCCGCAACAGCCAGAACCGGTCTCCAGACGGCAGAAGCACGACGCCTGCACCGGTACGTCTGCCAGCGCGGCGGCGACCCGCAGCTGCTGGGCGACGATCCGTGCCTCTCCTTCCTTCCCCCCGCGGACCAGGCACTCGTGGAGGCCGTGCAGCGCCCACACGTTGCCCGGGTGCTGGAGCGGGCGCGGGAGGGTGTCGTCGAGGCCGAGGTCGGCGCGGTAGACGGCCTCGGCCTCGGTGACGCGACCCTGTTCGAGCAGGAGGGCGCCGTAGGCGTGCCGGGTCGGCTGCATCCAGCCCCAGGGCTCGTCGTAGGGGAGGTTGTCGTCCAGCTCGACCGATCGCTCCAGGGCCGCGAAGGCGGTGTCGAACTCGCCCTTGCGGTAGGCGAGTTCGCCGTCCAGCATCGCCGAGGCGATGGCCAGGATGTCGGCGCACGTGTTGTTGAAGAGCGTGCGGGTCTCGGGGACCTCGCCTACCGCCTCGTGGAACAGGGCGCGTTCGCCCTCCGCCTCGGTGATGCGGCCGAGGGCGGACCAGGCGACACCGCGGGCGTAGTGGAGCATCGCGGTCGTCACGCAGTACAGGCGTGGGTCGGCGGGCAGGGGGAGGTCCAGGATGTCGGCCCAGCGGCCGAAGCGGATCAGGACGTGGACGCGCATCGCGAGGAAGCCTTCCAGCCAGTCGGCCATGGGCGGGCTCTCCACCCGCAGCAGCTCCTCCGGGATCGACTCCTCCAGCTGGGCGGCGGTCTGCAGAGCGGTCTGCGACTGGCCCAGGAACATCGCGCCGTAGATCTTGAAGTGGTAGTTGTGCGAGCGGTAGAGCGTGTAGAAGTTCATCGCTCCGGCCCGGGCGAGGGCCTTCTCGTCTGCGGCGATCGCGGCGCTGTTGTCCGTCACCACTCGCCGGTAGTCGCCGCACAGCACCTCCAGGTGCGAGGGCATGTGCAGCAGGTGTCCGGCGTCGGGCACCAGACCACGCAGCCGGTCCGCGACGGGCAGGGCCAGTTCGGGCGTGGGCGACATCTCCATGAGGTGGACGTACAGGTGCAGGACGCCCGGGTGGCTGCGGCCGAAGGCGCCGGCGAGCGCCCCTTCCAGGACGGCCCGTGCCTCGCGGGTGCGAGCGCCGGCGGCGGGTTCGCCGGTGCGCAGGTCCCACAGCTGCCAGGGCGTGAGGTTCATCAGCGCGTCCGCGTACAGCGCGGCCACGTCCGCGTCGTCCGGGGCGAGTTCATGGACGGCGGCCATGCTGTCGGCGTACGGCACGTTCCACACCGCGCAGTCCTCGGCGGGCTCGGCCTGCGGGTAGCGGGAGCGCAGGGCGCCGATCAGGGCCCGCTCGACCGCGGTGGCCCGCATGGCCGCCTTCTGGTGCGCGGCCTCGACGGCCGCATGGGTGCGCTCGACGGTCCGGGCCAGGTCCCGGTCGTCGAAGAACTCCCAGGGTTTGTTGTAGTTGGGGCCGAGCGCGTAGGCGATGCCCCAGTGGGCCATCGCGCAGTCCGGGTCGGCGGCGGCCGCCTTCTCGAAGCAGGCCACGGCCTCCTCGTGATGAAAGGCGTACGTCCACACCAGGCCGCGGTCGAACCAGAGTTGGGCCTCGGCGGAGTCGGTGGTGACGGGACGGCCGTGAGAGCCGAGGTCGTAGTACTCCATGCACCGCGATTCTGCCCGAAGAAGGGCTTGTCGGCCGCGTGGGAGCCGATCTGTCGCCCGAACGAACGCAGGTGCCGGAGAGGGGACTTGTGAAACGGTCAGCCCTCTCTCCGGCACCTGTCGGGCGGTGCTAAGCCGTCACACACGGAAGATCTCGAGGAAGCTGCTCCAGAAGCCCTTCTTCGCCGGCTTCTGCGACACGGGTGCGGGTGCGGGGACACGCGCCGCCTGCTGGGGCTGCTGGACGACGGTCGGTCGGGGCGCGGTGGGCACGCCGTACGCCGATGCCATCCGGGTGGCCGGGGTGGGGCTGAACCGGACGGGAAGGGCGGCCAGGGCGCGGTGGAACGGGCCGGGACGCCACTGCAGTTCCTGGGCAGGGACGCTCAGGACCAGGTCGGGCAGCGCGTTGAGGATCAGCTCGATGGCGGTGACCGCGATGACCTGGGCCGGGCTCTTGGCCGGGCAGGCGTGCGGGCCCGCACCCCAGGCGAGGTGGGCGCCGCGGCTGTGGGCCTGGCCCGACGAGGCGAGCGCGGGGTCGCTGTTGGCTCCGGCGAAGCTGATGACCAGGGGGGAGTTCGCCTGAACCACCACTCCGCCGAGGTCGACGTCCTGGAGCGGGAAGTGCGTCGCGTAGTTGGCGATGGGCGGGTTGTTGAGCAGGACGTGGTCGAGGGCGTCCTCGATCTGCATGCTCGGCCCGTCCTCGCCGTCCCGGTCCAGGAGCAGGAGCAGGGCGTTGGCGATGAGGTTGCGCTCGGGCTCCACGCCGGCGCCGACCAGCATGACCAGTTGGTCCTTGAGCTCCTCGTCGCTGAGGCCGGCGGGGTGCTGGACCAGCCAGGAGGTGATGTCGTCGCCGGGTTCGCGGCGCTTGAGGGAGACCAGTTCCATGAAGCAGGCGGTGAGTTCGTCGCTGGCCTTCAGCGCGTCCTTGCCGTCGAACATGTCGGCCATCGCGCTGGTCACCCGGTCGCCGATGGCGGCGGGGCAGCCGAAGAGCTTGTTGATCATCAGCAGCGGCAGCAGCTTGGCGTAGTCGTTGATCAGGTCCGCCCGGCCCCGCTCGCTGAACTGGTCGATGAGATAGGCGGCGATCGGCTCGACGTCGCGGCGGATGCGGGTGACGTTGAGGCGGTCGAGGCTCTCGGTGACCGCCTTGCGCAGCCTGAGGTGCTGGGCGCCGTCGGTGAACAGGCAGTTGGGCCGGTAGGCCATCATCGGCAGGACGGGGCTGTCGAGGGGGACCCGGCCGTCGTTGAGGGCGGTCCAGCGGCGGCCGTCGCGCGCGAACAGGTTGGGGTTCTGCAGCACGCGCAGGGCGGTCTCGTGGTCGACGACGAGGGTGGCGTCGACTCCGGGGGCGAGTTCGACCGGGCCGGCGGGGCCGTGGGCCCGGAGGTAGTCGTAGACCTTCTGCGGGTCGGCCGCGAAGGAGCCGTCGTACATGGGGCATCTGGCCGCACCGGTGGCGGCTGTGTCGTGAACGTCCATGTGTGTGTCCTTTGGTGGCCCGGACCGTGCGGTCCGGGCGGGGGGTGGTGGTTCAGGCGGCGCGGTCGAGCAGGTGACGCACGAGGGCGATCAGGGCGCGGGCGGAGGAGCGCTGGTCGCGGGCGTCGCAGTAGATGACGGGAGTGTCCGGAAGCAGGTCGAGGGCTTCGCGGATCTCCTCCTCCTCGAAGTGGCTGGTCTGCGAGAAGGTGTTGACGGCGATCGCGTATTCGAGGCCGTACTCGTCGATCAGGTCGATGACCGGGAACGTCTCCTCAAGGCGTGAGGGGTCGACCAGGAGCAGGGCGCCGAGCGCGCCGCGGGCCATGTCCTCCCACAGCTGCATGAAGCGCTGCTGTCCGGGGGTGCCGAACAGGTACAGCACCAGTTCGTCGCTCAGCGTTAGCCGGCCGAAGTCCAGCGCCACGGTGGTGGTCGCCTTCTCCGGTGCCCCGCGCAGGTCGTCGACGTGCATGGACGCCTGGGTCATCTTCTCCTCGGTGCGCAGAGGAGTGATCTCCGACAGGGACCCGATGAAGGTCGTCTTGCCCACGGCGAAGTGTCCGACCACCAGGATCTTCGCGGCGGTGGTCACGTCGGCGGAGACGTAGATGGAGCCGTTCGCCCCGGGGTCAGCCGATGTTGAGGGTTTCGAGTCCATGCAGAACCTTCTCGAGTATCGCTCGGGGGACGTGCTGGGCGGGGGCCGGTTCAGCGCGGCGCAGGAGGTGCCCCTGTTCGAATAAATCGGACAGCAGCAGTCGGGCCACGCCGACGGGCAGACCCAGATGACCGGCGACCTCGGCGACCGAGAGGTAGCCGCCCGAACACAGCTCCCAGATGGCCCGTACCTCGGGGCCGGCCCCGAGCGGCAGGGTCCGGTCGGGGGCCAGGCACACCAGGGTGTGCAGGGCCAGGTCGTCGTCGGAGGGGAGACGGCGGCCGCCCGTGATGACGTAGGAGCGGACGAAGTCGCTGGTTACCGGAGCGTCCTCGCCTGGCCAGGTCATGCGTCTGCGCCGGTGTGCTGGCGCGGGGTCGCGCTCATCGCCTTGGTCAGCGCGCCCACCGTCTTCTGCATCCGGATCGACATGGCCTCCATGTCGACGTCCAGAGCGGTCGAGACGGCGAGGTAGGAGCCGCTGCCCCCGGCGATGAGGAAGATCCATCCGCCGTCGAACTCGATCAGTGTCTGCTTCCACAGGCCCTTGCCGCCGCCCACGAAGGGGGCCACGCTGCGGCACAGGGACTGCAGCGAGCTCATCGCGGCGGCGTTGCGCTCGGCGTCGTCACGCACGATGCCGTCGGACCGCTGCATCAGCAGACCGTCCGCCGAGACGAGGATGGCGTGGCGGGCTCCGCGTACCTCGAGCACGTCGTTCAGCACCCACGACAGGTCGGGATTCACTGGTTCTGAGGTCCTTCCGTGTTGTCCGAGTCCCGCCCGAGCAGGGTTCCGCGAGCGAATGCCTTGAGCCGTGAGGCGGTCTCCTCGCCGGCCGCGTCCAGGTCGGGCGCCTCGGCCCTGGGGGTGGCGACCATGGAGACGGCGCCGTTGCGGCGACGACGGCGCTTGGGCAGGCCGCCCGCCGTCTGTCCGACGACGAGGGAGGCGACCGGGGTCGGCTTGGCCGCCACGGGCTCGCCCTCCTGGTCGTCGAGTTCGACGGGCGCGGGTGCGGGCACGTCCGCCGTCAGGAGATTCTCGGGCACCCGGATCACCGCACGCACACCTCCGTAGGGGGAGACCGCGTCGACCGAGACGTGGAATCCGTAGTGCGCGGCGAGCTTCCCGGAGAGGGCGAAGCCGAACTTGGGCGGGTCACCGAGGCTCGTGATGTCCACGGAACCGCCGCTGGTCAGCAGGGACGCGGCGCGGGCCTTGGTCTCCTGGTCCATGCCGAGACCGGCGTCGTCGACGATCAGGCAGATCCCGGTGGGGACGGCCTGGATGTTGATCTCGACGGGGGTGCCGGGGGCGCTGTACTTGGTGGCGTTGTCCAGCAGTTCGGCCAGGACCATGGCGACCGGTTCGACCGCGCGGCTGGTGATCGCGACGCTCGCCTGCGAGTGGACCTTGACCCGCTCGAAGTCGCGGATCCGCCCCTGGGCGCTGCGGGCGACGTCGTAGACCGAGGCGTCCCGGTCACGTCGGCCGAGCCAGCCGCCGCAGAGCACCGAGATGCCCTTGGTACGGCGGCTGAACTGGCTGCCGGTGTGGTCGACCAGCATCAGGTCGGCGAGGACCGCGTGGTCGTCGCCGTACTTCTGCTGGAGTCCGTCGAGCAGCGACAGCTGCTCCTCGGCGAGGGTCGCCAGGGTGCCGACGGCCGACTTCAGGGTCGCCTTGGTCGCCGACTCGGCGTCCTTGCGCACCTCTTCCAGATCCGCGGCGTGCCGTGCGCTCACCGACGAGTAGGTCGTCTGGAGCTCGGCGAGCTGGCCTCGCACACTCGCCATGTCGCCGTGCAGTTTGTTGTTGTTCGCGCGGAGTTGGATGTTGGTTCTCCGTGCGCGCATCACTGCGAAAATCGCAGCGATGAGTACCACGAGCAGGACCCACAGGAGTGGATCTTCGAACAATGACGTCATGAGACTCTCTTCAAGTCGCCTCGCGTCGGGAGACTGACCGTGCATGGGACCCCGGAAATGCCCGTCGCCGTGCGGCGCGGACGTCACCGGCGGACCAACCGTCACTCCTTCACGATGGGGCCGTTTTGGCTGTCCCCCGTACGCGCGTATGACGCGTCATCAGCCTACTGAAAAGTGTAATGATCTTATCAGCCGTCACAGTGTCAACAGGCGTACCAGGCGCCACACTTGAGGACTCTCCACAAAGATCCCGCAAAGGACTCATCCACGCCGGGCCGGGGTGGTGGTCGCTGCGGCGGCGGTCCGCAGGGGATCCCCCTGTTCCGGCCGCTCGCTCATGATCAACGGGCGCAGCCTACCAAGGCCATGTGAACGCTTTCCCCCGCTCACGCAAAACTCGTTTGCGACCGCCGCGCCCGCCCCCGACCCTTGGCTCATGCCCTATCTCCTGCGCGCTGCCGCGCCCACCGACGCGCCGGCCGTCACCGAGTTGCTCAACGAGATCGACCGGATCGAGATCGGGCGGCCCGAGACGGATCTGCACACGGTGGAGTCCGATCTGGGGCACCCCGAGACCGACCTCGACCGCGACTCCTGGCTGGCCTTCGACGGACCGCGCCTGGTGGCGTACGCCCTGGTGTGGGACGACTCCAAGGGCGAGCGCATCAACGCCGACCACTATGTGCTCCCCGAACACCAGCAGGCCGGTGAACTCCTCCTGGAGGCGGTCGAGACCAGGGCGCTGGAGAAGGCCCGGGCGAACGGCGCCTCCCGGGCCGTGCTCCATCTGCACCTCAACGCGGCGCCCACGACCGACCTCGGGCTGATACGGGCGCGCGGGTGGTCGGTCGTACGCCGCTATCACGTGCTGGAGCGGGCGCTGCGGGCCGACGAGGACCTGCCGCCCGAGCCGCCCGCGGGCGTACGGGTGCGGGACTGCTCCGACGAAGCGGACCGGAAACAGGCGTACACCCTCTACCAGGCCGCCTTCGCCGAGCACTTCGACTTCCAGGCGCGCCCGTACGAGCAGTGGCTGACCGACATCCACGCCGACCGGCTCGACTGGTCCCTGGTGTGGCTGGTCGCCACCGAGGACCTCGGGGACGTCGGTTTCCTGATCGCCCGCGACGACCGCGAGGCCATGGGGTGGGTCCGCAGCGTCGGAGTCGTCCGCGAGGCCCGCGGCCGGGGCCTCGGAGGGCTGCTGCTGCGGCAGGCCTTCGCGGCGTTCGCGGCCCGGGGGCGGGACACCGTCGGACTCGGCGTGGACACCGAAAACACCACCGGTGCCCCCGCGTTGTACGCGCGCAACGGAATGTCGGTCCATTACGCCGTGGACACCTGGGAAATCGTGGTGGGTTGACCTGCGTATGGCCGCGGAATATCGCTATTGATTCGTGCCGTGCAGCAATGCGCAGACGAAGTTCTCCTGAAGTGCGCGCATTCTTTGCAGCTGTTCCGCGTCGGAGGACCGGGTGATCTGAGCGGTGACCGAGAAGGTCAGTGAACGGCGGCCGTCGGGGGTGGCCGCGATCAATTGGGTATATCCGAGCGTGTTGCCGGTGTGCCCGAGGACGACACCGCAGCGCGTCTCGTAGCGGAAGAGGGCCAGGCCCGCGGAGTTGCGTCCCGGTCCGGCGGGTTCGGACGCGCCGCCCTCGACCCATCGCCGTTGCTGCTCCACGACCGGCCCGCCGTACAGCCGTCCGCCGGCGTAGTTCCCGATGAAGCGGGTCATGTCGGCCGGTGTGGAGACGATGCCCCCGGAGGCCCAGACGCCCGACATGCCGATGACCTCGCTGACGTCCTCCGGGGCCGCGGGCCGGCTCACGTCGTAGCCGTGCAGATAGGGCTTCGGCATCCGATTGCCCTGCGGCAGGCTGGTGGAGTGCAGCCCGAGCGGCTCCTGGACGATGTCCCGCAGGAGTTCCTCGTACGGCCTGTGGGTCGCCGCCTGGGCCATGAGCGCTACGGCGATGTTGTCCGAGTTGGAGTAGCGGTACTGCGTGCCCGGCTTGAAGAGCAGGGGCTGGCCGGCGACGTAGTCGAGCAGACGCTGGGAGTCGAAGTGATGGAGGGGGTCGGCCCGCAACTGGTCGAGGAACCCGTCGCTCCGGGAGTAGTCGGGCAGACCGCTGGTGTGGTTGAGGAGTTGACGGAGCGTCACGGACTCCCATGCGGCGGGGAGTTGGGGAAGCCGCTCGCCCAGCGTGTCGTGCAGGTGCAGAGCGCGCCGGTCGACCAGGGTCAGGGCCACCGCCCCGCTGAAGGCCTTGGCCGTGCTCGCGATGCGCATGTGGTCGTCGGGGCTGGGCCGGCGGTCCGTGCCGACCTCGGCGACGCCGGCGCGCACGACTCTCGTCCCCTTCTCGGTCCGCAGGACGGCGATGGCTCCGGGCGGGCCGCCCGAGCGGCGCACGAATTCGTCGAGCTGACGCTGAAGCGCCTGGTCACCCGATGGATCGGCGGTGGCACCGGCCGTCGTCGGGGCCAGCGCGGCCAGGCAGACCGCCAGGACGGATGCCGCTCGCAGGCGGGGTCGGCGTAGAGACATGGGGGCTCCCGGAGCTGGGACGTCCTGGCCCGTCAGGCCACGCCGGGAGCCACGGTCCCCTGCTTCCCGGGCTGCCGCATATGGACCAGTGGCGGGGTCACGGAGTAGTGCCGTGAATTCACCCCGCCGGGATCAGCGGCCGCCCGTGTTCAGCTTGGTTTGCGGATACAACGACCTTTCCCGAGGCGGTCGCGGGGTAGGGTCCGAATTCGGTTTCCCAGACCAAGGGTAACCACGTCGATTTCGAGGTGCATGTCAGCCGCCGAGGTGGCTGTCCGCCGGTGGAACCGCGCGGCGGACAGCCACTCCGCTTGTCATTCGTGCCGGTTGATCACATCGAGCGGCGGCTGGTGCGTCGTAGGAGGACGAAACCGGAGATCAGGAGGATCGCGCCGAGTGCGGCCGGCCACAGCTGGGTGCCGGTCTCGGCGAGACTGCTCTGGTTGCCCTGGGGTTCCGGCTGTGCGGCGACCGGGGGCTGGGCGACGGCAGCGGGGGCGTCGGTGGCGGTGTCGTCCTGGGGAGCGGGCTGGGTCGCCTGGTTGTTGCCGGTTCCGGTGCCGGCCACGGTGCCGGTCCCGTTCTCGGTCTCAGGCGAAGGGGCGGTCGTGCTGTGGGCGGTGGGTGAGCTGTAGGTCTTGGGCTCGTTGTCGGCCGGGGCGGTCGTCTGCCCGCCTGCGGGGGCTTCGGCGGTCTGCGTCGGCTGCTGCTGCGGCTCGTCGTTGTTTCCGGGGTTGTCCTCGGATCCGTTGTCGCCGCCGTTGCCGTTGTCGTTCCCGTTGCCCGGGTTCTGGCTGGCGCCGGGGTCCGGGGCGGAGCCGCCGCCGTTGTCGCCGTTGCCGCCACCGTTGCCGCCGCCGTTGCCGTTGTCGCCGCCGCCGTTGCCCGGGTCGTCCTGGCCCGTGCCCGCGCCGCACTGACGGCCGTCGTTGATGCAGCCGACCATCTCGTTCATCAGGTCCTCGTCGAAGACGTTGATGAAGTCGCCGTGGTCGGTGACGGGCTTGTGGAGCTGCTCCGGGAAGGAGTCGACCGCGAACAGCGGGGTCGTACGGCCGCCGTCGTTCAAGCTCGGCGCGTCGACGTCGTAGACGATCCGCTGGACCAGCTGCGGGATGGCCTCGAAGCCCTGCGGGCAGGTGCCGTCGTTCTGGGCGAACGCCACGTGGGTGCGGTGGTTGGCGCTGTCGATGTTGCGGCCGTCCCAGCAGCTCTGGAACTTGAAGGTGCGCACCACGTCACTGCCCTGCGGGCACAGCGGGTACTTGTCCTTGAGCTGCCGGTCCTCGAACCCGGTGCAGCTCCAGGACGCGTTGGCGTTGGCGGTGCCGTTGACGAATGCCTTGGCGTCGCCGGTGATGATGCGCAGCAGCCGCGGCATCGCGGTGACCTTGCTGCGGGGGTTGCCCACGAACGTCAGCGTCACCTCCTTGGGGGTGACGATCTCGCCGGCGTTGCCCTCGACGCCGCCGCCGGGCGAGTTGGCGTCCTGTTCCTGCGTTCCGTTCTGGAGCCGGATCACGGGCCAGTAGTACGTGGACTTGTCGCCCTGGTCGACGCAGCTCGTCTCGGCGTTCGCCAGGTCCTGGTCGCTCGCAAAGGCGGTGTTGGACTGGTTGCCGATGTAGTCGTGGAAGTGGTGGGCGCCGTTGGAGACACCCGGGGCGACGATGACGTTGTCCGAGTTGAACAGGCCGTTCGCGTTCACACCACAGCTGGTGACGAAGGTTCCGCGGGAGGCGTCGCCCTGAGCCTGCGGCGCCTGTGCGGTGGACGGAGCGCTGTTGATGTCGGCGTAGTCCGCGGCGACGGGGCCGTTGCCCGCCTGCCCGCCGTTGCCCTGCTGACCACCCTGGTCCTGGCCGTCACCCTGCTGGCCGTTGCCCTGCTGGCCGTCCTGGTTCTGACCGTCGCCCTGCTGGTCTCCCTGGTCCTGACCGTCGCCCTGCTGCTGGTCCTGACCGTCGCCGTTCTGGTTCTCGGTCTCGCGCAGGGTGCAGTCGGCCATGTCGCCGAGGCCGTCCGGCTGCTCTCCCGCACCTTCGAGCGCGGCGCCGATGCGCTGGATCGTGGCGGCGCGGTTCTCCTGGAGCGGGTCGACGATACGACTCTGCGCGTCCTCGCGGTTCTGCACCGACGGGTCCTGGAGTTGCTGGTAGGCCTCGGCCACCTGCTGGTCCAGCAGGGCGAGTTCCTTGTCGACATCCGCCCTCGACCCGTCCGGGACACTGGTGAGCGTGTCCCCGACGTCCGGGCAGTCGATCGTGACGGCTCCCCACGACGTCTGCTGCGGCGTGCCGCTCTCCGTGGCGGAGGCGTACACATTCGCCGCGACCAGGCCACCACCCCCCAGCATCAAGGCCACTGCGGCGAAGGTCGCACGTCGTGCGCCTGTCGGTCGTCTGCGATTGCTGCGTCCCACGGAAGTACTCCTGCGCGTGTCGGCTCTCCGGGCATGCAAATCCCTCGCCCCATACGGACGGCGGGCCCCCGGCGTTCAAGCGCCTCGGAAATTCACAGCACTCTCATACGGAACACCGGGTTCCATCACTCCTTCTCGAACCTCCTTGCAGGGAAAACGAGATGACTCGCACACATCTGCGCCCTTACGGTTCTCGTCATGAACGGCACGGGCAGTGGGCGCCTCCTGAACGTGGTGGACGTCGAAGCCACGTGCTGGCCGGGCTCCCCTCCCCCGGGTGCGGTCGGCGAGATCATCGAGATCGGACTGACGGTGGTGGACCTGTCGACGGTCGAGCGCGTCGAACGGCACCGGATCCTGGTGCGGCCCGCCCGGTCCGAGGTCAGCGACTTCTGCACGGAGTTGACCGGACTGACCCGGGAAGAGGTCGACGGCGGGCTGTCGTTCGGGGAGGCCTGCCGGCTGCTGGCCGCGGAACACGCCTCCGGGGCGCGGCCGTGGGCGAGTTGGGGCGACTACGACCGCCACCAGTTCATCCGGCAGTGCGGGGCCACGAGGGCGCCGTATCCCTTCGGCCGCCGCCACCTCAACGCCAAGGCGGTCTTCACCGAGGTGCACGGGCTGCGCAAGCGCCCCGGGATGGCGCAGGCGCTCGAGATCGCCGGGCTGCCTCTCGAAGGACGGCATCACGCGGCGAGGACGACGCGTGGAACATCGCGGCACTTGTGCTGCATCTGGCGGCGCGGGACGGCTGGCCCCAGGAATGAGCGAGCCGGTCACCGAGCCCGACGGCACCCTCGCCGTGGCCGCCGCCGTGACCATCCCGGTCCGGACGCCTTCTCGTCGCCGGCAGGACCAGGTCCGGGCACTCACGTCGCTGGAGCGGGTCCCGATGACGACGACCGTCTACGACAGTGTCGGCCGGTGATCGTGGTGCCTCCACCTGCTGGAGGTTGAAGTGCCCCTGGCGACGACCGACACTTCCGCCGGCCGAGGGCCGACCCGTCCCCTTCTCGCAGGCCAACCACCCACCGGCCCACGTTGACCCGCCCCCCGGCCGCAGGCCAACGCCTCCACTCCCCCAGGGCGCCCGCCCACGCCCGACGTCCCGCCGTGTCGAAGCCCGACCCCCGGGTACTCGGGGCTCGCCGTCACGGCCCCTCGGTGCGGGCCGTCCAGGAAGGGGGCACTGATGACGCAGCACGCCGACGACGACGTCGACCGCCACGGGGGCGTCGCCGGACTGCGACTGGCGACCGAGAGCGCCGCGGACGCGCTCGCCTCGAGTCTGCCTGTCGACCGCAACCAGGCGATCCTGGAGGCGGCCAAGCAGGTCGGGGCGATCCTGAAACGGGAAGGGCACCCGTTCGCGCTGGCGGGCAGCGTCGCCGTGTACGCCCACGGCGGCGCCCAGAATCTTCAGCACGACGTCGACTTCGCGATCCTCCCCGAGGACGCGCAGGCCGTGGCCGAAACCCTCAGCCAGGCGGGTCTGGAGGTCCGGACGCCTCCGGAGGACTGGCTGCTGAAGGCCGACTGCATGGGCCAGCAGGTCGACCTGATCTTCGAGCTGGCCCACCAGCCCGTCACCGGGGAACTGCTGGCGCGGGCCGACGAACTCTCGGTGGACTCGGTGCTCATGCCCGTGCTGTCCCCGACCGACCTGCTGCACAGCCTGCTGTCCGCGTTCTCCGAGCACCACTGCAACTTCGGTGCCGTCCTGCCGATCGCCCGCGCGCTGCGGGAGAAGGTCGACTGGGAGGCCGTACGCAGGGACTGCGGGGACGCACCGATGCCGGACGCGTTCTTCTACTTCCTGGAACGCCTGAAGGTCATCGAGCCGAGGACGACGGAGGGACGGCCATGAGCGATCCTCTGACGCAAGGCTCCGAGGAGACCGGCGAGAACGAGGAGAACGTCGAGTACCGCGTCGCCCACCTGCGCGACCGGCTCGCCGCGGAGGAACTCGGCGAACTGGGTGTCCGCGCGGAGGTGCGGGCCGGGGCGGTCGTGGTCACCGGCACGGTGCCGTCCGCGCAGTGCCGGGAGACCGTGCTGCGGACGGTCCGTGAGGAGCTCGCCGGGCTCGCCGTGCACACCGACGTGGTGGTGGCGGAGACCGCCACGCCCGATCATGCGGAGGAACTGCCGTGATCCGTGTCGCCGCCGTGGGGGACATCCACATGGGACTGGAGAGCCAGGGCGTGCTGCGTCCGGCCTTCGACACGCTGCCCGACTGCGCCGACCTGCTCCTGCTGGCCGGGGACCTCACCCGGCACGGCACGCCGGAGGAGGCCCGGGTGGTGGCCCAGGAGGTGCGGGGCCTCCCGGTGCCGGTCGTGGCGGTCCTCGGCAACCACGACCACCACGACGAACAGCCCGAGAAGGTCGCCGCCCTCCTGGAGGACGCCGGCGTGCGGGTGCTGGAGGGCGAGGGGACGGTCGTGGAGTGCGGCGACACGCGCGTGGGCATCGCCGGCACCAAGGGGTTCGGCGGCGGGTTCGTGGGCCGCAGCGCCGGGGAGTTCGGCGAGCCGCTGATGAAGGAGTTCGTACGGTACTCACGGCGCTGCGCGGACGGGCTGCGCACCGCGCTGGAGGAACTGGAGCGGCAGGGCTGCGGGACGCGGGTCGCGCTCACCCACTTCTCCCCCGTCGCCGACACGCTCGCCGGTGAGCCGCCGGAGATCTATCCGTTCCTCGGCAGCTATCTGCTGGCCGAGGCGATCGACACCGCGGGGGCCGATCTGAGCGTGCACGGACACGCCCACGCGGGCACCGAGCACGGGGTGACGGCCGGCGGCGTACGGGTGCGGAACGTGGCCCAGCCCGTGATCCGGCGGGCTTTCAACGTCTACCACCTGCACGCCGACTGACGGCCCGGCCCTCAAAAGCGGACCTCAAATCGGGCGCAGACTCAGACGCGGGCACGGGCGGGGGGCGGACGCCCGGTCGTGGTCCTCCCACGCCTCGTCCCGCAGCTCGGGGCGCAACAGGACCTCCACCGCGGTGCGGGCCAGCGCCTCCGCTGCCGCGAGCATCACCTGCCGGCCGCGCTCGGAACCGGCCGCGACGGCGAACTCGGGGGTGTGGTCCGAGCCGTCCTCCTCCATGATCGCCACGAAGGGGTGGATGGCGGGCACTCGACCGCTGACGTTGCCGACGTCGGAGGAGCCCAGGTAGACGCCCGGGGCGGGCGGTGTCATCTCGATGCCCGTGTCCGCCAGGTGCCGGGCGAACCGGGCCGAGAGCACCGTGCTGTCCCGGAAGTGCTCGTAGCGCGGCGTGGCCCGTTCCACCGTGACCGTCGTGCCGGTCGCCCGCGCCACCCCCTGGGCGCAGGTCAGCAGCTCCCCCGCCAGGTCCTCCAGGGCGGACGTCGTCACCGCGCGCAGCCCGAAGAGGCCCTCCGCGTACTCGGGGACGATGTTGGTCGCCCGGCCGCCCTGCGTGACGATGCCCTGCACGTGCGAGCCCTCGGGCAGTCTGCGCCCCAGCACGGCCAGCGTGTTGAACAGCTGGATGAGCGCGGCGAGCGCGTCGATGCCCTCGGTGGGGTTCCCGGTCGGGTGGGCGGCGCGTCCGCGGAACGCGACCCGGTACTGGGCCTGTGCAGTCAGGGGCGCCCACTGCCAGTTGTGCACACCGGGGTGGAACATCAACGCGGCGTCGACGTCGTCGAACACTCCGGCATCGGTCTCGGCGACCTTGCCTCCGCCGCCCTCCTCGGCGGGCGTGCCGATGGCCCACACGGTGCCCGCGTCCCGGTCGAGCACGGCACGGGCGGCCAACGCCGCGCCCAGGCCGGCCGCGGCGATCAGATTGTGGCCGCAGGCGTGGCCGAGGCCGGGCAGGGCGTCGTACTCCAGCATCAGGGCCACCGCGGGGCGGGCCCTGGTGCCGGAACGTGCGGTGAAGGCGGTGGGGAGTCCGGCGACGTCCCGCCGCACCTCGAACCCCGCCCATTCCAGTTCCCCGCACAGCAGTGCCGCCGCCCGGTGCTCCTCGAAGGCGTACTCCGGGTCGGAGTGCAGCATCCGCGCCATGTCCCACAGCCGATCCGCCCGTGCGGCCACCTCTCCGCGCACTCGCGCCAGCACCTCGTCCACGGCGTCGGTCACATCGGCCTCCCAGGAACGTCGTACGCCTGTGTCCTGGAGCGGGTTCCTTCCAGCGGGCCGCCTTACACCCCGGGCGCCGCCACCGGCTCAAACCGGCCGCCCGCGCGGGCTTTCTTCGGAGCAGCGCAGTCTCCGTACTGATCGAACAATCGTCCCCACGGCTTGCGGCAAGCCTGTGACCAGGCATAGAGAGGGCGGCACAGGGCACCCGGGGGCCGGAGGTGAAAGAACATGGGACACGGAGGAAACGTCATCGACGAGCTGGTGACCGATCACCGCGAGGTCGAGGAACTGTTCGGGAAGATCGAGGCGCTGGCACCCGGTGAGAAGGACCGGAAGGTGTACGCCGACCAGGTCACCATGGAGCTGATCCGGCACTCGGTCGCTGAGGAGGAGTACCTCTACCCGGCGGTGCGGGAACACCTGGTCAACGGGAACACCATGGCCGACCGGGAGATCGAGGACCACTCCAAGGCCGAGCAGCTCATGAAGGACCTGGAGAGCTGCGAGGCGGACGATCCCGAGTTCGACCGGCTCGTGGGTGAGTTGATGGGAGAGGTCCGCTCGCACATCGCCGAGGAGGAGGAGACCCTCTTCCCGCAGCTGCGGGTCGCGTGCTCGGCCGAGGAGCTGGACAAGCTGGGCGACAAGGTGCGCCGCGCCAAGAAGATGGCGCCGACCCGCCCCCACCCCTCGGCCCCGGACACACCTCCGGCGAACAAGCTCCTCGCCCCGGGGGCCGGCCTGGTCGACCGGCTGCGGGACGCGCTCTCGGGCCGCGGCAAGCAGGACTGAGGTCCGGGGACGAGAAACGGCGGGGGCGCCGGCCGACGCCGGCCTCGCTGCTCCCGGCGCCCGCCGTCAGGCGACGAGCGCCTCGTCCGACCCGAGCCGGTCCAGAAGCTCGCCCCGGTGCAGCCCGGCCACCGGCGCGAGCAGGTCCGGGTGGCGGAGCAGGGCGGCGGCATTCCGGTCCGTCGCGTCCGGGGCGAGCAGACGACGGAACGCGGCAGGTGAGCCCGTCGTGTGCTCGCCCTCCGCCAGGTCGGCCACCGCTCGCTCGGCCAGGTCGGGGTGCGTGAGCAGACAGGCCGCCCAGCTGGCCACGACCTCGTCCACCCAGGTGCGCCAGGCGTGCTCCTCGGCGCCCTGGTCGATGGTGGCGTCCGCGCCGGTGACCCAGTCGAGACGGGCGGAGCCGCCGGGACCCGCCATGCCGACGAGCGCGGCGTCCATCGTCGTCGGATAGCGCAGCCACGCGGCGACCGTCACGGCCTGTCGTGCCTGCACCTCACACAGCGCGGCGGCCAGCGCGCCGCCCGCCGACGGGTAGGCGCGGGTCAGCCAGTGTGCGGTCGCCGCGATGACCGGTGAGAGATCTGCTTGCACTGCCGGGCCGCCCGAGGGACTGGTGGAAGAGGGGACTGCGCGAACGGTAGCCCGCGCTCCCGCCAGGACGACATGGCTCCGGCCTCACCCGGCACGTGGCTTCGGCCACACCGAGGGTCGCTCGCGCGCCTACGCCTCCAGCCAGAACCGGGTGCGCCTCAGCCACAGATCCAGCAGCCCCGAGTCCCCTCGCGTCTCGGCACCGGGCGCCGGGCGGGCGTAGAGGAACAGGAGCAGGTCGGTCACCGGCCCGCGCACGCTGACGGTGGCCGCGCCGGCCCCGCGCCGCCACACCGGCCGTTCTCCGCCGAGGTCGAGCAGCCACTCCCCCGCCGTCCCCGCGTCGAAGCCCACGGTCCGCCCGTGCCCGAGCAGCCCGGGCACACCCGGCAGGGTCTCGTAGGCCTCGGGCACGGTGGAGAATTCCAGCCACTCCTCCACGGCGTCCACCGCGAGGGACTCCTCGGCCAGGAACTCCGCCCCGGTCACGAGCGCCGCGTCGGCCCGGTGCAGCAGCGTCTCGTACGTCATGCGCCGGGCCCAGAACATCGCGGACTGCTCGACCAGTTGCTCGTCGGCGGGGGTCCACACCGGCAGGTCGGGCCCAGCCGCACGCAGGGTGCCGGCCAGCCTCGTGGCGCCCTCGGCGAGCCAGCCGCCGAGCTCGGAGTCGACGACGCCGGCGTAGGCCGCGGGGTCGTTGACCGAGCCGTCGTCGACGGGCTCGGTGGCCCGGGTCCGTACGATCTCCTCCGCCCAGCGGTGATCGCCGCCCACGTGCCGCAGCAGCCGGCCCAGGTCCCAGCCGGGGCAGGTGGGCACCGCGAGGGTCGGATCGGCGCCCTTGACGTGGCGGGCGAGCAGTTCGGTCTGGGCGACGATCGCGTCGCAGTACTCGTCGAAGGCCAACAACGCTTCCCCCATCGCTGCACGATTCGTTATTCCTGCCACCCAACCTGACTCCTTCGAGTACCACCACTGAATAGAGGGAGACACGGCCATGCTGGTCAGGGCGGGGAACACGTGGCTTCGGATGGCCCATGTGGCGTTGCTGGCTGGTGTGCTGACGGGCTGTTCGGAGGCCGCCGAGGGGGACGACTCCCGCGGGTCCGCGCGGCCGTCGGCGGCGGCGCGGACGTCCGCTCCCGACGACACGGCCGCGAGCAGCGGGGGCTCGGTCGGCGCCGCCGGCTCGGCGTGCGAGCTGCCCGTCACCTTCGACACGGCGAAGAGCTGGAGGGCCGAGGCGGTGAAGGCGCCTCTGAGTCAGGGGCCCGTCAGCTTGGCATGCGAGATCGACGCGAAGCCCGCGGGCAACATCGGCTTCCTCCGCGTCTGGGCCGGAAAGCCCGGTGCCGCCGACGCCCGCACCGTGCTGGAGGCCTTCGTCGCGGCCGAGGACGGGGTGAGCAAGGAGAAGTACAGCGCCTTCACGTCCGGTGGCCTGTCGGGGGTGCAGGTCGAGTACCTGTACGCGAGCGAACTGCTGGAGGAGACGAAGAAGGAGAGCGCCTTCGCCGTCACGACCGCGGACGGGCCGGTGGTGGTGCACCTCGGCGGCCTCGACACCGACGAGCACGAGGAGATGCTCCCGGCGTACGAGCTCGCGCGGCGCACTCTGCGCACCGCCTGAGCCGGGGATGTGAGCCAGGCCTTGAAACAGAAGTCCGGGGCCGCGGAGTGTGCCGCGGCCCCCGGGCTCAGGACGCGGTGAAGCCGGTCACGCCGGTACCACCTCGGATCGCAACATGGGATGGCGCGCCGTGATCTCGTCCGACACGGCGAAGGCTTCGGTGAGCGAGAGGGCGTGCGGCACCAGTGCGGCGACGGTGGCCTCCAGGACCTCCGGCAGGTACCGGACCTGCTCGGCGGTCAGTCTCTCGTGCGCGAGCAGTTCACCGCTGTGCGCGGCCACGTACCGCAGGGCGAACAGCCGGTGGAGGTGCTCCAGCAACAGGGCCACCTGCGGGTCGGTCACCTGCGCGGCGGCGGCGAGGAGTTCCTGTGCGGCCAGCCGGTGGACGTGGGCGTCGACCAGGGACAGTGCCGCGCCGGAGGCGCCGTTCCAGCGGTCCAGGGGCGAGCCGGCCCGTTTCGCGCGCAGCCGCACACGGGCCCGCTCGTGACGTATTCGTTCCAGGTCCCCCATCAGGTCGTGCAGGTGGGCCGGATCGTGCAGGCTCCGGGTGGCCGGGGGCACCTCACTGGGCGGCCTCGGAGTGAAGCCGCCCAGCAGCATCTCCCCGGCCGCCTTGACCCAGATGACGGCGTTGTCGCCCTCCGCGGTGATCGTTCCCTCGTTGGCCGCGAGCTGGCCCGCGATCCCGTTGGAGAGCAACAGGCCCTGGGCGCCGCAGCGTTCCCGGCACTCGGTCATGACGGCGCGCGCCTGCCAGGTGATCCACCCCTTGGCCACGGCCACGAGCCGCTCGGCCTCCTCGCGCTCCTCCCCCTCGGCCTTCGCCCATCGCCGTACGACCTCACGCTGCAGCAGGGTGGCGGCGTAGGTCGTGGCGAGCGCCTCCACGAGCGGGGCGTGGTGGGTGCGGTGGGCGAACAGCGGCACCCGCTGCCCGCTGGTCATGCCCGTGGTGACCCGCTGGTGGGCGTGGCGCACGGCGACGGTGAGGGCGTGCCGCGTCACCCCCAGGCTGTAGGCGCTCATGCACAGCTTGCCCATGGTCACGCGGCCGATGGAGCGCAGGAACCGTTTGCGTGGACTCCCCAGGCAGGAGACGAGTTCGCCCTCGTCCGTCAGCCTGCCGTGTTCACCCTGGAGCATGGCCGTCCGCGGCAGTCGCACGCCATGGAAGGAGGTGGCGCAGTGGTCGACCGGGCTGCTGGCGGTCTGCGGCAGCAACTCCACTTCCACGCCCGGCAGATGACGGCCGTTCGTGTCGGTCAGCGAGGTCAGGAAGAGGAAGACGCCCTGGTCCTTGCCGTCGATCACCAGACGGGCGGCGACCAGGGCGTCCTTCGGGCCGCCTGCCACTGACGTGTTGGGCATCCACTTGCGTGCCCCCCGCGTCGGGGTGCTCAGCACGAATCCGCCCGTGGCCCGGTCCAGGGTCGCGGTGGTCTCCAGCTGGGGGGCGTCGTTGCCGTGCGCCTGCTCGGTGCACAGGAAGGTGCCGATGCGTTCCATCCGCAGATAGGGGCCCAAGTCCCGCCCCTCGTGGTCGTGTTCGAGCAGACTGCCGAGGAACAGGTTGTAGTGGATGCTGGCGATCGTCGTCATGCCGGCGTCCACCACCCCGGCCCACTCGTGCAGGGCGCTCAGGGCGACCGGGTCCCGCGCCAGGGCCTGGGGGTCGGGTACCGCCGCGTTCAGTGTGCGCAGGCGTTGATAGGACAGTTCCGTGCGCTCCTGGTGGGTGAGCCCCTCGTGGTAGGCGAACACGTCGGAGCTGAACAGGCGGCGCCAGGGTTCGTGGATCTCGCCCTGTGCGCCGAAGAGGAGGTGCCGGATCGCGGCCGTCTCGGTCAGCGGGGGTGCCGTTACGGGGAGTTGAGAGGTGATCACAGCGGCAACGTAGTCCGAGGCGGCCCCTGATCACATCATGATCATCACCACGATTGAACGCCCGCGTGCGGTGGTAGTTACCCCTTAAACGGCCTCTCTAATACCACAAGCCACGATCTACACAAGGGTGATTCCCCTCCCACACGGCACTTTACGCCCGTGTGTCGGAACGACTTTCGGTCACCGTCCCCGGCGTGTCGCCACGGGGGCCGGGGGTGGTGATCACCACTTGATCACCACCCGCTGACCCGGCTCCAGAAGGCCTGGACGACCGGCGCGCCCGCCGTCGCCGACGTGCTGTCGACCACGTGGTAGCCGTGGTGTTGGGCCGCGGTGGCGCAGGCGTGGTTGGGCAGCACGCGCAGGCGGGTGCCGATCGGCAGGTCGGGCAGGGGGGCGCCGTCACGGGCGGTGAGGGTGCCGTGTTCCTGGCTCGCGGCCGTCATGACCAGACCCGGGACCGGATTGCCGTCGAGGTCGGCGACCAGGCCGTACCCCTGGTCCTGTGCCTGGGCCGCGGTGCCGCGGTCGCGGGACATGGCCATCCAGCCGCCGTCGGTGAGGATCCAGCCGAGCTCGGGGCGGTGGCCGATGACGGTGACGACGACCGACAGGGCGAGGTCGTCGAGGCGGCATACACCGAGGCCGGCCATCACCAGGTCGAAGAACACGTAGTTCCCCGCCCGCAGTTCGGTGACCCCGGTGAGGTCCTCGGCGGCATGGGCGGTGGGGGTGGAACCGACGCTGACGGTGGCAACGGGCAGGCCCGCCGCGCGCAGCCGCTCGGCCGCGGCGACAGCACTGTCGCGTTCGTTCCCCGCGGCCAGGCGCTGCTCCTCGGCGGTCCGGGCGAAGTAGGACTCGCCCGCGTGGGCCAACACCCCGTCCAGGCAGCCCGCTTCGTGCAGGACGCGGCCGATCTCGGCGAGAGCGGGCGCATCGGGCCGGAGGCCGCCGCGGTGACCGTCGCAGTCGATCTCGATCTGGGCGGGGACGGGAAGTCCGGCCCGGCGCGAGGCCTCGGCAACGAAGTCCGCCTGCTCCGCGCTGTCCAGCAGGACGCGCAGGGTGACCCCGCGTCGCAACAGGGCGACGACACGCGGGAGTTTGTGGGGGTCGATCCCCACGGCGTAGGTGATGTCGGTGTAACCGCCGTCGGCGAACGCCTCGGCCTCGGCCAGGGTGGACACGGTGACCGGGCAGGGCGGGGCGCCTTCGTGCAGGAGAGCGGCGATTTCGAGGCTCTTGGCCGTCTTCACGTGGGGCCGCAGGGTGACACCGAGCCGCTGGGCCCTGGCCGCCAGCCGCTCGACGTTGCGCCTCACCCTGTGGACGTCGATGACGGCGAACGGGGTGTCGGGATCGGCCAGGGTCCGCGCGGCGGCGCTCGCGGGGGTCCGGACAGGGCTTGCGGGGGCCGCAGGACTCACGGGACTCACAGGACCCATAGGGCTCACGTCGCTCACAGGGAGATGTCCATCCTCTTGAGTAGGGCCAAGCCCGGATACAGGTCCTGCACTCCGATCCCGGAGCTGTCGAAGACCGTGATGTCGCCGTCGGAGAACACTGGGGCGCGGGCGAAGAGTTCGAAGACCGGGCCGTCCACCGTCGCGGCGAAGGCGACGCGGGCGGCTGCCAGGGTCAGATCCTCGTCGACGGGCGCGGCGGTCCACTCCTCCGTGATGTGCGGCAGGGCGCGGGCGGCCGGTGACGGGCCGGGGTGCGAGCCGGCGGAGATCATCACGGGCCCCTCACTTGCTGTAGTTGTAGACGGTCGCCCGGGACACGCCGAGCAGATCCGCGATGGTCTGCGCGGCGTCCCGCGAGTCGAAGTAGCCGTCCCGGTGCAGCCGCCGTACGAGCTCCTTCTTGTCCTGTCTGCTCAGCGAGCGGGGCGTGGCGGCGCGCTCCGCGGCCAACTCCTCCACCGTCCGGCGCAGTTCGCGCATGGTGCGGTCCCGCAAGGTCTCCAGCGGCTGCTCGCGATGCTCGGTGTCGGTGGCCACGAGGTTCGACAAGGCGAGCGTCACGGGTGACAGCACCGACACGTCGAGATTGAGACACAGGGCCGCGACGTACTCACCGGCCTCGTTCTTTATCCCGATGGACGTGCTCTTGGCCGGACGGCCGTCGGGGAACCGATTGGGGTAGTTCTGGATCACGCTCGGGTACTCCGGATCGGCGATGCGCGCCAGCCCCAGCTCGGTCGCGGAGTCCCCGACCCGGCGGCCGGAGAGGTTGTTCTCGATCGCCCGGATCGCCTGCCGCGGATCCCGCAGATCGTGCAGCACCACCTCGCACAGGCCCGGAAACATACGGCCGAGCGCGACAGCGATCTTCTCGGCCTCACCGATGAGGTGCTCGTCCGCACCGTCGACGTCGCCCTTCACCATCGGCGCTCCGTCCAGGGATTCGGTAGACTTATTGTCTAAATCTGGAGGTTCAGCCTAAGAGCCCGACCGGTGGTTGTCCAGCAGGGTGGGGGAGGTATACATATGGCCGCCCGGGTGCGGGCCGGTGTCCTTGTGGCGCATTCTTGCTGTGTCGCCCGCGGGACGGTGCACGGACTAGGTAGGCCGATGACTGGGAGCGTCGAGGACCCACGACCCACGGCCGGGCGGCTGGCGGCGCTGCTGATCGACGCTTCGACAGAGGCGATCAGTGCGGCCGGCGGCCACGCCGGAGGGGTCTATCTGCGCTCCCGCACGCCCGGACTGCTCCGGCTCGCCGTCCTGTCGGGGCTCCCCGGACCGCTGTTCCGCCCCTGGTGGCGGCTCCACGCCGACCGCCCTTTCCCCGTCGCCGACGCCTACCGGCTCGGTGTCCAGGTGGTCCTGCCGAACGCCACCGAGACGATGCGGCGCTACCCGCAGTTCGCCGCCGGCCTGCCGTTCCAGTTCGGTTCGCTCTACGTGCCCGTCGTCTTCGGTTCGACGACCTACGGTGTGCTGACCGTGCTGCGCCCGGCCGTCACCGATGCCGCCGAGGTGCTGTCCGGCCGCGACCGGATGGTGCGCCTCGCCCAGGAGCTGGGCGAGGCGCTGCGGGGCCTGGAGGAGGCGAACCCGGACCAGGTCGCCTGGGAGGGTGAGCCGGTCTGCCTGCGGCCGCCGACCTCCTCCACGTCCGTGGGACGCGCCGGACGCTTCGCCTGGGACCCCGAAACGGCCGACATCGCCCTGGACGAGGACCTCCACACCCTCCTGGGCGTGCCACCCAGCGAGTTCTCCGGCACGACCGAGGCGTTCGCCGAGGCCGTGGCCCCCAGCGACGCGCACCGCATCCTGGCCTCCCTGCGCGACACCGCCACCGGCCGCCCTCCCGCGCTGCCCCTCTACCTGCGGGCGGAGGACGGCGAGCTGCGCCTGCTGGACCTGTGGAACGCCTACGAACCGCCCGCCGCCCCCGCGGTCCGGGGCGTCGTCGTGGCCCCGGGTCCGGCCCCCACCGCGGACTCGGCGGCCGACCTGCTGCCCGACGGCGTGTTCTGCGTGGACCGGCTGGGCCTGGTCGTCTACGCGAACCCGCGCGCCGCCGAGCTCCTGGGCCGCCCCCGCGCCGAGCTCGTCGGCCGCGACCTGTGGGAGGCCGTGCCCTGGCTGGCCCGCCCCGAGTTCGAGGACCACCTGAGAGCGGCCCTCCTCACCTCGGACCCGGTCCACTTCCATCTCGTACGACCACCCACGCAGGACTCCGAGACACGGCCGACCGCTGAGGACACCGGGTCACCGCGGCCCACTCGGGACGCCGGGCCGCCACCTGCCCAGGACGCGGGGTCGCTGAGGTCCACTCAACAGACCGGGCCACCACCCGCCAGGGACGCCGGCCCACCGCCTGCCCAGGACACCGGGTCACCGCGGCCCACTCGGGACGCCGGGCCGCCACCTGCCCAGGACGCGGGGTCGCTGAGGTCCACTCAACAGACTGGGCCACCACCCGCCGGGGACGCCGGCCCACCGCCTGCCCAGGACACCGGGTCACCGCGGCCCGCTCAACAGACCGGACCACCACCGCCCACCCGCGACGCCGGACGAACACCGCCTGCCCCGCACACCGACTCGCCGTCTCCCGCCCAGGACACGGGATCGCCGTCCTCTGCCCACCACACCGAGTCACCAGCGCCCGCCCACCCCACCGCACCCCCCGCTGACCACACCGCCCCACCCCCACCCCCTCAAGCGCCCCCACAAGACCCCGCCCCCGCCCACCAGCCGTACGAAGGCGACTGGCTCGCCCTCTCCGTGCACCCCGGGCCGGACCGGCTGACCTGTACGGTGCGGCCCGCGAGCCGGGTGACGGGCAGTCCCGCGGGGCAGGGGGCCGCCCAGGTGTCCGAGGCGGGCGTGAGCCCCCTGGCGCACCTGTACCGGCCGATCGCGCTGGCCATCGCCCTGACCGAGGCGGTCACCGCCCGGCAGGTGTCCGCCGTCGTGATGCGGGAGCTGCTGCCGGCGTTCGGCGGCCGCCGGCTCGCGATCTACCTGCTCCAGGAACGGCATCTGTACCTGGAGTGGGAGACCGGCTTCCCCAAGGGCTTCCTCGCGCCCTTCGACGGTGTGGACATGGGCACGCACCTGCCCGGCGTGGAGACCCTCACCACCGGCCGTCCGCTGTTCTTCGACTCGATGGAACAGCTGACGGCCGCCTATCCCGGCATCGCCCTGGACGCCACCGAGGGCGCCCGGGCCTTCCTGCCGCTGATCGCCTCCGGGCGCCCGGTCGGCTCCTGCATCCTCGGCTTCGACCGGCCGCGCAGCTTCAGCACCGAGGAGCGCACGGTCCTCACCGCGCTGGCCGGACTCATCGCCCACGCCATGGAGAAGGCGCAGCGCTACGAGTCGGAGACCGTGCTCGCCCGGGGCCTCCAGCAGGCGCTCCTGCCCCGCCGTCTGTCGGCGCATCCGCTGGTGGAGACCGCCGGGCGCTATCTGCCGGGCACCGCGGGGATGGACGTCGGCGGCGACTGGTACGACGTCGTCGAGTCCGGTGACGGGCTGGCCCTGGTCATCGGGGACGTCCAGGGGCACGGGGTGCAGGCGGCGGCCACCATGGGGCAGCTGCGCAGCGCGGTCAGGGCGTTCGCGCTCGGGGACCGGCCGCCGGACGAGGTCATGAGCAGCACCAACCATCTCCTCATCGACCTCGATCCCGGCCTGTTCGCCAGTTGCTGCTACATCCGGCTCGACCCCGCCACCGGCGTGGCGAGGGCGGCCCGCGCCGGACATCCGCCGCCCCTGCTGCGCAGCCCAGACGGCCGCACCCGGGTCCTGGACCTGCCCGGCGGGGTCGTCCTCGGGGTGGCCCCGCGGGCCCGCTATCCGGTGACCGAGCTCCAGATGGAGCCGGGCGCGATCCTGGCGCTCTACACCGACGGGCTGGTGGAACGGTCCGGCACCGACATCGACGAGGGGATCACCGCCCTGCGGGTGGCCCTCGCGAAGGCCGGCACTCCTGCTGCCCGGCCGGGCAGCAGGTTCCTGGCGGCCGTGGCGGACCGGCTCACGGCGACCGCCCGGCACGCCGTGGACCGGCCCGACGACATCGCGCTGCTGCTCGCCACCCGGCGGACAGCTCCGTCGCGGTCACTGTGAGGAGCTCCGTATGACAAGCTGTGCCGGTTTTCGATGGGCCGTCACACCGTGTGACGGCCCTCGCCTCCTGGGGCGCGGCAGTGTAGACATGGGCACATGGTCCGACTCCTGGGCCGCTTCGGGGGCGGGCCGGCCCGTCGCCCCGGCGGTCCCCGCCCACCGCAGACACTTGACCACGCCGACGACCGCCACGAGGGCCCACTGAGGGGCAGTTCGCCCACGCGGGCGGAGCGCGACGGAGCCCGGACGCGACGGCCGCCGGGAGCGCTGCGGGCGGCGGTCGGCGGACGCAGCGTGGCCGGACAGGTGTTCGTCCTCCAGGTCGTGATCGTGCTGCTGCTGGTCGTGGCCGCGGTGGTGGCGCTGGTGCTCCAGGTGCGGCACGACAGCACCGTCGAGGCCCGCAACCGTTCGGTGGCCGTCGCCCAGGCGTTCGCCAACGCCCCGGGCACCGTCGAGGCCCTCAGCAGTCCGGACCCCTCCGCGGTGCTCCAGCCGCGTGCCGAGGCGGCCCGTCGGGCGACCGACGTGGACTTCATCGTCGTCATGGACACCGAAGGCATCCGGTACACGCACCCCAAGCCGGACCGCATCGGCAAGAAGTTCGTCGGGAACATCGCCCCCGCGCTGGCCGGCCGTGTGGTGACCGAGGACATCACGGGCACCATCGGACCACTCGTGCAGGCCGTCGTCCCGATCAAGGCGGACGACGGCAAGGTCGTGGGCCTGGTGTCGGCCGGCATCACCACCGCCAAGGTGGGCGGCACCGCCAACCAGCAGCTGCCGCTGCTCCTGATGGCCGCCGCGGTGGGGCTCGCCCTGGCCACGGCGGGCACGGCGCTGGTCAGCCGACGGCTGCTGCGCCAGACGCACGGCCTGGGTCCGCACGAGATGACCCGCATGTACGAGCACCACGACGCGGTGCTGCACGCCGTACGCGAGGGTGTGCTGATCGTCGGCGGCGAGGGGCGGCTGCTGCTCGCCAACGACGAGGCGCACCGGCTGCTCGACCTGCCCGCCGACTCCGAGGGCCGGCACGTCCTGGACCTCGCGCTCCCCGCCGACATCGCCGGGCTGCTGGCGTCCGGGCGCGTCGCCACCGATGAGGTGCACCGGGTCAAGGACCGTCTCCTCGCGGTCAACCAGCGGCCCACCGACATCCAGGGCGGCCCGCCGGGCAGCGTCGCCACCCTGCGCGACTCCACCGAGCTGCGCGCCCTGTCCGGACGCGCCGAGGTCGCCCGCGAGCGCCTCGACATGCTGTACGACGCCACGGTCGGCATCGGCACGAGCCTGGACGTGACCCGCACCGCCGAGGAACTGGCCGAGCTCGCCGTTCCGAGGTTCGCGGACTTCGCCACCGTCGACCTCTTCGACGCGGTGCTCAGCGGGGGCCAGCCGGAGGCGGCGACCACCCTGCGCCGCACCGCGCTCAGCGGCATCCGCGAGGACGCCCCGCTGTACAAGGTCGGCGAGCGCATCCCCCTGGTCGACTCCGCTCCCCAGTCCCGCGGCATCAGCAGCGGCCGGGCCGTCCTGGAGCCGCGTCTGGCAGAGGCCGCCGGATGGCGCGCACAGGACAAGGAGCGCTCCGCCCACGTCCTCGAATACGGCATCCACTCGCTGATCGCCGTCCCCCTGCGGGCCGGCAGCCTCGTCCTGGGCACGGTCAGCTTCTGGCGCTCGGACAAGCCCCAGCCCTTCGACACCGAAGAGGTCGCCCTCGCCGAGGAGCTCGTCACCCGGGCCGCGGTCTCCATCGACAACGCCCGCCGCTACACCCGCGAGCACACCATGGCGGTGACGCTCCAGCGCAGTCTGCTGCCGCGCCGGCTGCCCGAGCAGGACGCCCTGGACATCGCCTACAAGTACCTGCCCGCGCAGGCCGGGGTGGGCGGCGACTGGTTCGACGTACTCCCGCTGTCCGGTGCGCGGGTGGCGCTCGTGGTCGGCGACGTCGTGGGGCACGGGCTGCACGCCGCGGCCACGATGGGCAGGCTGCGCACGGCGGTGCACAACTTCTCCGCCCTGGACCTGCCGCCCGACGAACTGCTTGCCCTGCTCGACGAGTTGGTCGCCCGGATCGACCAGGACGAGGCGGAGGAGAGCGGCAACTCACCGGTCACGGGGGCCACTTGTCTGTACGCCGTCTACGACCCGGTCTCCCGGCTGTGCACGGTCGCCCGGGCCGGCCATCCGCCGCCCGCCGTCATCCACCCCGACGGCAGTGTCGAGTACGCCGACGTGCCCGCCGGTCCCCCGCTCGGCCTCGGCGGCCTGCCGTTCGAGACGGCCGACCTGGAACTCGCCGAGGGCAGCCGCCTGGTGCTCTACACGGACGGGCTGGTGGAGGACCGGGAGCGCGACATCGACGTGGGCCTGGAGCTGCTCCGCACCGCACTGGAGCAGGCCGGCCCCTCGCCCGAGGACACCTGCCGGGCCGTGCTGGACGCGCGGCCGCCGGCCCGGGCCACCGACGACATCGCCCTGATAGTGGCCCGTACCCGGGCGCTGGCGGCCGACCGGATCGCCGAGTGGCAGGTCCCCGGCGACCCGGCGGCCGTCGCCGACGTCCGGGCGACCGTGTCCCGGCAGCTCGCCCGCTGGGACCTGGACGACCTCGCGTTCACCACGGAGCTGATCCTGAGCGAGCTGGTCACCAACGCGATCCGCTACGGTGGCGACCCCATCCACGTCCGCGTGCTGTACGACCGCGCCCTGATCTGCGAGGTCTACGACAGCAGCAATACCTCACCGCATCTGCGGTACGCGGCCATGACCGACGAGGGCGGCCGCGGACTGTTCCTCGTCGCCCAGCTCAGCGACCGCTGGGGCACCCGCTACACCCCGGCGGGCAAGGTCATCTGGGCGGAACAGCAGCTCCCGTGACCGGCTTCGAGACCCTTGGCCACTCATAAGGTGACCTTATGAGCTCATAGAGTGGACCCGCGTACCGACTTAGGCTTGCCTTAGCTTAGGCTTCCCTCGAGTTGATCTGTCACCGCTCGAAGGGAACCTGATCATGCCCCGCCCCCTGCGGGTAGCCATCGTCGGAGCCGGCCCCGCCGGGATCTACGCCGCCGACGCGCTGCTCAAGTCCGATGTGGCCGCCGAACCCGGTGTCTCCATCGACCTCTTCGAGCGGATGCCGGCCCCGTTCGGACTGATCCGTTACGGCGTGGCTCCGGACCACCCCCGGATCAAGGGCATCATCACGGCCCTGCACCAGGTGCTCGACAAGCCGCAGATCCGTCTCTTCGGCAACGTCGACTACCCGACCGACATCAACCTGGACGACCTGCGCGCGTTCTACGACGCCGTGATCTTCTCCACGGGCGCGACCGCCGACCGCGAGCTGCGCATACCGGGCATCGAGCTCGACGGCTCCTACGGCGCCGCCGACTTCGTCTCCTGGTACGACGGCCACCCGGACGTGCCGCGCACCTGGCCCCTGGACGCCGAGAAGGTCGCCGTCCTCGGCGTCGGCAACGTCGCCCTCGACGTGGCGCGCATCCTGGCCAAGACGGCCGACGAACTCCTGCCCACGGAGATCCCGCCGAACGTCCACGAGGGCCTCAAGGCCAACAAGGCTCTGGAGGTCCACGTCTTCGGCCGCCGTGGCCCGGCGCAGGCGAAGTTCTCCCCGATGGAGCTGCGCGAGTTGGACCACTCCCCCAACATCGAGGTCATCGTCGACCCCGAGGACATCGACTACGACGAGGGCTCGATCGAGACCCGGCGCGGCAACAAGCAGGCCGACATGGTCGCCAAGACCCTGGAGAACTGGGCGATCCGCGATGTCGGCGACCGTCCGCACAAGCTGTTCCTGCACTTCTTCGAGTCGCCCACCGAGATCCTCGGTGAGGACGGCAAGGTCGTCGGTCTGCGCACCGAGCGCACCGCCCTCGACGGCACCGGCAACGTCAAGGGCACCGGCGAGTTCAAGGACTGGGACGTCACCGCGGTGTACCGCGCGGTCGGCTACCTCTCCGACAAGCTGCCCAAGCTGCCCTGGGACATCGACTCGGGCACGGTCCCCGACGAGGGCGGCCGGGTCCTGCAGGAGAGCGGCGAGCACCTGCAGTCGACGTACGTCACCGGCTGGATCCGGCGCGGTCCGGTGGGCCTCATCGGCCACACCAAGGGCGACGCCAACGAGACGGTGTCCAACCTCCTGGACGACTTCGCCAACGACCGCCTCCAGACCCCGGGTTCGCCCGAGCCGGAGGCCGTGGACGCGTTCCTCGCCGAGCGGAACGTCCGCTTCACCACCTGGGAGGGCTGGTACAAGCTGGACGCCGCCGAGAAGGCGCTGGGCGAGCCGCAGGGCCGCGCGCGCGTGAAGCTCGTCGAGCGCGAGGACATGCTGCGCGAGAGCGGCGCCTGACCGGACGGGACGGCGGCGGAACCCCCGCCGCCGTCCGGTCGTTCCTTCCGTGTCCGTACGACCGTGCGGGCCGACGCGGGACGAACGGGGTGGGTGTGGCACGCGTACTGGTCATCGGCGGCGGTATCGCCGGTACGGCGGTGGCTCTGGCACTGGACAGGGCGGGCTTCGAGGCCGTCGTGCACGAGGCGCATCCCGACTCGGCGGAGGACATCGGCGCGTTCCTCACCCTGGCGAGCAACGGCATGCGCGCCCTGGCCCAGTTGGACGCCTCCGCTGCGGTCACCGCGATGGGCTTCCCGCTGACCTCACTGCGGGTCCTCGACGACACGGGCACCGAGCGGGCGCACGCCCCCATGGGCGAGACCTCCGACCCGCTGCTCCACTACCGGTGCCTGCGCCGCGGCGACCTCAACACCGCGCTCCAGGCGGAGGCCGCGCGCCGGGGCATCACCGTCCGGCACGGCGCACGGCTCGCCTCCGTCGAGGACGGTCCCGGCGGGGTCACCGCGCACTTCGCCGACGGCACCACCGCGACCGGCGACCTGCTGATCGGCGCCGACGGCCTGAACTCCACCGTACGACGCTCGGTCTCACCCGGGACGCGGCCCTTCTACGCCGGTCAGTACGTCTTCTACGGCTACACGCGCGCCGCCTCTCCTCCCGGCACGGACGCCTGCATCACCATGGTCCGCGGCAGCGGGGCCGCCTTCGGGTACGCGGTGTCGCCGGACGGGGAGGCGTACTGGTTCGCCAGGGTGAGCGGCGACCCGCTGCCCGCCGAGGAGTTGGCGCAGGGTACGCCCGCCGACTGGCGTGCCCTGTTGCTGCCGCTGCTGCGCAAGGACGCCACGCCGGCCGCGGATCTCGTCGCGGCTACCGGCGACGACCTCATGGTCACCAACGCCACCGAGATCCCCACCGGCACCCCGTGGCGGTCAGGACGGACCGTGCTCATCGGCGACGCCGCCCACGCGGCCTCCCCCGCGACCGGCCAGGGCGCCTCGATGGCGCTGGAGGACGCCGTCGTCCTGGCCAAGTCCCTGCGGGACGCACCGGACACGGAGGCCGCGCTCGGCCTCTACGAGAGACTGCGCCGCCCCCGCGTGGAGCACAACATCACCGTCAGCGGCAACATCTCCCGCGGCACCCACACCCCCTCGGCCGCGCCCCGCCCGTCCGACGAGGACCTCGCCCGGCTCCTGGAATGGGGCGGCGACCTCTGGGCCGAACGGCACCCTCTCTAGAGCTCAGCCCCCTGCCCCCTCAGGAGAACAGCGCCTGGATGTCCGGCTTCTTGTCGCCGAAGATGCCGTCCTCCTCGCCGAGCGCGGCGAGCTTCTCCAGTGAGGCCGTGTCGACCTGGGGCGGCCAGCTCGGGAGGATGAGCTTGGTCAGCACATCGCCGCTGATCTTGGTGTAGACGGTGAGGATCTGCCGGGCCTCGTCCGGGTGGCCGGAGGCGTACTTCAGTGACTCCGTCATGGCCTCGGTGAACTTCTTCACCAGGTCGGGGTTCTGCTGTGCGATCTTCGTCGAGGTGAACCAGGTCGCGACGGTGAGATTCGGATCTGTCTCGGCGAAGGGCGAGGCGATGACCCGGGCGCCCTGCGCCTTGGCCACGGTCTGGGCCGGCTCGCCCATCCACGCGGCGTCCACGCGACCGCCGTCCAGCGCGGCCGGCATCTGGTCGAAGGGGATCTCGACGAACTTCACCTTCGCCGGGTCGCCGCCGTCCTCGCGCACCGACTCGCGGACCGTGGTGTCCCCGATGTTCTGCAGGGTGTTCACGGCGACCGTGCGCCCGGCCAGGTCCTTCGCGGACTTCACCGGGCTGTCCTTCTTCACCAGGACACCGGTGACGTCGGCTCCGACCTTGCCGTTGGAAGCCGCCCCGTTGACCACGGACTTCACAGGGACGCCCTTGGTCTGGGCGAGCATCAGGGACGTGGTGTTGCTGAAGCCGAACTGGAACTGACCGCTCACCACCCCGGGGATGATCGCCGCACCGCCCTGCGCGGTCACCATCTTCAGCTCGATCCCGCGACGGGCGAAGAACCCCTGCTTCTGCCCGAGGTAGAGCGGCGCCACGTCGACGATGGGGATGACACCGACGGTGACCTGGGTCTTCTTCGCTCCGTCCGCGGACGATGTGCCGCCGCTCCCGGAGTTCGACGATCCGCATCCGGCGGCGCCCGCGAGGGTCACCACCGCAACGGCAAGTCCGAGCACACGCCTTTGCATGGGGCCCTCCTGACGAGGCGTCAGAGCGCCTCACGACCCGTCCACTGATGTTGTGCACATCATTGACGCCCGCAATGTACACGCCTACTTTCGCCGGTGTCAGTCCCCCCGACCGCAGCAAAATACGGACTGCCCCAAGGAGCCCACGTCTCGTGATGCACCGCATCCGCACCCGCACGCTCGTCACCGTGGCGGCACTGCTGCTCGCCGCTCCCCTCACCCCGGCCGCCCACGCCGCCGAGGACGTCCATCTCGAGGGCCGCCTGCCGTCCGGCGCGACCTACCTCATGGACGTGCCGGCCGGCTGGAACGGCACGGTCCTCCTCTACAGCCACGGCTACACACCGCCCGGCGTCCCCAACGCGGCCCGCAACGCGCCCGACGACACCACGAAGTCCCTGCTCCTGAAGCAGGGTTACGCGCTCATCGGATCCTCGTACGCCACCACCGGCTGGGCCGTCACCGAGGCCGTACCCGACCAGCTCGCCACCCTCGACACCTTCACCGCCCGCTTCGGACGCGCGGGACGCACCATCGCCTGGGGCACGTCCTACGGCGGCTTCGTCACGACCGCCCTCGCGGAACGCCACGCGTCCCGTCTCGCCGGTTCCCTGTCGATGTGCGGTCTGGTCCAGGGCGGTGTCGCCAACTGGAACAGCACGCTGGACCCGGTCTTCGCGCTGAAGGCGCTCCTCGCACCCGGCTCCGGCATCCCGCTGACCGGGCTGCCGAGCCCGGCCGCCGCCACCCGGGCCTCCGACGACATGACGGCTGTCCTCACCGAGGCGCAGCGGACCGCCGACGGACGGGCCCGCATCGCGCTCGCCGCGGCCCTGCACAACATCCCCGGCTGGAACGATCCTTCACAGCCCCGGCCCGAGCCCACCGACCGGGACGCCCAGCAGTTGGGCCAGTACCAGGCCGTCGTCGGACTGGTGAAGTTCCCCGCCTTCGTGTGGCGTCAGGAGGCCGAGGCCCGGGCGGGCGGGAACATGTCGTGGAACACCGGCGTGGACTACCACGCGATGCTCCGCGGCTCCCCCTACCTCAAGGAGGTCAAGGAGCTGTACGCGAAGGCCGGTCTCTCGCTGAAGTCCGACCTCAACACCCTCGACAAGGCCCCGCGCACCCGCGCCGACAGGAAGGCCGTCGACTGGATGACCCGTACGAGCACCTTCACCGGCCGCCTCAGCAAGCCCCAACTGAACATTCACACCACCGGCGACGCACTGATCCCGGTGCAGTCCGAGAGCGCCTACCTCCGGGCCGCGACCGCCGGGGGCTCGGCTCCACTGCTGCGGCAGCGCTACGTCGACAACGCGGGCCACTGCACCTTCAGCCCCGGCGAGCAGATCGCCGCCCTGCACGCGCTGGAGGACCGGATCAGGAGCGGCCACTGGCTCGGCAGTGATCCCGCCGCACTCAACTCCCGTGCCACCGAAGCCGATCCGGCCTCACCGGCCCGCTATCTCCCCTACGCGCCGACCGGTTACCCCCGCCCCTACGACCGGGCACACCCATCCGACGGGCACCGGAAGTAGCCCCAGGCCGTCACGGCTGCGAGGTCTCCGACTCGAGCGCGGCGCGCGTCGCCGTGCCGTAGACGCCGGGCTCGTCCTTGGTGACGAAGCGGGTGACCTGGTAGGTGCGCACCGCGCTCTCGACCTGCTGGTCGAAGTCGCCGTCGGCCTCCCCGGCGTAGACGCCGAGCTGCCGCAGGCGGAGCTGGAGTTCGACGACCTCGGGCCCCTGGTCACCGAGGCCGAGGACAGGAGGCCGGCCGCTCGACGCCGTCGGGCCGGGGCCCACCGTGGCCGTGGCGGCGGCGCTCGACGGGGCGCGGGTCGGGGTGGTGGTGCCCGTCGGGGACGCGCTGTCACTGGACTCCGCGCTCGGCGAGGAGGAGGGCGGTGCGGACGACCGCGTCGAGGTCGCCGTAGGGGAAGACGCCGTGACGGAGGGAGCGCTCGACGACGGGGGCGCCTCCGGCACGCCCGCGCGTACGCCGCCGACCACGGAGCCGTCCCGTGAAGGGCCGTCGTAGGTGAAGAGCCCGCCGACGAATCCGCCCGTGACCAGGACGGCGACGGCTGCTCCCGCCCCGGCGACGATCAGGTTCCGCCGCCCGCGGCCGTGCGGGGCGCTGTCGGCCGGGGACGGGACGCGCGGCTCCTCGCGAGTTGCCGGTCCCGCGTCCACCGGGACCAGGACGGTCTCACTCAAGTCCCCTGCCGGGGCCGGTCGTTCCGGCTCTCCGGCCGGGTCCGCCGGTTCCTCGCCGACCTCCACGAAGGGCCGGATGCGCACCGGATCGAAGTCCTCCACCGCGGCCGCCTCGGCCGTACGGGACTCGCGGTGGGCCTCGGATGCGCGGTGTGCGCAGGTGCAGGAGGGAGTGCCGTCCGCCGCCCTGGGCGCCCCGCACTCCGGGCAGACGAGGACTGGTGGTTCACTCACACGCGTCCCCTCTCCCTACGATCTTCATATCGTAGACAGATATGCCGCGCAGAAATTCCACACCCCGTATCGCTCGGAAACCATGGCATCCACAGGGCCGGGATTCAGCCACCGTGCGTGAAGGAGAGATGAACGTCGGTGGGCACGGGGCCCCAACGCCCGGTCCGGCGCTGGGAACTTGGCGATCCGGGCGTGCAGAAGACGGCGACAACATGGGGTAACCAGCGGTAACTTCTCTCCCGCCCCGCCACTTCACCCGTGCCACTCCTCCAGGAGACACCCCCCATGCGCAGACTTCTCGCCGCTCTGGCGACGACCACCGCCGTCCTCGGCGGACTCACCGCGGCCGCCCCGACCGCCACGGCCGCCGACTCGGGCAGCTTCAGTGTCCTCAGCTACAACGTGGCCGGCCTGCCCTCGGCCATCTCCAGCGCATCGACACCCCGTGAGTCGAGCACCACGGCGATCGGCCAGCGGATCGCGCCGTACGACATCGTCCACGTGGAGGAGGACTTCAACTACCACGCCTACCTCTACGCGGGCGACACGAACCACGCCTACCGCACGCCCACCAGCGGCGGCGCCGGCATCGGCAGCGGCCTGAACACCCTGTCCAAAATCCCCTACGACGCCGACGACTTCGAGCGGGTGCGCTGGAACTCCTGCCAGGTGGACTCGGGCGACTGCCTCACGCCCAAGGGCTTCACCTTCATGCGCGAGCGCCTCGCCGAGGGCGTCTACGTCGACTTCTACAACCTGCACACCAACGCCGGCACCAACGACGGGGACCTCGCCTCGCGCGCGGACAACCTCAACCAGCTCACCGCGTTCATCAAGGCCCACTCCGCCGGCAACGCCGTCGTGGTCATGGGTGACACCAACACCCGCTACACCCGCTCCGGTGACACCATCGCCGAGTTCGCCGCCGCCAACGGCCTCACCGACCCCTGGGTCCAGCTGATCCGTGGCGGCACCCCGCCCGCCAAGGGCAGCGACGCCCTGGTCTGCGACCAGACCGGCACCACCGTCCCCAACACCTGCGAGGTCGTCGACAAGGTCCTCTACCGCAGCAGCCCCCTCGTCTCCCTCAACGCGACCTCGTACAACAACGAGCACGCCAAGTTCCTCACCAGCGACAATCTGATGCTCTCCGACCACGACCCGATCACCGTCGGCTTCACCTGGTCGCGCAACTCCGCCTACCGGCTCAGCGACCAGTACGGCGGCCCGCACGGCGACTACTTCAACGACATCGCCGCCGTCCCCGCCGGTGCCCGCGCCACCACGGTCGCCCTGCGGGCCGGATCCCGCGTCGACCAGCTGGGCCTCACGCTGGCGAACGGCACCGCGCTCACCCACGGCGGAACCGGCGGCACCGCATCCTCCCTGTCCCTGGGCAGCGGGGAGTACGTGACCGCGGCCCAGCTCTGCCAGGGCGAGTACAGCGGCCACACGCGGATCTTCTACGCCAAGTTCTCGACCAACCTCGGCCGCACCCTGGCCGGCGGCACCACCACCTCCGACTGCGTGACCCGCACCGCACCGACCGGCTGGCAGATCACCGGGTTCCACGGCCGTGGCGGCGACGAGGTCGACAAGCTCGGCTTCATCTACACCCAGCGCTGACCCACCCGCCCCGGGGCGCTCCCGAGCGCCCCGGGTGCACAGGAATCACAAAAGAGTGACAGGACGATTGACGCGCCCACGGCCAGGGCCTACTTTCTGACCGATTTACCGAACCGCGTTCGAAATACCGGTCACTTGAGGTGCCCCCGCACGCCAGCTTGGAGAACAAGATGAGCGCAAACCCCCACCTGTCCCGTCGCGGCCTCCTGGGCATGACGGCCGCCGTGCCGCTCGCCCTGACGCTCGGCGCGGGCACCGCGCAGGCCGCCGACTCGGCGTACGCGATGGTCTACTTCACCGAGTCGACCAACCTCGGCGACGGCACCGACTACGGGCTCCACCTGGCCGTGAGCCCCGACGGGCTCAACTGGACGCCGCTCAACCAGAACAACCCCCTGGTCACCCCCACCGCCGGCGCCCTGGGCCTGCGCGACCCGTTTCTCATGCGCAAGCAGGACGGCACCTTCGTCGTACTCGCCACCGACCTCAAGGGCACCGACTGGAGCTACAACAGCCAGTACATCCACGTCTGGGACTCCGCCGACCTGCGCACCTTCACCGGCTACCGGCGCCTGAAGCTGCACGACATGACGACCCACAGCTGGGCGCCCGAGGCGTTCTGGGACGCGAGCCGGGGCCAGTACGCGGTGATCTACTCCGCGGTCAACTCCAGCGGCCACAACGTGATCATGGTCAACTACACCAGCGACTTCGTCACCGCCTCGGCCCCGCAGGTCTTCTTCGACCCCGGCTACGACGTCATCGACGGCGACATGGCCCTCGGGGTGAGCGGCTACAACTACCTCTTCTTCAAGAAGAACCAGACCCTGGTGAGCGCCCGATCCACCACCCTGAACCCGGGCAGCTTCACCGAGTACAGCGCGGGCGTGGCCCACGGCGGCACCGAAGCCCCCACCGTGGTCAAGTCCCTCACCTCCGGAACCTGGTGGCTGTGGGGAGACACCTACACCCCCAACGGCGTCTTCTACGCCTGGCAGTCCAGCAGCCCCGCCACCGGCACCTGGACCGCTCTCGACCAGAAGACCTACACCCAGCCGGTCAACTCCAAGCACTGCGGCATCGCCACGATCACCACCGCCGAGTACAACAACCTGCTCACCAAGTGGGGCGCGCCGACCTGGAACCGGCTCAAGTCCTACAACTTCCCGGCCCGTTACGTCCGCCACTCCGACTACACGGGCCGCATCGACGAGTACCCGATCGAGCCGTACAAGGACTCCCTGTGGACCCTCGTCCCGGGTCTCGCCGACAGTTCCGGCGTGTCCTTCCGGTCGGTCAACTACCCCGACCGCTACCTGCGGCACTACAACTACCAGCTCCGGCTCGACGTCAACGACGGCACGTCGACCTTCGCCGGTGACGCGACCTTCTACCGCACCGCGGGCCTCGCGGACGCGAGCTGGGCCTCCTTCCGCTCGTACAACAACCCGACCCGCTACATCCGCCACTCCAACTACGTCCTGCGCATCGACCCGGTGTCCACGACCACGGAAAAGCAGGACGCCACATTCCGGGTAGGTTACTGATTCAACCGAAAAGCCCCCCTTGGCGCCCCGCGTTGTATACGCTCCAGGTCTTCTTCACGAGACCTTCACAGGGGGGCTTTTCCCATGCGCAGAGGACACATAGCCGTCGTCGCGGCCGCAGGCGCGCTGACCGTGCTGACCGCGGTCCCGGCCCACGCCGCCGAGTACTCGTCGGCGCTGAAGATCAAGGGCGTCCAGTACGACGCCCCGGGCCGGGACTCCAACAGCTGTGCCACCGGCAACACCGACGAGGAGTACCTGACGATCAAGAACTACTCGAGGACCGCGACGGTGAACCTCAAGGGGTACGTCGTCCGGGACTCCACCAGCACCAACAAGTTCACGTTCACGAAGAACCACACGCTCCAGCCCGGCGACCATGTGAAGCTGCGCGGCGGCCACGGCACCGATTCCGACGGGAACAACGTCGTCTACCGCAACAACTGCAACTTCATCTGGAACAACGACAAGGACACGATCTACCTCTACAAGCCCTCGGGCGCGCACGCCGACACCCACGCGTACACCAAGAGGGCCGACGACCGGGACGGCAACGGGTACATCACGTACCACGGCTGAGCAAGTCGCGTCCGCTCACCACGGCCAACGCGGCGGTCAGGGTTACCAGGACCACCGCCTGGGTCAGGACACCCACGCGCAGCGCCCCGGGCAGGACGTCGAGCCACGGGTAGACCGCGGTGATCCGGACCGCCAGCAGGAGCAGCCCCAGTGCCGCGAGGGCGGCGGCCTCCTCGGCGGGGACGCGGCGCTCGCCCCGCACGCGGTACAGCAGCCGGGCGAGGGCCGTCACGAGGTAGCAGGTGACGAGCGCCCAGACGGTGCCGACCCCGCCGGGCAGCGCCACGGCGGAGCCGCCCATCAGCACGCAGGAGGCCGCGAAGACCAGGCCGGGCGTGCCCGCGGGCAGGGCCGCCGCGGGCGCGTCGCGGTGGTGGGCAGTGCACAGCGCCAGCGCCGACGCCCAGGCCGGCACGGCGGCCGCGACGACGTAGGCGGAGTCCGACGGGGCGAAGTCACGGGCCCAGATGTCGACCAGCGGCCACAGCGTCGGCAGGGCCGCCACGAGCGCGGAGACCTGGGCGAGGCGGCGGTGGTCGCGCAGGAGGGCGACGTAGGCGACCGTCCACAGCAGCGGCAGGAACCACTGGGCGAGCGCGCCGGCACCAACCCATACTCCGTGGCCCGCAAAGCCGTCCGTGAACATGTCCCACTGGCTCCCGCCACGGGTCGACGCCCAGGTCAGCCCGAGGACCCGGTCGGCCACGGCGGACGCCGCCTGGAGCAGGACGGCGAAGAGCGCGAAGAGACGGACGGCCGAGCCGACTACGGCGTAGCGGCGAGGCGCACCGCCCGCGCCGAGCCTGCTGCGCACGGCCAGGGCGACGATGCTCGCCACCTCCCCGAGGGTGGGCCGGCTCTGCTCCTGGGTCTCCTGGTCGACGTCCCAGAGGTAGGTCTCGACCATCTCCTCCTCCCGCTCGTGCCGGTAATAGGCGGGCAGCAGGCGCAGGACGGCGCGGTAACGGGCTTCGAGCAGCGTCGTCATGCCAGACCTCCGGCGAGTCCGGGCCCCGTCGCGGGCACGTCGGTGGTGCCAGGAGCACCTTGGGATGTACGGCGCCCCTCGGCGATCCGCTTCTTGGCGGCGCTCGCTCCGGCGGCCAGCCGCTCAGCCTCGGCGGCCAGGGCCGCGGTGCCCTCGTCGGTGAGGCGGTAGTAACGCCGGAGCCTGCCCGACTGCACCTCCTCGCGGTCCAGCACGATCAGTCCGTCGGCGGCGAGCCGGTCCAGTACGCCGTAGAGGGTGCCGACGCGCATCTGCACGGCACCCTCGGAGAGGTCCTCGACCTCGCGCAGGATGCCGTAGCCGTGCCGCGGCTGATCGGCGAGGGCGGTCAGGACGAAGAAGGCCGCCTGTGTCATGTTCCTCGGTGCCATGAACACGAATATATCGGCTGCCGATATATACAGCCAGCCGAATCGCGCAAGCGGGCGGAGACGACGAACAGGGCTCGCCCCAATGCGGATGGTGGGCGGGCCCTGTTCGAGAGGTCATTTTGGCGTGCCGGCCCGCGAACCGGGCACGAGTGAACCGCGGTTGCTCTGTGCGAAGCGTGTGCGCCCCGTGTGCGCGGGGCAGTTCACGGTGAGCGTTCCGTACCGGCGGGCGCCGCACGCCGGGCGTGTCCGCCTGCCGGACCCCGCCTGGTCCGCAAGGGCCGGCGACGACGATACTTGGCCCTGGCACGCACCACTCCTTCTCACAGATGGACCCATGTCAAGCACTCCCACGGCAGACCCCACGGCACCTTCCACCGTCTGGCTGGCCCACGGCCGCCATCTCGGATCCGATGCGGCCGACGTCCTGCGCCGAAACCTGGAGCGACTGAAGGAGAACGCGACCCTCGACGACTTCCAGGAGCCGTCCGAGACCGGGGACGCCCCGGAGCGGATCTTCGAGGCCCGCTGGCGGGTCGCCGACGAGGTGACCGTCCGGGCCCGGCTCTCGCTCGCCCCCGTGTCGAGCGGCGGACAGGAGTGGGTGCTGGCGGCCGAGGCCGAGCAGCCGTGGGACCTGCGGTGGCCCTCGCCCGCGACCATGTTCTGGCCCGACGGTGATGACGTCTTCTGGGACCGCGACGCCGCCACAGGGCTGCGCCTGAGGGACCTGAGCATGCTGCCCGAGGAGGACAAGGACGTACGGCGGGTGCTCCGGCAGGCCGTGCGCGGCAGCTGGGCGGTGCATGTCGTCGTCCACGAAGCCATGACCCCTGGCGCGAGCGGCCGCCGACCGCTGGCGGACATGCTGCCGCCGAGCCTGCGCCACCGGGTGGTCGAGCACCGGGCGCAGCCGCACCAACTGCGGGTCCTGAACTGGGCGGTGAAGGAGTTCGGCGTGGAGGTGCCGCGCGGCGGTGCCGTGGTGCTGCCCGGGACGCCGGTGCCGCCCGGCTTCGACGGCCAGGACTTCTCCGTACGCAATGTGTTCCTCGACGGCTCGGAGCCCACCGAGCTGATCGCGACCGTGACGCGGTACGCCGCGATGCCCAAGCCGCTCCCGGCGGGCGCCGAGGCGGCCGTGACCGCGCTGCGGGAGCAGTGGCAGCTGTTGACGCTGGAGGAGGAGCTCGAACGCGAACGGGCGCTCGTGGCGATGTACGCCGAGGCGCTGGAGGCCATGACGAAGTCCCGGGACCTGTACCGGGAGGCAGCCGAGCGGGCCAACGAGGCCCTGGCGATCTACCGCGAGAACGCCCCGGAGCCCCGGGCGGACCCGGAGGCCGCCTCGCCGTTGCAGCAGCTGTCCAAGACGTTCGGGCGCTGGAAGGGCACCCTGCGGCCGCCGGCCCGTGACGAGGACCCGGACCGGCAGATCAGCTGAAGAGCGGGAACCGGTCCGCGTCCGCGCCGAGGGCACCGCGTTCGGGCTCCGTGAGCGGTGCGCGTCCGGTGGCGGCGCGGGCGTAGTGCTCGTCGCTCCAGTCGAGCGGAAGGGGCCGCCCGAGGAGGCCGTCGAGCGTGGCACGCACCGCGGCCAGTCCGGCAGGTGCGGGGCCGGGCGCGTCCGGCAGGTCGATGACGAGGTCGAGGTGGTGGACGGTGGCCTCGACGACGAGGGTGACCACGAGGTCCCCGGTCGTCAGCACATGGCCCTGGGTGGCGACCCGCAGATCCGGCCGGGCGTCGGCGGCGGCGTTCACGGTGGCCGTGGTGGTCTCCAGGTACAGGTCGCGCAGCTGACGGAAATCGAGGAACATGCTGGCGCTCACCCGGTTGAAGCGCCGCCCGTTCGCCGCGCCGGCCGGGTCCGGCGCCCAGTCCCGCCAGTAGGTCACCGCGTCCCGGTCGGGCGGTCCGGCCGCGGGCGTGTGCAGGGCGACCAGGGCCCGCTGGGCGTCCGCGGTGCAGTGGAAGACCAGGTCGCGCACCGCCCAGCCCGCGCAGCCGGTGGGCCGCCAGGACTCCTCGTCGTCGAGCGGGCGTACCACGGCCGCGAAGGCCTCGTAGGCGGCCCGCAAGACGTCTGCGTTCATGGGACCAGCCTAAGCGGGCTCATTTCGCGGGTGGCGGGAGGTGTCGGAGGGCCCGCTGTGGATACGCGGTGGGGACAGCACCTCGGCCCGTCCGGAAGGTCACCGTCATCATGAGCGGCGAGAACAGCGACCACGCCACCTGCTCGGAGACGACGCTCACGGTCAACGGAAAACCCCACACCCTCCTCGTGGACCACCGGCGCGTCCTGCTCGACGTCCTGCGCGAGGATCTGGAGCTGTGGGGTGCCAGGAAGGGCTGTGACCACGGACAGTGCGGGGCCTGCACGGTCCTGGTGGACGGGCGCCGGGTCAACAGCTGTCTGCTGCTCGCGGTCGCCCTGGACGGCAGCGAGGTCCGGACCGTCGAGGGCCTCGGCGGCGACGGGGAGCAACTGCATCCCCTGCAACAGGCCTTCCTCGACCGCGACGCCTTCCAGTGCGGTTACTGCACCCCCGGCCAGCTCTGCTCGGCGCTCGGCATGCTCGACGAGGCCGCGGCGGGTCACCCCTCGCGCGTCACCGGCGAGATGCCGGCCGGCCGCCCCGTACCGCTGGACCGGGACGAGATCCGTGAGCGGCTCAACGGCAATCTGTGCCGCTGCGGCGCCTATCCCCGCATCGTCGACGCGGTCGAGGACGTGATCCGGTGAAGACCTTCGACTACGTACGGGCCTCCAGCCCCGAAGAGGCGGCGGAGCTCTTCGCCGCCCGCCCCGGCGCCCGCTATCTCGGCGGCGGCACCAACCTGGTCGACCTGATGAAGCTCGGCGTCGAACAGCCGGACGTGCTCGTCGACGTCAGCCGCCTGCCCCTGGACGAGGTTCAGGAGCTCCCGGACGGCTCGCTGCGCGTCGGCGCCACGGTCCGCAACAGCGACCTGGCGGCCCATCCGGCCGTGCGTGAGCGCTATCCGGCCCTCTCCCAGGCCCTGCTCGCGGGTGCCTCGGGGCAACTGCGCAACGCGGCCACCACGGGCGGCAACCTGCTCCAGCGCACCCGCTGCCCCTACTTCCAGGACCTGTCCAAACCCTGCAACAAACGGGCACCGGGCAGCGGTTGCGGCGCACGCGAGGGCGTGCACCGGGACCACGCGGTGCTCGGGCATTCCCCGCACTGCATCGCCACGCACCCCTCGGACATGGCCGTAGCACTCGCCGCGCTGGACGCTCACGTGGAGCTGTACGGCACCGAGGGCCCCCGGAGCGTGCCCGTGGCCGACTTCCACCGGTTGCCGGGGGAACATCCCGAGCAGGACACCGAGATCCTCCCCGGCGAACTCATCACCGGAGTGCTGCTCCCCGCGTCCCCAGCCGGACTGCCGTCCGCCTATCGCAAGGCCAGGGACCGGGCGTCGTACGCCTTCGCCCTCGCCTCGGTGGCCGCCGTGGTGCGGGTGACGGACGGGGTGGTCGACCATGCCGGGATCGCCTTCGGCGCGCTGGCGCACCGGCCCTGGCGGGCCCGGCGGGCGGAGCAGGCGCTGCTGGGTGCCGCGCCCACGGCGGCCGCGTTCGAGCACGCGGTCGACCTGGAGCTCTCCGCCGCCGAGCCACTGCGGGACAACGGCTACAAGGTGCCCCTGGCGCGCTCGCTCGCCCTGGACGTCCTGACCCGCCTCACCGCGGCCGCAAGGATTTGAGGAGGACGCATGGACGCCCCTGCGCAAACCGCCGCCACCGGCCTGGGTGCTCCCGTCGAGCGCCGCGAAGGCCGGGAGAAGGTCACCGGCACCGCCCGCTACGCCGCCGAACAGCCCGCTGCCGGCCGCGCGCACGCCTGGCCCGTGCCCGCCTCGATCGCCCGGGGCCGAGTCACCGGCATCGACACCGCGGCCGCTCTGGACGTGCCCGGAGTCCTGGCCGTGCTCACCCACGAGAACGCGCCGAAACTGTCCGAGCCGGAAGACCCCACGCTCGCCGTGCTGCGCGACTCCCGCGTCCCGCACCGCGGTTGGTTCGTCGCCCTGGTGGTGGGCGAGACCCTGGAGGCCGCCCGCGCCGGTGCCGCCGCCGTCCGCGTCGACTACGCCGTGGAGGACCACGACGTCACGCTGACCGCCACACACCCGGCCGCGTACGCCCCCGAGCAGGCCAACGACGGATACCCCGGAACCCGTGAACGCGGCGATCCTGAGAGCGTGTTCGCGTCCGCCGAGTTCCGCGTCGACGTCGACTACCGGGTGCCCCCGCTGCACAACCACCCGATGGAACCGCATGCCACGACAGCCGAGTGGCACGACGACCGGCTCACGGTGCACACCTCCACACAGGGCTCCACGGTGGTACGCACCGTCCTGGCCGACCTGTTCGGCCTCCCGGAGGACCACGTCACCGTTCTCGCCGAGCACGTGGGAGGCGGTTTCGGGTCCAAGGGCACCCCCCGTCCGGACGTGGTGCTCGCCGCGATGGCGGCCCGGCACACCGGACGGCCGGTCACCCTGGCGCTCCCCCGCCGCTCCATGCCCGCCGTCGTCGGGCACCGGGCCCCCACCCTGCATCGACTGCGCCTCGCGGCCCATCCGGACGGACGGCTCACCTCCCTGATCCACGAGGTCACCACCCACACCTCGCGGATCAAGGAGTTCGTGGAGCAGGCCGCCGTGCCCGCACGGGTGATGTACGCCGCCCCCGACTCCCGTACGACGCACCGCGTGGCACCGCTCGACGTGCCCACCCCGTCCTGGATGCGGGCCCCCGGCGAGGCTCCCGGCATGTACGCCCTGGAGTCGGCCATGGACGAACTCGCCGCCGAACTCGACATGGATCCGGTGGAGTTGAGGATCGTCAACGAACCGGACACCGAGCCTGACAGCGGCAAGCCCTTCAGCAGCAGGCACCTGGTCGAGTGCCTGCGCGAGGGCGCCCGGCGCTTCGACTGGGCCGAGAGAGACCCACGGCCGCGCTCTCGCGCCGAGGGCCCGCTGCTGGTGGGGTCGGGGGTCGCGGCCGCCACGTATCCCGTTCTGGTGCATTCGTCCACGGCTGCGGCGCGGGCGATGCCCGACGGGACCTTCCTCGTACGGATCAACGCCACCGACATCGGCACGGGCGCCCGGACCGTGCTCACGCAGATCGCCGCGGACGCGCTCGCCGTGCCGGTGGCGCGCGTGCGGACCGAGGTGGGCAGCAGCGACCTGCCCGCAGCGTCATTGGCCGGCGGCTCGTCGGGCACCGCCTCGTGGGGCTGGGCGGTGCATGAGGCGTGCGCCCGGCTCGCGGAGCGCCTGGCCGAAGGGCCGCCGCTGCCCGTGGAGGGCATCGAGGTCCGGGCCGACACGGCCGGCCGGGCCGACGCCGACAGCCCCTTCGCCCGGCACGCCTTCGGCGCCCACTTCGCGGAGGTCACCGTCGACACGGTCACCGGCGAGACCCGGGTGCGCCGGCTGCTCGGGGTGTACGCCGCCGGGCACATCCTGAACGCCCGCACCGCGCGCTCCCAGTTCGTCGGCGGCATGACCATGGGACTCGGCATGGCCCTGACCGAGGGCAGCACGATGGACGCCGCGTTCGGCGACTTCACCGAGTCGGATCTGGCCGCGTACCACGTGCCCACGCACGCCGACGTGCCCGACATCGAGGCGCACTGGATCGACGAGGTCGACACCCGCCTCAACCCGATGGGCAGCAAGGGCATCGGCGAGATCGGCATCGTGGGGACGGCCGCCGCGATCGGCAACGCCGTCTTCCACGCCACCGGCGTACGCCTGCGCGAGCTGCCCCTGACACCGGACCGCGTACTGAGCGGCCTGCGGGCAGGGGGCAGCTCCCAGCGGCTTCAGGGACGCTGAGCGGACAGCGGAGCGTCGGCCGTCTCGCGGAGCGCCTCCACGATCCGCCGCTCCGTCGGGCTGCTCCTCGCAGGTGCCTGGGACGCGAGATGGACCACCAGAGCGGTCAGCGCGGCCAGCGACGCGCACACGGCCGCCGTCCCCGCGAGCCAGGCCGGCGCGAGCGGAAGTTCCACGGCCCGGGCGAGCCCGGCCGAGCGGAACCGTCCGTCGAGCAGCTGGCCCGCGGCGATCCCGGCCGGCACGACGACCCCGAGGGCCAGCACCGCAAGGACGGGCCGGAGCGTCAGCAGGGCGAGCAGGACGCACAGCGCTGACACCGCGAGCGCGAACCCGTACACCTGCGGCGACGCCCCGTCCAGGTACGCCGGGAAGCACAGCACACCGCAGACCAGCAGTGCCAGGGCGGCGACCCTGGCCGGCCAGACCGATGTCCTTCGGGGCCGCATCGACGCGGGCGGATGCGGTGGCGGGGCCGGGAAGGCGCCCGGCCCCGGCAACTCCGGTTCGGGCCGCCACTCCTCGCCGTACGGCTCGTGCGCCTCGTACGACGGCTGCGGGGGTGTCTCCGTCGCCAACCGCCCGATGAGTTCGACGAGTTCCTCGACGGGCCGGCCGGTCGCCGCCGCGCGCACCGCCTCCTGCCCGCAGTGCGGCTGGAGTTCGGACCGGTTCAGCAGGGCCACCAGACGGGTCACGTCCTCGACGGGACGGGACTCGACGGCGGCCCGGATCGCCTCGTCGGCGCTGTCCGCGTCCCGGGGCGGCCGGGTCAGCAGGGCGACCAGCCGGGTGACGTCCTCCACGGACCGGTCCACGCCGACGGTACGCAGGGCCGCGACGGTGGCCTGCGCGTACTGGGGCGACTGTTCCATCAGGGTGATGAGGTGGACGACGTCCTCCAGAGGACGGTCGGCCACGGCGGCACGCACCAGGTCGCCGACGGGATCGCCGTACGACCGGTCCATCGGTATGGCGGGTTCGTTCGGGTGAGCTGCTGTCGGGCCGGTGGTCATGCTCTGCTCCAGACAAAGAGTGCGGTCGCTCCTACGCGCCCCCGGCGTGCGACCGCGACATTGAGATGACCCATTCGTAAGCGGGTACCCGGCGGCGTGCCACTCGGATGAGCCACGGGTGTGAGAGGGCCCTCGGTGAGCCATACGGGGACCGGATACGGGAATCCGTCAGACAGCGGGCCGTTCGGCGCCCGGAGGAGGAGGTCGGCCCGTGGATTCGACCACAGCACTGATCGTCGTCGTCGCGGTGCTCGCGGCGCTGGCGCTCGCGGTGGCCGTGGGGCTGCTGGTGCGGCTCGTGAGAACCCGTCGCGGTCTGCGGCGGGCGGGACTGCCCACTGGGCCCCGCTGGGTCTTCTGGGGCGCCCTGCTGTACTTCGTGCTGCCCACCGATCTGGTGCCGGACCCGGTGTACCTCGACGACATCGGTGTCCTGCTGCTCGCCCTGCGCACGCTGCGCGGTTCCGCCGCCGACCGGGCGGCGCTACGGCTCGACGGGCGGGAGCGGGAGACGTCCCGCCGACCGTGATTACGCAGTGTAAGGAAACCAATCACTCGTTCGATTCGTATAAGTCTCTGGAAGCCGAAGGAAGTCGGCTGACCTGACGGCGTCGTGGGGAGAGGCCGTCGGTGGGAGGCAGTACCGGCGAGGGAGAGACGATGCAACCGTTCGCGCTCAACTACGCACGTCCGGCAGCGACGTTGGAGGCGACCACTCCGTACGTCTACGACTCCGGGCTGCAGTTGAACGTGCTCAGGGACGGCCGGGTCGCGGCCCGCGACCACGCGCTGATGAGGGAACTGGGGACCACCACGAGCACGGCGGGCTCCAAGACTCACTTCGACGACTGAACACGGCCCGCGTCCGATGACCGTGTTGATTCTTACCTGCGAAGAGGACGTGACGGCCGACATGGTCGTCGTGCACCTCAACGCCACGGGGGTACCGGTGGTCCGGCTCGACCCTGCCGACCTGACCGACGGTGTCGCACTGTCCGGGGAGTACGTCCACGGCAGCTTCCGCGGCCACCTGTCGGTCGGCGGCCGCCTGGTGGGCATCTCCGGGCTGCGCTCGATCTGGGTCCGCCGTCCGGGCACCCCCGCGGCGCGGGCGGCCGCGCCCTCCGAGTGGCTGACCGAGGAGTCCGCCCAGGCGCTGTACGGCATGCTCCGGGGCAGCGAGGCCCGCTGGATGAACCACCCCGACGCGGCCCGCCGGGCCCGTCACAAGCCCTGGCAGCTACGGCTCGCCCAGCGCTGCGGTCTGCCCGTCCCGGCCACGATCGTGACGACGTTCCCGCAGGCCGCCCGCGAGTTCGCCGAGCGCTACCCCGATCTGGTGGTCAAGCCGGTCTCCGGCGCGCACCCGCAGGATCCGCCGCGGGCGGTGCCGACCAGCCGGGTCGCACCCGACGCCGACTTCGCGGCCGTCGCGTACGGCCCGACCCTGCTGCAGCGGCGGGTGGCCAAACGGGCCGACATCCGCCTGACCGTCGTGGGCGAGACGATGCTGGCCGCCCGGAAGGTCACCGGGGCGGACGACGAGGTGGATGTCCGTTTCGCCCCGTCCACGTCCTCCTGGCAGCCCACGGAAGTCCCGCCGCGCGTGGCCGCGGCCGTCCGGGACTATCTCCGGGCGGCCGAACTCGCCTACGGGGCCTTCGACTTCGCCGAGGACGGGGACGGGACCTGGTGGTTCCTGGAGTGCAACCAGTCCGGGCAGTTCGGCTTCATCGAGGTGGAGACGGGCCAGCCGATCGCACGCGGCATCGCCGAGTGGCTGGCCCGGCCCGGTGACCCGCGCTCCCGCGCCAACGGCGCGGACTCCGCGGTGTCCTGAGGCCGGGTCAGTAGGGCCGCGGGGCGGCGGGCGGCAGGGCCGGCACCCATCCCTGACCGGGCGAGGCCGGGCGGTCGGGGACGGGTGGAGGCATGAAGGACTGCAGCGGCCGCATGACGTACTCCAGTTCCCTGCGTACGCGCTCGGCCTCCCTGCGGGTTGAAGCGGGGACGTCGCCGCGCTCGGCGACGAGTCGGTCGTAGATGGGGGAATCCTGGAACACCCGTCAACGCGCCTTTCGTTTTCGCGGGCCCACGCGCGTGGGCACGGCTGCCGAGTCTAGGCGCCCGAACACACCGACGTACGAATTCCGGTGTCGGGCTTGACGGCCCGCGGGCGGTCATGCGCCGGTGGTGGACCCCGGACGCACGATCATCAGGACGGTCACGGTCGCCCACAGAAGGTTGAAGATGCCCGTGAACATGGCCAGTTGGACGGTGGCGCCGCGTTCGACGCTGCCCTGTCCGGTCAGTTCCTCGAGCAGTTCGCCCTGCCGGGGCAGGACGAAGGCGGCGAGGACCCCGGCGGCCGCGGCCGTCAGAGTCATGGACGTGGTCAGCCACGCGTCGCCCAGCACGCCCATCGCGGCTCCGGTGGCGATACCGAGGACGGGGACCGCGACGCCGATGCCCGCGTAGACGCGGCAGATGCGGTGCAGCAGCCGTACCGTGCCGACGCCGGCCTCCTCCGCGTGGGCCCGGCGGGCCGCGGGCGGGAACATGCTGGCCGCCACGGTCACCGGCCCCACGGCGACGATGGCGACGAGGACGTGCAGGGCCAGCAGGAACTTGGTCATGGGGTGGCGTGTCCTTCTCCGGTGCGGTCGGTGCCCGCCCACCCTAGGAACCCGCCGGATGATCACACAGGGGCTGAAACGACAGCTTCCAACGGATTCCCGCCAACGCGCCCGACAAGCACTTCTGCCTGCCCCCGTGGTCGTGACGGTGGCGGGAACCTGCCTATCGTGGCCGTCATGCACTCCGTGGCGATCCTGGTTCTCGACGATGTGGTGCCCTTCGACATGGCGGCACCCATGCAGGTGTTCGACTGGACGCGGCTCCCCGACGGCCGTCCCGCCTACCGGGTCCGGCTGTGCGCCGAGTCACCGGAGGTCCGCGCGGACGGCGGTTTCACGCTGCGGGTCGAACACGGACTGGAAGCCCTCGCGGAGGCGGACACGATCATCGTGCCGGGCTGCTCGCCCACCGCCGCACCGCCCTCACCGCGGGTCCTTTCCGCGCTGCGGGAGGCCGCGGCCGCCGGCACCCGGATCGCGTCCGTGTGTGTCGGCGCGTTCGTGCTGGCGGAGGCCGGACTCCTCGACGGGCTGCGCGCCACCACGCACTGGGTGGCCGCGGACGACCTGGCGCGCCGCTTCCCCGCCGTCGAGGTCCGGCCGGACGTGCTGTACGTCGACAACGGTCAGCTCCTGACCTCCGCGGGTGCGGCCGCGGCCCTCGACATGTGTCTGCACATGATCCGCCGGGATCTCGGCTCGGCGGTCGCCGCGCATGCCGCCCGGATGTCGGTGATGCCGCTCGAACGGGAGGGCGGACAGGCCCAGTTCATCGTGTACGACCACCCGCCCGTGCCCCGGGGTTCGACACTGGAGCCGCTGCTGGAGTGGATCGAGGACAACCTGGCCCACGAGATCACCCTCGGGGCGATGGCGGCCCGTTCGGGAATGAGCGAGCGCACCTTCAGCCGCCGCTTCCGTGAGCAGACGGGCAGCACACCTCTGCAGTGGGTGCTGCGGGCCCGGGTGCGGCGCGCCCAGTACCTGCTGGAGAACACCGGCCACCCGGTCGAACGGATCGCGCGGCAGGCGGGGTTCGGCTCCCCCACGGCGTTCCGGGAACGCTTCCGCCGGGTCGTCGGCACCACCCCGCAGGCGTACCGCGCGGCCTTCCACGCGAAGGACGCCGTCCCGGCGGCGGCGCGCTCCTGACCGCCCGCCGGGCCCGGCGTGGTCTCATCCCGCCAGCGGCAGGCTGCCCTCACCGTCCGGGTCCGCGCACCCGGCGGCCGGCAGCAGCGCATCCGCCCTGGCGACCGCTTCCCGCACGTCCGTGGTGCCCATCATCACGCACAGGGTGTAACTGACGTCCGCCAGCTCACGAACCGTCGCCGGAGTCTCCCTCTCCGCCTGGGCGATCCTCAGTGACGCATAGCGGGTCAGCAGGGTTCTGACGGTCTTCGGGTCCGGTACGAGCACGAAGCGCCCCTCTCTCGAATTTTTCGCTGCGTATGCCCCCTCTGCGCCGGCCCAATCCCGTCCGCCGCTCCCCGGCATGCGATTGGCGCAATACCGTGCGGGCGGACCCGCTTCCCGAAGGGCCGCAAACCGTTGAACAAGGGGCATCCCTCGCACATGAACGGTATACGCCCATGAACCGCTCCGCAGGTCTCCTCAGCGCCCTCTATCTCGCGACGAGCACCGGACTCGCCTGGACCGCGTTTCTCACGCTGCGCCAAGGCCCGCCGTGGGCCGCGTGTCTGTTCGCCGCCGCGAGCCTGGTCCCGGTCATCGCGGTCGTGCGCGAGAGCGTGCTGCAGGACCAGCGACACACTCTGGCCGAATTGCGCGCAAGGGCCGACGGGCCCGGTGCGGGGGCCGCCGACGACATCGTCCGTGCCGAACTCGACACCGCGTGCTGTGAACGCTGGTGGACGAGCTGCGGCACCGACCACGACTCGACGTGCCCCGGCCGCGTGCCGCGGAGCAGCGTGGCCTGAGGTCCGGCGCGCCTCAGGCGACCTGTCCGGCGTGCAGACGACGTCGTCGGCGGTGACGCCCCACACGCCGTAGTACGACACCAGCGCGGCCCCGGTGAGGACCAGCACGCCGACCACGTTGAGCACGACTCAGGCCATCGCACTGGCAGAAACCGCTGACCCCCCACACCGCACACCGTCCCGGCACGATGTGGCGAGCATCGCGATCGGGCGACGCGCCCTCGGGCATCGGATCCGGCGACGGACGACACCGCCCCCGCCCCACCAGAGTGAGGGTGCGGGGCATCGGACCGTCCAGGCCCGACCGGACACCCGCAGGCGTGAGGGAACCCGCCCCCACGTTCCCGGACCGCGCACCGGATGCGCGCCGCCGGGTAGTGGAGCGAAAGCGGGCGACCAGGGTGCCCACCACCGTTCGGGACACCCGGCTGAGCATGGGTCCTGGCAACAGGACCCACTCCCGCTCAGTCTTTAGGAACGGTAGTTGACCAGCAGGATGAACAGGATGACGCCGGTGCTCGTCCAGAGCCGGGTGATCGGCTGGTGCTGGACGACGGTGTCGATGATGGACGCGGTGACCAGCGGCAGCAGCCAGATCGGGCTGTGCTTGACGGTGAACACCGCGACGGCCACGGCCAGTCGGCGGCGGTCGGCGCGGAGCAGGTAGCCGAGGGTGCGGAGCGGGTGTTCGCCCCGGGAGCGATGGTCGAGCGGTCTTGCCGGCGACGAGGCCATCGTCGGTGGTCCTTCCGGCTGCCGAGTCGAGGGCAAGCGCTTTCTCCCCCTCGTCGGCCAGGAGTACACCAGGTGGCGGCGAGCACTCCTACTCGTCCAGGGTGCGGGCGAGTTCCGTGGTGGCGTGGGCGATCTCGCTGTCGTCGTCGGCCATCAGCCGCTCGATGACGCCGCTCTTGGCGCGGACGGCCTGGCGGGCCCGGCGCTCCCACACCACGGGGTTCTCGCGGTGGTTGAGCAGCTTGGGATAGACGGCCGCCGTGCTCTCCCACTGGCGGGCGCCGGCGATGCTCCTGAGCAGTTGGATGATCTCCGCCCGGCAGGTCACGTGGGGCAGTTGGGCCAGCTCCCAGAGGAAGGGGACGGTGGCGGCGGTGGCCTGCTCCACGACGAAGCCGTACTGGCAGATGCGCCTGCGCAGGTCGCCGAGTGCGGCGCAGGCGGTCTCGGGATCCCCCCAGGCCACGCTGTTGAGGAGCAGGGGGATGGCCGCGGCGCAGCCGGTGGAGTCCTGGATCTCGCCCCAGGGCACCCGGCTCAGCGCCGCGAGGGGCGTGGTCCGCGCCACCCCGGTCGTGGGCACGGGGCAGCTGGTGCGCTCGTTGCTCGGCTGGTCCGGAGCGGTGCGCATGGCGTGAAACCTTTCCGCGGTCATGTCAGGGAGGAGGGGTGGTCGACAGCTTGGCCCAGACGGTCTTGCCGGCGGGGGGCCGTGAGGTCCAGCCCCACTCCTGAGCCAGGGCGTCGACGATGTACAGGCCCCGGCCGTGCTCCCGCAGGGAGGTGGCGTCGTCGGGCGTGTACGCGGGCGGCTCGTCACCGGGGTCGGAGACGGTCACCAGTAGATGGGCGGGATCGAAGGACAGCCCCAGCCACACCTCGGGGACACCGTCCGCCGCGGGCCTGAGGACCGCGTGGGCCACGGCGTTGGCCGCGAGTTCGGTGATCACGAGGGTGGCGTCGTCGCTGCGGTGGTCCAGGGACCAGCCGCTCAGCGTCTCGCGGGTGAAGGCCCGGGCCCGGGCGAACCCCTCCGCACTGCACCGGACGAGCAGCGCGGCGGAGACGAAGGGGCCGAGCACCGGTGGCCGCCGCTGCGGGTGGGCGGGGCCGGGACGCCCCGAGGTCGCACCGGCCGGGCCGGCATCACCCACCTCCGGCACAGCCTGGCTCGGCGGCCGGAGCACGTGATTCGCAGGTGACGACACGGCATCTCCTTGATGCGACGTCAAGACGGGGCGCAACCGCGGGGGTTGACGCCGCAGCTATTATCCACGCTGAAGGCGTCCGCGTGCAATTGCACGAGAAATTGCGCGAAGATTGGGTGGGGCCACGGGGGTTGCGGTTGCGCGCCCCTGTCCCGCCCCGCACGGCCGGGCACAGCGCCCGGCACAGATCGTGAACAGCAAGGAGACTGCAGTGCCAGTGCAGAACGGAGTGCGGGCGAGTTCGCTCGACGCCCGCTGGGTCAAGAGCCGTCACAGCAACGCCGAGGGCAACTGCGTCGAAGTGGCCTCACTGGTCGACGGCGGCGTCGCGCTGCGCAACTCCCGTGATCCCGACGGCCCCGCGCTGGTCTACACACCGGCCGAGGTCGCGGCGTTCCTCGCCGGCGCGAAGGACGGGGAGTTCGACCACCTCCTGTGAGGTGCCGAGGCCCCCGGGGGCGACGGCGGCCCGAACTCCCGGGCCGCCACCGGCTTCTACGGAATGGTGCGCTGCGGCCACGCTGCGTGCGATAGTGTGAGTCGTCTCTGTGCCGGTTTACTGGGAGTCAGGATGTCTGCCGCGTCCCACCGCATCTCCCGCCTGGAACCGTATCTGGACCGGACCGAGCCGGCTCCCACGCTGCTGAAGATGCTGGTCGGCGTGCAGTTGGCGGGATTCCGCGAGGATGCCGGGCTCGCTCAGGACCAGGCGGCGCGGGCCCTCGGGTTCAGTCCCGCCAAGCTGTCCCGTATCGAGTCGGGCAAGGGCCGCAAGCCTCCGTCGGAGAGCGACGTCCGCGCCCTCCTCGAGCTGTACGGCACCGGTGACCACGAGTCCTCGGTGCTCCTCAAGCTGCTCCAGCGCGCCGGTGACCCGGGCTGGTGGCAGCGGTACGACAAGCGGCTGATGCCCGAGTGGTTCGACCGGCTGGTCGGGCTCCAGGAAGCCGCCGCGGCCATCCGTACCTTCGAGATCCAGTACGTCCCCGGCCTGCTGCAGACCCCGGACTACACCCGTGCGGTGGTGGAGCGCGGTCTGCCCGCCGCTGCGTCGAACGAGGTGGCACGCCGCGTCGAACTGCGTATGCGGCGCGCGCAGTTGCTGCTGCGCGAGGACGCCCCACAGCTGTGGGCGGTGATCGACGAGTCGGTGCTGCTGCGGGTACTGGGCAGCCGGGAGATCATGCGGGAGCAGCTGACCCACCTCATCACGATGGCCCAGCGCCCCAATGTGACGGTGCAGGTCATCCCCCTGGACGTGACGAACGCCTCCGCTCCCGCCATCCCGATCACGTATCTGCGCTTCGGCGGGCTCGATCTGCCGGACGTCGTCTACCTGGAGCACATCAAGAGCGCCAACTTCCTGGAGGACCGGGACGAGACCGAGGAGTACCGGCTCGCCCTGGACCGGCTGGCGGACGACGCGCTCGAACCCCGGGACTCGCTGGCGCTGTTGACCAAGACGAGGGACGAGCGCTACGGCGCCTGAGTTGACCGAGGCGGAGGGCTCGGGCGGCTCTTCGCGCCTGCGACGTTCCTCGAACGGCACTTGGCGGAGTCGTAGATCAGGTCGTAGGTGTCGCGGAGTTCGGTGCCCGACAGGGTGAAGGCGTCACCGCACAGGAAGCGGACGCCGACCGCCGTCTCGGGCGTACGCTCCTCGGCCAAGGCGACGGGGACGGTAGAGATCGAGGACGCGACCGACGGCGACCAGGCCGCGGTCGAGGTACGACACCAATTTCTCGCCCGCTTCGCCACGAAGAACGGCCCGGCTTGGCGCGGTCCGCGTAGATGCCGTCCCACCAGGAACCGGCGCCGGCCGGTGCGAGGGCCCGGGTCGGTCTGCCGCCGGCATGGGTACGCCCCCGGCGCGGGCCCTCGCGGTCGTGCCAGGGGCGTTCGTGGCCGGGTCAGCTCAGTCGGCCCACGCCTCCGAACTCGATCCACTCGTGGGTGAGTTGGCGCGGGGCCACATCGGTGTCGGGGCGCCAGGTGGAGACCTCCACGAGACCCGGTTCGAGGATCTCCAGACCCTCGAACCACTCGGCGACGTCCTTCTCCTGGCGGACCCGGCCCCAGTGGCCCTGGGTGGCCTTGTCCATGAAGTCGGTGACGAAGTCGCGGACCTCGGAGTCCTCGCTGACAAGCTGGCACATCACCATGAAGCTGCCGGGCGCGAGCCGCTCGCGCACCCGTCGGGCCACGGCGGCCGGCCCGTCCGTCTCGCTGTCCGGGATGCAGTGCATGACCGAGTTGAACAGCACGGCCACCGGCTGCGAGAAGTCGATCAGCCGCTGGGTGTCCTCGTGCGCGAAGATCGCGTCGGTCTCCCGCATGTCGGCGTGGATGACGGTGGTCCGATCGTCCTGCTGCAGCAGCGCCCGGCCGTGGACGAGGACCATCGGGTCGTTGTCGACGTAGACCACGTGCGTGGTGGGGTCGATGCGCTGGGCGACCTGGTGGACGTTGTCCTGGGTGGGCAGGCCGGAGCCGTGGTCCAGGTACTGGCGGATGCCGTACTCGGCCGAGAGGGTGCGCACCACCCGCTGGAGGAAGCGCCGGTTGTTCACCGCGAGCCTGCGGGTGCTCGGGACGACCTTGTCGAGCTCCTCGCATGCGGCCCGGTCGGCCGCGTAGTTGTCTTTGCCGCCGAGGTAGTGGTCGTACATGCGCGCGGCCGTGGGTACCGAGGCGTCGATCGACGTGGACAGGTTCTTACCGGTGCTCATGATTCCCCCAGCTTGTGCCGCCAACTGGCCCGGCAGGACAGGGAGTCCATCCTAGGGACACCGCGATCGCCGGTGCCAGTCCACAGGGGGGTGAGCGAGGGGTCAGGCGGCGTCCAGCTCCGTGAGTTCGTCCGCGTCGAGCACGAGACCCGCCGCGGCGAAGGAGTCGCGGATCGTCTCGGGACGGCTCGCGCCCGGGATCGGCACGACCACCGGCGACTTGGCGAGCATCCAGGCCAGGCAGACCTGCTGCGGGCTCACCCCGTACTTCTCGGCGATCCGCGCGAACGGGGCGTGCGCCGAGCCCAGTCCACCGGCCCGGGAGATGCCGCCCAGGGGGCTCCAGGGCAGGAAGGCGATGCCGAGCTCGTCGCACAGACGCAGTTCCGGTTCGCTGGAGCGGAAGGCCGGGGAGAACTGGTTCTGCACGGAGACCAGTCGGCCGCCGAGGATCTCGTTGGCCAGCCGGATCTGGTCGGGGTTCGCATTGGAGATGCCCGCCCGGAGGACCTTGCCCTCGTCGAGGAGGTCGCGCACCGCGCCGACGGACTCCTCGTAGGGGACGCGGGGGTCGGGGCGGTGGAACTGGTAGAGCCCGATCGCCTCCACACCCAGCCGGCTCAGCGAGGCCTCGCAGGCCTCCTTGAGGTGCCGGGGGCTGCCGTCTAGCGTCCAACTGCCGTCCCCGGGACGCAGATGCCCGCCCTTCGTGGCCACGAGGACGTCACCGCCCCGGTCGTGGGAGGCGAGGGCCTTGGCGATCAGGGTCTCGTTGTGACCGACCTCGTCGGCGTCCCGGTGGTAGGCGTCGGCGGTGTCGATCAGGGTCACGCCCGCGTCGAGTGCGGCGTGGATGGTGGCGATGGAGCGTTCCTCGTCCGGCCGTCCCTCGATGGACATGGGCATGGCGCCCAGTCCGATCGAGCTCACTTCGACATCACCGATGCGGCGGGTGTGCATGGCCTTGGACCTCTTTCGCCTGTCACGTGGATCTGGGCCCTCACCAGCCTGGCCGCGCAGCCGCCGTAGGTCCAATAGAAGAATGAGAACGCATTCAGCGACAGCAGTACTGAATCCGGAACGTGCCGCCGCCGAGCCGACCGGGTGGCGAGACGGGGTTGCGTGGCCGCGGTGTCCGTGTGAAACGCTCACCTGGACCGGCAGCTGGTCCAGTCCGGTCGTCGTGAGGTTCGGCAGTACGGCGAGAGAGGCGGCGGTATGCGCATCGGACTGCTCGGTACCGGTCCCTGGGCCAGGATGGCTCACGCTCCCGCGCTGAGCGCGCATCCGGAGCTGGACTTCGCCGGGGTGTGGGGCCGTCGCACGGAGGCCGCCAAGGAGCTGGCGGACGAGCACGGCACGCGCGCCTACGACGATGTCGACGCGCTGCTCGCCGACGTGGACGCCGTCGCCGTCGCCCTGCCGCCGGCCGTGCAGGCCTCTCTCGCGGCGCGGGCCGCGCGGGCGGGGTGCCATCTGCTGTTGGACAAGCCCCTCGCGACGACGGTCGAGCAGGGGCGGGAGGTGGTCGACGCCGTCCGGGAGTCCCAGGTCGCCTCGGTGGTGTTCTTCACCTCGCGCTTTCTGGCCGAGACCGAGGCGTGGATCGCTGAACAGGCGGGCGTGGAGGGCTGGTTCACGGCGCGCGCGGAATGGCTGGGGTCGGTGTTCACCGACGACAGCCCCTTCGCCGACTCACCGTGGCGGCAGGAGAAGGGCGCCCTGTGGGACGTGGGGCCGCACGCTCTGTCGGTGCTGCTGCCGGTGCTGGGCGAGGTGCGTGAGGTGGCGGCGGCCGCGCACGGTCGCGGCGACACCGTCCATCTGGTCCTCCGGCACACCAGCGGTGCGTCGAGCACCCTGACGCTGAGTCTCACGGCCCCGCCGGCGGCCGCGGGAGCCGGCGTCGAACTGCGGGGCGCGGGCGGAGTCGTCCAGCTCCCGGAGTCGTCCGAGGGCGTGGTGCCCGCCGTGCTCCGGGCCGCCGACGGACTGCTCGCCGCCGCCCGCACCGGGCGGGCCCACCCGTGCGACGCCGCGTTCGGTCTGCGGGTCACCGAGATCCTCGTCGAGGCGGAGACCCTGCTGGACGGCGGAACGGGCGTACCGACTGCGTAGGCCGGCGGCTCAGTCTTCCGGCGCCTCCTGCGCGAACGGCTCGTCGCTCCACCGGAACCAGGCACGGTCGCCCTCGATGTGCAGCAGGAACTCGGGCACGGGACCGCCCGGCGCGTGCAGCGACATACGTCGCCGGACCTCGTCGTAGACGTCCTCCCACTCCTGCCGTCTCTCCTCGTCTCCCTCCTCCATGGGGGCGCGTTGGCGTGCGAACAGCTCGCGCCGCCACCGGCACCGACAGCCGGGTCGGCTGCCGGTGCCGGACGAGCGCTCAGGCGGTCTGCGTGGGCCGGTAGTTGAGGCGTTCCCGTACGACGGGATAGCCCGCCTTGGCGAAGTTCGCGGCCATGGGGAAGTTCCCCCGGTCCGTCGCGCCGGAGACGAACTCGGCGCCGCGCTCGACGAGATAGCGGGTGCACTCGGCGAGCAGGTCGTAGGCGTAGCCGTGTCCGCGGTGTTCCGGCACCACGCCGATGAACCCGACGCAGGGTCCCGACGGGTTGTGGGCCGGAATGTGGATCCCGGCGACGTCTCCCTGCGGGGTGTGGGCGATCTGCCACCACTCGCGGGGCGAGGGGCACCAGTGGAAGAAGTCGAGTTCCTCCTGGGCGGCCCGGTCGAGTCCGTCCTCCTCGATGGCGGTGAGGGCGTGCGCGTCGAGGGTGGCGGAGTGGATGCGGCGCAGCAGGTCGAAGAAGACCGCGTCGTCCGGTTCGGGCCGGAACTCCAGGCGTCCGGGCCGCTCGGGCAGCCGGTGCTCCGGTGTCCACCGGTACAGGAACCGCTCGACCAGAAGCGCGTACCCGGCCTTGTGCGCGGCGGAGAAGCGGGTCTCGGCGGCGGCCCGCAGCCCGGGGTCCTCGCGCCACCCCGCGGGCAGGTTCATCTCGAGCTCGACCTGCCAGGGGGCGGTGCGCAGGAGTTCCGCGCCGGCCTCCTCCTCCCCTTCGGCCACGTCGAACCAGTTGACGTTGACGGGGGCGGTGTCGTCGGGGCCGCCCCACCAGGCGCCGCGTGCCACCACTTGGCCGTCGCGCAGGGCGACGCGCTTCCAGTCGGGGCGGTGCCGGGTGAGCCGGTGGGACTCGCCGGCGCCGAGAGGGTCGGGAAGGGTGTCGAAGACAGGGGCTGTGCGCTCGTCGAGCGCGCGGATGACCAGATCGGTCATGGGTGGATTCCTCCGGGATGCGTACTGCGGGGAGCGCTCCCGGTCAGATGAGGCACGCCGGGGCGACGGAGAGGGAGCGCTGAAGGGTGGGGAACTGCACGGCACTCGCCTCCTTCCGCTGGTTCGGGGCGTGGCCGCTTACGCTACGGGATCTTCGTGAGCGGCGTCCATCGTTTTTCGCGGCGCGCGTCCGGTCCCGGGCCGCCGCTTAAACGGTCCTTAAGGCCGGGTTAAACGCCGTCCGCTCTGTATACCGCCGAGCCTTTGGTCCGTACCATCGACCCTCGTCCACATCCTGAGAGCGCTCTCAATTCTCCGAGGAGACCCCCCACATGACACCCCGTCACCAGCGCCATCTCGGGCGCCGCAAGGTCCTCTTCGCCCTCGGCGGGGCGATGGCCGCCGCGCCCGCTCTCGCCGCGCTGGCCCCCCACGCCCTCGCCGAGAGCAACGGCGCCTCGGCGACCGGCGCCCTGCCGCTGACCGTCGTCAACAACACCGGCGCGTTCGACAACGCGAACGTCCACGTCTACATCGTGGGCAACCAGGACGGCAGGCAGGTCCGTGTCACCCCGGACGGCAAGCTCGCTCCGGTCGCCCTCTCCGACAACGGCACCGACGGTTACACCGACTACGCGATAACCCTGGCCGGCAGTGGCGAGGCCAGCCTGTCCCTGCCCTACCTGTCCGGCCGGATCTACGTGTCCCTGGGCGCGAAGCTGAAGTTCAAGGTCGTCACCGACGGCAACGGCAACCCCGCCCTCCAGTACCCGGCCGGCTGGGTGACCTCGGACCCCAACTACCGGGTCCTGCACGACTGTGCGGAATTCACGTACAACTCGGCCGGCATGTTCTGCAACACCACCATGGTGGACATGTTCAGCGTGCCACTGAGCATCCGGCTGACCGGGGCACGGGACCAGACGACGGGCACCCTGCGCGTCTCCGGGCGGGCCGGTGCCTTCGCCGCCGTACGCCAGGTCCAGGAGTTCGCGTCGCTCGTCGTGGACGACACGCGGATCATCGCGCCCGGTCACGGTCTGGACGCCGGCCTGTTCCCGGCGGGCTACCTCGCGCCGTACATCGACGAGGTGTGGAGCACCTACACCGGCAGGGACCTGGCCGTCACCACGAACGCTGGGACCTTCACCGGGCGGGTGCGCGGCGACCGGCTCGTGTTCACCGGGCCCGCGCAGGTCTCCTTCGGCCGGCCCTCGACGCGGGACGTGCTCTTCTGCGACGGCGCGCTCGCCGCTCCCAACGACGGCACGACCGGGCCGGTCGCGGCAGTGCTCGGAGCCGGGTTCAACCGGTCGACGCTGGTGAGTTCCGCCGCGCAACCGACCACCGACCCCGCCACCTTCTACCGGACCGCGCTCACCAACCACTACGCCAAGGCCCTGCACGCGGCCACGGCGGACGGCAAGGCGTACGGCTTCGCCTTCGACGACGTGGCCGACTTCGCCTCCTACGTCCAGGACACGGCGCCGACCAGGATCCGACTGACACTCACCCCGTTCTAGAGACGGTTCGGGGTGCGGGGACCGGCGGGTCGTAGCAGCGTGGTGGTGTGAGCGGACTGCGCGACCGGGACCGGCGGAGCTGGCTGCGGGGCGCGCCGCCGCCGGGCTGGGTGCGGGCACTGCCCGCCGCGCTGCTGGCGGGGGTGTGCGTGGCGACCCTCGTGAGCCCCCATCCGCTCGACATCGGGTTCCTGCTGGGCGCCATCCCGCCGATGGCCGTGCTGTCGTACCCGCCGCTGGCCACCGCGGTGCTCGGGGCGCTGGTCCTGGTCGTGCTGAACGTGCCGGCGTTCCAGCTGAACGATCCGGGCAGCACGGATGTGCTGACCGTGGGCTTCGTCGCGGCGCTCAGTGTGGTCGTGTCGTACGTCCGCAGCCGGCGTGACGCCCAGCTGGTGACCGAGCGCGCGGTCGCGGAGGCAGCGCAGCGGGCCGTCGTGCCGCCGCTGCCCGAGCGGGTGGGAGGCGTGCGGTGTGCGGGGCTGTACCGGGCCGCGCAGCGCGGGACGCTGGTCGGGGGTGACTTCTTCGACGTACGGGAGGGTCCCTGCGGGGTGCGGGTGGTGATGGGCGATGTGCAGGGGCACGGGCTGTCGGCCGTCTCGACCGTCGCCTCGCTGCTGGGGGCCTTCAGGGAGGCTGTGCTGGACCGGCCGGATCTCGAGTCGGTGGCCGCGCGGCTGGACCGCAGGCTGGCGGTGGACTCCGCGGCCGTACGGCACTCGGAGCTGTTCGCGACGGCGGTGGTGCTGGAGTTCGGCGCCGGCGCTGCGGCCGTACGGATCGTGGCGTGCGGGCAGCCCGGCCCGGTCCTGCTGCGCGACCGGCGGGCCGTGGAACTGGACGTGCCGGTGGGCACCCCGCTCGGCCTGGGCGTGTCCGACGCCTCGCCGCCGACCGGGGTCACGGTCGCGCTGCACCCCGGCGACCGGCTCTTCCTGGCCTCGGACGGGGTCTGGGAGGCGCGGAACGCCGCCGGGGTGTTCTACCCGCTGCTCGACCGGATCGCCGGGTTCGCGGACGAGCCCCAGGATCTCGTCGAGCGGGTCTGGGCCGACCTTGTCCGCTACGCCCCCGCCCTGCAGGACGACGTCACGATGCTCGTTCTCGCGCCCGCTTCCCCCGAGTCCCGCTGACCGCCCCGTCCGCCTCCTGCTCCCCCTCGGCGTCGATGTGCGGGAGCATCCGGTCGAGCCAGTGGGGTGCCCACCAGGCGTGGCGGCCCAGCAGGGTCATGACGGCCGGGACCATGAGGAGCCGTACGACGGTCGCGTCGATCAGCACGCTCACCGCGAGGCCCAGTCCGAGCATCTTGACCACGATGTCGTCGCTGACGATGAAGGCCGCGAAGACGCTCACCATGATCAGTGCCGCGCAGGTGATGACCCGGGCAGTGATCTCCAGGGCGTGGGCCACGGAGGCCTTGGCGTCCCCGGTGCGCAGCCAGGCCTCGTGCACCCGGGAGAGCAGGAAGATCTCGTAGTCCATGCTCAGCCCGAAGATGATCGCGAACATCATCATCGGCACATAGCTCTCGATGGGCACCTTGCCGGAGACGCCGAGCGCGGGGCCGCCCCAGCCCCACTGGAAGACGGCGACGACGACGCCGTAGGAGGCGGCGATCGACAGGACGTTGAGGACGGCGGCCTTCAGGGCGACGAGCAGCCCGCGGAAGACCGCGAGGATGATGAGGAAGGCGAGGGCGACGACCACCCCGATGATCAGCGGCAGCCGACTGGAGACGATGTCGCGGAAGTCGACCTGGGCGGCGGTCGTGCCGGTGACGTACCCCTTGGCGTCGGTGCCGGAGACCGCGGCCGGCAAGGTGGTGTCCACGAGGCGGTTGGTGAGATCCGTGGTGCCGGCGTTCTGCGGGGACTGCTTGGAGTAGACGGTGGCGAGCAGGACGTCCCCGTCCTTGGTGGGCGTCAGCGAGGTCACCACGGCGGCCCCGGACACGCCGCCGAGGCTCTTCTGCGCCTGGGAGGACAGGGCCGAGCGCTGGGAGGACGGTACGGACGTCTGGTCGATGACGACGGTGAGCGGGCCGTTGGAGCCGGGACCGAAGGCGTCGGTCATCCGGTCGTAGGCCCGCCGGTCGGTGAACGAGGTGGGGTCGGCGCCGTCGCCGATGTGGCCGAGTTGGAGGGAGAAGACCGGGATGGCGAGGACGACGACGGCCGTCACGCCTGCGGCCAGGTATCGCCACGGCCGCCGCTCTACCCGCTGGGCATAGCGGTGCCACGTCCCCTGCGCCGTCTCGCCCTCGGCGGCGTTCGTCTCGGCGACCGGACGGCGCACCCGGTAGCGGTCGATCCGGGTGCCGGTCAGTCCCAGCAGGGCGGGGACCAGGGTCAGGGCACCCAGGACGGCGGAGACGACCGTGACGGCGGCGGCGAGCCCGAGTTTCGCGATGAACGAGACCCCGGACACGGACAGCCCCGCCAGGGCGATGATCACCGTGCAACCGGAGACCAGGACGGCCCGTCCGCTGGTGGCGGTGGCCCCACCGGCCGCGTGCACCGGATCCTTCCCGTCCATCAGGCTCTGCCGGTGGCGGGTGAGCTGGAAGAGCGCGTAGTCGATGCCGACGCCCAGGCCGATCATCGTGGCCAGGGTGGGCGAGACGGTCGCGAAGGTGAATGCCGCGGCCAGCAGGCCGAGGCAGGCGAGCCCCCCGATCACACTGATCAAGGCCGTCACCAGGGGGATTCCGGCGGCGATCACACTGCCGAAGCCGACGAGCAGGACGACGATCGCGACGGCGAATCCGATCAGCTCGCTCACCCGGTCGTCCGCGTCGGGGCGCGCGAGTTCGCCGAGCTGGCCGCCGTACTCGACGTCGACGCCGGCTGCCCGCAGGGGCTGTACGGCGTTGTCGACACCGTGGAGGTAGCCGTCGCCCAGGGTCGAGGGCTGCACGTCGAAGCGGACGGTGATGTAGGCCGTCTTCGCGTCCGACGACAGCGGCCCGACCTTCGAGGCGGGCACGGACAGCGGGTTCTGCACCGACAGGACGTGCGGCAGCTTCTGGAGATCGGTGACGGTCGTGGAGACCTGCGAGCCGAGCGAGGTGAGCGCCTTGTCACCGGTGTGGAGAACGATCTGGCTGCCGTACCCCCCGGCCGCCGGGTCGTGCTTCTTCAGGACGTCCTGGCCCTCCTGCGACTGGACGCCGGGCAGGGAGAAGTTGTCGGAGTACTCTCCGCCGAAGGACCGGTTCAGGGTCTGCAGGGCGACCAGGGCCACGAGCCAGGCCACCAGGACGATCACGAAGTGCCGGGCGCACCACTCGCCCAGTCTGCGCAGGGCGCCCTTGGGGTTGTTTCGCGTACGGGACATGGCATCGTCTTCCCTGCCGAACCCGATGGGGCAATACTCCCATTACACGGCTTTACGATCATCCGGGCATCCTGAGCATTCCGGGCGCTTCGGGATGCAGGGTCGGCCCGGGCGTTGAATGGTGATATCGGACCCGTTGACAGCACCGGGACCGCACAGCGACTCCGGATCCGAGGAGCAGAGATCATGCCGACGTCACAGCCCGACGTATCCGGGCCGTCCGAGGACCGCACCACCCCGGACGACCTGCTCCACGCCCGTACCGGCACCGAAGTCTCGCCGGAGGACCTCATCCTTGCCTCGGGCAAGGACATCACCCCGCACAGCCTCGAGTGGGCCCGGCGCAAGCTGGAGGCGGAGGGCCCGGCGGCGCTGGACAAACTGCTGCCCTGATCGAGGACTTACTCGTCGTCCTCGCCCTATCGAAACAGGCCCCGCGGCTGTCAGACTCCCGAGGGTGCCCGACTTCGACATGCTTGTCATCGGATCCGGTCCGGGTGGCCAGAAGGCCGCGATCGCCGCGGCCAAGCTGGGCCGCCGGGTCGCCGTCGTCGACCGCCCCGACATGGTCGGCGGGGTCTCCATCCACACCGGCACCATCCCCTCCAAGACCCTGCGCGAGGCGGTGCTGTACCTGACCGGCCTCACCCAGCGCGACCTCTACGGCCAGAGCTACCGGCTCAAGGAGGACATCACCGTCTCCGACCTGACCGCGCGCACCCAGCACGTGGTGGGCCGCGAGGTCGACGTGATCCGCAGTCAGCTCTCCCGCAACCACATCGCCCTCCACGCCGGCACCGGCCGTTTCGTGGATCCGCACACCATCGCCCTGCGCGAGGTCACCGGTCACGAACGGCTGCTCAGCGCCGAGCACATCGTCATCGCCACCGGCACCCGCCCGGCGCGGCCGGACAGCGTCGAGTTCGACGGCCGCACGATCATGGACTCCGACAACGTCCTCGCCCTCGAACGCGTCCCGCGCTCCATGGTCATCGTCGGCGCCGGGGTCATCGGGATGGAGTACGCCTCCATGTTCGCCGCGCTCGGCAGCAAGGTGACGGTCGTCGAGAAGCGGCCCGGGATGCTCGACATCTGCGACGTCGAGGTCATCGAGGCGCTGAAGTACCACCTGCGCGACCTCGCCGTGACGTTCCGGTTCGGGGAGACCGTCGCCGCGGTCGAACGCCACCCGCGCGGCACGCTGACCATCCTGGAGAGCGGCAAGAAGATCCCCGCCGACGCGGTGATGTACTCGGCCGGCCGGCAGGGTCTGACCGATGAACTCGACCTGGGCAAGGCCGGGTTGAGTGCCGACCGGCGCGGCCGGATCACGGTCGACGAGCACTACCGCACCGAGGTGGCGCACATCTACGCCGTCGGAGACGTGATCGGCTTCCCGGCGCTGGCGGCGACCGCCATGGAACAGGGCAGGGCGGCCGCCTACCACGCCTTCGGCGAGCCGGTCGGGCAGATGCACCGTCTGCAGCCCATCGGCATCTACACCATCCCGGAGATCAGCTTCGTCGGCCGGACCGAGGATCAACTCACCGAGGACAGCGTGCCCTTCGAGGTCGGCATCTCCCGTTACCGCGAGCTCGCCCGCGGCCAGATCATCGGGGACTCCCACGGCATGCTGAAGCTGCTGGTGTCCCCGGAGGACCGAACCCTGCTGGGGGTGCACTGCTTCGGCACCGGGGCCACCGAACTGATCCACATCGGGCAGACCGTGATGGGCTGCGGCGGCACGGTCGACTACCTGGTCGACGCGGTGTTCAACTACCCGACCCTCGCCGAGTCCTACAAGGTCGCGGCCCTGGACGCCACGAACAAGCTCCGTCAGATCGACCGGATCGGGGACTGACCCGCCTCAGAGTCGGTCGGGGTCCTCGACCACGTGCACCGCGGCCTCCTCCGCGCCGGCCGCGCCCGCGTCGATGCCCACGTCGGTGGCGACCTCGTCCTTCGTGGTCGTGGGGTGGGCGCCCTCGTCGGGGGCGACGAGGCGTCCGGCGCGGTCGGTGCCGGCCTGCGGGTCGACGGGTTCGCCCTCGCCGCCGGGCAGGTCGCCGATCTCGTCACCGAGGGGCTCGGTTCCCTCAGGAACCTCCTGGGCGAGGCGTTCGTCGAGGGTCTCACCCTCGTGCTGTTCGGCCGCGGTGGTGCCGTGCCGGGTGACACCGAGGGGCTTCTCCGGCGGCGAGTAGCCCTCGTCGAGGACGTCGTCGTAGGTCCGTTCGTCGACGGCGTCCTGGAGGTCGAGCGGGGACGCGTCCTCCTGCTCCTCGTTGGTTCCGGTGGGCTGGTAGGCGTCGTCGGCCATCGACTCGGCAGGTGTCGGTTCGGTGCCCATGGGCTGCCTCCCTCGCGCATCGCGTGCGGTTCCGTGTGTGTCCTGATCCGCGTTTCCCCGTATGCGCTCCCCAACCTCAAAAGACTGCCGGAGTAAGGCGTTCCACAGCCGGAAGGTTACCCCCCAGTTAATCTTGAAGGGTCAAGGAATAGGGCTATCATCACTCGCACACACGGAGTGACCGGTCGTCCACGCAGCGACCGTACGGTCCCCCGCACCACACCCCCTTGGTACCTCTCTACACCGACCCCTGCCCGAGGCCATCCCTCTCGCGGTCCGGGGCGGAGCCACCCCCCACCCCCTCTTGCGACGTACGGTCCCCTCCCCCGTGCGTCGTGCCCTATCGAAAGCAGCACAACCATGAGCATCAGCAGGGGCAGAGGGCTGCAGGCCAATGCCCTCGGTACCTTCGACACCGTGGTGATGGCCGTCGCGGGCAGCGCGCCGGCGTACTCGATCGCCGCGACCACCGCGGTTCTGGTCGGCTCGGTGGGCCTGGCCAGTCCGGCGGCGCTGCTGTACTGCGCGATTCCGATGCTGGGCATCGCGCTCGCGTTCAGCTATCTCAGCCGGATCGACGTGAACGCGGGAGCCAGTTACTCCTGGGTGGGCCGTACGCTCCATCCCTTTCTGGGGTTCGTCTCCGGCTGGGCGCTGGTGATCTCGGCGACCATCTTCATGGTGGCCGGCTCGCTGCCCGCCGGTTCCATGACACTGGCCCTCTTCGACCAGGACCTCGCGGACAACACCGCGCTGTCGACGGTCGTGGGCGCAGCCTGGTTCGTGCTGATGCTGCTCGTGGTGCTCGGCGGTGCCCGGCTCACCGTGCGCGCCCAGCTCGTCATGTCCGGTGTGGAGCTCGCGATACTGGCCCTGTTCGCGGTGCTCGCCCTCTTCCACACGGGCAACGCGCGCACCTTCGAGTGGTCCTGGCTGGGCTTCGGCCATTTCGACGGCATGTCCGGCTTCGCGTCGGGCGCGCTGATCGCCGCGTTCTACTACTGGGGCTGGGACGTCACCAGCAACCTGAGCGAGGAGACCCGCAACAGCCGCCGTACGACGGGACTCGCGGGCCTCATCGGCGTCGGCATCGTCTTCCTCCTCTTCGAGGTGTTCACCATCGCGGTGAACGTCATCCTCACCTCGAAGCAGATCGAGGACAACAACGCCAATGTCCTTGCCGTGCTGGGCGAGGAGATCTGGCCGGGCTGGGGCGGCAAGCTGCTGATCGTCGCGGTGATGCTGTCGACCATCGCCACCCTGGAGACCACGCTGATCCAGGTCACACGCTCGCTGTTCGCGATGGGCCGGGACCGTACGATGCCGTCCGCGCTGGGCCGGGTGCACCGCCGCTGGAACACCCCGTGGGTGGCGATCGTGGTGGTCGGCGGCGTGGCGCTGCTGATGTTCATCGCCTCCAACGCGCTGGGCTCGGTGGGCGACATCCTCTTGGACGCGATCTCGGCGATCGGTCTGCAGATCGCCGTCTACTACGGCCTCAGCGGCCTTGCGGTCGTCGTCGCGTACCGCAAGATGCTGCTGAAGTCTCCGACCGACTTCCTGCTCGGCGGGCTGTGGCCGCTGCTGGGTGCCCTGTTCATGTTCTGGATCTTCGTCGAGTCGCTGAGCGAGCTGAACACCGCCGCGATCACGATCGGCGTCGGCGGGCTGGCCGTGGGGCTGGTCCCGATGCTCTGGTACTGGCGGCGGGGCAGCGACTACTACCGGCCCGCGCGGCTTGACGCGAGCCGTACTGTCGAGGCGGACTACGTGCCCGACGGCGGAGAGTCCGGGCCCTCACTCGTCCACGAGGGTCTCCCCACCGACTTCTGAGGGGTTGTGCGATGGCGAGAGACCGTTTCGCCCCCGAGTTCGATCCCGACTGCGGCGACCTCCCGCTCACCAGCGCGCGCCAGGACATCGTCATCGGCCGCTGGCAGGGCCTGCGTGAACTGCTCGGTGCCACCGGCCCGGACTGGCTCTCGCGGGGCCACCGGGTGCGGGTGCTCGCCCAGACCTGCGCGGGCAGTTCGACGGTCGAGTCGTGGCTCGCGGCGGAGCCGTACAGCGGGGACGCACTGGTGCTGCGGGCGGCCACCGAGACGGCCAGGGCGTTCAACCTGGCCATCGCCGCGGGCCGGGGTGTGCCGATCGACCAGCGGCGCGTGGACGCCGCGGTGATGGCCTGTCTTCAGGCGGCGGAGGCGTTCGTGGACGACCCGACGCCGTGGATCTCCCTGATCTCGGTGGCCAGGCTGTACCCGGCCGGGGTGCGGCGCCAGGAACTGGGGCGCTGGTGGGACGAGTTGCACGGGCGCGACCCGTACAGCGTCGAGGGCCACCTCCAGGTGCTGCACTACTACTCGGCCCGCTGGCACGGGTCGAACGGCCTGATGTACGACTTCGCCCGCGACGCGGCCGGCGTGGCGCCGCCGGGTTCGGCGCTGCCGGTGCTGGTGCAGTACGCGCGGGTCGAGGAGTACCGGACCGCGACGGACGCCGCCGAGGACAGACGCACGTCCGTGGGTCTGGGGCAGCACTGGAAGAACGACGGCGCCATCAGTGACGTACGGCGCACCTTCCAGCGCTGGATCGTGGGCCGCGCCGACCGCACCGTGGCACCCGGCGAGCTGCGTGACCTCAACTACCTGGCCCACGCGGCCTGCCACGCGGGCCTCCCGGAGGTCGCCGTCCCGCTCCTGCGCATGCTGGACCGCCGGGGCACCCGCACTCCGTGGTCGTACACCGGCGATCCGGAACAGCAGTTCACCAAGTGGCGCAAGGAGTTCAAGGTACGGGCCTGAGCATGGCCGGCAGGGTCAGCCGCCGGCCCGCTCCCCCGCCAGTCCGGCCGTCCACTTCTCCTCGATCCGGCCGACCTTCCACACCACCAGGGCGACGATCCACGTGGCGAAGAACAGGCCGACGATGACGAAACCGAGGAGGTTGAGGTCGAGGCCGCTGATCCAGGTCCAGAAGGGGCCGTGCAGGTCCAGTCTGTCGGCCAGCAGGCCCAGGAGTTCGGCCGTGCCGATGAGGAGGGCCACCGCGACGGACAGGCCGGTGATCGTGAGGTTGTAGTAGACCTTGCGGACCGGCTTCGAGAACGCCCAGCCGTAGGCGAAGTTCATGAAGGAGCCGTCGATCGTGTCCAGGAGGGACATGCCGGCCGCGAAGAGGACCGGCAGGGTGAGGATCGCGTACCAGGGCAGCCCGGAGGCCGCGCCCGACCCGGCCAGGACCAGCAGCGCGATCTCCGTCGCCGTGTCGAAGCCGAGGCCGAAGAGCAGGCCGAGGGGGTACATCTGCCACGGCTTGGTGATCGACTTCATGACACGGCCGAGCAGGCGGTTCATGAAGCCGCGGTTGTTCAGCTGTTCCTCCAGCGCGGCCTCGTCGTAGCGGCCGGTGCGCATCCGCCGGAACACCTTCCAGATGCCCACCAGGACGACCAGGTTGACCGCGGCGATCAGATAGAGGAACGCGCCCGAGACGGTCGTACCGATCAGCGCGGTCACGTCGTGGAGGCGGGAGTCGTCGTCGCGCACCGGTCCCGTGAGGGCCTTCACCCCGAGCGAGAGCAGCAGCGCCAGGACGAAGACGACGCTGGAGTGGCCGAGCGAGAACCAGAAGCCCACCGACAGCGGCCGCTGCCCCTCCCCCATCAGCTTGCGGGTGGTGTTGTCGATCGCCGCGATGTGGTCGGCGTCGAAGGCGTGCCGCATCCCGAGCGTGTAGGCGGTCACCCCGATGCCGATGCCGAAGGACTTCTCGCCGACGCCGTAGTGGTGCGGGGCGACGATCGCGACGAGGGTGAACCAGCCGATGACGTGCAGCGCCACCACCACCGCGGCCATGCCGCCCGCCCTGGCCCACTCCTGCCGCGTCATGGAGCCACGGACGCGGTGCCATACCGAGCCCCTCGCGGGGACGGTGGCGGGGAGGAGGTGCGGAGCGGGGTCAGGGGCGGCCGTCATAGGGCGGAGGATCCTCTTCGGTGGGCACGGCCGCGTTCAGCAGCCTTGCGCCATCCTGCAGTACCTGCAAGTGATGTGCAGTAAAGCCCGTGGCAGGTCTTTTCCACGACTGGGGAAAGTCCCCTGTCAGGGCTTCGCGCCGGGCCCGTGCGCGCGCACGTTCGGCGCCACGTGGATGTCCATCCCGGCGGCGGGCAGGGTGCGCCAGTCGCGGGCGTAGGCGGGCGGCGCGCCACCGTGCCGGGTGAGGACGGCGACGGGCTTACGGCGGGATGCCCCGACGATCCGCGACTCGGTGCTGTTGGTGTTGGGGCCGAGCGCCGCCGCCGAGGTGCACCCGGCGTAGAACGCGACGGGGACCGACAGGTGGCCGGTGAGCAGACAGGGCGGGCGCACCCCGAGGCGGTTCAGCTCGGCCGCGGTGTCGGCCCAGTCGCGGTGGTGGCCCGTGGTGCGGTCAACCGTGCGCTCCAGCACGGCGTACTGCACCGCCAGGTGGCCCGCGAGACCGATCGCGAGGAAAACCGCCGCCACCGGACGCCACCGGCCGGCCGGAGTGGTCGCGAGGTGGAACAGGGCGTCGGCGACCGGGATCGCCACCAACGCGTAGGCGGGCAGCAGGAAGCGCGGGGCCGCGTACCCGATCAGGAAGAGGTAGGGCACGGCGGCCGTCGTGGCGCAGGCCAGCGTGACGAGGGTGACGCGCGTGCGCCGGGCCCGGACCGCGACCACCAGTCCGAGGACGGCCAGCAGCGGCAGGACGGCCCACCAGGCCATGACGGCGGGATCGGGCAGCGGCCCGGTGCAGGGGCGGCACAGCGCCCGGCCGCCCAGGCTGCGCAGTTGGTCGTCGACGGCGAACTGCGGGCCGAGCCCGCCCTGGATACGGGAGCCCTCGTGCAGGCGCTCGGCCAGACCGCCGTAGCTGACGTACGCCTCGATCACCCACTGCGCACCGCCCGCCACCAGTCCGGCCACGAGGGCGAGGGCGGCCCGCGGGCGGCGGCCGACGGCGGCGGTGACGAGCAGCGGGAGGGTGACCCACACCGCGTCGGTGGGCCGCATCCACGCCATGAGGCAGGCACCTGCCGCTACTCCCCACAGGGCCCTCGGGTGCTCTCGGGCCCGCAGGAAGCAGCCGACAGCGCCCAGTCCCCCGACGGCGACCCAGTAGTTGGGCATGGCCTGGGGACCGTAGAACAGGGTGATCCACAGGGAGGCGAACAGGGCGCCGCCGACCGCGAGGACGCGGGCCGGGAAGAGGCCGCGCCAGGCGCGCAGCGCCAGGTAGAGGCCGAGGCCGGACAGCACGGCGAGATAGACGCGCAGGAGTTCCGTCGAGGTCGACCAGCTCGCGATCGGCGCCACCAGCAGGGAGACGCCGCGGGCGCGCGGGGCGCTGAAGAAGGCGGCCGGGGCCTGGGCGCCGACCTGGCTGACGTACACGGTCTCGTCCCAGCCGAGGCCCATCCCGGGCCGCACCAGGGCGAGTTGGGCCAGGGTGAAGGCGGCGGCCACCGCCGCAATCAGCCGGTTGCCGCGCGCCCGCAGGGACACCTCGGAGGCGACCGGCGGTGTGCGTCGGTCGCCTCCGAGGAGCAGGGCGCTTTCGCCGTGGGCCATCGTCCTCGTCCACCCCTCACCCCGTATGCCGCGGGGACTTGGTCCAATCCACAAAGGCAGGGACAACCTAACCCGCGGCACAGGAGGGTGCAGGACGGGGTTCGGCCAAGCGGTGCCCGTCCGGTTCGCCCGCCCGGGTCAGCGGGCGTGCGGGGCGCGGTGCGGGGGCTGGTTCGGGGCCGGTCGGTCCTGCGGTGCCGGGACGGGACGGACGACCGGATCGTCGCCGTTCAAGGTGAGCGGGGTGCCGTGGTGACGGATCGTCAGGGGAGCTCCCGACATCAGGGTGTACGTCGCCTTGTCCGGGCCGATCTCCACCCGCAGGCAGCGGCCGAGGAGCTGGAGGTTGAAGGCGAGGCGGCTGAGCCGCTCCGGCAGCCGGGGTGCGAAGCGGAGGGAGGCGCCGTCGCGGCGCAGCCCGCCGAAACCTGCGACCAGGGCCGTCCAGGTGCCGGCGAGGGAAGCGATGTGGAGTCCGTCGCGGGTGTTGTTCTCCAGGTCGGCGAGGTCCATCAGCGCCGCCTCGCCCGTGTAGGCGTAGGCGAGCGACAGGTGTCCGGCGCGGGCGGCGACGACCGCCTGGACGCAGGCCGACAGGGAGGAGTCCCGTACGGTCAGGGGTTCGTAGTAGGCGAAGTTGCGGGCGATCTGCTCCTCGTCGTGGAACTCCTCGAACCAGCCGCTGCACAGGTACATCGCCAGCACCAGGTCGGCCTGTTTGACAACCTGTTTGCGGTAGATGTCGAAGTAGGGGAAGTGCAGCATCAGCGGGTACTGGTCGGCACGGGTGCTGCCGAAGTCCCAGCGCTGGTGGCGGGTGAAGCCCGCGTCCTGTTCGTGCACGCCGAGTTCGTGGTTGTAGGGGATGTGCACGGCCTCGGCGGAGTCCCGCCAGGCGGCGCTCTCCTCCTCGTCGACGCCGAGCGCGGCGGCCTGCTGCGGATGCCGGCCGCAGGCTTCGGCGGCCGCGAGGAGGTTCGCGCGGGCCATGAGGTTGGTGTACGTGTTGTCGTCGACGACCGCGCTGTACTCGTCGGGTCCGGTGACACCGTCGATGTGGAAGACGCCGTGGTGGTCGTGGTGGCCCAGCGAGCGCCACAACCGGGCCGTCTCCACGAGGAGTTCGAGACCGGTTTCGCGTTCGAACTCGGTGTCCCCGGTGGCCTCGGTGTAGCGCACGACGGCGTCCGCGACGGCGGCGTTGACATGGAAGGCGGCGGTGCCCGCGGGCCAGTACGCCGACCCTTCCGAGCCGTCGATGGTCCGCCACGGGAAGGCGGCGCCCTTCAGGCCGAGTTGCGCGGCGCGCTCGCGGGCGGCGGGCAGCGTCTTCTGCCGCCAGCGCAGGGCCTCGGACACGGCACGGGGCTCGGTGTAGGTGAGCAGGGGCAGGACGAAGGTCTCGGTGTCCCAGAAGGCGTGTCCGTCGTAGCCGGAACCGGTCAGTCCCTTGGCGGGAATGGCCCGTTCCTCCGCGCGGGCGCCTGCCTGGAGCACATGGAAGAGGGCGAAGCGGACCGCCTGCTGGATCTCCTCGTCGCCGCCGACCTCGACATCGGCACGGGCCCAGAAATCGTCGAGGTAGGACCGCTGTTCGTCCAGGAGTCCGTCCCAGCCGCTGTGGGCCGCGGCCGCGAGTGCCGCGTCGACCTGGTCGCTCATCGCGGGCCGGGAGCGGGCCCCGGACCAGCCGTGGGCGACCAGCTTCTGCACCCGCAGCCGCTGTCCGGGCTCCAGGACGGAGGTGACGGTCAGCCGCGCCAGGTCGATCGTCTCCTCGCTGCTCGTGGTGGTGCGCTCGGGTCCTTCGATCACGTGGTCGGCGGCCACCGCGACCCTCAGTTTGCTCTGCCGGGTGCGGTGCACGAGCCGCAGCCGGGTGCCCTCGGCGTAGCCCTCCTCGTGCTCCAGCGGCGACTTCAGGGCCTTGGAGGCGCGCGGGTCGCCGTTGGGTCCGGGCAGGCTCTCGTTGGTGACCAGCTCGGACTGGATCACCACCCGGGTGCGGCTGTCGACGGGCTCCACCTCGTAGGACACGGCGGCGACCGCCCGCTGCGTGAGCGAGACGAGCCGGGTCGAGCGCACCCGGATCCGCGATCCCGCCGGCGAGATCCACTCGCAGGACCGCTCGAGGACGCCCCGGCGCAGGTCGAGGGTGCGTTCGTGGGCCACCAGACGGCCGTAGCGCAGGTCGAAGGGCTCGTCGTCGACGAGGAGCCGCACGATCTTGCCGTTGGTGACGTCGATGACGCTCTGGCCGGACTCCGGATAGCCGTAGCCGGCCTCGGCGTACGGCAGCGGGTGCAGTTCGTGGACACCGTTGAGGTAGGAGCCGGGCAGGCCGTGCGGTTCGCCCTCGTCGAGGTTGCCGCGCCAGCCGACATGGCCGTTGGACAGGGCGAACACGGACTCGCTCTGCGCCAGGACGTCGAGGTTCAGGTCGGTCTCGCGGACGGCCCAGGGCTCGACGGTGTAGGAACGCTGGGTGATCACGTGTGTCCTCCCAGCTCGGCGAGGCCCTTCACGACGATGTCCGCGCCGTGCTCGTACAGGGCGTCGGCCTGTCCGACGCGGTCGAGGCCGACGACGTATCCGAAGCCTCCGGCGCGGCCCGCGTCCATGCCGGCGAGGGCGTCCTCGAAGACGGCGGAGCGGGGTGCGTCCAGGCCCAGGTCCTGGGCGGCGGCGAGGAAGGTGTCGGGGCGCGGCTTGCCGGGCAGGCTGCGCTCGGCCGCGACCACGCCGTCGATGCGTACGTCGAAGAGGTCCTCGGCGTCGATGGCGCGCAGCACGTCACGGCAGTTCGCGCTGGAGGAGACGATCGCGGTGCGCAGACCCTGGGCGCGGGCCGCCCGGATGTAGGCCAGGGTGTCGTCGTAGGCCTCGACGCCGTCCGTGCGGATCTTCTCCAGGACGAGGGCGTTCTTGCGGTTGCCGAGGCCGTGGACCGTCTCCGCGCCCGGTGGATCGTCGGGATCGCCGTCCGGCAGTTCGATGTCGCGGGAGGCGAGGAAGGTGCGCACACCGTCGGCCCGCGGCAGACCGTCGACGTACTTGTCGTAGTCGTGGTCGTCGAATGGCCGGAAGTGTTCGCCCTCGCGTTCACGCAGGAACGCGTCGAACATCTCCTTCCACGCGGCCGCGTGCACGACGGCCGTCCTGGTGACGACCCCGTCGAGGTCGAACAGGCAGGCCTTGATCTCTTCTGGCAGACCGAGCTCCTTCATACAGAACCCGGTTCCCTGCCAGACGCCCGGTCAACAGGTGGATTCACTCGTGCGGGAAGGAATGGTGCTCGTGGGCCACCAGCCAGCGGCCGCGCTCCTTGCGCAGACCGAAGGTGAGCCTGAGCCGGAAGCCGGGGTGGGCGGCGAGTTCCTCCGGGGTGGCGCAGCGCACCAGGGCGTGGGCGTAGGCGACGTCCGTGCCCGCGGTGATGTGCAGGGACTCGATGTCGAAGCAGGCGCCCTGGGCCTGCCACGCGAAGACGGGCGGCCAGGCCGCCCGGTAGGCGGCGAGGCCCCGGATGCCGTGGTGGAGCGGCGCCACGTCGAACATCACGATGTCCTGGGCATGGCCGGCGATCACACCCGCGAGGTCGCCGCGGTGGACGGCCGCGGCCCACCCGGTGATGAGGGCGCGGATCTGCGCCTCGTCGTCGAAGTCATGGGGCACTGGCTGTCCTCCTCTCTCCCTTTCCGCATCCAGGGTGCCTGGCCGGTCCGGCTTCGCCGAATGACAGACTCGGAGTGTGCCGCTGACCTTTGACGACCTTGTGACCCGCGCCCGCTCCCTCACCGAGCACGGAGGACGGGCCGTCCTCGGCATCTCCGGCTCCCCCGGCGCGGGCAAGACGACCCTCGCCGAGCACCTGGTGCGGGCGCTCAACGGCTTCGGAGAGCCCTGGGTGGCGCACGTGCCCATGGACGGCTTCCACCTCGCCGACGTGGAGCTGGACCGGCTCGGTCTGCGCGACCGCAAGGGTGCGCCCGAGACCTTCGACGCCGCCGGGTACGCGGCGCTGCTGCGGCGGCTGCGCGAGGAGAGCGACGGGGACATCGTGTACGCGCCGGGTTTCGAGCGGGTGCTGGAGCAGCCGATCGCCGGGGCGATCCCGGTGCCGCCGACGGCCCGTCTGGTGGTGACCGAGGGCAACTACCTGCTGCTGGACACCGGCGTCTGGACGCGGGTCGGGCCCGCCCTGGACGAGGTGTGGTTCTGCGAACTGGACGAGGACGAGCGGGTGCGCCGGCTGGTGGCCCGGCACGAGGAGTTCGGCAAGAGCCACGAGGAGGCGGTGGCCTGGGTGGAGCGCTCGGACCAGCGCAACGCGCAGCTGGTGGCGGGCACCCGGGAGCGGGCCGACCTGGTGGTGCCGTGCCTGGACGTGGGCGTGTGAGGGGGAAAGGGTTCCGGCTCCTGGCCCGGCCCTTCCTCCCTTCCCTCACGCCTCAGCAGGCCGACAGTGTCAGTTCCGGCTCTCCGTGGGCGTCGCCCGCCGGGTCGCCGATCCTTGCCGTGAAGGCCTCGGTGCGTACCGTCAGTCCGCCGCCGTCCCGGGCGAAGGCCGCCGTGAGAGGGGCGGTCCCGGGGCCGTAGCGCACGGCGAAGACGTGCAGGTCCTCCGGCGCGTCCGGGACGGGGTCCGCCTCCAGGGCCGTGGAGCTGACCAGGTGGCTCCAGCCCTCGTCGGGGTTGCCGTAGCCACGGGGGTCGGCTGCCAGGGCGAAGGCCGCCTGCTCCTGGGTGGTCTCCAAGCGGGCGTCGAAGTGGTCGATGCCCTCCCTCTCGGGGTGCGTCAGCCGCAGGGCGCCCACCGCGCTCACCTCGCCCTCGGCCGTCCGGCGCACCTGGTCGCCGTCGTCCTCGGCGTACGGCAGCCCGGCCAGGAGGTAGGGCGTGCCGGGGAGGCGTTCGACGGTGACCGTGGTCCACAGGCTGGTGCCGTCGGTGACGTACAGGGACTGGAGGTGGCGCAGGACGTGGTCGCGCCCGACGACCGGCTTGGTGACCAGCTTGGCCGCGAGGCCGTCGGTGCGCACGTCGCGCACCCGGACCTCGCCCATGGGACGGCAGAACAGGAAGCCGTCGACGACCGGACCGAAGCCGTGGTGGCGGTTGACGGCCGCGGGCAGGTAGTAGGTGCCCGCCGCCTCCACGACCGCCGGTGTCATCCGGGAGTCGAAGGCCACCGAGACGCCGCCGGCCCGCAGTTGGTGGCGGGCGGTCGCCGTGGACGGCTTCCGGTGCCAGCGGGTGGTGTCCTGGATCTGCCAGACCAGCATCCAGGCGAAGTGACCGTCCACTCCGCCGTCCGCCTTGACCGCGTGCCGGGCCCAGCGGCTGTCGCCCCGGTAGCGGCCGAGGTCGGCGCCGATGCGGGCACCGAAGTAGCGCAGGCCGAGGACCGACTCGAACGCGGAGTGCTGCTCGCTGTAGCGCGGGCCGCCGTTGTCGTAGCCGCCGCCCGTCAGGCGGGCGTCGATGTAGCGGGCCAGGGTGTCGCCGTCCTCGGCGAAGATCTCCTCGCCGCTGATCCGGTGGGCCTGGGCGAGGAAGGACAGGGAGATCGGGCCGTAGTTGTTGTCGTAGGCGCCGCCGTGCTCGGGGGGCAGGGCCGCGCCGCGGTCCTCGACCCGGTGCGCGTGGATCTCGTCCCGGTACAGCCGAAGGGCGCGCGCACGGACCGACTCGGCCTCCGGGCCCGGCAGATGGGCCGCCAGCATCAGGCCGCCGACCACACAGCCGATCGCCTGGTTGCCGGCTTCCTGCGGGTTGAAGAAGGTCGCCTCGGTCAGCCAGCGCCAGTATCCGCGGGCCACGTCGAGGAGTTCGGCGCGCTGTTCGTCGTCGACGAGCCCCTCGGCCGCGTCCAGGACGTTGACCGCCTGGAGCAGCGCCCACACCGTGCTCGGCCAGTCACCGATGGGGTGGGCGCCCGCCGCCAGGGTGTAACGGGCGTACGGCAGACGGAAGTTGCGCACCTTCAGGTTCGGGTACCCAGGGTTGTCGTCGGTGTACACCCGCTCGCGCAGATGGAAGGCGAGGCTGCGGCCGACCGCCTCCGGCAGCCTCGGGTCCTTGCTCCGCTGCCAGGCGAACGCCAGCAGGGAGGTGATGCCGAGCGAGGTGTCGCCGATGTCGTCCACGCACTCGGGGTGTTCGAGGTTGCCCTCGGGCGTCAGCCGGGCGAGGGCCTGCTCGACGACGTCGGCGAGGACGGTGTCGTACGCCTCCGGGGTGTCCGGAAGGTCGTGCAGCGGGCCGCGCTGGTGCGTGAGGTGCACGGGATCAGTCCTTCATGCCTGAGAGGTGGCGCGCAGGGTGAGGGTCAGTGTCTGCGGTCCGTGCCCGCCGAGGTAGACCCGGTTTCCGGTCGTCGCGTCGGTGCCGCCCACCACGGTGTAGTCCTGCCCGGGGTCGTAGCGCAGTACGTCGCTCCGGTCCGGTCCGGCGAGCGGTTCGCCCGTCTCGACGGCGGCCTCGACCCGGATCTCGTCGTCGCCGACGCGGTAGGTCAACGGCTCGGTCGTCAGGCACCAGCTTCCGTCGCCGAGCGGTACGGCACCCTGTGGCTCGCCGCCCGGCCGGAAGGTCAGTTCGAGGGCCCAGGGCACCGATGGGCCGCTGATGTCGATCCGCAGGTCGGCCCCGTCCTCCCGCAGGTCGACCTCGACTCGGGTCGTGTGGGAGATCTCGTCCTGAGGGCGGTCGGGGAAGGCCATCGCCGCGGAGAAGCGGCCCTCGTCCACCAGGCGGTAGGCGCCGTCGTCGCGCCTCAGGTCCTTCGGGAGCGGCTGGTAGTAGGCGGTTGTGAGGGTTTGGGTGAGCCGGTACCGGTTGTCGGCGAGCTGTTCCATGTCGTCGGCACGGAACGGGCCCAGGTCGAAGAACACCCGCGAGAGGCGGACCGCGTCGAGGACGGCGGCACCGGCGAACATGCGCAGGAAGGTGGGGTTGCAGGCGAGGCCCGAGCGGATGCGCCGGTGCTCGGGCACGTCGGAGCCGCCGTACACGACGGTGTGCGCGGTGGCCGAGGCGTGTGCGGCGAGGCGGGCGGTGGTGAGGTACCTGGCGCGGGTCAGGGTCTCGGGGGCCGGTGCGGGCAGTGGGCGGCACAGGTCCGGGGTGAGGAGGGTCTCGGCGAGCAGGTCGGGGTCGTCGATGCCACCGGCGGCCGCCAGATGCGCGGCCCGGCTGAAGTCGCCTCGGCCGGTGCGGATCGCGAGCAGCCGGTAGTGCGGCAGGTACGGCCACAGCGGGAACGAGAGCTTCTGGTCCTGGCGGCGCGAGTGGACGGTCTCCACCGTGCCGTCCGGCCTGATCAGGTCCAGGGTCGTGGTGAGGTTGCGTTCGACGGCGTCCAGCAGCTCGGTACGCCCGAGCACCTCGGCCAGCGACAGCAGCGACGGGTTGGTCACGAGGGCCGCGTAGACGGCGCTGCGCTCCGAGTACAGGCCCTCCGCGTCGATGTCGACGCCCTCGGAGAGCCATTCCTCGGCGCGGTCGAGGAGCCGGTCGTCGGGGAACGACCGGTGCAGCCGGGCGAGCGCCGCGCTCAGCTCCCAGCGGTGGTTCGGGGTATGCACGCCACCGGTCAGGAGACTGTCCGCGGCGGCGCCGGCGATCTCGGCGAGCGCGGCCGTGACCTCGCGCAGTTCCTGCCCCGCGCCGGTGGCGAGGACGTGCGCGTCGCACACGTCGTTGACGGTGAACGCGGAGTCCGGCGGCGACTGCACGTTGTCGCCGCCGGCGAAGAGACCGGTGGGGGTCTGGGCGGCCCGCAGGGCGCGCAGGTGGGTCGTCGCGGCGGCGACGGCCTGCCCGCTGCCGTGCAGGGCCGAGTCCGGGGAACGGTATGCCGCGACCAGGGTCTTCACCCGGCGCGCCAGATCACGGTGCGGCACACCGGCGGGTTCCTCGTCGGGGCGGGCCGCCAGCGGGACGGCCTGCCGGTCGGCGGCGCGGGCCACCGACCGGACGAACTCGTGGTCGAGCGGGCTGGGCACGGTCAGTCCTTCAGGCCGGCGTTGATGTCGGCGTTCATGACGTACCGCTGGAACACCAGGAAGACGAGGATCAGCGGGATCATGGAGATGACCGAACCGCCGAGCAGCACCGACCAGTTGATGTTCTGCGCGCCGACGAGGCTCTGGATGCCGATCTGCACGGTGAACTTGTCGGGGTCGTTGAGCATCAGCAGCGGCCAGATGTAGTCGTTCCACCGCCACTGGAACGACAGGATGGCGAGCGTCAGCATGATGGGCCGGGAGATCGGCACCATGATCCGCAGGAAGATCGACAGTTCGCGGGCGCCGTCGATACGGGCGGCCTCGACGAGCTCGTCGGGGACCGTCAGGAAGAACTGGCGGAACATGAAGCATCCGGTCGCGGTGAGCACGGCCGGGAGGATGATGCCGCTGAAGGAGTTGTAGAGGCCGAGGTCGCGGACGACCAGGAACTCCGGGGCGAGCATGACCTCGGAGGGCAGCATCGTGGTGGCCAGGATGCACAGGAAGAACGCCTTGAGCCACTTGTTGTCGTACTTGGCCAGCGCGTACCCGGTGCAGCAGCTGGCCCCCACCGTGAGGACCGTCGTGATCACGCACACGAGGGCCGTGTTGATGAAGTACTGGGAGAAGTTGGCGCTGTCCCACGCCGCCTTGTAACCCGACAGGGTGGGGTTGTGCGGCAGCACCGTCAGCGGAAGCGAGAACAGGTCTCCGGCCGGCTTGAAGGAGCTGAGGACGAACCACAGCACCGGCAGCCCGTACAGACCCGCCAGGATCCACAGCAGTGTCGTCGCCGGCACCGCCCTCCGGAGCCCACCGCTGCGGGCGCCGCGGGGCCGCTTCTTGGAGACGGCCCGCACCGGCTCGGCGTCGAGGGGGCGGGGAAGATCTGTGGTGGTCATCGGTTCTCCATCCGCCGGTTGACGATCAGCTGGATGATCGCGACGGCCATCAGGATGAGCATGAGCACGAACGAGGCGGCGCTCGCGTAGCCGATCTGGCCCGTTTTGAAGCCGGTTTGGTAGATGTACTGGACGAGCAGGTTGTTCGAGGTTCCCGGTCCGCCGTTGTTGAGGGCGAGGAAGAGCGGGTATTCCTTCATCGCGTTGATCGTGTTGAGCAGGATCACGATGAAGGACGTGGGCGCGATGCTCGGCAGGGTGATGCTGATGAACTGGCGCCAGGGGCCCGCGCCGTCGAGCGAGGCCGCCTCGTAGTACGAGGTGGGCACGTTCTTGATCGCCGCGATGAACAGCAGCATCGAGAACGCCGTTCCCCACCAGGCGCCCGCCATGACGACCACGCCCATGGACAGGTCCGCGTTGGACTGCCAGGCGATCGCGTTCCCGCCGAGCTTCTCGATGACGTAGTTGATCAGTCCGAAGTTCTCACCGAACAGCCACCGCCACAGGACACCCACGACGATGGGCGAGATGAGCCACGGGACGAAGAAGACGACACGGGCGACCGACGCGCCCTTGGCCTGCTTGCTCACCACCAGGTTGGCGATGAGCAGCGAGAGCACGAAGTTCAGCGGGACGACGAGCACGGTGTACAGCAGCGTCCGGGACAGCGCGTCGTAGAAGGTGGAGTCGCCGAACAGGTGCTGGTAGTTGTCCAGTCCGACGAACTGGAACGCCCCCACTCCCGTGTAGTTCGTGAAGGAGTAGACGAGCCCGATCACCGCAGGCCAGACGAAGAACAGCGAGAAGAGCACGACATTGGCCGCGATGAGGACGAGCGGCGCAAGGGTGTACTTACTGCGTCTCCTGGGCGGGCTCGCGGACACGGCGGACACGTCCGAGGCGCGTTTTGTCATCTTCCTGACTCCGTGCTGGTGGAATGGATTGCGAGGGGCTCACGCCAAGAGGCCCTGAGCCCGGCACCACTGGGCGCCCGAGGCCGGGCGGCGGGGTCGAGACGCCACCGCCCGGGCCTGCCGGACTGCGCTCAGCCGCCGACCTGCTGGTTGTAGCCGTCCACGATGTTCTGCAGGGCCTTGTCGGCCGACTGCTGGCCGTTGATCGCCTTGCCGAGCTCCGTCTTGGTCGGGTCCTCGGTGAGGCTCTTGCCCTTCAGCACCCAGTCCGTCTGCGCGGTGTTGAAGTAGCCGGAGATCGGGGCGTAGAGCGGGATCTCCTCGTTGTAGAGCTTGAACGCCGCCTGCGCCGCCTCGGACTTGAAGGGGTACTTCGGGTTCAGGCCGCTCTCGACCGGCAGGAAGCCGGACGCCTCGCACAGCGCCTGGTAGTGGGCCGGCTCGTACAGCCAGGACAGGAACTTCGTCGCGGCCTTGGAAGCGTCGCCGTTGTTGTTGAAGCCGACCGTCATGCCGCCGCTGTTGACGTCACTCGCCTGCACCGGCTGCGCGGGGGTCGGGACGCTCGCCCACTCGAACTTCTTGATGCTGTCCGCGAAGGCGGGCACCTGCCACACGCCGGACCAGTAGGCGACCACGTCACCGCTCTGGAACATGGCCGACGGGTCGGCACCGCTGGTCCACACCGACTTGGGCATGACCTTGTCGTCGTTCCATCCGACGAAGGTGTTCACGGCCTTCTTGGTCGCCGCGTCCACCGAGAACTTGCCGGAGGAGTCCGCGTGGACGTACTTGCCGCCCAACTCGTACACCATGGCGCGCAGCCGGGACGGCGACTGGTCGAAGGTCAGGGAGTACTTGGCGCCGGTCTTCTCGCGGACCTTGTTCGCCGCCGCGATGAAGTCGGTCCAGGTCCAGGTCTTCGACGGCGAGGCCGGGAAGGAGACGCCGGCCTTCTCGAACAGCGACTTGTTGATGAACAGACCGGAGGCGGTCACGTCCGAGGGGATGGACAGCACCTTCCCGGACGAGTCCTTCGCCAGGAAGTTGGCGTTGATGTTGTTGCTCTTCTTGTTGGCGATGGAGCTGAGGTCGATCAACTTGCTCGACCAGATCGGGTCCAGCGCCGGCACGGCCGCCACGTCGGGCAGGGAGTTCGCCTGCGCGGCGTTGTGCAGCTTCGTCGTGTAGCCGTCGTAGGGAATGTTGACGAGCTTGACGGCGACGCCAGTTTCCTTCTTGTACTGCGCCACCATCTTCTTCCAGCCCGCGTCCTGGCCCGGAACCGTGGAGATCCAGAACGTCAGGGACTTGGAGGTTCCGCCCGAGTCGCCCCCCGATCCGCAGGCGGTGAGGAGCAGGGCACCCGCCGAGGCGGCCGCAGCGAGGGAAACCAGGCGGCGCGTGCCGCCGCGGCCGAGACGGCTGGAGCGCCGCACACCCACAGTGGTCATCTTCGATCCCTTTTTTTCGTCGTAGGGGACGGAGCACGGCGCCGACGGAAGCGGCACGGGTGCATCTTGCAGGAAAGGTCTGCTTTCCGAGGGCGCGGCCTCGCCCGGCCGCGTCATCCTGACGGGCGAGGGTCCCCGGCCGCTGGGGCCGTCACCGCACGGGCACGCCCTCGTGCGGTTGCCGTACGTCGTGTACGGGCGGGACGCTCGCCCAAGCCGGCGTCCCGGCCGACTTAGAAAGCGCTTGTCCGGACATTGGCAGACCGAGTCCGAAACCGTCAATCCTTCGTCCGCGCGGCCTGGGTCACGGTTTGGACTCCTCGGGCGACCGCGAGCCGCGCGGCGCCCACGACAGTGCCGAGATCACCGACCTGGCTGCTGACCACCTCGGTGGGCCAGCTGAGCCGCTCCAGCTCGGCCCGCACACCGGGCAGGAGCTGCGGATACGCGCCGGTGCTGCCGCCCAGCACGAGCAGTCCGGGGTCGAGCACGGCGGTCACGGCGGCGGCCAGCCGGCCCACGTCCACGGCGTGCCTGGCGACGACCGCGCGGGCCGTGGCACTGCCCTGTCCGGCGAGGGCGAAGAGCCGCTCGGCCGTGCGGGGGCACGCACCGGCGGATGCGGGCCAGGCCTCGGCGGCCCGGCGCAGCAGGGAGCGGGACCCGATGTACTCCTCCAGGGCCTCGTGGCGGGGCTCCAGGTCGTCGTCCCAGGGGTAGGGCAGTCGGGCGAGCTCTCCGGCGGCGCCGTTGGCCCCGGCCAGCACCTGTCCCCCTACGACGATGCCGAGACCGATACCGACGCCGATCCGCAGATAGCCGAAGGTGTGACGGCCCCGGGCCGCGCCCTCGTGGAGTTCGGCGAGGGCGGCGCAGTTGACGTTGTTCTCCAGGTGGACGGGGACTCCGGGCGGCAGTGCGACGGTCACGGCGTCGAAGAGGGGTCCGGCCTTGGCCGTGGCGGGGCGCATCTTCTGCGGCGCGGTGACGTCACCGACGGCCACGACGATGGTGCGCAGCGGGGCGTCGGGGGGCAGCGCGGACAGGGCCTCGCGGACCACGTCGACGGCCTCCTCGCGGGGCCCGGTGGCCTCGGCGAGCAGGGTGCCGTCCAGGGCGCAGCCGCGGACCCGGGTGAGGGCGGGCCCGAGGTCGACGGCGAGCACGGCGCCCGCGGCCGGGCCGAGGCGGTACACGGCGGCGCTGCGGCCCGTGCCGCCGGAGGAGGTGCCGGAGTGGGCGGCGAGATGGACGCCCTCCAGCTCGGCCACGGCGGAGGAGACCGTCGGCTTGGACAGCCGCGCGAGACTCGCCAACTGCGGTCGCGTCGCCGTACCCGCCTGCGCGAGCACGGCGAATACAGCGCCGGCACTTTCGGTCAGACGGGGGGCTCCAGCCACGTCGTGTTCCACACTTCCCCCAGGTCACAGGCCGCTCTCCCAGGCCGAGCGGCTCGGCGGGAGGCGGCGATGGGTTGCTCCGGCGTCTTGCGCCCCGCCCGGGTCGGGGGGCCCGGGAAGTCGAGTGCGCGACGCCTATTGACACGCACTGTACTTCGTTAGTTAACTTCCTAACGAACGTCACGGTACTCGCCTGCCGTGGTCCGTCAGAGGCCCGTCCCGGGGCTTCCCTAGATCTTCAACTGCCTTGCCCCACGACACGGTTCGCCCACCGTCGCAGCACACAGCGCAACGACGAAAGAGGTTCCGTGCAGGACACCGCACCCCTGGTTGTCGGCATCGACGTGGGCGGCACCAAGACACACTTCCGCGCGTTCGCGGGCGATGCTCCGGTCGCCGATCACGTCCGGTCCAGCAGCGGCTGGCGGCCCCACGACCCGGTGGCCGCCGCCGGATGGCTGGCCGCCCTGGCCGCCGACGCGCTTCCCGCGGGCGCCCGCCCGTCCGCCCTCGCCGTCGGTGGGCACGCCTGCGAGACCCCGCGCCAGTGCGCGCAGATCCGCACCGCCCTCCAACTCCACTTCGACGCACCCGCGCTGGTCGTGGGCGATGCCGAACTGCTCGTTCCCGCGGCGGGCCTGGACAAGGGGGTCGGCCTGGTCGCCGGCACCGGCTCGGTCGCCGTGGGCCGGTTCGCCGACGGCACACCGGTCCAGGTCGGCGGCTGGGGCGCGCTCCTCGGCGACGAGGGCGGCGCCGCCGGTCTGGTCCGCGAGGCCGTGCGTGCCGTATGGGCGGCGCACGACCGCGGCGAGGAGCCCGACGCCCTGGCGCTCGGCCTGCTGGCCGGGTTCGACGTTCCCGAAGTGCCCGCGCTCGGCGCCGCGCTGGAGCACGCCACGGCCGCCTCCGCCGACTGGGGCCGGCAGGCCCCGGCCGTCTTCGCCGCCGCCGAGGCCGGGTCCGCCCTCGCCCGTACCGTGATCGCCGAGGCGGGCCGCGCCCTGGCCGCACTCGTGGAGCGGCTCGCCGCCCGCGGGGTGGTGGTCGACGACGTCGTGGTCGCGGGCAGTACCGTCCTCGCCCAGCCCTCGCTGTACGACGCGTTCGCGTCGGCGCTGGCCGACGCGGTGCCGACGGCACGGCCGCGTCCCCTACGGGCGCCCCCGGTGGACGGCGCGGTGGCGTTGGCCCGTTCACTTCTGTGACATCCGCCGGACGCCGGGTCTCCTCCGGTCCGTCATGACTCGCCCGTAGATCTTCGCTCGTACGCAGCTCTAGGACTTCAGAAAGCGCATTCGACGCACCCGTCGACTGCCGCATCATGAGTCGCATCCGTACCACCTCCCCGGCCGCACGGCCGCAGAACTTCAAAGAGAGGCAGACCCATGCCGTCATCCGCCGGGCAGCACTCCCCCGCGCCGCTCACCGCACGCGCCATGAAGCGAAGGGGCTTCCTCAAGTCCTCCCTGGGCGTCTCGGCCGGTGTCCTGGCCGCGCCCACCTTCGCCTCCTGGCTGGGCGCCGCGGACGCCAAGGCCGCCACCGGCGCGCTCGCCTTCGTGGACGACTACAAGTCCAACGTCATGGCGAACCTGACGCCCGAGACCAACGCGGTGGTGCGGATCCTCGGCGGCTTCGCCCGGGTGTGGAAGACCGGCGGCGCCTGGAACACCGGCACCCCGCTCAGGCCCGAGATACTGCGCGCCAACATGCGCTACTGCGCCCGCGTCACCAAGGCGCGCACCGAGGCCCAGGCCAAGGAGGCCTTCCTCTACGACCGCCAGCACCAGAGCTACGCCATGATCGGCGGCCTCGGCCCGCTCGCCGGCCTCTACCGCTCCGGCGCCAAGGCGGTCACCTCGATCACCAGCGCGCCCGACACCACCCCGGCGACCACGATCAGCGACGCCGTCCCGGCCGACGCCCCCGCGGGCTCCGCGCTCGGCGCGGGCTCCTACGACTCCTCGCTCGGCCTGGTGGCCAAGCTGGTCGACACCGTGCGCGGCCCGTACGCCTCCGGAAACCCCGGCAAGTACGCCTTCCAGTACCCGCGCCCCTGGCGCATGAACGAGGACAGCGAGGTCGTCGACACCGGCGCCAAGGACGCGCTCGGCTACCCGGTCTACGACTCCGAGGTGGTCGTCGCCCCCCAGCTCCTGCGCCAGCGCAGCACCTCACCGGTGGACGACGGCGGCTTCCCCAGCGGCCACACCAACGCCTTCCACCTGGCGGGCCTGGCCTTCGCGTACGCCGTACCCGAGCGCTTCCAGGAACTGGTCACCCGCGCCTTCGAGCTGAGCCACACCCGGATCATGTCCGGCATGCACTCGACGGTCGACGTCATGGGCGGCCGCATCATGGCCACCGCGCTGGCCGCCGCCACGCTGGCCGACTCCGCGAACGCCGACCTCAAGGCCGCGGCCCGGGCGCAGGCGCTGAAGTACTTCACCGAGCAGACCGGCAGCACGCCCGACACGCTGTTCGCCTACGCCCACTCGGACGCCGCCGACGCGTACGCGGACCGGGACGCCAACGCCCGTTCCGTGGGGCCCCGGTTGACCTATGTGCTGCACCGGGACGGCGGCAACGAGCCGTTCAGCGTGCCCAAGGGCGCGGAGGTGCTGCTGGAGACACGGCTGCCGTACCTGGACGCGGCCCAGCGCCGTGAGGTGCTGCGGACCACCGGGCTGCCCTCGGGCTATGTCCTGCTGGACGGCTTCGAGCAGTGGGGCCGGATCGACCTGTTCGCGGCGGCGGACGGTTACGGCTCCTTCGACTCCGACGTCACCGTCACGCTCGACGCGGCCTCAGGCGGTTTCCACGCGGCCGACGCCTGGCGCAACGACATCGACGGCTGTGGCTCCCTGACCAAGCGGGGCAGCGGCACGCTCACCCTGACGGGGCACAACCGGTACACCGGCGGAACCGTCCTGAAGGAGGGCGCGCTGGTCGCCGGTTCGGCCCACGCGCTCGGCCACGGCGACGTACGGGTGCAGGGCGGGAAGCTGACACTGGCCGGCACGTCGCTCCAGGTGCACGGCACGTACAGCCAGGAGGGCGGCGCACTGGAGCTGACCCTGCGCTCGGGCCAGGAGCCGGTCCTGGAGGTGACGCGGCGCGCGGTGCTCGGCGCGGGCAGTGTGCTGTCGCTGGAGCTGGACGCGAAGAACCCTCCGAAGGCGGGGCGCACGGTCCGGGTCCTCGGCTGCCACGGCCTGCGCGGCCAGTTCGATCGCGTCGAACTGAACTCCGACACCCTGCGGGCCGTACCCGTCTACACGACGGAAGGTCTGTCGGTACGACTCCTGAAGCGGTGAGGCCCGCGGGGCGGGAGCTGATGCGAGAGTGGCCCTCATGAGGTGCCCGCGGATCGCTCCCGCCACCGCCCGGCCGGTCGCACCGCGGGGTGGATGATGGCGAGCGAGCAGCAGACGGTCCTGGACCCGGTTTCCGGCTCCGGGTCCCGCGACGACGAGGTGCGGCAGCCGCGACCGGCCCGGCGGTGGCTGGTGCCGCTCCTGGTCGTCGTGCTGCTCGCGCAGCTGGCGGCCGTCATGGTGACGACCGCCGTGCAGCAGACCCCCACGATCGACGAACCGGTCTACGTGGCCACGGCCGCCGAGTACCTGCACGGTCAGGGCATCCGCTACAACCCCGAGCACCCGCCGCTCGGCAAACTCGTCATCGCCGCCGGGGTGGCGATCGCCGACCCGCACGTGGACACGGCATTCCACGGGCCCCAGATCGACCTGGGCCCCCATCTGCTGTACGAGTCGGGCAACGACCCCTGGCAGCTGATGTTCTGGGCCCGGCTCCCGGTGATCGTGCTGACGCTGCTGTTCGGGCTGGTCGTGTTCGCGTTCGCCCGGGAACTCGCCGGAACGGCGGCGGGCCTCGCGGCACTCGCCCTGTACGCCTTCTCCCCCGACGTCGTCGCCCACGGTTCACTGGCCACGCTCGACGTGCCGACGGCCGGGTTCCTGCTCACCTCGGTGTGGCTGCTGTGGCGGGCCCGCGCACGGCCACGGCTGTACGTGCCACTCGCAGGCCTGGCGCTCGGGGCGGCGCTGGCGACGAAGATGAGCGCGCTGCCGGCCGTGCCGGTCCTGCTGGGGCTGGCCGCCCTCTCAGTGTGGACCGTGTGTCACGGTGACGAGAGGCGCCGGCGGCTGCTCCATGTGCTCGCCGCGGCCGCGGTCCTGACCCTGGCCGCCGTCGCCGTCGTATGGGCGTCGTACCTCGTCGTCGATCCGCGGCTGCGGTGGACGTCCCAGGACCAGGTGCCGGTGGTGCGCGGACTGCGGGGGACCCTCGTCGATCTGCTGCCGTTCCCGCAGGCGTACGCGGACGGGATGCGGATCCAGTTCCACTTCGAGAACTATCCGTGGGAGGGCTTCCTGTTCGGGCGGCTCTACACCGGACACCTCTGGTACTACCTGCCGGCGGCGCTCCTGGTGAAGACCCCGCTGGCCCTGCTCGCCCTGTGGGCCGCAGGGGCCGTCGTGCTCCTGGCGATACGGCGACTGCGGCACGCCGCGCCGTATCTGCTCGTGCCCTCCGGGGTGCTGCTGGCCTCCGCCATGACGGGGTCACGCGACTTCGGCACCCGGTACGCGCTCTTCCTGCCCATGTTCCTGACCGTGGCCGCCGGATGCGTCCTGGCGGTCCGCCGACGCTGGGCGACGATCGCGACCGGGGCGCTCGTGCTGTTCGTCGCGGTCAGCTCGGTGCGGACCTTTCCCTACTATCTGCCGTACTCCAACGAGGCGTTCGGCGGACCGGCCCGGACCCATCTGCGGCTGCACGACTCCAACGTCGACTGGGGCCAGGACCTGGGCCGGCTCGCCGACCGGCTGCGCGAGCGCTACCCGGACGAGCGGATCTGGCTCGTCTACAAGGGCAGCGGGCTGCCGTCCGCCTACGGCATCGAGGCGTCCGATCCGCGCGAGGTGCCGGCGGACGACGTGCGCGGGCTGCTGGTCGTGTCGGACTCCTCGGTAGCCAAGGCGAAGGGCCGGCTGGCCGAGTTGATCGACAGCAGCCGTCCGGTCGACGAGGTCGGTCACTCGATCACGATCTATCGCCGATGACCACCGCGGCGAGCGTGCCCCGCGTCCGCTCAGCGGACCGCTTGCTGGAACGCCTCGGCGCTCACGTGCGGCATCGCCCCGCTCGTCACGCGGTAACGGCCGTTGGGCACCCGGTCGGACCTGGAGATGTGTACGGTGAGCGGGCCCGCCCATTCGTAGCCCTGCTGCTCGCCGTGCCGGGCCAGGCTGTCCGTGAGCTCCTGGCCCACATCGCTGCCCCGGCGCACCAGTTCGTCGTAGGCGAAGTCCGCGAGCTCGACGTCGTACGCGTTCGGGACCACCACCCTGCTCTCACTGCACACGACCACCTTGCTGTCGCACTCACGCCGCAGCGCGTCGAGGAGTTCGACGGGCTCCCTGCCGACGACCCGCGCCCACAGCGACTCCCACCCATGCTCCATTGCCCGTTCCAGCGCGCTCAGCGCACCCATGCCCTCTTCACCTGCCAACCCTCTGGTTTCGCGTGCGGTGTCATTCCTGGGCGAAGTCGCCGGGTTGCACCCGCGCTTCCTCGAACGCCTCGCGCAGGGTGCGGCCGCTGCCGCCGGGGGCGGGGGCCCCGCCCTCCTCGTGCCGGTGCTGCAGAAGCTCGTCGGTGGCCTCGGTCTTGCGCCGGTTCTCCTCGGGGACCGTCATACGGGGCTGCTCCTCAGGTGTCGTCGAACGTCTTGCCCAGCGGCGGGTTCCCGCTCGGGCGCGGCGTACCCGTCCCATTCGGCGCTCGCCGGATGCTTCCGCACAAGCGCTGGTCACCGGGGGGTGTGAGCTATGTTGACTCCCCGTGGCAGACAAAGGAGGCGCCTCGGTGTCATCGCCGCAGCAGGCACGCGCTCAGGCATCCGCGATCACCTCGGGAAAGACCGCACCGGAGACGGAGCCGGCCCCGGCCTCCCAGCTCAGAACGCTCTTCGACCGGCCTCGGCTCTCCCCCGGACAGCGGCGCATCGCGCAGTACCTGATCGAGCACATCACCGAGGCGGCGTTCCTCTCCATCACCGATCTCGCGGAGCGCGTGGGAGTCAGCCAGCCCTCGGTGACGCGGTTCGCCGCGGCCGTGGGCTTCAGCGGCTACCCCGCCCTGCGGGAGAAGCTCCAGTCCATCGCCCTCGGCACGCTCGCCGGCGGGCCGGTCGCCGACGACGAGTCACGCGGCAACGAACTCCAGGCAGCGGTCGACGCGGAGATCGAGAACCTGGAGAACCTGCGCCGCGACTTCGCCGACCCCGACCAGGTGATCGAACTCGGTCGCAAGCTGTCCGAGTCGACCCCGCTGACCGTCCTGGGCCTGCGCATCTCGGCGTCCCTGGCCGAGTACTTCGCCTACGCGGCCCGCCGTATCCATCCCGACGTACGACCGGTCACCCGCGGCGGCAGCGTCGCCTACGACGCTCTGCTGCAGTCCCGTGAGGCGGGCGGCACCTGGGTGCTCGCGTTCTCGATGCCGCGGCACGCCCAGGAGACTCTCACCGCCCTGCGGGTCGCCCGCAGTGCCGGACTGAAGGTCGCCCTCGTCACGGACCTGGTGCTCGGACACGTGGCCGACGAGGCCGACGTCCTCTTCTCCACCGGCACCGGCTCAAGGCTGGTCTTCGACTCCTACGCCGCGCCCGGCGTGATCGCCGCCGCCCTGCTCCAGGCCATGACCGACGCCGATCCCGAGCGCACCCAGGCCCGGCTGGAGGAGTACGAGCAGATCTCCGACCAGCACCAGTTCTTTCTCAGGGACTGACCTCGCCCACCCCCGGTCATACACCTGCACACCGGGACCAGCCGTAATAAATCGAGCATGAATGTTTTCATACGCCTTGCCAAGCGGACGGCATATATAAATACTGCTCACGGATCACACCGGGATCACTCCCGGACCGTCCGCACCCCTGTCCCCGTCCCCACCCCCACGCTGCCCGAAAGGGCTCCTTCGCGGACATCCCGAGCCGTCGTCACCTACCCGCGTCGGCGCCCGGGATGTTCGGTAGGGCCTCGCCTGCACGCGAGCCCATGGCGGCCCCGGTCATCCCCTAGGCCGGGGCCGCCCAATCCGTCGGAACACCCGCACGACGCCGCACACCCGGAAGCGATCACCATGCCCCTGACGACCACGCGGACCATCACTCGTCCCGGCCCGGACTGGCCCTGCCAGGTCAAGACGCCCGGCAGCTACGACTGGGAGCGCTCCGCGGCCAAGTGGCTGCGGGAGCTGGTGCCGACGCGGTACGCGAGCTATCCGGCCCTGATGCGGCACACCGTGCTCCTCGCCCGGCACGCGCAGATCCAGGTCCAGCACGAGATCCGGGTCGCGCGCACCGCGCTGCAGACCGCCCGGGCGGACCTGCCGGCGCTCGGGCTGCCGGAGTCGGTCATCGAGCACACCATCAAGCTGTACGCGGCCGAGGTGCTCCAACTGCAGCACATCGCCCGCAGCATCCGCGCGGTCACGCAGGCCCTGGTCGACCACCACCACGGGCGCTGACCTCTCGCGCAGGGCATGACCCGTGCCGTGCGGGGGAATCCGTGGAGACCATGAGCACCACCGACGTACGGCACGGCGACCCGGTCACCACGGTCCTCACCTGGGAGGTGCGTCCCGGCCGGGAGCGGGAGTTCGAGCGCTGGACGCGGGGGATCACCCGCTGCGCCAGACGGTTCCCCGGCAACGAGGGCGTCTCCTGGCTGCGTCCCGAGGACGGTCACCGCTTCCACGCGGTGCTGCGCTGGTCCGACGCGCACCGGCTCACCGCCTGGCTGGAGTCGGACGAGCGGGCGGCCTGGCACACGCGGATCGACGACATCGCCACGGAGCTGGGCAGCGAACGGCAGTCGACGACCGGGCTGGAGACCTGGTTCAGTCTGCCCGGCACCACCGTGCGACCTCCGGTCCGCTGGAAGATGGTGCTGACGACGTTCCTCGGTGCCTTCCCCTGCACGCTGCTGATCCAGTGGCTGGTGGCGCCCCGCACCGCCGCCTGGCCCCTGCCGCTGCGGGCCGCGGTGTTCCCGGTGGTCCTGCTGCCGCTGCTCACCTATCTGGTCATGCCACTGCTGAGCCGGGTCCTGCGACGGTGGCTCTACCCGCCGCCCGGCCACTGATCCGCCACGGACCGGGGGCCCGGCCGGTTTCGTCAACCGGCGATGTCACCGGTGGGTGGGATGCGTGTGCACGAGAGCGGGAACGGCACATGGCGCATGTGCGATGCTCAACCCGTGAGCGAGTCAGCCGGCCATGAGCACACCGGTACCGCGCCCGACATGGCAGCGCTGGCCAAGGTCGTGGCCAGACAGCGTGCCGAAATGGACCGGTTGCGGGACCAGGTCGCCACGTCCGCGGTGCTGGAGCGGGCCAAGGGCGTCATCATGGCGCTGACCGGGTGCACCCCGGACGCGGCCGGTGAGGATCTGCTCCAGCGCGCCAAGGCCGGCAACCGCACGCTGCTGGAGGAGTGCTGGATCACCCTCGGCTCCCTGACCCCGCTCGGCGCCGCCACCCAGCCCCGCGTCGGCGACGACATGCCGGGCGCGCCCTTGTCGGTGGTGCCCGGGCCGGCCGGTCCGCCGTCCGTTCTGTCGGGCACCGTCGTCCCTGCCGGGCGGGACACCAGCGACCTCGACGACGGCTTCACCGCGCTCGGCCGCCTCGGCAAGGCCCTCGTCCACGTGGCCACACCGCAGGCCCTGGCCGGCTGTCTCCTGGAGGAACTCAGGGAGGGCGTCGACGCCGACGCGCTCCTGCTCTTCCGGTCGCTGCCGACCGGAGGGCTCGAACTGATCGGCCACGCCGGTGTCGACGCCACCCTGGCCGGCCAGTGGGCGCGGGTTCCCCCGCTGAGCGGCATCGCCGCGCTCGAAGCACTCCGGGCGCGGGAGCCCCGCTGGCTGGAGGACTTCGCGGCGGACCGCAAGCGGCACCTGCTGATAGGGGATCCGCCCGAGCGCTGGCTGTCCCGCGCCTGGCTGCCGGTGCCGACCGGCGACGGGGCCGAGGTCTGCATCGGGATACTGCGCGCCCGCAGCGGACCGTTCTCCCCGCAGGACCGGCAGCTCCTGCGGGCCGTCGTGCGGCTGTGTGCCGGCCGGCTGCGGTCCTTCGGCACCCGGCCCCGGCCCGGCGCCGCCGCCACGGCCGCGGCCGTGCAGCCCGTGCTCGACTCGCTGCCGGGTTCGGCGATGCTGCTCACGCCGGTGCGCGGCCCCTCCGGGGAGGTCGCGGACTACCGTGTCGACGCCGCCACCGAGCAGGCGGTCGACGTCGTGGGGCGCACCGGCAGGCAACTGCTGGGCCGCCTGATCCTGGAGTGCTTCCCGAGCATGGCGGACGAGGCGGTATGGCACGGCCTGCTGCGCACGCTGACCACCGGCGAGCCGTTCGAGGGCGAGCCGTTCGCCTACCAGGAGGTCGTGGACGGCGCCGCCGAACTGTCCACGTACACGCTGCACGCGGCCCGCCTCGGCGGCGCCCTGGTCGTCACCTGGGTCCGCCACAACTCCTCCGACCGGCAGGAACAGCGCCTGGCGGACGTGCAGCGGCTGGGGAACCTGGGCTGGGCGAACTGGAACCTGGTCACCGGCGAGGGCAGTTGGTCCTCCCAGACCTTCCTCGTCATGAACCGGGATCCCGCGCTCGGACCGGTCCCGCTGGGCGACCTTCCGCGGCTCGCGCTGCCCGAGGACGCACCGGTACTGGCCCACGCCGTGCAGGAGCTCGTGCGCGCCGGCCGTCAGTTCGACGTCCCGTTCCGGATCCGGGCCGGGGACGAGGTCCGCCATCTGCGGATGGTCGCCGAAGTCGTGACGGACACCGAGAACGAACCCGTCGAAGTGCACGGCTTCGTCCAGGACCTCACCGCGCAGCGCAGCGCCGAACTGGCCCTTGTCGAGAGCGAGCAGGCGATCGTGACGCAGCACGGGGTGCTGCACGCCGAGCGGGCCATGGCCGCCCGCCTGCAGCACGCACTGCTGCCCCTGCCCACCCGGCCGGTCCGGCTCGCCGGACTCCGGGTCGAAGTGGCCTATCTGCCCGCCCAGTCCGGGATTCACGTCGGCGGCGACTGGTTCAGCGCCATCGAACTGCCCGACGGCGACGCGCTGTTCGTGGTCGGTGACGTCGCCGGGCACGGTATCGACGCCGTGGCCACCATGGCCCAACTGCGCTTCACCGCCAAGGGCATGGTCATCACGGGCTCGTCGCTGACCGGTGCGCTCGCCCGTCTCAACACTCTGCTGCTGCACTCGCGCGACTCCCACGGCACCGCGACCATGGTCCTGGCCCGCTACGACCCCGACGAGCACTGCCTCGTGTGGGCCCAGGCGGGCCATCCGCCACCGCTGCTGGTGCGCGGCGGACAAGTGCGCTATCTGGAGCGGCCGTTGGGCATGCTGCTGGGGGCGTGCTCCGATCCGGACTTCCAGGAGGCGCGCTGTCTCCTGGAGCCGGGTGACCGCGTCCTGCTCTACACCGACGGCCTGGTCGAGAGGCCTCCGGACGGCATCGACCACGGCCTGGACCGGCTCGCCGCGGCCGTCGCGGCCCACCCCACGGACGAGCGCGGCTCCCTGGCCCCGCTGCTGGCCTCGGTGCTGGAGGGCGAGCGGCGCGACGACGTCTGTGTCGTGGACATCCGGATGCCGTCCGGGCGGGTGTGAGCCGCCGGGACCCGCGCGATGTTCCCGGCCGGGCGATTCCGGGGCGTGCGCTCCAGCGGGTCGGTGAGCAGGGTGTTCAGTGCGCCGGTGGCGTCCTTGCCGGTGGCCAGGAACTTCCGGCGGCCCTGCGTCTCGGGCCGCCGCTGCTCGTCCGCCGCCGGTTTCAGGGTCGGGGTCGTCGGACACCTGCCGTGCTCAGTCCGCCGGGTGCCCGGGCGAGATGGAGACGGCGTCGGACAGCCGCAGCAGCTTCGCGCCCCCGGTGTCCTCGCGCTCGCCCCACGCCTCCGGTTCCAGGACGAACCCGAGGTGGTCACCGCCCTCGACACGCAGCACGATCCTGCCGACGAACCACGCCGCCGCGTCCTCCAGTACGACGGCCCCGCCGGCCTCCTCCCGCCAGCGGACCCGGGCGAACTTGTCCGTCCGGTCCCCCGTCTCCCCGCCGAACAGCTCGGCCAGGCCATGCTGTTCGCGGGTCAGGAGATGGACCGCGAGGCGGTCCGCGGTGCGCGCCACCCGGTAGGTGCGGTTGGCCTTCGACAGCCACACCGCATACCGCACGGGCTCGATCGAGCACTGTGAGGCGAATCCGACGAGACAGCCCGCGCGGTCGCCGTCCGTGGCGGCGGTCACGACGCACATGTCGGGGTCGAGCCGGTCGATGAACGCGTCCATGCCAGCCATCCTCGTCGATCAGCCGCCGCCCGTGCGGGACTCCAGGTCCCGTCGTGTGTCGTCGCCGTACACGCCGTCCTCGTCGCCGCGGATGCCGTACCAGAGCTGGAAGCGGGCCACGGCGGCGGTCAGGGTCGTGTCGTAGGTGCCGTCGGTGGGGCCGTTGTCGTAGACGTTCGGGATGTGCCGCAGGCGTTCCTGCAGGTCGGTCACCTCGGGGCCGCTGTCTCCCTGACGGAGGGTGCCGGGGCCGTCGGGATCGGCGGCGCCGGAGGCCGTCGCGGTCGGCGTGGGCGTCGCGGCGGTGGTGGTCGAGGTCGGCTGCGGGGCCGCCGTGGCGGTGGTCTCCGTGCGGTCGGCGAGCAGGAGAGCACCGCCGAAGCCGATCACCGCGGCGGCGGTGACGGCCGCCGCGATCGCCGTGCGGCGCAGTCCCGACACCCGTCCGCGGGGGACGTCACGGGAGCGGCGGGTGCGGTCGTGGTCGTCCCTGACGGGCGGCAGTTCCTCGGTCGCGTCCTCGGTTCCCGACGGCCGGCCGGGCAGCGTGAAGGACTCGTATCCGACGGCCGCTCGGGGCGGCAGGTCCTTCATCAGCTCCGCGAGCGCGTCGGTACGGCGCGGACGCAGCACCCGGATGGGTTCGAGCGGCGTGCGGTCCGGCGGCGCCCCTCGGTCGGACGGTGTCGGCATCCTGGTCTCCTTCCGTCCCGCGCTCACGGGTCTGGCCGTCCCCCACGAAGAGATACGGCGAGTCGGGCCCGGGAGTTCAGCGCTCGCGCTCCGTACCCCGGGCGAGAAACCCGTGCAGGGACGTCTTCATGGCCGCGACGAAGGCGTCCCTGCCCGCCTCGTCCAGGGCGTCCAGGGAGAGATACGGGTTGAGGTCCTCCAGCTCGACCAGCAGGAGTCCGCCGCCCGGGGCCCGGCAGGCGTCCACGCGCTGGATGCCGTGACCGAGGGCGTTCCAGTCGATGAAACGCCGGGCGAACTCCAGGTCGTCCGGGGTGGGGTCGTACGGCTCCAGGGCCCAGCGCCGGTCGGCGTGCGGGGCGTACAGGGCGTACTGGAAGTCGTGGTCGACGAAGTAGAAGGACACCTCGTAGGCGAAGTCGACGCACGGCTGGACGAGGACCTGCCCGTCGATGTGGTCGCGCACCTCGTCGGCGGAGACGATCCGCAGGCCGATGGAGTCGGCGCCGAGCCTGGGCTTGACGACGTACCGGTCCGTCGCGGGCAGCCGGTCCAGGTCCTCGGCGCGGTCGACGGTCGGGATGACGGGGTAGCCCGCGGCCGTGAGATCGAGCAGGTACTGCTTGCCGGCCATGTCGGCCTTGCCGAACAGGGGGTTGTACACGCGTGTGCGCTGTCGCAGCGCCTGCTCGCGGAAGGCGTCGTACGCCTCCTGGTACGCCAGGACGGGCCCGCTGTTGCGGACGACGACGGCGTCGAAGCGATCCGCCAGCGCGGCGGCGTCCAGGGGGTGGCACAGGGCGAGGTCGAAGTCCTCCCTGAGGCGGGAGGTGAGGAGGATGTCCTCGTCGCAGTAGCGGCGCCCGCGGGCCTGGTAGGCCAGGTCGGTGACGTACAGGAGGGTGGGGCGGCGGGACATGTGGGGACTCCTTCGGCGGGCGACAGCCGATCGTATGCGGCGACACCCCACCGACACCCCACCGCGCAACACAAAGGGCACTCAGTTCCCTCCTCGTACTGCACCCAGTGCCATAGCGGCGGTTCAGGTGCTACGTTCGCGACCATGAGCTCCACCAAGCCCGCCATGCGGGACGCGCTGGTCGCGGCCGCCTTCCAGCTGTTCCTGGAACGGGGTTACGAGCAGACCACCGTCGATGACATCGTCGCGCTCGCCGGAGTCGGACGCCGCTCGTTCTTCCGGTACTTCCCGTCCAAGGAGGACGTGGTCTTCCCCGACCACGAGCGGTGCCTGACCGACATGACGGCCTTCCTGGCCGCGAGCGACCCCGGGTGCGACCCGCTCGAACGGGTCTGCGAGGCGGTGCGCCTCGTGCTGCGCATGTACACCGAGAACCCGACGTTCTCCGTGCAGCGCTACCGCCTCACCAAGCAGGTGCCCGGTCTGCGCGCCTATGAGCTGTCCGTGGTGTGGCGCTACGAGCGCGCCTTCGCCGAGTACCTGCGCGGGCGCCTGAAGGGGCTGCACGACGGGACGCTCCGGGCCGACGTGATCGCCGCCGCCGTGGCCGCGGCGCACAACAACGCCCTGCGCTCTTGGCTGCGCTCGGACGGGCACGGCGACGCCGACCAGGCGGTGGAGCACGCGCTCGGCTATGTGCAGGCCGCCTTCGGGAGGCCCGGCGCGCCGTCCGCCGACGAGCCGGCCGAGGACGTGGTGGTGATCGTCTCCCGCCGTGGTGCCCCGCTGTGGCGGGTGGTCCAGGAGATCGAGTCCACGCTCGACCGGGACTGAGCCGTACCGCCCGCCCAAAATGAGGGTACGCAGTACCTTTACGGCCGACACTGAGTGCCATACGCTGATGGTGTGCACGGCGGCACAGGGAGCCGCGCACGTCCGTGCACGGTTACCCGAGCACGTGGGATTCCGGCCGAGCGCAGGGAGTTGACCAGCGTGTACCACCACTCAGGAAACATTGCTCGTCAGGCAGCCGGCTCCGGGACGGGCTTGCTCGAGCCCGCCGCCCCGGCCACGGACGCGATCCTCTTCCAGCGCTGCACCTGGTGCGGTACCGCGATGTACCACCGGCTGCTGTGTCCGGTCTGTCAGGGCGGCGACCTGCGCACGGAGCGCAGCGAGGGCGTGGGCACGGTCCGCCACTCCACGGTCGTCCACCGCAACACCCCCGCCGCCCGCAATGTGTCGCTGATCGAGCTGGCCGAGGGATTCGTCGTCCGGGGCCGGGTCATGGGGCCGCCCGCCGCGATCCACAGCGGTGACCGGGTGCGGATGTCGACGGCCAAGGACCCGGTCCGCGGCGAGCCGGTCTTCCAGCTGCTCGACGAGCCGTACCGCGCCTGGAGCTGACGCACCATCAACTCCTGGTGATTGCACGGGGTCTCACCACGCCCCGGGGATCAGCTCCCGCACCCGCACCGGCTGCCCCGTCTCGAAGCACCGGTTGGCGGCGATCCCCACACCCAGCGCCAGGGCACCGTCCCGTTCGGTGGCCGTCGGATGCCCCGCCGCACCGGCGTCCTCGCTCACGGGCCCCCCACCGGGATCCACGGGCCCGAAGAGCGCGTCGAGCATGCGCGGGTCTCCCCCGCCGTGCGCCTCGTGGTCGGTGACGAGCGGCACGTCGACCGGGGGCTGCCACAGCGGGCGCAGGGTCAGCCGAGCACCGCCCGCGTGGTCGGCCGCGGTGTCCCCGTGCAGCGCGCCGCTCGCCGAGCTGATCCTGGTCCGGGGTGCCTGCCAGCGGCTCTCCTCGACCTCAAGTTCCAGCCGGCCCGCGCTGCCGTTGAACATGACCCGGTAGCCCTCCCACGGGGAGTAGGCGGTGAGGTGGTACGTCATCGTCGCGCCCCGGGCGTGGCGGACCAGGAGCGCCATGTCGTCCTCGATGGTGACGGGCCCGTCGAAGACGTTGCGGTCGCGGAGGTAGCCGTCGTCCTGCTCCGCGTCGAGGTACAGGGCACGCAGGGTGTCGTCGGCCGCGAGGTCGAGGGCGAAGGGGTCGTCGGCGGCCGGGCCCGCCCCGTGGGCCCGGGTGTAGTCGCGGCGCAGGCCATGGCGTTCGCCCGCCGCGCGTCCGTAGAAGCCGAGCCGTCCGTAGCCGAAGACCTCCTGCGGCTCGTCGGCGAGCCACCAGTTGACCAGGTCGAAGTGGTGACTCGCCTTGTGGACCATCAGGCCGCCGCTGTGCCGCTTCTCGCGGTGCCAGCGGCGGAAGTAGTCCGCTCCGTGCCGGGTGTCGAGGAGCCATTCGAAGTGCACGGAGAGGATCTCGCCGATCGCGCCCTCGGCGAGCAGGACGCGGACAGTCTCGTGCACGGGGTTGAAGCGGTAGTTGAAGGCGACGGTGAGGGAGTTGCTGGTGGCCTTGACCGTGTCCAGGATGCGGGCGCAGCGGTCGGCGTCCACCGTCATCGGCTTTTCGGTGACCACCCGGCAACCGGCCTGGAGCGCGGGGACGATGTAGCGGTCATGTTCGGCGTCGACGGTGGTGACGACGACCTCGTCGATGCCCTCCTCGGTGAGCAGCTCGGCGAAGCGCTCGGGTTCCCACTGGGCGGCGGTGGGTTCGCCGGCCTCGGCGAGCAGGCGGTTGTGGAAGGCCATGCGGGTGGGGCTGGGATCGCACAGGGCGGCGACCCGGTGACCGGGGCGTGCGGCCAGCGCCCGGGTGAACAGCTGGGCGCGGTGGCCGGTGCCGACGACGGCTGCGCGCAGGTGGGGAGTTCGGCTCATGGAAAGCGCTTCCCCCGTCCGGTGATCCGCTAGTCCCCGCGCCTTCAGTGGCTTGTTCGCGTTCCTGTTCCGCGATCCACGGCACCTCACAGACAACCCACAGACGCCTCCCTCTCGTCCTAGGTGACGCGAGAGGCGCCCGGGACCGACGGGACGTCTGCGCACGGGGTTTCGAGGAGAGAACCATTGATCCATGCCCGGCGAATATGTGTGACCGCCGTGGCGGTGGTGGCGGCCCTGGCGGGCTCGCCCGGACTGGCACAGGCTCAACAACTGTCTCAGGCAAGGTCGTTGAGCACTACGGACGACAACAGACTTCCGCCGGGATGGCGGATCGACGGGGAGCACGGGGCGCGTGAGCTGGTCTGGCGCGCGCCGAAGTCCGTGCCCATGGGGGACGCACGCGTCGAGTTCCGCGCCGGGGACCGGCTGCTCGGTGTGCCGAAACCGGCGAAGGACGGGCGGACCTTCCGGCTCGCGCTCGACGAAGCCGGATCCACCGCACTGACCGACCTGCAAGTCACCGCCGCGGGACGCCGGTTGGACGCGGCGGCCGACCAGCCGCGCGAGTCCGACGCACCAGGGGTGCCGCTCCCCGCGCAGGCACCGGCGAACGGTGTCGATCCCGGGAAGCCCGGCTCGTACCGCACGGTCAGCGGCTCCTACGACCTCGCCCCCGTGCGCCTGCCGGGGTTCGCCACCCCGGTCGAGATGCGTGCCCAGGTGGTGGCGCCGAAGGGTGCCACCGGCAGCCGGCCGCTCGCGCTGTTCCTGCACGGCCGTCACGCGACCTGCTACAAGCCGGGCAGCGAGGACGACGTGACGATCGACTGGCCCTGCGCGGACGGCTACAAGCCGATCCCCAGCGACAAGGGCTATCTGCGCGACCAGAAACTCCTGGCCTCCCAGGGCTATGTGACCGTGTCGATCTCGGCCAACGGCATCAACGCCCAGGACTGGCAGCCCGAGGACGCCGGCGCGCAGGCGCGCTCCTCGCTGGTACGGCAGCACCTCGCCCGCTGGGCCGACTGGACCGCCCACCGCTCCACCGCCCCGGCCGTCGTACGCCAGGCACCGAAGGCCGACCTCTCGCGGGTCCTGCTCGTCGGCCACTCGCGCGGCGGCGAGGGCGTCAACCGGGCCGCCATGGACAGCCTCTACCCGCCACCCGCCGCCGAGGACGGTTACCGGGGGCCGGTGCGCTGGAAGGTACGCGGGACCGTGCTGGTCGGACCGACGATCTTCGGCCAGAATCCGGTCGCCGACGTGCCGTCCGTGACCCTGCTGCCGGGCTGCGACGGCGATGTCTCCGACCTTCAGGGCGAGGACTTCGTCGACGGCACCCGCGGTGTCAGCCGGGGCACCGCGCTGCACAGCGCGGTCTACGTGGTGGGCGCCAACCACAACTACTTCAACAGCGAGTGGACTCCGGGCACGGCCGAGGCCCCGGCCCAGGACGACTTCGGAACCGACCCGGAGCAGACCGACCCGGTGTGCACGCCGGGCGCCCCGACCCGGCTGACCGCCGCCCAGCAGCACAAGGCGGGTTCCACCTACATCGCCGCGGCGGCCCGGCTCTTCCTCGCCGGTGACGACCGGGTGCGTCCGCTGCTCGACGGTTCCGGCAGGCGGGCCCCGTCCGCCGATCCGGCGCGGGTGCTGACCCACGCGGTCGGCGGTCGGCGCATCGGTGGCTTCCTGCCGGACGCCGGCGCCAAGGTGACCGGCGCCCGGCGGTGTTCGGCGATCGATCCGAACCCGGCCGTGGCCTGTCTGGACCCGGAGACTCCCGGCTCGTCCCCGCACTTCGCGTGGTGGGAGACGGAGAAGGAGACCGGCCGCAGCGCGGTGGACCTGAAGTGGTCCGCACCGGGCACCGCCGCGCGCGTCACCCCCGCCAAGCCGGTCTCCCTGCACGGCTCCCAGAAGCTCGCACTGCGGGTCTTCGTACCACCGAACACGACCGGCACGAAGTTCGACGTGTCCGTCACCGACTCCGCCGACCGCCGGGTGACGCTGGGCCGGGCCACGGTGGCGGGCCTGCCGGGCTCCGCGAGGACCGCGTCCTACTGGGCTCAGGAGCTGCGGGTCCCGCTGACGGCGGCGACCCGGGCCGGGCTCGATCTCCGGCACGTCAAGTCCCTTGAGCTGACACCCCGTTCGCGGTCCGGGCGGGCCTGGCTGATGGACGCCTGGGGCTGGGCGCCCGGCACTCCCGCCGTCAAGGCGGCCGCACTGCCCCGCGTCGACGTGGGCCGCACGATCGTCAAGGAGGGCGACTCGGGCACCCGCACCTACCGCATCCCGGTCAGGATCTCCGGGCACGGCAGCGGCCAGGTCCGGGTGTACGTCCTCGAACCGGACAGCGGCCGGGCCCGGAGCAGGCTGGTGACCGTCCGGCCCGGCAGCCACGCGATCGACGTGCCGGTCGAGGTGAAGGGCGACACGGTCTACGGCGAGGACGTGCAGCACGACATCGCGGTCAAGGCCGTGCGGGGCACCGTCGTCGGGAAGCACCGGGGTGGGCTCACCGTCGAGAACGACGACCCCGAGCCGGTGATCACCCTGTCGCCGGTCGCGGACCGGGTGACCGAGGGAGAGACGCTGACCTGGCGGCTGTCCATCGACGCGCCCTCGGTGGTCGACATCTGGCAGCCGGTGCGGGTGCTTCCGGTCACCGAGGGCACCGAGATGTCCACCAAGGACGTGGACCCGCAGTGGCTCAAGGACTGGTCCGGTGACGTGCCCGACCCCGAGCGCCGGCTGTCCGACGCCAATCTGTGGGTGTGGCTGAACATCCCGCCCGGGAGCACCAGCGTGGACTTCATCACGCCGACCGTCCAGGACCAGGTGGCCGAGCCGACCGAGTCGATGCGTATCGCGCTGACCGACCGCAACGCCGAGCCGCTGCCCGACAGGCCGGCGCTGACCGGCACGGTGCTCGACCGGCCGTGAGTCCCCTCTCGCGCGGTTGAGCCTGTGGTGCGGGGCCCGGAAGACCGGGCCCCGCACGTCACAGGGTCACGCGGATCCCGACCGTGCCGTCCAGCCCCCGCCGCAGCCTGCTGCCGAGGAGGGTGAGCCGGCCGAGGACGCCGTATTTGCGGGCCAGGAGTTCTCGGTAGCGGGCGGTGGTCGCCGCGTCGCAGATCTCCGCCGTGGCCGGCATCTGGTCGCCGGTCGGATTGCCCCGCGCGTCGCAAGGGCCGACGAGGACGTCCGCGCGGGCCCGGATCCGCTTCACCTTCCACGCGTCGGCGGCCGACCACACGCCGAGCGCGTCCCCGTCACGGACCACCCACACCGGGGTGGCGACCGGCGTGCCGTTCTTGCGGAAGCTGGTGAGCAGCAGGTACTTGCCCGCGCCGAGCCGCTCCAGCGGCGTGTCGTCCATGACGGAAGTCTAGGCAATGGAGTCCGATCCGCGCGCAGGCGCGGGGCGGGTGCCTGGTCAGGGGGCATGTGTGGGTGCCTGATCAGGGGGGCATGAGGGGCGCCGACACCACCTCGCCTCCGTGTGATCGTCGGCTACGGCGTGCGGATGGCGTACGGCTGTGCCGGCGATCCCCGACCGTCTCGCGGCCCAGGCGCGCGGCGGGCTCGGCGACCGCGGGTGCAATGGGCCGGCGTAGTCGCCGACGTCCGGAGCCCGGCTGCACCTGGACCAGCCAACACCGCTGCTGACATGGCTGGTTGAGGCGCCTCGGGGCGATCCCGTCGTACCGGATCACCGGCTGTCGTGAACGCGCCCGGGCCGGGCCGCGTATGGAAGGAGGGCACTCAACGACCGGAGGGCCCTGCGGTGCCTGGCACCGCTTGTTCGGTTTCGGGAGCCATGCATGAGGCACGCACGACGACGGGTCGTCCGGCGAGTGACACGGCTGGCGGCAGTCGGCGGACTCCTCCTGGGAGGTGTGATGGTCACGCGAGCCGTCGCGAGCGAGCCTCCCGCGACCACCGCCGTGCCGCACACCTACGCCATGAAGGCAGGGCAGACGGGCGCGGATCTCGTGTCGCGGCTCGGCAGCTCCCGTACCGCCGGCACCTGGATCGGCGCCGACGGCAAGCCGGTCGTCGCGGTCACCGACGAGCAGGCGGCGGCCGCGGTACGCGCGGCGGGGGCCAGGGCGAAGAAGGTCGGGCACAGCATGGACGAGCTCAAGTCGGCGGCGAAGACGCTGCGTTCGGCGCCCCGGGTCGCCGGGACCGCCTGGTCCATGGACTACCGGACCAACGAGGTGGTCGTGCAGGGCGACAGCACCGTCTCGGCGTCCGACTGGGCCGCGATGACACAGGTCGCGGACGGTATCGGCGGCTTCGTCCGCATGGAGCGTACGGAGGGCACCTTCACTCCTCGCCTGAACGGCGCGCAGCCCATCCTGTCGACCGGCGGACGCTGTTCGGCCGGCTTCAACGTGACCAACGGCCAGAGCGACTTCATCCTCACGGCCGGGCACTGCGGTCCCACCGGGTCGGTCTGGTTCGCGGACACCGGGGGCACCAACCAGCTCGGCAGGACGGTCACCCAGAGCTTCCCGGGCAACGACTTCTCGCTGGTGCAGTATGCCAACGGGAAGGCGGGCGACGGCGCCGGGGTCGTGTTCATCGGCAACGGCAAGGGCGTGCAGATCACCGGCGCGGGCGATCCGTCCATCGGGCAGCGGGTGTTCCGCAGCGGCAGCACCAGCGGCCTGCGCGACGGCCAGGTGACGGGCGTCAACTCGACGGTGAACTACCCGGAGGGCACGGTCACCGGGCTGATCGAGACGAACGTGTGCGCCGAGCCCGGGGACAGCGGCGGTCCGATGTTCTCCGAGGGGATCGCGCTCGGCATCACCTCGGGCGGCAGCGGTGACTGCACCCAGGGCGGTACGACGTTCTTCCAGCCGGTGACGAAGGCGCTGAAGGAGCTCGGCATGCAGTTGATCGTGTCGAACCCGGCCGCCACCGCGGGCGGGGCCTCTCCCGCGCCGTCCGCCACCTCCGCGCAGGGCTCGATCGCTCCCGGCGCCGCCTCTCCCGGTTCCGCGGCTGCGGTGCAGGGGGCCGAGGGCACGCCCCTGCTGAGCCGGCTCACGGACACCCGGAACGTCGGGCCCGGTCTGCTGGTCGTCGGGGGAAGTCTGATCGCGCTGGTGGCGACGCGGTACATCCGCTCGGAACAGGACCGCAAGGCGTATCAGCGGTACTACTCGGCGACTTGGGGCTGAGTCCGACCTTCCTCATCCCAGGCTGAGCAGGACCGTCGCGACCCCGGCCGCCAGGAGGCCCACCACCTGTGTGCGGCCCAGCCGTTCGTGCAGCAGGGCGAGTCCGAGGATCACGGGCAGGGCCGGGTAGAGGGAGGCCAGGACGACGGCGACGGCCAGCAACTGCCGCTGCGCGGCGAGCAGATAGAGGATGAGCCCGAGGGCGGCGCCCGCTCCGACGAGCACCGCCTGAACGGCTCGTACGGGCGGCAGGCGCAGCCGCCGGGGATGCCGTGCCGCAGCGGGCAACAGCACGAGTACGGCGGCGGCCCGCCCCGCGGCCACCGGCCACAGCCCGCTGGAGGCACCGGCCTGGGCGAGGGTGATGTACTGGAGCGCGACACCGGCACTGGCCAAGAGCCCGTCGGGGACTCCGCCGCCGTCGTCGGTGCCGCCGCCGCAGACCATCCACAGCGCGGGCGCCGAGAGGGCGATCCCCAGCCAGGCCACGGCGGTCGGCCGGTCGCCGAGCGCCACCCCGCACACCACGGAGAGACCGACCGCGGCGACGGCGCTGACGGGCACGACGACGCTCATCGCGCCGCGGCTGAGGCCGCGGTTGAGGAAGTGCATGGCGGCACCGCTGCCGACGCCGGACAGGGCACCCCACAGGAGGTCGACAGGATGTACGGCGTCGGCGGGCAGGAGCAGCGCGGCGGTGGTCGCGAGCAGCAGGCCGCCGATCTGACCGAGGAGGGTGACGGCGGCGAAGTGGACGCGACGGGACAGCAGGCCGCCGGAGGTGGGGGCACCTCCCGGTTCGAGCGAAGCCGAGAACTGGGGGACGACGATGCCGTAGCAGACCGCTGAGGCCAGTGCGAGGAGAGGGCCCATCCCGTCAGGGGTGCCCAGGGACGGGGCGGTGATTCCCCGCGCGGTACGCGGGGGTCAGGCCGCCCGGACCGGCTGCGGAGCGGCGGCGGCCCACTCCAGGACGAGGCGCTGGTATTCCTCACGCTGCTCGCCGCTCAGTGTCCCGCCCGCCCGGCGCCACAGGGCCCGGATCTCCTCGTTGACCTCGTCGGCCGATCGATCGGTCACGGGTTCAACAGTGGTGGACATGGCGTGAAGCATACGGCTCCGGAAGTGAAGGCGTCGTGAGTAATCACATCAGAAACGGGCATAGCGGACCGTGTTACTGATCACGTCGCCCTGTCAAGGCGCCCGATGTCAAGAGGCGCGGCCAGATTCACACTTGGTGACCCGGTTCACACTTCGGCCACACCCAGGACCAGCACCTGGATCGCCAGTACGGCGGCTCCGCGGGCCCAGTCATGGAAGTCGGACACCCTGGTCTCCAGATCGATCGGGGCGGCCAGGGGATGGCGGTGGGAGCGGATCGTGTCCTCGACGGTCTTGCCTGCCACGTCCATGAGCCCGACACCCTCTCCGGCGAGCATGATCTTCTGCGGCATGGCGAAGTTGGCGATCTGGGCGACCAGGACACCGAGGGCGCGCCCGGCCTCGTCGATGACGCGGGCGGGCATGGGGTCGCCCGCCGCGGCGCGGGCGAGGATCTCCTCGTAGGTGTGGTCGCGGCCGGTGGCGGCCTGCACCTGGTAGCGGATGTTGGGGATGGTGAGCAGGGAGACGGCGCTGCCGCGGTTGCCGTCGGGCGTGAGGGGTCCGTTGGGGTCGATGATCCAGTGCCGTCCGAAGCCCCGGTCCTCCTCGGCGTAGGGGACGCGCCGGCCACCGAGGACCAGGCCGTAGCCGATGCCGGCGCCGATGGTGAGGACGACGAAGCGGTCGAGGCCGCGGCCGGCGCCGAACCAGGTCTCGGCCTCGACGAGGGCGGAGACGTCGTTCTCGACGACCACCGGCAACCCCGTGCGCTCCTCGACGAGTTCACCGAGGGGGACGTCCCGCCAGTGCAGGAAGGGGGACTCGCCGACCACGGCACGCTCCTGGACGAAGCCGCCGACGCCGATGCCGATTCCGGCGAGCCGCGGGTACGCGCGGGCCAGTTCGCTCGTCATCTCCGCGAGCAGGTCGGCCACTTCGGCGGGGTCGTGACTGACCAGGGAGCGGTCGTGGCGGGCGACGATCTCGCTCCTGAGGGTGGTGACGACGCCGTAGACCATGTCCTCGGTGATCTTGAAGCCGATGAAGGAGCGGGATTCGGCGACCACGTCGAGGGGCTGCGAGGGGCGCCCCTGGCGCCCCTCGGCCGGGGTGCCCGCCTCGGGGACCTCGATCAGCAGGCCCGACTCGATGAGCGGTTTGGTCAGGCGGGTGAGGCTGCCCGCGGAGAGGTCGAGGCGGCGGGCGAGTTCGGTGCGCGACAGCGGGCCGTGGACGAGCACCTCGATCGCCACCGAGCGCTCGCCGGCGCTCAGGGGTAGCCAGCTGGCGGCAACTGCGGTCATGAAGGTCAGACTCCCACATGATTTCTTTCACCATAAAAGCAACACGTCCAGACTAAGGCGCTACCGACGGCCCTGAAAAGATGTTCGCCGGGGTATTGACGCATGGATTCTTTCGCGACAAAAGTAAGTGGCCGAGGACGAGCCACCGAAGACGAGGGAGTCTCCCGATGACCATCGCCTCCAGCAGCCCTCCGTCACGACTGCCGCTCAGCGGCACCGAGGGGCCACGGACCGAACCGGGCACGCAGCGGAGCTCCGGCGGGTCGAACGGAGGCGACGGGCGCCTGGCCGCGGTGTTCATCGCCCCGGCCCTGGCGGGCTTCGTGGTCTTCCTGCTCTGGCCCACGCTGCGGGGCATCTACCTGAGCTTTACCCGCTTCAACCTGCTGACCCCGGCGGAGTGGGTGGGCCTCGCCAACTACGACCGGATGATCCACGACCCCATCTTCTGGGAGTCGCTGAAGGTCACCGTGGAGTACGTGGTCATCAACATCGGCGTCCAGACGGTGTCCGCCCTCGCCATCGCCGTGCTCCTGCAGCGCCTGACGCAGTCCCCGGTGCTGCGCGGCATCGTGCTCACGCCGTATCTGATGTCGAACGTCGTCGCGGGCCTGGTCTGGCTGTGGATCCTCGACAACCAGCTCGGCATCGGCAACGAGATCATCGCCGGGCTCGGCTTCGACCGGATCCCCTTCCTCGCGGACGAGACCTGGGCGATCCCGACGATCGCCCTGATCAATGTGTGGCGGCACGTCGGCTACACCGCGCTGCTGCTGTTCGCGGGGCTCATGGCCATCCCGAACGACATGTACGAGGCGGCGAAGGTGGACGGCGCGAGCGAGTGGCGGATGTTCTGGCGGATCACCATGCCGTTGCTGCGGCCGGTCCTGGCGGTCGTGCTGATCATGACGGTGATCGGTTCGTTCCAGGTGTTCGACACGGTCGCCGTGACCACCGCGGGCGGTCCGGCGAACGCCACCAACGTGCTCCAGTTCTACATCTACCAATCGGCCTTCGGCCGCTTCCAGTTCGGCTACGCGTCCGCGATGTCGGTGGCCCTCCTGGTCGTGCTGAGCGCGATCACCGTCCTGCAGTACCGGCTCACCCGGGCCGGCCAGACCGATCTCGGCTGACCCGGAAGGAGTCGACATGGCTGCCGTGACCACGACCACGACCACGACGACACGTGTACGGCCCACGGGGCGCCGCCCCCTCACTCCCGGCCGGGTCCTGGCCTGGACGGCGATGGGCGCGATCGTGCTCGTGACCCTGCTGCCGTTCTACTGGATCCTGCGCACCGCGCTGTCCACCAACTCCGGGCTCGCCGCCCACGCCTCCGACCCCCTGCCGGTGAATCCGACCGGCACCGGCTTCGCCCGTGCCCTGGGCCTGGAGTCCACGAAGGACGCGATCGCCCAGGGCGGCGCGGGCGGTGGGCTGAAGTTCTGGCGCTACCTGCTCAACTCGGTGATCGTGTCGACCCTGGTGACCGCCTGTCAGATCTTCTTCTCCGCGATGGCCGCGTACGCCTTCGCCCGGCTGCGCTGGCGGGGCCGTGACCAGGTGTTCGCGCTGTTCCTGGCCGGGCTGATGGTGCCGACCATCTTCACCCTGCTGCCCAACTTCGTGCTCATCAAGGAACTCGGCCTGATCGACAACCTGTTGGGCATCGCGCTGCCGACGATGTTCATGACGCCGTTCGCGGTGTTCTTCTTGCGGCAGTTCTTCATGAATGTGCCCCGCGAGGTCGAGGAGGCGGCCCTGCTGGACGGTGCCGGCAAGGTGCGGATCTTCTTCCGGGTGCTGCTGCCGATGGCGTCCGCGCCGGTCCTCACCCTCGCCGTGCTGACGTACATCACGTCCTGGAACGACTACTTCTGGCCGCTGATGGTGTCCTACAGCGACAGCTCACGCGTGCTGACCGTCGCGCTGGCCATCTTCCGGGCCCAGACCCCGCAGTCGGGTGTCGACTGGTCGGGTCTCATGGCGGCGACGCTCATCGCCGCGCTGCCGATGCTGGCGCTGTTCGGGTTCTTCGCGCGCCGCATCGTGTCCACCATCAGCTTCACCGGGATCAAGTGAGGGACTCCTGATGCGACTTCGTACGCTGACCGCACTGGCCGGCGCACTGGCTCTCTGTCTGACGGGGTGTGCGCGGAGCGGCTCCGCCGGGTCCTCCTCGCACACGGTGACGTACTGGCTGTGGGACTCCAACCAGCAGCCCGCCTACCAGGCCTGCGCCAAGGACTTCGAGAAGCAGAACCCCGGACTGCACGTGAAGATCACCCAGTTGGGCTGGGACGACTACTGGACCAAGCTCACCGCGAGCTTCATCGCGGGCACCGAGCCGGACGTGTTCACCGACCACATCCAGAAGTTCGGCCAGTTCGCCGACCTCAAGGTCCTCGAACCCCTCGACGACCTGGGCATCGACGACTCCGCCTACCAGCCCGGTCTTGCGGCCAACTGGATGGGCCAGGACGGTCACCGCTACGGCGCTCCCAAGGACTGGGACACCGTCGCCCTCTTCTACAACGAGAAGCTGACCGACACGGCCGGGCTCACGGCGGCCCAGCTGAACGATCTCGCCTGGAACCCGAAGGACGGCGGCACCTTCGAGAAGGCCGTCGCCCACCTCACCGTCGACAAGAACGGCAAGCGGGGCGACGAACCGGGCTTCGACAAGAACAACGTCAAGGTGTACGGCCTCGCCACCAACGGCGGCGGGGACGGCGACGGCCAGACCCAGTGGAGCACCTTCACCGCCTCCGCCGGCTGGAGCTACACCAACAAGAGGCGGTGGGGCACGAAGTACCGGTACGACAGTCCCGCCTTCCAGTCCGCCGTCAAGTGGTACTTCGGTCTGGCGAAGAAGGGCTACATGGCGCCCTTCACCGACTACAACTCCCAGTCCAACCAGGCCAACACCCAGGTCGCTGCGGGCAAGGCGGCGACCGCCTTCGACGGGGCCTGGATGATCTCGACGTACGCCGGGTTCAAGGGCCACGACATGCGCACCGCGGTCACCCCCGAAGGCCCCACCGGCAAGCGCGCCACCATGATGAACGGCCTCGCCGACTCCATCAGCAAGAACGCCCGCAACAAGGACGGCGCCCGCAAGTGGGTGACGTACCTGTCCTCGGACGAGTGCCAGAGGACGGTGGGCAGCTACGGCATCGTCTTCCCCGCCACACCTGACGGCACCGCGGCCGCCGTGGCCGCCTACAAGAAGAAGGGGATCGACGTCACGGCCTTCACGAAGCCGGTCGCCGACAAGAAGGACTTCACGACCTTCTCCTACCCCATCACCAACTACGCCGCGGACGTGTTCGCGTTGATGCATCCCGCCATGCAGGACATCTTCGGCAACGGCAGGTCCGTGACCAGCCTCGACCAGACCAACGACCAGATCAACCTGATCCTCTCGCAGTGATCCCGCGACCAGTGAAGGACACACCCCGCATGACGTTCTCCCTCGGCATCGTCGGCGCCGGCCAGTTCTCCGGCCAGTTCGCCACGCTGTTCCAGGCCCACCCCGGTGTCGGCGACGTCTACGTCACCGATCTGCTGCCCGAACGGGCCGAGCAACTCGCCTCGGCGCAGGGCCTGGCCGGCACCTTCCCCACCTACGAGGCCATGCTGGAGTCGAAGGAGGTCGACGCGGTCGCGATCTTCACCCAGCGCTGGACGCACGGCCCCCTGGTGCTCCAGGGCCTGAACGCCTGCAAGCATGTGTACTCCGCGGTCCCCATGGCCATCACCACCGAGGAGATAGCGGCCATCATCGACGCGGTCCGGGCGACCGGGCTGACGTACATGATGGGCGAGACGAGCCAGTACAACCCGGCGACTGTGCACGCCCGCAACCAGATCGCCGAGGGCGCCTTCGGGCGGCTCTTCTACGCCGAGGGCGACTACGTCCACGACATGGACCTCGGGTTCTACGAGGCGTACCAGTACAGCGGCGGCGAGAAGTGGAAGGAGACCGCCAGCTATCCCCCGCTGCTCTACCCCACGCACTCGGTCGGTGGGGTGCTCGGCGCCTGGCAGACGCACGCGGTGAGCGTGTCGGCGATCGGCGTGGTCGACGACCGCGGAGACGGCGTGTTCGACAAGGAGGTCAGCCAGTTCGGCAACGACTTCTCCAACGCGACCGCGCTGTTCGAGGTGACGGGCGGCGGGTCGTTCCGTACGAACGAGTTCCGGCGGGTGGGCTACCCCTCCCACATCCGGGAGTCGCGTTTCCGGTTCTTCGGGACCGAGGCGAGCATGGAGCAGCTCGCGACGGTCGCCCTCTGGCAGGACAAGAAGGGCGTGCAGGACATCAGTGAGCTGCTGGAGCCCAAGCCCACCATGGCTCCTGACGACCCGTCACTCCAGCACATCGCGCCGGACCTGCGGGCCGCTTTCACGTCCGGGTCGGCGCCCGTACACGACCGGGCGCGCCTGCCGCGGGAGTTCGACCACCTGCACAACGGCCACGAGGGCAGCCACCACTTCCTGGTGGACGACTTCGTGACCGCGGTGAACACCCGCACCCTGCCGTCGGTGAACGCCTGGGTGGCGGCCCGCTACACCCTGCCGGGCATCGTCGCGCACGACTCCGCGCGGCAGGGCGGGGCAAGGCTGGAGATCCCGGACTTCGGGGACGCGCCTGACGCGTGACCGTGCGCTCGCGCCGGGCGCCTGGTGTCTCAGGTGCCCGGCTTGCGGCCGTACACGAAGACGTCGTCGCCCTTCTTCAGCAGCGACCAGTACTTCTTGGCGTCCTTGGGGGTCATGTTGGTGCAGCCGTGCGAGCCCGGCGGGTTCCACATGCTGAGGTTCACCGAGTGGAAGGCCTGGCCGCCGTCGAAGAACTGGCTGTAGGGCATCGGCACGTTGTAGATGTTCGACACGTGGTCGATGTCGCGCCAGTAGATCTTCTTCAGGCCGGTGCGGGTCTCGTAACCGTCGCGGCCGGTGCGGACCGGGACGGGGCCGTAGACGAGCCGGTCGCCGTCCTGGATCCAGCTCAGCTGGAGGGTGAGGTTCACGCAGGCGATGCGGCCCTTGTTCGTCGGGCACTTGCCGTCCCGGTTGGGGTTCGAGCCGACGGCCTTCTGCTTGTTCATCAGGTCCATCACACCCCAGGTGACGGACCCCGCGTAGCCGATGTTCGGTGAGATGCCGTGCTTGGTCTGGAAGGCCTTGATCGCCTGGCAGTCGGCGGCGGACTGCCTGCCGTCGACCGGTCGGCCCAAAAACTTCTCCACCTTCTTCTGGTACGGCCCCGCCTGCGTGGTGCAGCTCGCCGCCTGCGCGGGCGCGGCGCCCAGCGCGATGGTCAGCGGTGCGACGAGTCCGGTGATGCCGAGTGCGATGGCACCCCGTCTGCGTATGTCCCCCATGGCCCTGTCCCCTTCATAGGTCCTGCGATCTCTTACCTCTAGACAGGTCGTCGAGCCACTTCGTTGTACCCCGGGGCGTGCTGGGACGGAACGGTGACAAATCTCATGACGAAGACCCCCGGCCGGGATGGACCGCCGTGTGGAAGCCGGTGTTGACCGCGGTGAGGCCTCCGTCGACGACCAGTGTCGTGCCGGTGATCCACGCCGCGTCCGAGGAGGCCAGGAAGGCGACCGCGGCGGCGATGTCCTCGGGTTCACCGACCCGGCCGAGAGGATACAGCCCCTGCAGCTCGGTGAGCTCGCTCTCGCGCCCTTCCCAGGCGGAGGTGCGGACCGTGCCCGGGACGACCAGGTTGACGCGCACCCCGCGGGCGGCCGCGTGCCCGGCGAGGGTACGGGTCAGTGAGCCGAGTCCCGCCTTGGCGGCGCTGTAGGCGTGGTTGCCGAAGTCCTGGAGGCCGTTGACGGAGCCGATGTTGACGATCGCACCGCGCCCCGAGGCGACCAGGTGCGGGAGCGCGGCCCGCGAGCAGCGGTACGGCCCGCCGAGGGTGACGTCCAGGTCACGCGCCCACTCGTCGTCCGAGTCGTCCTCGAAGAGCGGGGTCTCCGGGGTACACCGGGCGGCGCAGTTGACCAGGACGTCGAGCGAGCCGAACGCGTCGACGGCATGGACGACCGCTGCCTCCACCGCCGTACGGTCCGCCACGTCGCACTCCGCCGCCCGGGCGGTGAGACCCTGGTCACGCAGGCGAGCGGCGGTGTTCTCGACCACCGGCCCGTCGCGGTCGGCCAGCACGACCCGTGCCCCCTCCTCGGCGAGCCGGCGGGCCGCCGCCGCGCCGATTCCGCGGGCGGCGCCCGTGACCAGAGCCGCGTATCCCTCGAAGCGCTTGGTGTGGGTCATGGGCCGAAGATAGCCCGTCGGTGATCAACGGGGCAGATACCGTGCGTGCATGTCCGCGTTCATACAGCAACTCCCCGCGCTCATCGGTGTCGTCATCGGCGCACTGGGTTCGTATGCGGCGGTCGTGCGCAGCGACCGCGCGCGCTTTCACCGTGAAAGGGCGGCCCGTTGGGAGGAGCGGCGGCCGGCCGTGTACTCCGACTACGCGCGGACGCTGAAAAAGACCATCACGCTGGCGTGCCGGGTGGCGTCCCACTTCGGCAACGACCCCCATCCGCATCCGCTCTCCCCGGAGGAGGCCGCCCCGCTGCTGGCGGAGTCCACGCTCGCCCGGGACCCGGACGGGGAGGCGCTGCTTCTGCTGGGGAGCCCCCAGGTGGTGGAGAAGGCGCGGGTCTGGGTCACGGTGGTGCTGGAGATGGAGCAGTTCCTGCGTGACGGGACGCGCGATCCGGCGGGGTGGCGGGCGCTGCTCGAGCGGCATCGTCACCGGCGGGACGGCTACTACGCCGCCGTACGCGACGACCTGGCACTGCCACCGGGCCTGGCGGTGCGGTGGCAGCTGCCGCCGGTGCACCCCTCCTGATCTAGCGGTAACCCGTCACGTCCGCCGGCTTGCCCGCGTCCTGGACCTCGACCATGTACCGCCAGGCGTCGGGGCGGCTGCCGTCGACGTCCGTGAAGCCGTAGGTCCGGGCGAGCGAGCCGCTGTCGAGGGACGTGCCGTTCCAGCGGGCCACGTCGGGGTCGGCGGCCAGCGCGGCGACGGCGCGGCCCACATAGCGCGGGGTCTCGGAGATGGCGAAGTGGGGGACGCGGTCGAGGGCGTCGCGCCAGTTGTCCTCCCGCACCCCGAAGTGGTCGAGCATCATCTCCGAGCGCAGCCAGCCCGGGGTCAGGGCGACGGCGGTGGCGCCGCGCGGACCGAGTTCGTGGCCGAGGGAGAACGCCATGCGCAGGACGGACGTCTTGGCGAGGTCGTAGAAGAAGGAGACGCGGTAGTTCTCGCGGTTGTAGGCGTCGGTTCCGTCGGTCATCTCGACGACCAGGCCGCCGGGCCGGCGCAGCAGCAGGGGCAGGGCGTGGTGGCTGGTGATCGCGTGCGTCTCGACCGCGAGCCGGAGCAGGCGCAGGCCGTTGTCGAGGTCGTGCTCCCACACCGGGCTGTCCCATGCGAAGAGGTGTTCACCGCCCCAGATGTCGTTCACGAGGACGTCGAGGCGGCCCTGCTCGCCGGCGATCCGGTCGACGAGTGAGCGGACCTGCGCGGGGTCCAGGTGGTCGGTGGGTACGGCGATGCCCTGGCCGCCGGCGGCGGTGACGAGGTCGGCGGTGTCCTCGACGGTCTCGGGGCGGTCGTACTCGGAGCGGCGGGCCCGGGTGCTGCGTCCGGTGACGTACACGGTGGCGCCCGCCGCCCCGAGCTCCACGGCGATCCCGCGCCCGGCTCCCCGGGTCGCCCCGGCGACCAGCGCGACCTTGCCCTGCAGCGGCTGTGACATGTCCGACCTCCCGTTGTGCCCGATGTCTCTTCGAGCATGACCGGGAAGCCGGACAACCTCTGTCGTGATTTACGGGCGGGTCACCCGATCGGCGTCAGTGGCCGCGGTCGATCCATTCCTGCAGGTGCGGCGCCTCGGCGCCGATCGTGGTCGGGTCGCCGTGGCCGGTGAGGACCTTCGTCTCGGGCGGCAGGGCCAGCAGGCGGTCGCGGATCGAGTCGATGATCGTCGGGAAGTGGGAGTAGGAGCGTCCGGTGGCGCCCGGGCCGCCCTGGAAGAGGGTGTCGCCGGTGAAGACGGTGCCGAGGCCGGGATCGTAGAGGCATACGGCGCCCGGCGCGTGGCCGGGGGTGTGCAGCACCCTGAGGTCGGCGCCCGCGGCCTCGATGACCAGGCCGTCGCGCAGATGGGCGTCGGGGTCGCGGTCGGGGTGGGTCTGCTTCCACAGCGGCAGGTCGTCGGGATGCAGCCAGATCGTGGCGCCGGTGCGGTCGGCGAGGGCGGGTGCGGCGTCGATGTGGTCGTTGTGGGCGTGGGTGCAGACGATCGCGGTCAGCCTGCGGTCCCCCACCGCCTCCACGATGGCGTCGGCGTCGTGGGCGGCGTCGATGACGATCGCCTCGTGGTCGTCGCCGACGATCCAGACGTTGTTGTCGACGTCCCAGGTGCCGCCGTCGAGGCTGAACTGCCCGGAGGTGACGAGGCGTTCGATGCGGACGGACATCAGAGCACCACCACCGAACGCAGGACGTCGCCGTGGTGCATGCGCTCGAACGCCTTCTCCACCTCGTCGAGTTGGATGGTCTCGGTCACGAACGCCTCCAGGTCCAGGCGGCCCTGCAGATGCAGGTCGATCAGCATGGGGAAGTCGCGGGAGGGCAGACAGTCGCCGTACCAGGACGACTTGAGCGACCCGCCACGCCCGAAGACGTCCAGGAGCGGCAGCTCCAGCTTCATCTCGGGGGTGGGCACGCCGACGAGGACGACCGTGCCGGCGAGGTCACGGGCGTAGAAGGCCTGCTTGTACGTCTCGGGGCGGCCGACCGCCTCGATGACGACGTCGGCGCCGAAACCGCCGGTCAGCTCACGGATCGCCTCGACCGGATCTGCGTCTTTCGAGTTGACGGTGTGGGTCGCGCCCATCGTGCGGGCCTTCTCCAGCTTCCGGTCGTCGATGTCCACGGCGATGATCTTCGCCGCGCCCGCGAGGTTCGAGCCGGCGATCGCCGCGTCACCGACGCCGCCGCAGCCGATGACGGCTACGGTGTCGCCCCGGCCGACGTTGCCCGTGTTGATCGCGGCGCCGATACCGGCCATCACGCCACAGCCCAGGAGCCCCGCGACGGCGGCCGAGACCGAGGGGTCGACCTTGGTGCACTGTCCGGCGGCGACCAGCGTCTTCTCGGCGAAGGCACCGATGCCGAGGGCGGGCGAGAGTGCGGTGCCTCCCCCAGACTTCGTCCGGGAGGTGCTCCCAGTGAGGGTCATCTTCTGCTTCGCGTTGTGGGTGTTGAAGCAGTACCAGGGTCGCCCGCGCAGACAGGCACGGCAATTGCCGCACACGGCACGCCAGTTGAGGATTACGAAGTCGCCGGGCGCGACATCGGTCACCCCCTCGCCGACCGACTCCACCACGCCGGCGGCCTCGTGGCCGAGCAGGAAGGGGAAGTCGTCGTTGATCCCGCCCTGCTTGTAGTGCAGGTCGGTGTGACAGACCCCGCAGGCCTGCACCTGGACGACGGCTTCTCCCGGCCCCGGATCGGGCACCACGATCGTCTCCACCCGCACCGGCTCGTCCTTGCCGGGTGCGATCACTCCGCGTACCTCCTGCGCCATGGTCCTGACCCTTTCCGTCGCCCGGTGCACGTCCCTTTGACCCTACGCGCGACTGATCGGTAACGGCACGGCAGACCGGGAACCGCCGGCCCCGTCCGCGCGGCGCCGCCCCGAGGCTCTCTGTTCGCGGCGGTGACCTCCCCCTGCGGCCACCGGCGGGGCGGTGTCCGGGCAGCCGCCGTCCGACCCTCGGGATCGCTCAGCCACTGCTGCAGCCCCGTCTCGGTCATCTTGATCACGCCCGTCCCGGTCGCAACCTGGTCCGCGCCGCGCGGGAACGCGGACGTAGCCTGAAGGCTCTGCACGCCGTCGGGCCCGAAGGAGCACCGTGAGCAGCACCGAGACGGAGACCGGTCTTCCCACCTGGCGGCTGCTCCTCGGGTACGTACGGCCGCACCGGTGGACCCTGCTCGCTGGTGCCGTGCTGTCACTGCTGACGGGCGCCACGGGTCTGCTGCTGCCGCTGGTGGCACGGGAGTTGATCGACGACCTGTCCCACGACCGCACGATCACCGGCGCGTTGCTCGTCATGTCGGTGCTGGTGGTCGGCAACGCGGCGGTGGGGGCGCTGGGTTCGTATGTGCTGCGGCGCACCGCGGAGTCGGTGGTGCTGGGTGCGCGGCGGGCACTGTCGTCGTATCTGCTCCGCCTGCGCATCGCGGCCGTGGACCGTACCGAACCCGGCGACCTGATGGCCCGCATCACCTCGGACACCACTCTGCTGCGCGAGGTCACCACCGACTCGCTCGTGGGCCTGGGGACCGGTGGGCTCACGCTGGTGGCGACCGTGGTGATGATGGGCCTGGTCGACCCGGTACTGCTGGGTGTCACGCTGGCGGTCATCCTGGTGGCGGGCACCGTCCTCGGTGTGATCGTGCCGCGCATCAACCGGGCGAGCCGACAGGCCCAGGACGCCGTCGGCGTGATGGGTGCCGCACTGGAACGCATCCTCGGCGCGCTGCGCACGGTCAAGGCGTCCGGCGCCGAGCACCGGGAGGAGCGGACGCTGCACGCGGCGGCCGAGGAGTCGTGGCGGCAGAGCGTGCGGGCCGCCAAGTGGTCGGCGGCCGCGGGCAATACGGCGGGGCTGGCGATGCAGATCGCGTTCATCACGGTGCTCGCGGTGGGCGGCGCGCGGGTCGCGACCGGTGCCATCGAGGTCGGCACGCTGGTCGCGTTCCTGCTGTACGTGTTCTATCTGATGTCGCCGATCCAGCAGGTCGTCGGGGCGATCACGCAGTACCAGACGGGAGCCGCGGCGCTCGCCCGGATCCAGGAGGCGCTGCGACTGCCCGCCGAATCGGCCGCGCTGCCCGCGCCGTTGCCGACCGACGGGGCCGCGCCGGCTTCCGTCGCCTTCACGGACGTCCGGTTCCGGTATGCCGACGATCTGCCGTACGTCCATCACGGGGTGACGTTCGAGGTGCCCGCGCGGGGCATGACGGCGTTCGTCGGGCCGTCGGGCGCGGGCAAGACGACGGTGTTCTCGTTGATCGAGCGGTTCTACGACCCCGAGGCCGGGGTCGTCACCCTGGACGGCCGGGACCTCGCGGAGTGGGATCTGCCTCAACTCCGGTCCGCGATCGGGTACGTGGAGCAGGACGCGCCCGTCCTGTCGGGATCGCTGCGGGAGAATCTGCTGCTCGGGAATCCGGACGCGGACGAGGACGCGGTGGCGCGGGTGCTGAAGACGACCCGGCTCGACGGTCTGGTGGCCAAGCTGCCCAGTGGGCTGGAGACGCTGGTCGGGCACCGGGGTACCAAGCTGTCGGGTGGGGAGCGGCAACGGGTGGCGATCGCACGGGCCTTGCTGCGGCGGCCTCGGCTGCTGCTGTTGGACGAGGCCACGTCCCAGCTGGACGCGGTGAACGAGGCGGCCCTGCGGGACACGGTGGCGGATGTGGCGCGTACGACCACGGTGCTGGTCGTCGCGCACCGGTTGTCCACGGTGACGATGGCCGACCGGATCGTGGTCATGGACGCGGGGCGGGTCCGCGCGGTGGGGACGCATCGGGAACTGGTCGCCGGGGACCCCTTGTACGGCGAACTCGCGGCGACGCAGTTCCTTTCCACGGCGGGGTGAGCGGACATGCGTCGAGGGCCGCCCGGAGATCCGGGCGGCCCTCGTCTGCGTGCGGGAGGGTCAGTGGACGGCCGGCACCAGCCCGGTGACGGGGGCGACGAGACCGGTGACCTGGCCCAGCTGGTTCAGGTCGTTGAGCTGGTTGAGGCCCGCCAGCTGCCGGGAGACCGACGGGATCTCGTCCTTGTGCTCCGCGGGGATGCTGCTCGCCGCGAGCGAGTCGATCACGGCGACCGGGTTGAGCCCGCCGCCCGGGGCGGCCACGTCGGCCGCGTTCGCGAGGGGGGCGGTGAGGCCGGTGACGCCGACGGCGAGACCGACGGCGGCAACGATACGTCGAGTTGAGATCATGCTTTCAGCAACGGGGGCGGGCCCCTCACGGACACGGCCGACTCGTGCCCCTCACCCGTCAGGCGGAGCGCCCGCCCTGCGCTTGCCGTGGCCGCCGGAGCGGAGGAGTCTCGAAGAAACAGGGCCTGCGCGGTCCGCTCCTCGTCGGGCCGGGCCCTCGAAGGAGGTCACCATGGGCACCGCGGCAAGCTCGGGCTTCGACACCGACACCCTGCGCCGGGGCATCGAAGGCCACACCCCCGAGACGCTTCTGTCTCTCTACACGGACGACGCGGAGATACGCCTCGTCAACCGGAACGCCACACCCAGCCACCCCAAGGTCCTGCACGGCCGTGACGAGATCGGCGCGATGCTGAGCGACGTCTACAGCCGCGACATGACTCACAAACTGGAAGGGTGCGTGGTCCAGGGCGATCGCGCGGCCTACAGCGAGTCCTGCCAGTACGCGGACGGGATGCGCGTCCTGTCCGAGTCGATGGTCACCCTGCGCGACGGCAGGATCTCCGAGCAGATCATCGTCGAGGCGTGGGACGAGTAGGAACCCGAACCGAGGGGGCCTGTCAGGTCACGGCTGTGACCTGGGCCTTCTCGGTCCGTCCAGGGCGGACTCGGCGGTCACGACCAGTTTCCGCAGCAGGTCGGCGAGCGTGCGCCGCTCCGCCGGGGTGAGGGCGGCGAGCAGCGCGAGCTCGCCCGCCTCCTCCGAGAGGACCTGCTGTTCGAACGCGGCATGCCCGGCCTCGGTGAGCCGGACCCGCACCCGTCGCCGGTCGTCGTCCTCGTGCGTCCGGACGACCAGCCCGGCCTCCTCCAGCGGCGCCAGCCGGGCCGACAGGGCTCCCCGGGTCAGTCCGAGGTGGTCGGCGAGGAGCGAGGGGCTCCCGGTGTACGGCGGCCCGAGCCGGCGCAGGGTGAGCAGCACCTTGTACTGCCAGTTCCGCAGTCCGTCGCCGTCGAGGGTGTCTCGGCGGGCCTGGGACGCGTACCGGGCCAGGATCGCCAGCCGCGCGAAGATCGCCTCCTTGACCGGGTCCATCCAGCCCAGCTCCTTCGCCCACACCTCGACGTGCCGGTCGACCGAGTCCCGCATTACCCGCCCCCTGCAATGGTTTTCTTGTGGATGGTTTTTTGCCTGACTACCTTCCCCTGTCATGACGAACACCACGGGCACAACGGTCGCATTCGACGAACTCCTGGTCGCGGCAAGAGAGTTGTCGCTGGCGGGAAGGTGGGAAACAGCCCTGCGCCTCCTGGACGCGACGACCTGTGACACCGCCGGGGACCGCGGCCGGCTCGCCCTCGCGTCGGCCGAGGTCGCCCTGCAGAGCGACTGGTTCGGCGGTACGGACCTCACGGCCCGCCGTGCCGAGCACGCGGAGAAGGAGTCACCGGGCGCCGACTGGGACCTGGCCTTCGTACGGCTGCGACACGACTACCTCAGGCTGCTGCGCGGCGAAGGCACCTTCCGGCCCGGTCCCGAGGGCAAGGATCCCGAGGCACTCGCCGGAATCCGGCGCACCGCGCACGACCTGCACGAGGAAGGTCCCGACGGGGTGCGGTGCGGCTGGGCCTCGATGTACCTGGGGCTGATCGCCGACAACCTCTTCGCCGAGCGCACGGCCGCACCCGCCCACTACGAGGCCGCCCTGCGCGCCGGTGAGGCGGGCGGCGACGATCTGCTGGTCCGCGAGGCGCTACGGCATCTCGGCGACCACGACCACGACGGCGGCGACCACGACCGCGCCCTGGAGCGCTGGGGGCGGGCAACCGCTCTGGGCGCGCGGGCCGGGATGGTCCCCGGTGTGCTCAGCCAGCAGATGCTGCTCGCGGTCCTGGCCCGGGACATCGGCGACGCGGCCGGGGCGACCGTGCTGGCCCGGGAGATCGCCCGCTGGGCCGAGGCGATCGGCGCCGAGCACGTCCACGCCCAGGCGGTCGGCTTCCTCGCGGGGGCCGACCCGACGGCGCCGCCGCGGGAAAGCGGGTCCTGACCGTCGTAGCGCGTCGGTTAATGTGAGGGCCGGACCGTGACTGGCGCTGAGGTGGAGCACCACCGTGGAGCGGTCCGCACACTCGATGCCGTGCGCCTGGGCGATTCCTTCGATCGGCTCAGGAGTGGATCATGTCTCAGGCACGGCTCATGGACGGCACTGCTCTCGCCCGGCGCATCGTCGAGGAGACCGCCGAACGGGCGGCCGACCTCACCGGGCGCACCGGAAAGGCGCCCTGTCTCGCGACGGTGCTGGTCGGCGAGGACCCCGCCTCCGTCACCTATGTCCGTATGAAGCGCAACCGGTGCCGCACGGCCGGTATCGAGTCGCGGCACGTGGAGCTGCCCGCGGCCACCACCACCGAGGAACTGGTCGGCACGCTGCGCACCCTCTCCGCCGATCCCACCGTGCACGGCATCCTGCTCCAGCACCCGATGGGCCCGCACATCCACGAGCGGGCCGCGTTCGAGGCGATCGCGCCGGAGAAGGACGTCGACGGGGTCACCTTCGCCTCCTTCGCGACGATGAGTTTCGGACTGCCGGGCTTCGTGTCGTGCACACCCGGAGGGATCATGCGGCTGCTCGACGAGTACGGCGTCGACCCGACCGGAAAGCGGGCCGTGGTCGTGGGCCGCAGCGCGATCCTCGGCAAGCCGGCCGGGATGCTGCTGCTCGCCCGGGACGCCACGGTGACCTACTGCCACTCCTGTACGGCGGACCTGTCGGCGGCCGTACGGGAGGCGGACATCGTGGTCGCGGCGGTGGGCCGGCCCCGGCTGATCCGGGGCCAGGACATCAAGCCCGGCGCGGTCGTGATCGACGCCGGCTACAACGAGGGGAACGTCGGAGACGTCGACTTCGACTCCGCGGTGGAACGGGCCTCACTGATCACGCCGGTGCCGGGCGGGGTCGGTCCGATGACCATCGCCACGCTGCTGGAGCAGACCGTTCAGGCAGCGGAGGCGGCCGCCCGGCAGCGCTAGATCAGTTCAGCGTCCACTTCTGGTTGGCCTGGCCGTTGCACGACCACAGCACCGTCTGGGTGCCGTTGGCGGTGCCCGCGTTGTAGGCGTCCAGGCAGAGACCGGCGTTGACGTTGGTGATCGTGCCGTCGCTGTTGACGTTCCACTTCTGGTTGTTCTGGCCGTTGCAGTCCCAGATCACGACCTTGGTGCCGTTGGTCGTGCCGAGGTTGTAGGCGTCCAGGCACTTGTTGCCGTACACCACGAGTTCCTTGCGGGAGGTGTACGTCCACTGCTGGTTCTGGCCGCCGTTGCAGTCCCACAGCTCGGCCTGGGTGCCGTTGCCGATGGTGTTGTCGTAGAGGTCGAGGCAGCGGCCTGACTGGGTGCCCACGGCTAGGGTGCTGTTGGTGCCGGGCAGCGGGCGGACCGTGATGTCGGCGAGTGTCGGGGCGCCCGTGAAGGTCAGCGTGTTGGAGGAGCCCTTGGACAGGCCGACCTGGACCGAGACGGTGCCCTGGGAGGAACCGGTGGGCGGGAAGGAGACCGTGGTCGCGCCTTGGCCGTTGACTTCGAGGGTCGCGGTGCGGGCCGCCGAGGTGTTGTTGGTGTAGGCGATGTCGACGGTCTTGATCCCGGTGTTCGGGGCGACGACTCCGGAGAAGCTCGACGTGCCGGTGTAGGTGCTGCTCGCGGCCTCGGTGCCGCCGGTGACCGTGAGCAGCACCGAGCCGCCCGCCGGGACGCTGGTGGTGTAACCCGTGCCGTACGAGCCGACGTTGGAGCGCGCCCACAGGTCACGGACGGTGGCGTTCGCGTTGGTGAGGCCCAGGTCGGACCAGCGGACGGTGGTGTTCTGGGCGACGGAGGTGCGGTTGAGGAGGACGACGGCACGGTTGCCGGTGCCGGACAGGACCTTGCCGTAGACCTGGAGCCCGGTGGCGTCCTCGGCGACCTTGACGCCCTGGAGGCCGCGCGGGTCCTGGTCGACGGCGACGACCTCGGGGTTCTTGAGGATGTCGGCCGTCTCGGCGGTCATGGTCGCCAGGTTGTTCCCGGCGAGCAGCGGGGCTCCGGAGATGGCCCACAGGTCCATGTGGGTGCGGTTCTGGGCGGCGTTGAAACCGTCCATCCCGACTATCAGCATGTCCGCGTCGTTGTAGTAGCCGGTGTGTTGCGCGGTGGGGTGCAGGTTCCTGTCGTAGTTGGTCAGGAGCCTGCCCATGGACGCCTGTTCACCGTAGAAGATGATGTCGTCGTTGGTCCGCCACATCGTGCCCTGTCCCGGCGCCCAGTTCCATGTGTTCTGGCGGCCCCAGTTGCACAGCGACAGGGTCATCGGGCGGCCTGTGGTGGCCGTCGCCCTGGTGATCGCGTCGCTGATGGCCCGGTACGTCGACTTCGCGTCGAGTCCCTCCCTCTCACCGCCGCACCAGTCGACCTTCACGAAGTCGAAGCCCCACTGGGAGAACTGCAGGAAGTCCTGGTCGTAGTGGCCCTCGCTGCCCGAGCCGGGCGCGGCGGGGCGGCCGGTCGGGTAGTAGTAGCCGCAGCCGTCCTTGCCCGCGTCGGTGTAGATGCCCGCCTTCAGGCCCTTGCTGTGGATGTAGTCGGCGATGGCCTTCATACCGCCGGGCCACTCGGACTCGTCGACGGTGATGTTCCCGGCGCTGTCGCGAGTGCCCTGCCACCAGCCCTCGTCGATGTTGATGTACTTGTATCCCGCCGCCGGGAGACCGGACGCGACGAACGCGTCGACCTGCGCCTTGATGACGCTGTAGTCGATCTTCGCGGCGAAGCTGTTCCACGACGCCCAGCCCATCGGGGCCGAGGGCACCGGTATCTGCCGGGAGGTGGCGGCCTGCGCGGGGGACGGCTGGGCGAAGAGCAGCGCGGCACAGGCGGTCAGGGCGAGGACGAGAGCGCGGACGGCCGCGGCTCGGAAGCGACGTGCGAGACCCCTGCGGGTCGTTCGCGACGGGGGGTACATGCGGCTCCTTCAGCGGGGGGACATCAGCATTCGATCGATATTTCGAACCAAGGTCGATCATTCGAACATCGTGCGCGCTGAAGCTAGAGCCACGGGCGGGTGAAGTCAACGGCTGTGACAAGGGTGAACTGGCCTGAGAGCACGGGGTCTTCGCGCGGGACGGCCGCCTGCGGCGCCATACTGTCCGGCGTGCGAGTAGCGATCATGACAGCGGGTTCCCGGGGCGACGTGGCCCCGTTCACGGGCCTGGGGCACGGTCTGGCGCGGGCCGGGCACGAGGTCACCCTGGTCACCCACGAGCGCTTCGAGCCGCTGGCGGCGCGGGCCGGTATCGGCTTCCACGCGCTGCCGGTCGATCCCCGGGCGGAGCTGGAGTCCTCGCGCGGGCAGGCGCTGCACCGCAGCACGACCGGCGTGGGCAAGCTGGTGCGGGTGGTCGCGATGGCCCGGTCCCTGGCCGGGCGGATGGCGGACGACCTGGTGACAGCCGCCCGGGCGAGCGACGCACTGCTCCTCTCCGGATCGGTGGCCCCGCTGGGCCACGCCGTCGCCGAGGGCCTGAGACTGCCCAGCCTCGGGCTCAACCTCCAACCCCTCGCGGCCACCCGGGAGTTCGCACCACCCATGCTGGGCGTCGGCTCCTGGGGGCCGTTCGGCAACCGGGTCGCCGGGCTGGGCCTGAACCTGGCGGTGGAGCAGGTCTTCGGCGCGGCCCTCCCGCCGGTCCGGGCCCGCCTCGGTCTGCCTCCGCTGGGCACGGCCGCGGCACTGCGCTCCCGCGAGCGCCAGGGCTGGCCGGTCCTGCACGGCTTCAGCCCCCGGGTGGTCGCCCGGCCCCGCGACTGGCGGTCCGGACTCGAGGTGACGGGCTACTGGTGGCCGTACGACGGCGACGCCCCGCTCCCCGGCGACCTGCGGAGGTTCGTCGAGGCCGGCCCTCCCCCGGTCTTCGTGGGCCTGGGCAGCGCGACCGTGCCCGATCCCGCGCGCACCAGCGCCGAGATCGTACGGGCGCTGCGCCGGGCCGGGCTGCGCGGTGTGATCCAGCGCGGCTGGGCGGGTCTGGCGGCGGCGGGGGACGACATGCTGACCATCGACGAGGTGCCCCACTCAGCGTTGTTCCCGCACATGGCGGCGGTGGTCCACCACGCGGGCGCGGGCACGACGGCCGCGGGCCTGCGCGCGGGAGTTCCGGCGGTGCCGGTACCGATCCAGTTCGACGAGAGCTTCTGGGCCGCACGGCTGGTCGCCCTGGGCGTGGCCCCGCGCGCCCTTCCGTTGCGGCGGCTGACCGCCGAGGCGCTGGGGGAGGCACTGGTCCTGGCGACGAGGGACGCGGAACATCGGGAGCGGGCGCGGACGCTGGGCGCACACATCCGGGCGGAGGACGGCGTGCGCCCCGTGGTGGACGCGGTGAACCGACTGGAAGGCTGACGACGGCGTCGTCTCAGGGACACCGGGCCAGGTCGACATGCGACTCGGCCGCGTGGGCGGGACCGGCCACGACGGCACCGCACCCCGAGCCCCACCGGCCTCACCCCTGCGCCGGCTCCCACCCCGGCGGCTGGAGAATCCCCAGCAGCTGCCGCACGAGTTCCTCCACGACCTCGTCCAAGGTCGCGTCCACCCACCCGGCGTTCCAGTCGTGCAGCAGCCCGTTCACACTGCCGATGAACCCGGTCGCCGCCAGCCGGTAGTCGCGTGGGGCCGCCTCCCCCCGCGCGACGGCCCGGTTCGCCTCGGCGCACACCAGATCCACCCAGTGCGCCCGACGGGCCAGCCGCTGCTCCTCCAGCCGCGCACTGACGCCGATGATCTCCACGAACGTGATCCGTACCCGGCGGGGATCGGAGGTGACGTTCGCCGCGTACGCACGGAAGATCGCGGCCGCTCGCTCGGCGAGCGGCAGGTGGTCCGCGTCGGCCACCGCGGCCACCACGGCCGCCGTCGCCCAGTCGTTGACCTCCAGGTGAAGCTCGGCCAGGACGTCCTCGAGGGTGCGGAACTCCTCGTAGAACTGGCGGGTGGACAGGCCCGCGGCCTCGCTGAGGGCCGCGACGGTCGTGACGCGGTAGCCGGGAGCGTCCCCGAAGAGCTGGAGTGCCGCGTCCAGGAAACGGCGGCGTCGTTCGGCCTGCCGCTCGGCGGCCGTCTTGCCGCCGTAGCGACCGGTCGGGGCCCTGAGCCTGCCCGTCACCGCACCTCCCACCCGGGCCGGAGCGTCCGACCTCCCGTATGAGCGCAATTTTGTCGTGTACGGAGTCTTGTGGAGAAGGGCCCCCCTTCCTTACTTTGCAGTAAGTTCAATCTGAAAGTACGCGTCTTCAGTTTTGCCATCTTGGCATGCCCCCGTCATGAGCCGCCCAGAGGGAGATCCGTCATGCCTGTTCTCAAGCCCAGACACCTGTGTGCCATGGCCGCCGCTGTCGTCCTGACCGTCACCGCCCCGGCGACCGCCGCCTCCGCCGCGGACTCGGCCGCTCTGCGCGAAGTGCTGTTCGTGGCCAACAACTGGGACGGCACCGCCGACGTCATCAAGTCCTCCGGCGACCTCGCGAAGATCGGCCGGATCAACGTCATCCCCGACAAGGACGCGCGGATGGCGGAGATCAACGCGAATCCGATCAAGTGGATCTACTTCATGGCGATCCGCAACAGCGTCGGCGAGGGCCACGACCAGTTCGCCGACGACATGTACTCCACGCCGGACGGAAAGTCGGTGGTCGTCTCACGGCCGAGCTTCGCGGACGTGGTGTCGATCGACCTGGCCACCGGGAAGGTCAACTGGCGCTTCCCGGTCTCGGGTTACCGCGCGGACCACATGGCGGTCTCCCCCGACGGCACCCGGGTCGCGGTGTCCGCCTCCACCGCGAACACCGTGCACGTGCTGAACATCAACACGGGGCAGCAGCTCGGCTCGTTCGCCACCGGCGACAAGCCGCACGAGAACATCTTCACCAAGGACGGCAAGTACATCTGGAACATGGCGATCGGTGACGTCAACACCGACTCCGACGCGCCCTGGCTGGACTGGACGAAGGGCGACCGGCACATCACGGTGGTGGACGCGACCACCTACAAGCAGGTCAAGACCATCGACATGCGGGACAAGCTGGACGCGATCGGTCTCACGGACTACTCGGACGCCGTCCGCCCCGCCGTGTTCTCGCCGGACGAGTCCAAGCTGTACTTCCAGGTGTCGTTCTTCAACGGCTTCTTCGAGTACGACGTCGCCACCGACAAGATCACCCGTACGAAGACGCTGCCGAAGAACCCGGCGACCAGCGACGACCGCACCACCATGGTCAACGACTCGCGTCACCACGGCATTTCGATGAGCCCGGACGGCAGCAAGCTGTGTGTCGCGGGCACGATGGACGACTACGCGACCGTCGTGAACCGCACCACCCTCCAGGAGGGCCCGCTCGTCCCCGCCTCGAAGCCCTACTGGGCCACTGTCAGCGGTGACGGCAAGAGCTGTGTCGTCTCGGAGAGCGGGGCCGACCAGGTCACCGCGATCGACTTCGCGACCGGGCGGAAGACGGTCTCCGTGCCGGTGGGCGACCACCCGCAGCGGGTGCGGCTCGGGCACGTGGCCGCCGACTGGACGAGTCCTTCCTCGTAGAGGTTCACGCACCTTCCCTCGCGTCGGGGCCCGCTTCGGCCCCGACGCGAGGGGACGGTCAACCGATCTTCTGGTTCGCCCAGTTGGCCAGCTCGGACCTGGCCGCGTTCAGCACGGACGCCGAGGGCGAGCTCGCCCCGTTGGTCACCAGCGCGTAGTGCAGGACACCGGAGTCCGAGTCGGTCAGGAGCAGCCGCCGGCTGCCCGTTCCGCCCGGTTCGACAGCCGCCCCGACCGGGGTGGACGAGGTGTACGCGGGCGGGCCGTAGACCGTGCCCAGGTCGGAGACCACCGTGGTCGTCGCGGTCGGGAAGGACGCGGGCAGGTGCAGTTCGGTGGGCGCCGAGCCGCTTCCCGAGCGCCACACCAGCACCGCGTACTGGCCGGACCCGACCAGCGACGACACATTGGGCAGGCTGCTCGGCACCGGGTTCCAGGTCAGGGTCGTGGAACCGTCGCGCGAGCGGTCCTCGTAGGTGAAGGCGAGCGTCGTACCCGAGGCGGCGCTCGGGTAGACCCGGTCGAGGAGCCGGGTGTCCTGGCGGAGTACCGCCGTGCCCGAGTCGTCGAGCTTCACGGCCGACAGGTCCTCGTCGTTCCAGGCGTCGCCCGAGGTCATGACCTTGTCGGGGTTGTCGTTCATCAGCTCGTGGTGACGGCCGTTGTAGATGTCCCACTGCCACTGCGTGCCGGAGAGGACCGGTCCCGAACCGGCGGGCGCGGACCACCAGTTGGCGCCCTTCACCCGGGAGTCGAGGGCCTGGTACATGGCCTTGAGGACGGTGGGCGCCTTGCCGGCCGTCGAGCCGTTCAGCGGGTGCCCGAACTCGCTGACCACGGCCGCCGTGCCGGTGGCCGCCGCGCGGTCGCGGACGGTGCCGAAGTCGCCGACGTACTGGCCGTCGGAGGCATTGCCCCACATCAGGATGCCGGAGATGGCCTTCTGGTCGTAGAAGTGGGTGTTGAAGACGTACCGGGAGCCGAGCGTGCCGGCGTCGAGAAGGCCGCCCTCCTCCTTGCTGACGTTGCCGTTCCAGAAGAGGTTCGGCTCCACCATGGCGGGCTTGTCCGTCCAGCCCGCCGCGTCCATCCGGGCCCGGAACTTCACGTAGAAGGGCCACAGCAGGTCACGTTCCCAGGTGCGGCTGTTCTGCCCGGAGTCGTAGCTGCCGGCGTAGGGCTCGTTGTACGGGTCGAAGCCGACCACACCGGCGAACTCCTCGGAGCTGAGGTTCGCCTTGAGGTACGCCATGGTCTTCTGGGCGGTGGCCAGGAAGGCGTCCTGGAGGCCGTGGTTGTTGTGCCAGAAATCGTACTGGCCGGCCTTCACCGCGCCGTTCTGCGTGATGTTCTGGCCCCACGTGAAGCAGATGCCGCAGGACTCGGCGGGGTAGTTGCCGAGCGCGACGGCCCACGCGGGGGCGCCGTCGCCGGTGTACCAGCTGCCCGAGTTGAACAGCCAGCGCGAGTACAGGTCCTGGTGGAAGTCGGGGTAGACCCGGATGCCCGCGTCGAGGAAGGCCCGCAACTGCGCGGTGGCGTTCGCCAGGTACGCGGTGTCGACCTGGCCCTTCACCGGTTCCGCGTAGGCCCATGAGAGCAGGAAGCGCACGGAGTTGCCGCCGCCGAGGGCTCTCAGCGCGGTGGCCGACTTCCTGGCGTCGGCGACCGAGGCGAAGGGCAGGCCCTTGTTCTCGGCGAGCTTGGTCTCGCCGGAGACGTTGTAGCCGCGCAGCACGACCTCGCGGCCGTTGCCGTCGACGAACCGCCCGTTCTGGACGGTGAGGGGGGTGTCGTCGAAAGAGAGGGAGTCGGCGATGGTGGCGGCGGAGGCGGACGGGGTACCCGCCACCGTCAGGAATCCACAGAGGACAACCAGAACAACGAGCAGACGCGCACGCATATTCGGCATGTCCATAACAGTCCGACTCATCCGGCACACCGTCAACACTTATGACTGATGAGTAAGTTTCAGCTTTTTCGGGTAGGGGTCGTCCGATAAGGGACCGGGGAGGGCGGTGGCGAAAGGAGCCGAGGATGCGTGACATCCTCCCGGTGTTGAACGGCTGGTACGCGGCAGGGACACCGTTCGGCCTGGCCACGGTCGTCTCGACGAGCCGCAGCGCGCCGCGCGACCCCGGCGCGGCCATGGCCGTGGGCCCGGACGACGAGGTCGTCGGCAGTGTGTCCGGCGGCTGTGTCGAGGGGGCCGTCTTCGAACTGGCGCAGGAGGTCGTGGCGAGCGGCGAGGCCCGTCTGGAGACCTTCGGGTACAGCGACGAGGACGCGTTCGCGGTGGGGCTGACCTGCGGCGGGGAGATCACCCTTCTGGTACGGCCCGTGACGGCCGCCCTCGATCCCGCGTTCGGCGAGATCGCGGAGTCGGTCGCCGCGGGCCGCCCGGTGACCGTGGCGACGGTGACCGACGGCCCCGCCTCCCGCGGTGCCACGCTGGCCGTGTGGCCGGACCGCGTCGCGGGCACCCTCGGCACCACGGGCCTGGACGTGGCGGTCACGGCCGACGCGCGCGGCGAACTCGCCCTGGGTGCAACGGGGTTGAGGCACTACGGCCCGCGCGGGGAGCGCCGTGAGGACGCGGTCACGGTGTTCCTGCACTCCTTCGCCCCGCCGCCCCGCATGCTGGTCTTCGGCGCGATCGACTACGCGGCCGCGGTCGCCCGGATCGGCGCCTTCCTCGGCTACCGGGTCACCGTCTGCGACGCCCGCCCGGTCTTCGCCACGCCGAAGCGCTTCCCGGAGGGCGTGGAGGTCGTCGTGGACTGGCCGCACCGCTACCTCGGCGGCACCGACACCGACGAACGCACCGTGATCTGCGTCCTGACCCACGACCCGAAGTTCGACGTGCCCCTGCTGGAGGTGGCGCTGCGCCGGCCCGCCGCGTACATCGGGGCGATGGGCAGCCGCCGTACCCACGACGACCGACTGAAGCGGCTGACCGACTCCGGGCTGTCCGAGGCCGAGCTGTCCCGGCTGCGCTCGCCGGTCGGCCTCGACCTCGGAGCCCGTACGCCGGAGGAGGTCGCCGTGTCGGTGGCCGCCGAGATCGTGGCACTGCGCTGGGGCGGCAGCGGTGCCCCGCTGACGGCGACGGCGGGGGCGATCCATCCGCCTTCATGAAGCCCGCCTGCTCATGGAGCTGTACGAAGAAAGCGGAATCGGCACGTGTGAGCCGCGCTCGAAGGGGTACGCGGCGAGCAACTGGAGAGGGTTTGCGAACCCTCACCCCGCCTCCGATCGGGAAGGAGGTCCGTGAAAGCGCACACTCGCAGCGTCCGGGCCGCTTTCCGCTACGCGGAGCGGCCCGGATCCATGAGTGCCGGTGGGTCGGCTCGAGCGCGCCCGGCACAGAGGAAGGCGGGCAGCAGATCGGCGAACACGGCCGTCAGCGCGGGGGCAGCCGGTGGAGTTCCACGTCCTGGAGGCGCCCGTCGGCCACCGTGGCCGTCATGTAGGTGCAGTGGGGCTGGCGGCGGCGATCGGTCGGCGAGCCGGGGTTGAGCAGCCGCAGTCCGCCGGGGGCGGTGGTGTCCCAGGGAATGTGGCTGTGGCCGAAGACCAGGACATCGGTGTCGGGGTAGCGGGCGGCGCAGCGGGCCTCGCGCCCCTGGGCGGCGCCCGTCTCGTGGACGACGGCGAAGCGCAGGCCGCCCAGTTCGGCGGACGCCACCTCGGGCAACCTGGCGCGCAGGTCGGGCCCGTCGTTGTTGCCGTAGACCGCGACGAGCCGTGCGCTGCGGCTCTCCAGCAGGTCGAGGGTGGCGGTGTCGACCCAGTCGCCGGCGTGGAACACGACGTCGGCGTGCGGGAGTTCGGCGAGCAGCGGGGCCGGGAGCTGCTTGGCGCGCTTGGGGAGGTGGGTGTCGGACATCAGCAGCAGGCGCACAGGGCCACCCTAGAGGGGCTTCCGGCCGACCCCGCGCCACATGGGCGGCGCGCCGGGGCCGGACTCGTCCTGGGGCGCCACTCGGGCAGCTGGACGACTCCGGCCACGAGGTTTCGGTGCCATTGAAGAAGCGGGGGGCGCCCGAGACGCCGGGCGATGCCGCGGGGGTCGTCGGCGTCCGGGACATACTGGAGGACCGCGGCCGGCATGGGACCGACGGGCCGGGACAGGTCCAGGGCGGCCGTGAGATGCGGTCGGCCTCGCGCAGGTCGGCCCGGAGATGGTCGGTGTCGCCCTGGGGACGATCGGGTCGTTGTCGACGTGGATGCCCCGGGCGCGGGGTCGGCATGCTGGGCGACCCCGTGGGTGTAGCCGGCGGGGGGAACAACGTGTACGCAGGGGCATGGCGACGGCGAGGGAATCGGTTGCCCGTGCGGGAGCACCCGACCGGCGCAAAGCCGGCGGTCAGCTCCTCGGTGGCCCACCCCCGCGCGTGACCCCTGGCTCGGCGGCCGCGGCAACCACCCCGCCGGCCAGGCCGCCGCCGACCCGGGCATCGCCCCCGCCGTCCGGGCCGACCGGGCCTCCCTGGGACGGGCGGGCCGCGCGCGAACGGGCGGCAAAGGCGGGCGCTTCCGGGCCGCACATGGAAGACTCGTCCGGCGGCACCCGGAGCCTGCCGGCGAGTGTCGCCAAGACAGTCTGCTGACACGGCACTTATCCGTCGCCGATAACATCGGCGCACAAAGCGTCGATCCGTGACGCAAGCCACAAGCCACCCAAGGAGTCCGGACACCGATGCCGGTCAAGGTCAGCGTCGTCATCCCCGTTTACAACCCGGGGAACTACATCGAGGACTGCATCGCCTCGCTGCGCAGGCAGTCCCTGCCCCCGGACGAGTTCGAGGCGATCTTCGTCGACGACGGTTCGACCGACGACACGCCGGCCCGGCTCGACGCGCTGGCCGCCGAGGTCGCGAACATGACGGTCATCCACCAGGAGGCCTCGGGCTGGTCGGGCAAGCCCCGCAACGTCGGGATCGCCGCCTCCCAGGGCGAGTTCGTCATGTTCGTCGACAACGACGACTACCTCGGCGACGAGGCCCTGGAGCGGATGTACGACTACGCGGTCGCCAACGGCGCCGACGTGGTCGTGGGCAAGATGGCCGGCAAGGGGCGGGGCGTCCCGGTGGAGCTGTTCCGCCGCAACCATCCGCGCGCCACCGTCGACAACGCCCCGCTGATCGACAGCCTGACACCGCACAAGATGTTCCGGCGGGCCTTCCTCGACCGGATCGGCCTGCGCTTCCCCGAGGGCAGGCGCCGGCTGGAGGACCACGTCTTCGTCACGGAGGCGTATCTACGCGCGGACAACGTCTCCGTGCTCAGCGACTACGTCTGTTACTACCACCTCAAGCGTGACGACGCCTCGAACGCGGGCTTCCAGCGCTTCGACCCGGTGGGCTACTTCGCGAACCTGCGCGAGGCGCTCGACGTCGTCGAGAAGTACACCGAGCCGGGTTCCACCCGCGACCGGCTGTTCCGTCGCTGGCTGCGCAACGAGATGGTCGAGCGGATGCGCGGCAAGCGGCTGCTCGCCGCGCCCGAGGACTACCGCAAGGAGCTCTTCACCGAGATCCGCGGGGTGGTCGTCGAGCGCTTCGGGCCGGGTGTTGCGGCCGGCCTCCAGCCCACCCAGCAGGTCGTCGCCGCGCTCATCGCCGACGGCCGGCTCGAGGACCTGGTCGCGTTCGCCGAGTGGGAGTCCTCCGTCGCTTCCCTCATCGAGCCGGACGGCGTCGAGTGGGACGGCGGTGTGCTGCGGGTCGGCCTGTCCGCCGAGCTCGCCTCCCGCGGTACGCCCATGACCTTCCCCGCCGAGGGCAGCACCGCCCCGCTCACCGAGCCGCCCGCCTCCGTCGCACAGGCCGTGGACTGGGTCGGCGCCCACAGTGTGGCCGGCTTCAAGCGCGCCACGGTCGAAGTGCTGCTGCAGGAGCGCGCCAGCTCCGCCCAGTACTTCCAGCCGGTGGAGTTCACCCGGGACACCGTCCCGGGCGAGGACGGCCGGGTGCGGCTGGTGCTGCGGGGCACGGCGGCCCTGGACCCGGCCACCGCGGCCGACGGCGGCCCCCTCGACGCCGGACTGTGGGACGTGTTCGTCCGCGTCAAGCTCGGCGGCTGGACCAAGCAGTCCCGGCTGGGCCCGGTCTCCCTCCGGGGGCGGACGGCCGCGGACGCCGGTGTGGCGGGCGACCGGGTCGTGCTGCCGTACTGGACCGCGAAGCAGGGCACCCTCGCCCTGGACGTGGACACCGCGAGCAAGCGTCTGGACCTCGGGCGGATCACGTCCGGGGAGGTCACGATCACCGGTGACCGCGTCGAGGTGCCGGTGCCGTTCCACGTGCCCGGTGACACGCCGGTGCTGCTCGACCTCACCCGTGGTTCCGGCGCCGCGCCCGTGAAGGTGGCAGGCACGCTGCGCCCCAAGAACTCCGCGGCCCTGCTGGAGGCGGTGCTGCCGGTCGGCGACCTGGCCGGAGGGGCCTGGCGGGTCGCGCTGAGCCCGGCGCCCGACGCCGAGGAGCCCCGCTTCCATCCGCTGCCGTTCGAGCTGCGGGTGCAGGGCGGTGAGGTCCAGGTCGTGGCCGTGCGCCCGCCCCGGCCCGCCGTCGGACAGCCGCTGGTCCGCAGGGCGAGACGGCTGGCCGGGAAACTGGCCGCGCGGCTCAGGGCGCGCGGCAGGTAGAAACAGATCCGGGGAGGACGCGGACGCGTCCTCCCCGGCTCACCGCACGTCGCTCAGCCGGCGTCGCTGAGCTGCTTCAGGCTGGTGCGCAGGTGCTCCCAGCTGCGGTCCCGCTTGCTGCCGCGGTTGCGGGCGTTCACCAGGGCCTTCCAGAAGGAAGCCTCGATCAGCGTCTCCGGCTTGATCGCCACGGTCCGCTCCAGGACCGTCTCGGGCACCTTCTGCGGGTCGGGAACCACGTACTCCGCGATGATCTCGTCGTACTTGTCCTTGAGCACCGTGTTGGTCGGGTCCGCGCCGAAGACCACGAGCTGTCCGGTGGGCTCGGTGTCGACCAGGACCGTCACCAGGTCGGGCCGGTAGCGGTTCAGGACCTCGATGACCTTGTAGACGTCACCGGTCCAGGCGTTGGTGTGGCGGTCGCGGGCCGCCTCGTCCACGTTGCGCGGCAGCATGTCGTCGAAGACGATCACGCTGGCCCAGTCCGAGTACTTCTCGACGTTGATGAAGTCGCGCAGCGCGTACTCGAACAGGTGCATGCCGTCGATGAACGCCAGGTCGAGCGTGACGTCCTTCCAGTAGCCGAACGGGCTGCGGTTGCGGACGATGTTGCGCAGCGGGTGGCGGCCGCCCTTGAGGTGCTGCAGCGGATTCTCCCGCGCGAAGAAGTCGTCGCTGGTGGCCTTCGCCAGGTGGACGTCGCAGCGGATCTCCGAGACCACCTTGAACGCCGGGTCGATCGCGATGCTCGGTACCCGGGAGAACGTCAGGCTGCGGCCGTCGTTGACGCCGATCTCCAGGTAGTTGCGGTTCGCGCTGGCTTTGTGGAGCCCCCGCAGGAACTCGTGACGTTTCACTGGGAAATCTCCTTGCGGATGTGTGGCAGTGCTTCGTGCAGGGCGGACCGCCGGTCCAAGTGCGAGGCCGACGCGACCCCCGTCCACCGGTCGTGCCCTAGGGCGCTGTGGGCGGCGCGTGGTGCGAGCCCGTTGCAGGCCCCGCTGCTGGTGGGGCCGTCCCGGTCAGGGTCGGCCGAGGTGCCGGAACATTCAACCGGTTCCGTGGAACATACCTGCTGTGAGCTTCCCATGACAGGACTTCGCGCCGAGGAGCATGATCCTGAGGGAAAAGGCGTGCAAAGTGCGGAAAGGCGGAGGGTGGCCCACCGCGTGCGGGCGGCGGTACCGGGCCCGTCGGCGCACAGGTGGTCGGCGGCGAGGAGGCTCATGAAACGGTCTGCGCCTTGCGCTGCCGGACGGCCTGGAGAATCTCCAACTCGGCCCGCCCGTACGGCTCGACGGGCCGTACGGCGTCATGGGCGACCGGCGTGAACAGATGCTCGCCGAGGATCACTCGGACCCCGTGGGTCTCCGAGTCGGCGATGGATCGGGGGCCGTCGGACAGGATGGCGCTGTGGGCGACGGGCACCGGTTGTTCGGGCGGGGTGTGCGTGATCGGCCGCGACCGGGGACCGGCCCCGCCGAACAGCACGAAAGCCTTCATCTGCGTCACCATAGCCCGGATCCGGAGGGATCCGTCATGGCAGGGGGGGTTCCAGCGCCCTGGGCCGCCGAGCGGCGGCCGGACGGCAAAGCGGTGGAGACGTACCGCAGTGCGGTGGCTCGGCGCGGACGCTCAGTCCTCGCCGCGGAAGATGTTGCCCTCTCCCGTGTGCGCCGTGGTGGGTCCGACCGGCTCCTCGACCGCGGGCAGGCAGGTCCGGAGCTCTCCCTTGCTCTGCAGGCGGCGGGCCCTGGACCAGCCCGTCTCGGGCCGGCGGGCGACGGATTTCTCAATGGTCTGCGGGGTCACGGCGGTTCACCGTCCTTCCATGCTGCCCTCCGGGTCCCCCGGGGGGCGCGGGACAAACGGACCGGGAGGCCCGTCGGTCCCTCGCCCCCGCACACACATTCGCTGAGGATCCGAGGCACCGGAACTTGACGGCGGACCGAACAGGCCCGCCCGGCTCACGTGTTGGGCCGTGCCACGCTGATGTCGCCCAGGGCCGATCCGGGATCGCGTTCCATGGCCGTGTCGCCGAGGGAGACGATGCCGACGGCGTGGCCGTGGTCGACGACCGGGATCCGGCGCACGGCGTGCTCGCGCATGAGCTCGATCGCGTGGTCCAGGTCGTCCTCGGGTGTGACGGTCACCAGGTCGTCGCTGCACGCGTCGGCCACGGTGGTCTTTTCCGGGTCGCCGCCCCCGGCGAGGGAGCGCACGACGAGGTCGCGGTCGGTGACCAGGCCGCGCAGTTCGTCGCCGTCGGTGACCAGGACGGCGCCCAGGTCCTGGTCGCGCATGATCCTGGCGACGGCCGTCACGGAGGTCTGCGGCTCCACGGTGACCGGGGCGCTGGTCATGATGTCGCTGACGTGCTGAGTCATGACGTACCTCTCTGCTGTGGGGATGGTCCGTCCCGGGTACCCCTCCTCAGGCGTCCAGTGCGATCTCGCTCCACACCTGTTTGCCGCCGCTGACGGGGACGCTGCCCCAGGCCGCCGACACGGCCTCGACGAGGAGGATGCCGCGTCCTCCGGTGGCCTCCCAGCCGATGTTGGTGGGTTTGGTGGGGGTCCGGGGCGAGGTGTCGGAGACGGAGACGCGCAGCCGCCTGCCGACGAGAGTGAGGTCGAGGCGGACCTGGCCGCCGGTGTGCACGAGGGCGTTGGTGACGAGCTCGGAGACGACGAGCAGGGCGGTGTCCATGGCGTCCTCGGGGACGCCCCAGACGCGCAGGGTGCGCCGGGTGAAGCGGCGGGCGTGCCGGGAGGCCTCGGGGACCCGCCAGACCGTCCAGCCCTCCCTGAGCGGGTGGGTGGCCATGCCGTCGTAGCGCAGCAGGAGCAGGGCGACGTCGTCGCTGCGGCGGGCGCCGCCGAGCAGGGCGTCGGCGACGAGGCCGAGGTGGGCCGGGTCGGAGACGGCCAGTCCGTGGGCGAAGTGGGCCATGCCCTCGTCGATGTCGGCCTCGGTGGACTCCACGAGTCCGTCGGTGGTCAGGGCGATCAGGGTGCCGGGCTGCAGCCGCAGCGGGGTCATCGGGAAGTCGGCCTGGGCGACCACGCCGAGCGGGGGGCCGCCGTCGGACTCGACGATCTCCGTGGTGCCGTCCGGGTGGCGCAGCACCGGCGGCAGGTGGCCGGCACGCACGCACCAGGCGGTGCCCTCCTCCATGTCGATGTCCACATAGGTGCAGGTGACGAAGAGGTCGGTCTCCAGGTCCATGAGGAGCCGGTTGGCGTGAGCGACGACGACGTCCGAGGGGTGGCCCTCGACGGCGTAGGCGCGCAGCGCGGTGCGCATCTGGCCCATGAGGGTCGCGGCGGCGGCGCTGTGTCCCTGGACGTCGCCGATGACCAGGCCGACCCGGTGGTCGGGCAGCGGGATCACGTCGTACCAGTCGCCGCCGAGCTCCAGGCCCGCGGTGCTGGGCAGATAGCGGGCGACGGCGACCGCGCCCGGCAGTTTGGGCAGCCGGCGGGGCAGCAGCTGGCGCTGCAGCATGCCGACGAGTTCGTGCTCGGCGTCGAGGGCGTGGGCGCGCATCAGGGCCTGCCCCGCGAGGCCGGCGGAGGCGGTGAGCAGGGCGCGTTCGTCGGGGTCGAAGTGGTGCGGAGTGTCCCAGCCGATGAGGCAGGCGCCGGCCATGCGGCCCGCGGCGGGCAGCGGCAGGACGGCGAGGCCGCCGGGGCCGACCTCGGCGAGGGCGGGTTCGAGGACGGTCCCGGCGGGCCAGATCTGGGCGCGGCCCTCGCGCAGGGCGGTGGCCAGGGTGGGCATGGCCCGTACGGGTGCCTCGGGCCACTCGCTGCGCCATTCCAGGCGCCACAGCTCGGGCCAGGACTCCGGTTCGGGCGGGTCGAGGACGGTGACGACGAGCCGGTCGTTCTCCAGCTCGGCGAGGGCGATGCGGTCGGCCCTGAGCGGGGCGCGGAGGGCGGAGACGACGGCCTGGCTGACGTCGCGGACGGTGCCGGCCATGGAGAGCGCGGCGGCCAGGCGCTGGACGCGGGCCACGTCGGTGACGTCGGAGCGCAGGGTGGAGGCGTCGGCGACGGTGCCCACGAGCCGGGCGGGACGGCCCTCGCCGCCGGCCAGCATGCGGCCGCGCAGCCTGAGCCACTTGGGCGGCCCCGTGGGCTGGAGGATGCGGAACTCCAGCTCGCGGTCGCCGATGGACATGTGACCGGCCTCGAACAGGGACATCAGCGAGGGCAGGTCCTCGGGGACGGTCAGGCCGAGCAGGGTCTCGATCTTGCCGTCGAAGGCGGCCCGGCTCATGCCGAACAGCTCCAGGAGCCCGTCGCCGACCTCGACCCGGCCGGTGTCCATGGCGAGGCTGAACGCGTGGGAGCCGAGTTCCGCGCCCTCCGGGGCGGCCACGGGCAGGGGGCAGACGATCGCGTCGGCGATCAGTTCGAGGCACTTGCGGTCCTCGTCGTCGAAACCGTGCGGGTCCTCGCCGACGGCGACGAGACAGGCCCGGCCGTCGTCGCCGTGCGCGGGCAGCACGGCCAGGTGGAAGTCGCGCCGGGCCACCCTGCGGGACTCCGCGCAGGCGGCGAGCTCCTCCGGGCCGAGGAAGAGGGGCCGGCCCGAGCGGTGCGCGTCGGCGGGTGGGGAGCCGCCGGAGCCGGGATAACTGTCGCGCAGCCCGTAGACCGTCCGGGGGACACCGGCCGACTCGACGAGGTACAGCACGTCCCCGTCCTCACCGGGCGTGTACACGGCGGCGAGTGTCGCCCCGGCGAAGACCAGCGCCTGTTCGAGGACACGGCGCAGCCTTTCCGGCGATTCGGGACCGTCCGTGATCGATGTCAGGGCATTTTCGGCACGCAACGCTCTCGTTCTGCGGCCCGCAGCGCCCTCACTCACCACGTTCGCCATTAGAGCGCTAATACGGCACGTGCGCAGCCCCTGTGAGCGTTCCGTGGAGCGACCGCGGTGGCTGTGCTCGAAACCCTTCGAACACTTCTTGACGCATGCGTTTCGCACGGTGATCTCGTGACAGCCGTGACTGTCCGTGGCCGCCGCCCCGCTGGAAGGCTCTGTGGTGGGCCAAGGAGGGGGACGCATGGACAAGCGCTACGAGGTGTACGCGCTCGCCGACAGACACTTCTACGAGACGCCCGACCGGATCTCGGCCGGCGAGGCTCCCGTCTACGAGACGGCGCGCCGCGCGGTGCCGGACGGCTGGGACGCGGCACGCATCGGCGACTGGCTGACGCTCACGCCGCTCGGCCCGGACGGAAAGCCGGCGCCGGGTCCGTCGCAGGGCTGGAAGATCCACGCCTCGGCCACCCGGGCGAACGCGGACCGGATCGCGGCGATCGTGTGGGACTACTGCGTGCCCCGGCGCATCGCGTTCAAGTTCGTGCCGGGCCCGCATCTGCTGCACCTGCGCAACACCAAGTACGCGGCCCGCGACACCAGCGGCAAGTTCGTCACGATCTACCCGGCCGACGAGGAGCAGCTGCACGACGTGCTCCGTGAGCTGGGCGAGCTCCTGGAGGGCTTCGAGGGGCCGTACATCCTCACCGATCTGCGCTGGCACGAGGGTCCGCTCTATGTCCGCTACGGCGCGTTCGCGCGCACCTTCGTCGTCGACGACCGGGGCTCGCTGGTGCCGGCGGTGCGGGACGGCGAGGGCACGCTGGTGCCGGACCGGCGGGAGCCGTCCTTCCAGGTGCCCGAGTGGGTGACGCTGCCCGCCTTCCTGGAGCCGCATCTGGAGGCGCGCAACACCACGACGGTCGGCGAGCTGCCGTACAAGATCGAGAAGGCGCTGCACTTCTCCAACGGCGGCGGGGTCTACACGGGCACCGACACCCGTGACGGGCGCAAGGTCGTCCTGAAGGAGGGCCGGCCGCACGCGGGACTGGCCGCCGACGGGGCGGACGCGATCGCCCGCCTGGAGCGGGAGAAGGACGCCCTGGAGCAGGTGGCGGGGACGGGCGTGGTGCCCGAGGTACGGGACTGGTTCACCCTCGGCGAGCACCGCTTCCTCGTCATGGACTTCCTGGAGGGGCGCCCGCTGAACTCGTTCTTCGCCGAACGGCATCCGCTGCTCACCCCGGACCCCGATCCGCAGGCCGTCGCCGACTACACGGCGTGGGCGGTGCGGATCCACGGGGCGGTGGAGCGGGCGGTTCAGGCGGTGCACGCGCGTGGGATCGTCTTCAACGACCTGCATGTCTTCAACATCATGGTCGGCCCCGACGAGGAGTCGGTGTCCCTGCTCGACTTCGAGGCGGCGGCGCCGGTCGAGGAGAACGGCCGCCAGGTGGTCGCCCACCCCGGCTTCTTCGCACCGCCGGACCGCAAGGGCATCGACGTCGACCGCTACGCCCTGGCCTGTCTCAGGATCGCCCTGTTCCTGCCGGTGACCACGCTCTTCGTGGTGGACCGGGGCAAGGCTGCCCATCTGGCCGAGGTGATCCTGCGGCAGTTCCCGGACGTGCCGAAGGAGTTCCTCGACGAGGCGGTCGCGGAAATCACCCGGGACACCGGCGGCGAGCGGACGGCCGTCCGTGTCGAGGCCACGCCGTCCTTCGTCGAACCGGGCGACTGGCCGCACAGCCGCGACTCCATGGTGAAGGCGCTCCTCGCGTCGGCAACCCCCGAGCGCGAGGACCGGCTCTTCCCCGGTGACATCACGCAGTTCAACGACGGCGGCGGCCTCGGGCTCGCGCACGGCGCGGCCGGGGTGCTGTACGCGCTGGACGCGGTCGGCGCGGAGCGGTACGAGGAGGGCGAGCGCTGGCTCCTGGCCCGCACCGCTCCCCCGCCGACGGGCACTCCGCTCGGACTGTACGACGGTCTCGCGGGCGTCGCCCACGTCCTGGACCGGCTCGGCCACCGGCAGCGCGCCCTCGACCTGGTCGAGCGTGTCCTCGCGGAACGCTGGCAGAACCTCTCGGCCGACCTGCACGGCGGTCTGGCCGGGCTCGGCCTGGTCCTCGGTGAACTGGCCCGCACGACGGGCGAGCCGGAGCTGCGGGAGCGTGCCGCCGAGGCCGCCGACGTCCTCGTGCGACGGCTCGCGCAGCCCCTCGCGGACACTCCCAAGCGGCGCCGGGCCGGGCTGCTGCGGGGGTGGACCGGGCCCGCGCTGTTCCTGCTGCGGCAGTACCAACACACCGGTGAGCCCCTGCTGTTGAGGGCGGCCGAGGTGGCGTTGCGCAGGGACCTGGAGTGCTGCGTGACGCATCCGGGCGGCTCGCTGGAGGTCGACGAGGGCTGGCGCACGCTGCCCTACCTCGGCGAGGGAAGCGCCGGCATCGGGATGGTCCTGGACGACTACCTCGCCCAGGGCGCCGACACCGAGGGCGAGTTCGAGCGGGCCCGGGCCGGGGTGCTGACCGCCGCCACCAGCCGCTTCTACGTCCAGCCCGGTCTCTTCCAGGGCCGTGCCGGGATGATCCTGCACCTCGCACGCACGGACACCCCCGGCGCGACCCGCGAGCGGCTCGCCGAACAGATCGACGGGCTCGGCTGGTTCTCGATGGACTACCAGGGCCAACTGGCCTTCCCCGGCCACCAGATGATGCGGCTGTCGATGGACCTGGGCACCGGAACGGCAGGGTGCCTGCTTGCGCTCGGCGCGGCCCACGCGGCCCCCGGCGACCCGACAACCGCACACCTGCCGTTCCTGCCGCCGCTCGGGCGGCCCACAGAACGCGGTTCCGCGATGTGACGGAGCCGTGAACCCAACCCCGTCCCCACGGGTGGACGACACCGAGGAAAGGAAACCGAGATGGCACTTCTCGACCTGCAGACGATGGAGTCCGACGAGCACACCGGCGGCGGCGGCAACAGCACCCTGAGCCTGCTGTCCTGCGTCAGCGCCGCGAGCGTCACGCTCTGTCTCTGACAGACATCGTGCGCCCATGACTCCGGGCGGTCCACTCCCGCGAGGGAGGGGCCGCCCGGGGTCCTGCGCACCTCGGGAAGGCCGCCGTATGACGACTCGCACCTCGACGCCGGCCGCGCAGGGCCTCCTGGGCCCGGCCCCCGTCCGCTGTCTGGTCCTGTGCCTGGTGAGCACGGCCGCGACCGGCGCCGGACTGCTGCTGCCCGCGGCTCTCGGCCGCACCCTGGACCTACTGCTGGCGCACGCGCCGGCGACCCGCTGGATCCTGTACTGCGCCGCACTGGTCCTCCTCGTCGCCCTGCTCGACGCGGCGGAGACCGTCCTCGGCGGCACCCTCGACGCCCGCACCACCGCCTGGCTGCGCCGCCGTCTCACCCGGCACGTCCTGGCCGTCGGCCCGCGCGCCACCGCCCGCTTCGGGCCCGGAGACCTCGTCGCCCGCCTCGTCGGCAACGCCGCACAGGCCGGCACGGCACCGCCCGCCCGCGCCGCCCTGCTCGCCGCGCTCGCCGGACCGGTCGGCGCCGTCGTGGCCCTCGGCCTCATCTCCCCCTGGCTCGCGGCCGTGTTCCTGGCCGGAGCGCCGGTGCTCGCTCTGCTGCTGCGCGCCTTCGCCCGGGACACCCGGGAATGCGTGACGCGCTACCAGGAGGTGCAGGGGCGGATGGCCCAGGCCCTCTCGGAGGCCGTCGGCGGCCACCGCACCATCCTGGCCGCGGGCACGGAGGACCGGGAGACGGCCCGCATCCTGCGCCCGCTGCCCGAGCTGTCCGAGGCCGGTCACCGCATGTGGCGGGTGCAGGGCCGGGCCTCGGGCCAGTCGGTCGCCGTGGCCCCGCTGCTCCAGCTCGGTGTCGTGGCCGTGGCCGGGGTCCTGCTCGCCCGGCACCGGGTGACGGTGGGCGAGGTCCTCGCCGCCTCCCGGTACGCGGTCCTCGCGGCCGGCGTCGGCGTCCTGGTGGGCCGCCTCGCCGGCCTGGCCAGGGCCCGGGCGGCGGCCGGACGCCTGGACGAGGTCCTCGCGGAGTCCCCCGTCCGACACGGCGAACGCCGGCTGCCGCCCGGTCCGGGCCGCCTCGAACTGCGCGGCGTCACCGCCCTGCGCGGCGCACGTGCCGTGCTCGACGGCGTCGACCTCGTCGTACCGGGCGGGACGACCCTCGCGGTGGTGGGCCGGTCGGGGGCGGGCAAGTCACTGCTCGCCGCGATCGCCGGGCGGCTCGCCGACCCGGACTCCGGAGAGGTCCTGCTCGACGGGGTGCCGCTGCGCGAGCTCACCCACGACGAACTGCGCCGTGCCATCGGCTACGCCTTCGAACGCCCCGCCCTGCTCGGCGGCACCGTCGAGGAGGAGATCGGCCTCGCCCTCCCGTCCCCCTCCCCCACCCGCGTCCGGGCCGCCGCCCGCACGGCCCACGCGGACGACTTCGTGCGCCGGCTTCCCGACGGGTACGACACCCTCGTGGCCGACGCACCGCGCTCCGGCGGGGAGTCCCAACGGCTGGGCCTGGCCCGGGCGTTCGCGCACGGCGGCCGACTGCTCATCCTCGACGACGCCCTCTCCAGCCTCGACACGGTCACGGAGGCCCGCATCGCCGAGGCCCTGGTGAACGGCGGGGCGGGCGGCACCCGCCTGCTCGTCGCCCACCGCACCGCCACGGCCGCCCGCGCGGACGCGGTGGCCTGGCTGGACGGGGGCCGGGTACGGGCGCTGGGGCCGCACGAGGAGCTGTGGCGGGCGCCGGAATACCGGGCGGTGTTCGGGAGCGGGCCGGAGGGGGCGGACGGCTGGGACGGGGGGCCGTCATGAGCCACGGCTCGGCAGGCCGCCGCGCCCGAGGCCGACGGGACGACGGGACGGCGGAGGCAGGACACCGTGACTGACGGGATCTACACGCGCGGTCTCCGGTTCCTGCGGGCCCGGTGGCGGGTCCTCGTCCGGCTCGGCGGGTGGTCCGTACTGGAGACCGGGCAGACCTTCCTCACCGGGTACGCGCCCGCCCGTGCCCTGGACGAGGGGTTTCTGGCCGGGCGGGCCGGCGTCGGGCTCGGCTGGCTCGGGGTGGCCGCGGTCGGGGTGCTGGTCGGCGCGTACGGGACCGTGCGGGTGTACGCCGCCGTCGCCGCGCTGGTCGAGCCGCTCCGGGACGTGCTGGTCGGGCGGGTGGTGGAGCGCGGGGTGCGGGAGGCGGACACGGGGGCGCTGTCCGGGCTGACCCAGCAGGTGGAGATCGCGCGGGACACGTTCGCCGGGCTGGTGATGGTGTCGCGGTCCTTCGTGTTCACGGCTGTCGGCGCGGCCGTCGGACTGGCCTCGCTCGACCCGCTGCTCCTGCTGGTCGTGGGGCCGCCGCTCGCCGCCGGACTGGGCCTGTTCGCGGCCACGCTGCGGCCGCTGGCCCGCCGTCAGGAGGAGTTCCTGGTCGCCGACGAGGCGCTGGCCGACGGTCTCGGCAGGGTCTGCCCAGGGCTGCGGGACATCACGGCGGCCGGTGCGGAGGACCGGGTCGACGCCGGCACCGGGCGACTTGTCGACACCGAGCAGCGGGCCGCGTACTCCCTCGCCCACTGGTCCGTCCTGCGCGTGGTCTCCCTCGCCGTCGGCGGCCAGCTCCCGATCGTCCTCCTCCTCGCCTGCGCCCCCTGGCTGCTGGCCCGCGGCGTCACCACGGGCGCCCTCGTCGGCGCCCTCGCCTACGTCACCCAGTCCCTGCTCCCCGCCCTGCGCAACCTGGTGCACGGCCTGGGCACGAGCGGCTCCCGGCTGGTGGTGGTCCTGCGGCGACTGGTCCGCGAGCCCGCCGCCGACACCGACACCGTAGCCGTGGCCGCAGGCGCTCCCGCGGAGCCGGACGCGCCCGACGACGAGACCGGCGACGGCCCCACCGACGCACGGCCCGCCGACCGGCCCGGCGAGCCGGGCCACCGCCTCGCCCCGCACACCCCCGCCCTCTCCCTCACCTCCGTCTCCTTCGCCTACGGCCCCGCCGCCACCCCCGTCGTCGACCGCCTCGACCTCGCCCTCCCGCCCGGCGCCCACCTGGCCGTCGTAGGCCCCAGCGGGATCGGGAAGTCCACGCTCACCGCTCTGATCGCCGGTCTTCTCCAGCCCACCGGCGGAAGCATCCGGCTGTGCGGGCACCCCGTGCCCTCCGCCGACGCGGCCGCGCTGCGCGTGCTCATCCCGCAGGAGGCGTACGTCCACAGCGGCACCCTCGCCGAGAACCTCGGGCACCTCAGAGCGGGCCCGGTGCCCGAGCCGGAGCTGCTCGCGGCGGCCCGGGCGGTCGGGCTCACCCCTCTGCTCGAAGCCCTGGGCGGACCCCGGGCGACCGTCGACCCGGCCACGCTGTCCGCCGGTGAGCGGCAACTCGTCGCGCTCACCCGGGCCTATCTGTCGTCCGCCCCCCTCGTCCTGCTCGACGAGGCCACCTGCCATCTGGACCCCCGGGCCGAGGAGCGCGCCGAGCGGGCCTTCGCGAACCGGCCCGGCACCACGCTGGTGGTCGTCGCCCACCGGATCAGCTCGGCCCGTCGCGCCGGCCACGTGCTACTGATGGACGGCCCGCGGACGGCGTACGGCACCCACGAGGAGCTGGTGCGCGACTCACCCGCGTACCGCGAACTCGTCGGCGGCTGGACGGCCGTTCCCCCCGAACGGTCAGAGCCAGCCCTGCCCCTGGGAGATCCGGATCGCGTCGATGCGGTTGCGGGCCCCGGTCTTGCGGGTGATCGCGGCCATGTAGTTGCGCACGGTTCCGTGGGACAGGCACAGGTTCCCCGCGATCTCCGGGATGGAGGCGCCCTCGGCCGCGAGGGATAACACGCTCAGCTCCCGTCTGGTCAGCGGCATCTCCGCGGCCTGGAGGAAGCCGAAGCCCAGCGAGTCATCGACGAAACGTTTCCCCTCGGCGACCCGGCGGATCCCGTGCACGAGCCGCTCGGGCGCCGCCCCCTCCTTGTCGACGTACCCGAGCGCCCCCGCCTCGACGGCCCGCTTCAGCAGCCCCGGCCGGTTGGCGCTGGCCATCACGAGAAGGCGCGGCGGACTGCCGTCCGGCTCGCGCCCGGATAACTCCCCCAGCGGCGGGATGCCGTAGGCGTCCGAGCAGTCGAGGTCGGCCACGCAGACGTCGGGACGTACGGAACGCAGACGGCCGGGCGCGCTGTGCCACGGGGTGTCGAACACCCCGAGGTCGGGTTCCCGGCGGAGCCACTCCGCCAGGGCCGATCTCACCAGACACGCGTCGTGCACCAGAAGCACCCGGATCACTGCTCGTCCCCCTCGACTCACCCTGCTCGGTTCCGTGGCATGAAACGCGTGCCCCATTGTTCGGGTCCCGGACCGCCCTGGGGCGCGGAGAATTGGCCATCAGGGTGCGCGGGGGCGCACGAGCGGCGCCCGCGTGCCGTGGCGCGCTTCGACTGTGGGGGCATGGTCCCGGACCGAAGGGGTACGCGGCCGTCCTCGCCGTCGCACGGGCACCCGTGTGCCCGCACACGGAAACGCTCGCCGTGCGGGACGCGCCCTGAGGGTGGAGATTTGATGCCTGGGGACCCGGCACGCGACAGCGGCGCGCGCTCCTTGTGGGACGCGCCCCCTGCGAGGAGGTGGTCGGCGTGTCCGACGGGCATATGTCCCCGGCGCCGACGGGCGCCCGGACCCGGGTCGGACGGCCGCTGCTCTCCCTCGCGCTGGCGTCGATGATGGACGAGGTGCACGCCCACTCCGGCGCGGTGTATCTCCTGGCCGCCGACGAACCCGTACTGGAGATGGCGGTGATGGCGGGCCTGCCGCGGGCGTTCGCCGCGCCCTGGGAGCGGGTCGGCCTGAGCGCGCCGATCCCGGTGGCCGAGGCGGTGCGGGAGCGGCGGCTGGTGTGGGTGGGCGGCGAGCACGAGATGGCGCGCCGCTATCCGCGGATCGCCGTGGTGCTGCCGTATCCCTTCGCGCTGGCCGCGGTGCCGGTGGCCACCTCGTCCAAGGTGTACGGAGCGGTCTTCGTGACCTGGCCCGGCTCGCACCCGCCGGAGCTGTCGGACCGGGAGCGGGACCATCTGACCGCGGCCTGCGGGCGGCTCGCGATGCGGCTGGAGCGGGCGATCGAGGACAGCGTGGCGCCGCACGCCGAACCGGATCTGCTGGGCGCGGCCCACGTCGGAAGCGCGGCCGGGACGCTGGGCACGGTGGAGGCGGCGCGGATGGTGGCGAGGCTGCCGTACGGACTGTGCTCGCTCGATCTGCACGGGCGGATCTCCTTCGCCAACGCCGCGGCGGCCGAGCTGATCGGCGTCCCGGTCTCCCGGTTGCTGGGCTCGCAGCTTTGGGCGGCGGTGCCCTGGCTCAACGACCCGGTCTACGAGGACCGTTACCGGGCCGCGCTGCTCAGCCAGCACAGCACGTCGTTCGTGGCGCTGCGGCCGCCCGGAGACTGGCTGTCGTTCCGGCTGTACCCGAGCACGACCGGGCTGAGCGTCCGGGTCAGCCGGGCCCGGGCGGTGGCGGAGATGAACCGGGCCGGGCCGCAGCCCGGGGACGCGCCGTCCCGGCTGGTCACCATCTCGCAGGTGCTGAGTCTGGCCGGGGCCCTGACCGAGGCGGTGGGTGTGCAGGACGTGGTGCAGCTGGTGGCGGACGAGATCGCCCCGGCGGTGGGGAGCCGGGCCCTGGTCGTGCTCGGTTCACGCGCGGGACGGCTGCACGTGCTCGGCCATCGCGGGTATGCGGACGCGCGGGTCGTGGAGCGGTTCGACGGACTGCCGCTGACCGAGCCGACACCGGGCACCCATGCCCTGACCACCGGCGTGCCCGCGTTCTTCGAGTCCCGCGAGCAGTTGGAGCGCCTGTATCCGGGGCGGCACGCCACCCCCGACGGGTTCGCGGCCTGGGCGTATCTGCCGCTGATCGCCTCCGGGCGCCCGGTGGGCACCTGTGTGCTGGCCTACGCAGAGCGGCATCCCTTCCCCGCGGACGAGCGGGCGGTGCTGACGAGCCTGGGCGGGCTGATCGCGCAGGCCCTGGAGCGGGCCGTCCTGTACGACGCCAAGCACCGGTTGGCGCACGGTCTGCAGGCGGCCCTGCTGCCGCACACCCTGCCGTCGCTGCCCGGCATCGAGGCGGCGGCCCGTTATCTGCCGGCCACGCAGGGCATGGACATCGGCGGCGACTTCTACGACCTGGTGCCGGTGGACGGGCTGGCGGCCGCCGTGATCGGGGACGTGCAGGGCCACAACGTGACGGCGGCCGGGCTGATGGGGCAGATCCGGACCGCGGTACGGGCGTACACGACCGTCGGCCAGTCGCCGGAGGAGGTCATGCGCTCGACCAACCGGCTGCTGATCGACCTCGGCGCCGAGCTGTTCGCCAGCTGCCTGTATCTGCGGCTCGATCCGCAGCGGGGGCGGGCGGTCATGGCCCGGGCCGGGCATCCGCCGCCGCTGCTGCGCAGGCCGGACGGCCGGGTGCGGGTGCTGGATCTGGCCGGGGGTCCGCTGCTGGGGATCGACAGCTCGGCCGTGTACCCGACGACGGAGGTGGATCTGACGCCCGGTTGCGTCCTCGCCCTGTACACGGACGGCCTGATCGAGTCCCCCGGCGTCGACATCGAGGACGCGCTCGCCGATCTGGGGCGGCAGCTCGCCGAGGCCGGTGACCGTCCGCTCGACGAGCTGGCCGACGAACTCGTCCGGCGTGGCGCGGCCGCGCGGGAGCGGATCGACGACGTGGCGCTGCTGTTGCTGCGCGCCGACGGCTGACGGCTGACGGCTGACGGCTGACGGGGCACAACGCGCCGGTCCGGCCCTCCCGCCGGAGGGCCGGACCGTTGCACCTGCCCGGGCCGGAACCGCGGTGTGGCCGGGAGGTGGTCATAAGGCCTGCGTCGGCAGCGGCGGGTGTGGGGGGACCGCTGCCGACGCGGCCGGTTCAAGGTGTGGTGCAGGACGGACGGGGTCAGTTGTGCGACTGGCCAGCGGCATCGCCCGCCGCAACGCCGGTGCCGTTGCCGGTCTCCTGACCGTTACCGGCTTCTTGGCCGCCGATCACGTCACCGCCGGCCTGCTCGCCGCCGACCTCCTGGCCTGCGCCGGCCTCGTCACTGGGGCTCGCACTGGCGTCGCCACCGGCACCGGCCTCGTCACTGGGGCTCGCACTGGCGTCGCCACCGGCACCGGCCTCGTCACCGGGGCTCGCGCTGGCGTCGCCCGCTCCGGCCGCTCCGCCGCCGGCCTGGTCGCCGCCCGCGCCGCCGGCCGCGTCACCCGCGCCGAGGGTGGCGCCGACCGCCTGGAGAGCGGTGGTCACCGGCTGGAAGAAGGTCTCGCCGCCGACGGTGCAGTCGCCGCTGCCGCCGGAGGTCAGGCCGATCGCGGAGCCGTCCTGGGTGAACAGCGAGCCGCCGCTGTCGCCGGGCTCGGCGCAGACGTCGGTCTGGATGAGCCCGGTGACGGTGCCCTCGGGGTAGTTCACGGTCGCGTCGAGTCCGAGGACCTGGCCGTCGGCGAGGCCCGTGGTGGAGCCCATCCGGAAGACCTGGGCGCCGACCTCGGCGTCCGCGGCCTGGCTGATCGCGACGGTCTGGCCGCCGCCGACGTTGACCTCGCTGGGCGCCACGGTCGCCGGGTCGTCGTACTTGACGAGGGCGAAGTCGCCGTCACCGGGGAAGGTGGCCTGGTCGACGGTGGCGATGGGCTGGCCGTCCTGGGTGTCCGACCACTGCTGGGCCGCGACCCCGCAGTGACCGGCGGTCAGGAAGGCGGGGCTGCCGTCGCCCGCGGTGACGTTGAAGCCGAGCGAGCAGCGGGCGCCGCCGCCGAAGATGGCGTCACCGCCGGACACGAAGGTCTTGAAGGTGCCGGCCGACTTCTTCACGGTCGCCATGTCGGAGCCGAGGCTCTTCACGGTCGACTCGAGGGTGTTCCACTTGTCGCCGGTGACGGTGCTGTCGGCGGTCACGACGATCTTGTTGGCACGCGGGTCGACGGCCCAGGCGGTGCCCGGGATGGTCGCCTGCTGCTTCAGCGTCTGCGCGCCGGCCGCCAGTTCGGGGAGGCTGTTCTCGACCTCGCGGACCTTCGCGCCGGCCTTCTTCGCCTGCACGACGACGTTGCTGTCGCCGGATATGACGTTCACGACGAGCTGCTTGCTGTCGGCGTCGTAGTAGGAACCGGCGAAGGCGTCGCCCAGCGCCTGCTCGAGCTGCGAGGCGAGGTCCGAGGCGTCCGTCGCCTTCAGAGTCTTCGGCGCGATGGCCGCCGCGTCGTTCGACGAGCCGCCCTGGGACGCGTTGGCGTTGGGCAGCAGGATCGCGGCGGCTCCGAGCGCCACTACGGTGCCTGCCGCGAATGCGGCCTTGCGCTTCGGAATTCGCTTGTGACTCAAACTTCTCGACCTCCTGGGGGACCGGAGTCTGTAACCGCCGTACGGCAGTCGGTTGTTCGGGGCGCCTGGATGGCCATGGGTACGCATGGTGTGCGCGGGGCGTTCAATGCCGTTTCTTTGCGCCCCGATTGCCACGCCGATTCGGCCACGGGCCGTGCCGGGTGGGCGGCGGGTGGGAACACTGGTCACAGGGGTTGGCTCGGGCGGGCAGGGCGGTGTCGGGCCATGCCCCGATGACCGCCGCCGACGCCGCGTTCGGATGTCCTGATCGAGTCGGTCGTCACCAAGCCGGTCCGACACGCTCAGCAAGCGGACGGCAACGGTCCGTTGTGAATGCCGTCCCGAATCCCCTCTTCAGCGAATCTGCACATCGAATGCGCAACCAGGTCACCGGGACCGGGAGTTCTGCACAAGTGCGGACCGCCGCCCACGTCATTGGCGAGGTGTGTCGCATTCGCCATGGCGACGGCAAGGGCCCGTTCACGCCGCCGCGACATCACTTGTGAAGAAGTCGCCACCAAGGCGTGCGCAGGCCCACACGGATAGGGGCTTCTGTGACTCAAGTTGCCTGGTGAGACGGGTGGTTAATTGGAAGGGCGGAGCCGCAGCGTGCTTTGATCCATCGCACCGCAGGGCCGTTGGGTTTCCCGGAAACGGGATCCGGCGCCATGCGATTGCGGCCGTCATCTGTCCCCAGAGGGGGCCGCTCCCCCCTTGTGAAATACCCATACGAAGGGAAGTTCCATCATGAACTCCACCCCCCAGGTTGAGACCGTCGAGATCTCGGACGCCGACCTCGACAACGTCTCCGGCGGCCTGCAGCTGAACGCCCTCGGCACCGTCACCGGCCTGGTGGACGGCGTTGCCCCGGTTTCCGGCCTGGTCAACACGGTCGTCGGCACGGTCGAGGGTGTGACCGGCCTGAACACCGCCCCGGTCACCGGCCTGGTCGCCGGTCTCTGATCACGTTCTCCGTGATCTGATCACTGTCATGTGGTCGACCCGTCCCGGAGCCGCACACCGGCGGTTCCGGGACTCTTGGGTGCCGTAATGCGGCCGGCTCGCGCGAGTCGGTCCTTTGTCGTGGGCAGAATTCGCCGCTTTCGCAGAATTCGCCGCATTCACAGCGTTCGCAGCTTTCGCAGGTGAGGGAAGACCCGTGCAGTTCCGCCAACAGGCCCTCGCCAAGCTCCAGTCACCGGAGGAGCTCGACCTTCCGGTGCGCTTCGCCCGGCCCCAGGGCTGGCTCGTGATGTCGGTGACGGTGGTCGTGATGGCCGCCGCGTCCGTGTGGGCGGTGACCGGCTCGGTGGCCTCCACGGTGAGCGCGCCCGCCATCCTGACGCACGGGCAGGGCAGTTACATCCTGCAGAGCCCGGTCGCTGGCCAGGTCACGCAGGTGATCGCCAAGGAGGGCACTCAGCTGGCCGCCAACTCCCCGGTTTTGAAGGTCCGTACGTCCGAGGGCGACACCGTCGTCCGCACGGTCGCCGCGGGCCGGCTCACCGCGCTGGCGGCCACCATCGGGCAGATCATCTCGACCGGCGCGAACGTCGCCGCCGTGGAGAAGGTCGCCCACGCCTCCGACCCGATGTACGCCACGGTGTACGTGCCCGCCGACAACGCGGCCTCCATTCCCGTGAACGCCGCCGTGGACCTGACCGTCTCCTCGGTGCCCACCCAGGAGTACGGCGTGCTGCGCGGCCATGTGCAGTCGGTGGACCGCTCCGCCCAGTCGGCGCAGCAGATCGCCGCCTTCCTCGGGGACAGCCAGCTCGGCGAGCAGTTCACGAAGGACGGCCGGCCGGTCGCGGTCCTGGTGAAGCTGGACAAGTCCGAGAAGACCAAGAGCGGTTACCGGTGGTCGTCCGCGGACGGCCCGCCCTTCGCCCTCACCTCCATGACCGTGGCCTCGGGTTCGATCCGGCTGGCCGATCAGCGTCCCGTCGATTGGCTGCTGCCGTGAGCACCGCACAGGACACCCGGAGCAGGCGCCGCTCGGCCCCGCCCAAGCGCCCGGTCCCCACGGGGAGGGCGAAGACGGTCCGTACGCCCACCGTGCTGCAGATGGAGGCAGTGGAGTGCGGCGCGGCCTCCCTCGCGATGGTGCTCGGCCACTACGGCAAGCACGTCCCGCTGGAGGAGCTGCGCATCGCCTGCGGTGTCTCCCGGGACGGCTCACGCGCCAGCAACCTCCTGAAGGCTGCCCGCAGTTACGGTCTGACGGCCAAGGGCATGCAGATGGACACGGCCGCGCTCGCCGAGGTGAAGAGCCCGGCGGTGCTGTTCTGGGAGTTCAACCACTACGTAGTCTACGACGGCATGGGCCGCCGCTTCGGACGCCGCGGCGTCTACATCAACGACCCCGGCAAGGGCCGCCGTTTCGTCCCGATGGAGGACTTCGACGGCAGCTTCACCGGTGTCGTCCTGGTGATGGAGCCCGGCGAGGGCTTCACCCGGGGCGGCCGCAAGCCGGGGGTCCTCGGCGCGATGCCGGCCCGGCTGCGCGGCACCGCGGGCACCATGCCGACGGCGGTCCTGGCGAGCCTGCTGCTGGTGCTGGTCGGCGCGGCCACCCCCGCGCTGAGCCGCACGTACATCGACATGTTCCTGATCGGTGGTCAGACCTCGCTGCTCGGCGTGCTGTTCACGTCGATGGGGGCGTGCGTGGCCCTCACCCTGGCGCTGACCTGGCTCCAGCAGGCGAACCTGCTGCACGGCCGCATCATCTCCTCGACGCTGTCCAGCGCCCGCTTCCTGCGCCATCTGCTGCGCCTCCCGGTGACGTTCTTCTCGCAGCGCAGCCCGGCCGACCTGGTGCAGCGCCTCCAGTCCAACGACCAGGTGGCCGAGACCCTGGCCCGCGACCTCGCGGCGGCGGGCGTCGACGCCGTGGTCGTCGTCCTGTACGCGATCCTGCTCTACAGCTACGACCCCCAGCTCACCTATGTCGGCATCGGTGTGGCCCTGCTGAACGTGGTGGCCATGCGGGTCGTCATCCGACTGCGTGCCACGCGTACGGCGAAGCTGCGCGCCGACAGCGCCCGGCTCACCAACACCGCCTACACCGGTCTGCAGTTGATCGAGACGATGAAGGCGACCGGCGGCGAGGACGGCTACTTCCGCAAGTGGGCCGGTCAGCACGCCACCACGCTTGAGGAGCAGCAGCGGCTCGGGGTGCCGAGCGCCTGGCTGGGCGTGGTCGCCCCGATGCTGGCCACCTTCAACAGCGCCCTCATCCTGTGGATCGGCGGCATGCGGGCCATCGAGGGCGGCATCTCCGTCGGTCTGCTGGTCGCCTTCCAGGCCCTGGTCACCCGCTTCACCGCGCCGATCACCCGCCTCAACGGCGTGGCCGGCCGCATCCAGGACTTCGCGGCCGACGTGGCCCGCCTCAAGGACGTCGAGAACTTCAAGGCCGATCCGCTCTACGGCCGTCCCGGCGCCGGCGACTCGACCCGCAGGCTGCACGGCCATGTCGAGCTGCAGAACATCACCTTCGGCTACAACCCGCTCGACAAGCCGCTGCTGACCGGCTTCGACCTGACCGTCGGCCCCGGGCAGCAGGTGGCGCTGGTGGGCGGCTCCGGCAGCGGCAAGTCGACCGTGTCCCGGCTGATCTCGGGCCTGTACGCGCCCTGGGAGGGCGTGATCCGCATCGACGGACAGCGCCTGGACGACATTCCGCGCGGCGCGCTCGCCGCCTCGGTGTCCTTCGTCGACCAGGACGTCTTCCTCTTCGAGGGCTCGGTCCGCGACAACGTGGCGCTGTGGGACCCGTCGATCCCGGACGACGCCGTGGTGGAGGCGCTGCGGGACGCGGCCCTGTACGACGTGGTCGTGCGGCGGCCCGGCGGCATCCACAGCAGGGTCGAGCAGGACGGCCGCAACTTCTCCGGGGGCCAGCGCCAACGCCTGGAGATCGCACGGGCGTTGGTGCGCAGGCCCAGCATCCTGGTCCTCGACGAGGTGACCAGCGCGCTGGACGCGGAGACCGAGCAGGTCGTCATGGACAACCTGCGCAGGCGCGGCTGCGCCTGTGTGGTGATCGCGCACCGGCTCAGCACCGTGCGCGACAGCGACGAGATCGTCGTACTGCAGCACGGCACGATCGTGGAACGCGGGCGGCACGAGGAACTGGTGGCGCGCGGCGGCGCGTACGCGGCGCTGGTCAGGGAACGGTGAGATGACGACCGCACACGAAGGCGATGTGGTCCTGGGGGCCCTCGGGCAGATGGGCACGCGGGTCGACTGCGCAGGCTTCAGCCGTATCGACCTCGAAGGGCCGCAGGTGCTCTGGCTGGTCGTGTCGGGCGCCGTGGACCTGTTCGCGGTGGACGCCGGGCAGCAGGGCCACTGGCACCACCTGGGCCGCCTGGAGCCGGGCGCGCTCTTGCTCGGACCGGTGTCGGGGCCCGAGCACACCCTGGTGGCGAGGCCCCTCAGGGACTGCGTGGTGCACCGCATCGGCCTACGCGAGCTGTACGAACCGGCGCACACCCAGACGTGGTCGTACGACGCGTACGGCAACCCCCAGTACGTGCCGCCGACGACGAGCCCGCTGGAGTACGCCCTCGCGCTCGGCGTGGGCCGGAGCCTGTCCATCCTCTTCCAGGCACCGATGGCCGACGAGCGGGCCGCCGCCCCGACCGACGACGACGTCTTCTGGATGCAGGTGCCGCCGGGCAGCGTGCAGTACGGCTCGCTCTACGGCGCGGAGGCGGCCGCCGACCTGTTGATGGATCCGGCGGTCTGGCAGTCCATGGTCGACCAGCAGTACCGGCTGCTCACCACGCTGGACCGCTGGATCGAGCAGCTGGAGCGCACCCACGAGACCAGGACGGCCGCCGGTATCAAGGCCGGTGAGGCCGTGCGCGCCCAGGCCGACCGGACCTTGCTGGCCTCCATCGGCAAGTCCAAGCAGCGCGCGACGACGGCCGACGCCGACGCGAGTTACGCGGCCTGCAAGCTGGTCGCCGACGCGGCCGGGATCCCGCTCGCCGAGAACGCGCACAGCGGCACCGAGAGCGACCGCCTCGACCCGGTCGAGCGGATCGCCCTCGCCTCCCGCGTCCGCATCAGGTCGGTGCGCCTGGACGGTCGTTGGTGGCGCGACAACGTCGGCCCGCTGGTGGGCCACCGCGCCCTGTCGGGCACGCCGGTCGCACTGCTGTGGCGGCGCGGCGGCTATGTGGCCGTACATCCGGCGACGGGCCGCGAGACGCCGATCGAGAAGGACAACGCGGAGGAGTTCGAGCCGCGCGCGGTGATGTTCTACCGCCCGCTGCCCGACCGGGGGCTCAGTCCGCTCGGCCTGCTGCGGTTCAGCATGCGCGGCACGGGCGGCGATATGACGAACCTGCTGCTCAGCGGTCTGGTGACGGTGGCGATCGGCGCGCTGGTCCCCATCGCGACCGGCAAGGTGCTCGGCGAGTTCGTGCCGAGGGCGCAGACCGCGCTGATCGTGCAGGTGTGTCTGGCCGTGATGGTCAGCGGGGTGGTGACGGCGGCCTTCATGCTGCTGCAGAACCTCACCATGCTCCGTCTGGAGGGCCGTATCGAGGCGACCCTGCAACCGGCCGTCTGGGACCGTCTTCTGAGGCTGCCGACGAAGTTCTTCACCGAGCGCTCGACCGGTGAACTGGCCAGTCAGGCCATGGGCATCAGCTCGATCCGCCGGATGATGGCGGGCCTCGGCCCCACCGTCGCCCAGTCCGTGACCGTCGGCGCGATGAACCTGGGCCTGCTGTTCTGGTACAGCGTCCCGATGGCGATGGCGGCGATCGGCATGCTCGTCGTCATCGCCGCCGGCTTCCTCGGCCTCGGACTGTGGCAGGTGCGCTGGCAGCGGCGGCTGGTCGTGCTCAGCAACAAGCTGAACAACCAGGCCTTCCAGACCCTGCGGGGTCTGCCCAAGCTCAGGGTGGCGGCGGCCGAGAACTACGCGTACGCGGCCTGGGCCTCGGAGTTCGCCCGCAGCCGCGAACTCCAGCAGAAGGTCGGCCGGATCAAGAACCTCACCGCGGTGATGGGCTCGGTCTACCTCCCGCTGTGCACCCTGCTGATGTTCATGCTGCTGGCGGGCCCGGCGCGCGGCTCGATGTCGGCGGCGGAGTTCCTCACCTTCAACACCTCGGTGACGATGCTGCTGACCGCGGTCACCCAGCTCACCGGTGCCTTCGTCTCGGCGGTGTCCGCGCTGCCGCTGTTCGAGGAGATCAAGCCGGTCCTTCAGGCGCAGCCGGAGGTGCGCACGGCGAGCACCCGGCCGGGCCCGCTGACCGGGGCGATGGAGGCCCGCAAGCTCTCCTTCCGGTACTCCGACGACGGTCCCCTGATCCTCGACGACGTGTCCTTCGAGATCCGGCCGGGCGAGTTCGTGGCGATCGTCGGCCCGAGCGGCTGCGGCAAGTCGACCCTGCTCAGACTGCTGATCGGCTTCGACCGTCCGGTCTCCGGGAGCGTCCTGTACGACGGCCAGGACCTGGCCGCCCTCGACCAGTCGGCGGTGCGCCGGCAGTGCGGTGTCGTCCTCCAGCACGCCCAGCCGTTCACCGGCTCCATCCTGGACGTCATCTGCGGCACCGAGCCCTACACACCCGAGGAGGCGATGGCGGCGGCCGCGATGGCGGGGCTCGCGGAGGACATCCAGCGGATGCCGATGGGCCTGCACACCATCGTCTCGGGCAGCGGGGCGATCTCCGGCGGCCAGCGCCAACGCCTCATGATCGCCCAGGCGTTGATCCGGCGGCCGCGGATCCTCTTCTTCGACGAGGCGACCAGCGCCCTGGACAACGACACCCAGCGCACGGTCATCGAGTCCACCAAGGCCCTCAACGCCACTCGGATCGTCATCGCCCACCGGCTGTCCACGGTGCTGGACGCCGACCGCGTGATCGTCATGGAGAACGGCAGGGTCGCCCAGCAAGGCCCGCCTGCACAGCTCCTCGCGGACACCGGCGGGCGACTGCACGAGCTGGTGCGGCGGCAGATGGCGTAGCGGCGCCCGGGTCGCCGCCACCCCCTCAGCGAAACGTTGCCGTTTCGCTCGGCATGGTCTAGCCTCGTCGCGTACGAAACCGTTTCGTTTATGAACCGGAAGAGCCCGGCCGACTTTCCCTGGAGTTGTTCCCATGTCCCAGAAGACTGTGACCGACAGCGGGCCGGAGGGCGCCGTCGAGGCGCCGACCGACGCTTCGGCCAAGCGGTGGTGGATCCTCGCCGTCGTCGCGCTCGCCCAGCTGATGGTGGTCCTCGACGCCACCATCGTGAACATCGCCCTCCCCTCGGCCCAGGCCGACCTCGGGTTCTCCGACGGCAACCGGCAGTGGATCGTCACGGCCTACGCCCTGGCGTTCGCCTCCCTGCTCCTGCTCGGCGGGCGGATAGCCGACCTCTTCGGCCGCAAGACGGCCTTCCTCATCGGTGTCGTCGGCTTCGCGGCCGTCTCCGCGCTCGGCGGTGCCGCCACCAACTTCGAGATGCTGGTCACCGCCCGTGCCCTGCAGGGCGCCTTCGGCGCGCTCCTCGCACCGGCCGCGCTCTCCCTGCTCAACACGACGTTCACCGACGCCCGCGAGCGGGCCAAGGCGTTCAGCGTGTACGGCGCCATCGCCGGCGCCGGTGGCGCGGTGGGCCTGCTGCTCGGCGGTGTCCTGACCGACGCGCTCGACTGGCGCTGGACGCTGTACGTCAACGTCGTCATCGCCGTCCTCGCCTTCGCGGGCGGCTGGCTGCTGCTGCACAACCACCGTGACGCCGCCAACTCCAAGCTCGACGTGCCCGGCACGCTGCTGGTCGCCGCCGGCCTCTTCTCCCTGGTCTACGGCTTCTCCAACGCCGAGACGCACGACTGGGGCTCCCCCGAGACCTGGGGCTTCCTGGTCGCGGGCGGTCTGCTGCTGACCGCCTTCGCCTGGTGGCAGACCCGCGCCGCACACCCGCTGCTGCCGCTGCGCATCCTGCTGGATCGCAACCGCGCCGCTTCCTTCCTGGCCGTGCTGATCTCCGGCGGCGGCATGTTCGGCGTCTTCCTCTTCCTCACCTACTACCTCCAGCTGAACCTGGGCTTCAGCCCGACCAAGACCGGTGCGGCGTTCCTGCCCATGGTCGCCGCGCTGATGGTCGCGGCCCAGGTCAGCACCACGATGCTGGTCCCCCGGATCGGGCCGAAGGTGGTCATCCCGCTGGGCTTCGCCGTCGCCGCGGCCGGCATGGCCTGGCTGACCGGGATCGGCGTCGGCTCCAGCTACCTGTCCGCGGTACTGCCCCAGCTGATCGTGACCGGCTTCGGCCTCGGCCTGGTCATGCCGCCGGCCATGCAGCTGGCCACCGGCGGGGTCGCGGCCGAGGACGCGGGAGTCGCCTCCGCCACCGTCAACGCCATGCAGCAGGTGGGCGGTTCGATCGGCACCGCACTGCTGAACACACTGGCCGCGAGCGCCGCCACCGACTACCTGGCCGGCAAGGACCCGACGAACAAGCTGGTCCAGGCCCGGGCGACGATCGAGAGCTACACCACCGCCTTCTGGTGGTCGGCCGGTCTCTTCGCCGTCGGCGCGCTGATCACCTTCCTGCTCTTCCGGCGCGGGGTGCCGGAGCAGGACGCGGACGCCGCACCCGTCGTACACATGTAGTAACCGCAGCAGGAGCCGCTAGGTCCGAGGGGCCGCCGTCAGCAGGGAGACGGCGGCCCTTCCCTGTCGACGGGCGGTGCCCTGCCCGTGGCTGAGAGCGACGCCCGATGGGGACGGCGGGCGTTGGAAGGGGCTCTCGGTGGGTACCCACAGGGCCATGCGGATAAGCGTGGTGGATGTGGGTTCGAACACGGTCCGGCTCGTGGTCGCGGACGCCGAGGACGGGGTGCCGTTGCCGGTCCACACGGCGAAGTGGCGGCTGAGACTGGCCGATCATGTGCGGCCGGGCGGTCCGGTCCCCGAGGAGGCCGTGGAACGGTTGGTGGAGGCGGTGGAAGAAGCCGGCCGGACCGCCGCCAAGTGGGGTGCGGCCGGACCGCTTGCCTTCGCGACCGCGGTCGTGCGCTCCGCGCCCAACCGTCAGGAGGTGCTGCGCACCGTCCGCACCCGGACCGGCATCGGGCTGTACACCCTGCCGGGCGAGATGGAGGCGGAGCTCACGTTTCTCGGGGCGCGGCGCTGGATGGGCTGGCGCGCGGGGCCGCTCGCGCTGTTCGACATCGGCGGCGGGTCGCTCGAAGTGGCCTTCGGGCGCGGCCGGTTGCCGGACTACGTGGCCTCGCTGCCGCTGGGCGCGGGCCGACTGACGCACGAGTTCTTCGAAGGGCAGGACCCGCCACCCCCGGAGGCGATGCGGGATCTGCGCCGCAAGGTACGCCACCAGCTGCGGGACGTGGCCTCACGGATCCGCTGGGAGGGACCGCGCACCGCCGTGGCCACCTCACGCACCTTCGAGCAGCTGGGACGGCTGTGCGGCACCCCGCCCGGGCGGCGCGGACCGTTCGTGGAACGCCGGATGCACCGCGCCGACCTGGGGGAGGCCGTCGAGCGCCTGGCCGCCATCCCGGCCGCCCGGCGGGCCGAACTGCCCGGCATCTCCGCCCCACGCGCCTCGCAGAGCCTGGCCGGTGCCGTGGTGGGCCACACGGCGATGAAACTCACCGGGATCAGGACCGTCACCATCTGCCCCTGGGCGATCCGCGAGGGGGTCCTGCTGCGGCACATCGAGGACGGCGCCTCCTGGTGGGCGGAGATCGCCCGCCGCAACGAGGAGAACACCGTCCCCGCCGAGCCGGTGCCCCTGCGTATCGCGACCGCCACCACCTGAACGAGAAGAGCGAGGAGACAGCCGTGCCGGAGAAGAACCAGAAGCCCGACACCGCCCTGGACGAGGTGCTGCACGAGTTCGAGGACACCGAGAAGCGCGTGAGGGACTCCGACGAGCAGCGGACGCACCGGGGTGAGGGCGGGGACGCGACCACCCCCAATGAGCGTGCCCAGGACGAATCCGCAGGAGAGTGACCCTGGACGGCCCGGGTGGGGGAGGGTGATCCTCCGCCGCCCGGGTACCCGGGGGCCATGCCTCAGGACCCTCGAGAACCACAGCTGCCGCCGGCCCGGGGCCCGGTCTCCGCCGCAGTCCAGGAGTATCTGCTCGGCGTCGGCCCGCTGCCGCGTCACGAGACCGTCGCGACGGCGGACGTGTACGGCGACGACTTCCAGCTGGCCCTCTACATCTGTTACGAACTGCACTACCGCGGCTTTGCGGGCGTCTCCGGAGACCACGAGTGGGACCCGGACCTGCTGCGCACCAGGGCGGACCTGGAAAGCCGCTTTCTGTCCGCCCTGCGCAGGGACACCCCGGTCCACGACAGCGTCGACGACGCGCTCGCCGAGCTCCTGGTGGAGCCGGTCGACGGCACGGGAGTCAGTCACTTCCTGAGCAAGGAGGGCGAACTGTGGCAGGTGCGTGAGTACGCGGCCCAGCGTTCGCTCTACCACCTCAAGGAGGCCGACCCGCACGCGTGGGTGCTGCCGCGGCTGTGGGGCCGGGCCAAGGCGGGCATGGCGGCGATCGAGTACGACGAGTTCGGCGGCGGCCGCCCCGACCGCGTCCACGCTCTCCTCTTCGCCAACCTGATGACGGACCTGGGCCTGGACACGACGTACGGCCACTATCTGGACGCGGCCTGCCCGGAGATGCTCGCGACGGTGAACCTCATGTCCCTGCTGGGCCTGCACCGCAGCCTGCGCGGAGCTCTCGTGGGCCACTTCGCGGCGGTCGAGATCACCTCCTCCCCCGGTTCCCGGCGACTGGCCGAGGCGATGCGCCGCACCGGCGCGGGACCGGCCGCCGAGCACTTCTACGACGAGCACGTCGAGGCCGACGCCGTCCACGAACAGGTCGTACGCCATGAGGTGATCGGCGGTCTGCTGGCCGAGGAGCCGCAGCTGGCCGCCGACGTCGCCTTCGGTATCGACGTCACCGGACACGTCGAGGACCGGCTCGCCGACCGCCTGCTGCGCGACTGGGCGGACGGACGCTCGTCCCTGGTCAGGCCGCTGGCTTCCGAAATCCACCATATTTCCTGAATGTCGGGGTACTTGAGCGACGTGAGATCACTGATTCCTCCTCTGGTCCTCCCCGGTGTCTACAGCCCGCAGGAGGACACCGAGCTGCTGGCCGGAGCCCTGTCCGAGGAGCCGCTGCCGCCCGGCGCGGACGTTCTGGACGTGGGCACCGGGACGGGCGCCCTCGCTCTCCAGGCGGCTCGCCGGGGCAGCCGGGTGACCGCGGTCGACGTGTCGTGGCGCGCGGTGTGCACGGTCCGCGCGAACGCCTGGCTGACCGGTCTGCCGGTCCGGGTCCGGCGCGGAAACCTCTTCACTCCCGTGCGGGACCAGTCGTTCGACCTCATCCTGACCAATCCGCCGTACGTACCGGCGCCGACCGGCACTCGTCCGCCGCGCGGCAGGGCCCGGGCCTGGGACGCGGGCCACGACGGGCGGTTCGTGCTGGACCGCGTCTGCCGGGAGGCACCCGCACTGCTGCGCCCCGGAGGGGTGCTGCTGATGGTGCACTCCGAACTGAGCGACTCGGGGCGGACGGTGGAACATCTGCGCGCGGCCGGCCTCAAAGCCGCCGTGACCCGCCGGCACCGCATCGATTTCGGACCGGTGCTGCGCACGCGGAAGGAATGGCTGCGTCAGCGCGGTCTGCTGTCCGCCGCCGACGAGAAGGAAGAGCTGGTGGTCGTCCGTGCCGAACTCCCCCTCTGACTCCGAGCGGCCGTGCCGCATCCGGGTCCAGCACCGCGGTCCCCTGCTCGTGGAGGGCCCCGTGGAAGTGGAGCTGGAGGACGGCACCACGGTCGCCTCCGACCGCTTCCGGGTCGCCCTGTGCACCTGTCGGCGCAGTCGTCGCTATCCGTGGTGCGACACCAGTCACCGGGAGCGGACGCGCTGACAGGCAGTGACCGAGGGGGCCGGCGGACGGCCCCACTCCGTCCGCCGGCCCTCGGTGCGGGATCACGGGGTTCCGTGAAAGGGGCGGCACTCCCCAGCCACCGGCCCCGGGCAGGTCACGGGGTCCCCCGCGATCCCGGTCTCTCAGAACGCGAAGACGCTCGTCCCGTGGGAGTTCTTCACGCACTCGTTGGCGAAGGTGCGCTCGTAGGAGACGCGCTTGCCCCGCCAGACGCCGTCGACCGTGACCACCACGGGGTTGTACTCCCTGGTGCACAGGGCGTCCGATCCGGCCCCGAGAGCGTCGAAGTCCCCTTGCACGGCGCGCAGTTCGGCGCAGGCCTGGACCGCGGCCGGATGGGTGCCCGAGGAGGTCGGGGCACAGGTCAGGGTCACGGCACGTTCAGGGGTGACGGTGGCGGCGCTCTCTCCGTGCCCGAGGGTGAGCACGAGCGCCGAGGGGGCGTAGAGGCTTGAGGCGGCGGCCGGTTCGGCGAGGGCGGCCCCGGTCAGGGGTCCGCAGACGGCGGTGGCCGTGAGGCCGAGGGTCGCTGCCCAGCGCGCGGTGTTCCGCATTGTGTGCATCCTTCCGCTGGATTCGAGGGTGTGCCCTCCGACTCGGTCGGTGCCGGAGCGGCGAGCGCGAGTCTGCCGAGTCCTGGCCGCAACTTCACATCGACCCCACAGCTTTCAGTAACCTTGCGTGTTGAATCAGTGGCGTGAAGTCACATCATCCGAACAACTGAACCCTTTAACCGCGCGGTTCTTGATCGCCCGATCCGGCCGGATGGCCTGATTACCCCCTCTCGGCAATAGGCCTGAAACATTCCGCTTCAGCCGTCGGCGCACTCCGTCGCGACCTCTTGCGTTCATGAAGCAGTGGAGTAATCGTCATTACATGATTACCGACGAACAGCGAGAGAAGCTGCGCGGCTGGTTCACCGGCCGGTTGCCCGACGACCTCTTCGAGGCCCTGGTCGAGGTGCTGGTCGACCGCGAGGAGATCACCGTGATCGGCCGCATCCCCGGCCCCCGGCTCAGCGGAGACGTCTCGGCCGCCGAGCGGGAGGCGGCCGTGCAGGGCCGGATCCAGGAGTTCCGGGAACGCACCCGGGAGGAGCGCGTCGAGGTCGCCCGCGAGGCCGAGCACGCGTTCCGCCGCAAGGTCTCCTGGGGCGTGGAGTGCGACGGCGAGCGGGCCCTGTTCACACATGTGGCCGCGCCCGTGATGACCCGGCTGCGCCAGCCCGAGCGCCAGGTCCTGGACACCCTCATCGCCGGCGGGGTCGCCCGCAGCCGCAGTGACGCGCTCGCCTGGTGCGTCCGGCTGGTCCAGCGGCACACCGACGACTGGCTCGCCGAGCTGCGGGAGTCCCTGGAACACGTCCAGCGGGTGCGGGAGCGGGGGCCGGACACCGAGGGGGTGGCCGATTCCACCACCGGGGACCCGGAAGAGGGATAGAACGGACGCGCCCAAGGTCTTCAACCGCGGTCGGCGAAGCGGACGTTGCCGGCTCGCGCACCGCGGAAGGGCGTTGTCGGTGCCGTCGGCTACGTTGCGGGCATGACTCATTTCGTGCTGGTGGCAGGAGCAAGGCTCGGAGCGTCGGCGTGGGACGAGGTCGCGGCCGAGCTGCGGGCGACCGGGCACCAGGCCCATCCGCTGACCTTGTCGGGCCTCGCGGAGAAGCGGGGGGTCCCGGCGGGACAGCAGACCCATGTGCGGGACATCGTCGACGAGGTCGAGCGGCTGGACCTGCGCGAGGTCGTGCTCGTCGGGCACAGCTATGCGGGCGTGCCCGTGGGCCAGGCGGCCGAGCGGATCGGCGACCGGCTCGCGCGGGTGGTGTTCGTGGACTCCGGCGTGCCCGTCGACGGGGAGTCGTTCCTGTCGGGGTGGCCGAGCGACCACGTCCGCAAGGAGATCGAGGACAACGACGGTTTCTGGCCGCTGGTGGGCGCCGACTACTACGCCGGCCAGGGTCTGACGGACGAGCAGATCGCCCTGATCATCGACCGTTCGTCCCCGCACCCGGGCGCGACGCTCACCGAACCCGCCGTCCTCACCCGTCCCCTGGGCGAGCTTCCGGCGACCTACATCAAGTGCCTCCTCGACGACGAGGAACCCATGCCCGTGGTGGCGGAGCTGCTGAAGAGCGAGCGCTGGGAACTGGTCCAGATGGACACCGGCCACTGGCCGATGTTCTCCCGGCCACGGGAGCTGGCCGCGATCCTCGCCGAGCATGCGGCGGCCACCCCCTCCTGACCGGCACCGGCCTGCGGATATCGTCGGCGCACCCGACGACGAGAGGCGGTTCCGACGGATGGCCAAGCACTGGGCGGACTTCCAGTACGAGATCTATCTGAGCGGGACGTCGGGTGCGGTGCCCCGGCTGCCCACCGACCTGACCCGGCTGGAGGAGCTCACCGAACAGCGCCTCGGTCCGGGACCGGTGGGCTATGTGGCGGGCAGCGCGGGCGACGGCAGTACGGCCCGGGCGAACCGGGCGGCTCTCGAGCGGCGCCGGATCGTCCCGCGCATGCTGCGGGACGTCCATGAACGCGATCTGTCCGTCGAGGTGTTGGGGCGTGCCCTGCCCGCGCCGCTGGCGCTGGCGCCGGTGGGCGTCCTGTCGATCATGCACCCCGACGCGGAACCGGCGGCGGCCCGGGCGGCGGCGGCACAGGGCGTGCCGTACATCCTGTCGTCCGCCTCCAGTACGCCGATGGAGCAGGTCGCCGAGGCGATGGGGGACGCCGAACGCTGGTTCCAGCTGTACTGGCCGAAGGACCCGCAGGTGGCGCTGAGCTTTCTGAACCGGGCGAAGGCGGCCGGGTTCACGGCCCTGGTCGTCACCCTGGACACGCCGTTGCTGTCCTGGCGGCCCCGTGATCTCGACCAGGCGTATCTGCCGTTCCTGCATGGCGTGGGCACCGCCAACTACTTCTCCGATCCGGCCTTCCGGGCGGGCCTGGCCAAGCCGGTGCAGGAGGACCCGAACGCGGCCGTGCTGCACTTCGTCGGCATGTTCGCGGACCCCGGAAAGACCTGGCCCGACCTCGCTTTCCTGCGGGAAAACTGGGACGGGCCGATCATCCTCAAGGGCGTCCTGCACCCCGACGACGCCCGCCTCGCCGCCGACGCCGGGATGGACGGGGTCGTGGTCTCCAACCACGGCGGCCGTCAGGTCGCCGGGGCCGTCGCGGCGGCCGACGCGCTGCCGGGGGTGGTGGAGGCGGTCGGCGACCGGCTGACCGTGCTCTTCGACAGCGGTGTCCGCACCGGCGACGACGTCTTCAAGGCCCTCGCGCTCGGCGCCCGCGCGGTGCTCCTCGGACGCCCGTACGTCTACGGCCTCGGCCTCGACGGGCAGGCCGGCGTCGAGCACGTGATCCGCTGTCTGCTGGCGGAGTTGGACCTCACGCTCGCCCTCTCGGGCCACGCGAGCCCGGCCACGGTCGGCCCCGACGACCTCGTGGAGGGCCCCGCCTGAGGGGAGACCTCCGCGAGCGGAGGCCTCCCCGGTTCCTAGATCCGGTCCGTGAGACCCGCGGGCCGGGCCTGCGGGGCCTCGCTCCCGGTGACCGACAGCGAGCCGGGACTGGCGCTGGAGGCCGCGTCGGTCAGCCAGCGCTGCTGGTCCGAGCGGTCACGGACCTTGACGACGACATCGGCGCCCGGGTCCTCGGCGGTGGGGGCGAGGGCGAGCTGCTCGTCCCAGCGGGGCAGTAACTCCCCCTGCACGGTGAGGTCGTAGCGCACGTCGCCGGCCCGCTCGGCCTTCTCGTCGGCGCAGGTGCCGAGGATGACCACACCGGCGTCCACGTGCGAGTCCAGGCACAGCTCGATGTCCGCCTCGCTGCGCAGCAGCCCGTCCTCCCCGTACGACCACTGCTGGGTCCGCTCGGTCGAGCAGGCGGCGAGTTCGGTGGCCGCGCCCGCCTTCACCGTGCCCCGGATGTCGAGGCAGAGGTCGGCGGCGGCGTTGCGCAGCCGGGTCACCGCCGGTGCGGTGGGCAGCTGGGCGGTGCCCGGGGTGCCGGCGCCCGGGGCCGTACCGCTGCCGGTGGCGCTGGTGGAGGCGGCCGGGTCGGCGCCGCCGTCGTGCGACCACAGGCCGGTGGCGAGCATGGCCGCGAGGAGTCCGGCGGAGGTGAGGCCGACCCCGGTGAGCAGCGTCCGTGAGGAGCCCAGGCCCCTGCCCTCGCCAGGAGCGCGGCGGCCTGGCGTCGGGATGCGGGCGAGGATACGGCGGCGTCCCGCGCCGTGCCGGCCGGCGCCCCGGCCGCGGGCCGCCGTCTGGGGCGTACGCCCGGCGCGCAGTTCGAGATAGCGGCGGGCACCCCAGCCGAGTACCGCCTCGGCGATCAGTATGCCCAGGCCGCCCTCGAAATGGCTCAGTTGTTCCGCGGCGGAACGGCAGTAGCGGCACTCCGCGAGATGCTGCTGGACATCGGGCAGCAGGGCTCCGCCGCGGCGAATCGGAACGTCCAAGAGGCGGTTGTAGAAGCGGCAATCCTTCGTCGGCGCGAGTTCCCGATGGGCATGTACACATCCCTCACGGAATTTTTCACGCGCCTGTTCGAGCGCGGCCGACGCCGTGTCGGTATCCATGCCGAGGAGCGCGGCGGGCACGGCAATCGACTCCGCCTCCACCTCGGTGTGCCACAGCAGGCAGCGGGCGAGTCCGGGAAGGGACTGGAATGACCGCTCGGCGAGCTTGCGGTTTTCGGGGGTCATGGACTTCGCCGCCCGCATGCCACGGCCGCCGTTCGGCTTCATCAGGTCCGGCAGTACAGCGGTTGTCCGATCCTCGGTCGTCCACTCCCTGACCGTGTCCCGCACGGCCACGAGGGTTCTGGGGCGCAGCGCGAGGGCCTGTTCGCCGAGCGCGAGCCGGTCCAGGACCTGGTGAAAGGCGGCCGCGGCCACCATGGAGGCGGTCTCGCTCGGGGAGGCGAGGCAGATGACCGCGTATTCGTGCGCCGGTTTCCAGTGGCGCGCCATGAGCAGCGCGACGGCCTGGGCGGCCTCGCCGTCGGGACGGCCCCTGAGCCGGGCGGCGAGATCCTCGTCGGATTCCGAGGAGGCACCGCCGGGCGGCGGGTAAGGAGGGAGCGGTGGGTGGGGGGTTGGCACTGAGCGGGTTTCCTTCCCACAGACATGGGACTCACAGAAGTTCTCGTGCCGAAAAGGAGTGCCGAAGGGCGTCCCTTTTGGGCGCGGGCGTGGGAAGCACGAATTCGCCGACGCCCCTTCATCCCGGTTCCCCACGGGACGAATGCGACCCGGCCCTTGCCCCCCACACAGGGGGTTCACCCTTGCACACGTCACTCACGGCCAACAAGGCACTTGGGCAACATCAGCGTCAATGGAAAGACAATCCGGGGGAACCGCAACTGCGTCCCCTCGCACCGGCTTTCGACATTCCATGCGCCCCGTGTGAAACCCGCGCACGCGCCGGAGCGCCACGCACGCTGCCCCCGCCCGGCGACCGGTGGTCCAGTGGAGACGGCCCCTCCGGGAGGCCCCGCGCGGGACGGCGGCTCTTCCGCGCGAAACCCCGGCCGCCGACCCCGTTCCTCCCGCCCTCGGTCGGCGGCCCCGGGGGCGGGGCGGTCGGCGGCCTCAGATCTGCCAGGAGCGCAGCCGGTCGGCCGCGCCGTACACGTCGGTCTTGCCGGAGATCAGGTCGCGGGCGAGGTCGACGAGGACGCCGTACGGCGGGTCGATGCCGACGCCGCTGACGAACATGTAGGCCACGGCGGTGGCGCAGGCGAAGCGGGCGTTGGCCGACGGTAAGGGCTTGAGCAGGGCCAGGGTGTGCAGGAGGGCGGCGGCGCGCCAGGCCGGGTCGGAGTCGACGCCCAGGCGGGGCGGGTCGACGCGGTGCCGGGCGACGGCGGCGACCAGGGCCGAGAAGTCGTTGATCGTGGGCTGCTCGGGCAGGACCTCTTCGTGCCGCTGGAGCAGCCAGGGCACGTCGATGTGAACCGCGGAAGCCATCGGTCAGCCGACCCGCCCCGCACCCTTGCCCGCCGGTTCGTCCTCGGGGAAGGCGGCGGCGAACTCGTCGGCATGGGCGGAGAAGAACCGCCGGAACGCTTCCGCGCCTTCCTGCAGGGCCCGGTGCCGGGCGATGTCGGCCGCGGCGGCCTCCCGGACGAGGGCCTTCATCGACGTACCGCGCTCCTTGGCGATCTGCCGCAGGTCCTCTAGCTCGCGATCGCTGAACTCCACGTTGAGAGCTGGCATGCCTCCACGGTACCGCTCGGGTACTCGGCCGTAAATACGCGCAGGTCACATGGGATATGAACCGGTACCTGCGAGGTCTGAAGCACGGTGTCCGATTCCCGCCGGACCGGCGGTGCGCGACACTCGATCGGGTGATCGTTTACTGGCGGGCTTGCGGAGCCCTGGGCCGATCGGGCTAACGTGATCGTGCGACCTGGGACACCGGGTACGGCGTCAGCGTGCGGGGTCTCTGCTCCACCAGAGGATGGGTCAGGGCCTCCCCGCCGCCTCTGGCCGTACCCAACTGGCCAGGTCGTGAGGGCGGCGTCCATCAGCGGCCTCCGGCCGCGGGGGCCTCCCGGGCCCGGACCACGCACAGGATGCGTGTCGCCACCCCGGGGTCGAGTACGCCGGGGACCAGCTCGCCCAAGACCGTTCGGGGCGCGCGGCTGACGGGCCCACTCCCGCTCAGTCCACAGGAACGGTAGAGCGCGGCGCGCAGGGCGGACACCGGGGCGGGCAGGTCGTGGGTGAAGTGAGTTCCTGATGGTCGAGCAGCGCCCCCGCGCCCAGTCACGGGGCACGGCGACGGTCCTCCCGCGGGGCCGCGGTGTGGTCTTCACGACCCGTGAACGGCCGGTACGCACGAAGCGCGGCTGGTCGACCGGGGCGACGCGGCACGGGGTGAGCGTCGTGCGCTCCGGCCGCCGGCACGCGCTGGGGATCGTGTTCCACGACGCGTCCTAGCACACGGCCGGGCTTCGAGGGGGCACCTTCAAACGGTGCGGGAACCATGGCGGCACACGCTTCGGGAGCGTGCTCCACGACGCGCCCTCGCACACAGCCGGGCCTCGACCGGGCAACCCACCAAACAGTGCTGGAACCATGGCGGCACTGGTCCGGATCGTCGATGCCCGGCCGGCGTGGCCGAGCGTCGGAGCCGCCGGGCGAGCCGACGATCGCGTTCACGGCTGCCCGGCTGCGTCCCACGGCGGGCCACGATCGTCCTCGGTGAGGCGTGGGTCACATTCCGGCTGCCCGGTGTCACATTCCGGGGCCAGATCGCCTCGCAGTAGTGAGCGCGCTACTGGGAGGCCACACGCGATGTCTGAGATCCCCCTTCCCGACACCGAGGCGGCGACCGGTGTCTTCGTCGAGCACCGGGAGCTGTTGTTCGGCGTCGTCTACAACATGCTGGGCAGTGTCGCCGACACCGAGGACGTGCTCCAGGACACCTGGCTGTCGTGGTCGCGGCGGGGCGTGGACGGGGTCGACAACCCCCGGGCCTATCTGGTCCGGATCGCCGTCAACCACGCGCTCCAGCGGCGGGCCGTGGTCAGCCGCCGCCGGGAGACCTATGTCGGCCCGTGGCTGCCCGAGCCGCTGGTCGCCGGGGTGGACGGCGCCGACGACCCCGCGCTGCAGACCGAGTCCGTGTCGCTGGCCATGCTGGTGGTCCTGGAGTCGCTGTCCCCGCTGGAACGCGCGGTGTTCGTGCTGCACGAGGTGTTCGGGTACGCCCACACCGAGATCGCGGAGATCCTGGACCGCACCCCGGCCGCCGTACGGCAGGTGGCGCACCGCGCGCGGGCCCATGTGCATGCCCGCCGTCCGCTGTACGAGGCGCATCCCCGGGTCCGCCGGGAAGCGACAGAACGTTTCGTACGGGCGGCCGTCGGCGGGGACATCGCGGAGCTGATGGAGATCCTCGCGCCGGACGTGACGGTGTGGACGGACGGCGGCGGCAAGCGCCGGCCGTCGGCGCTGCGCCCGGTGCACGGCCGCGACAAGGCCGTACGGCTGCTCACCGGTTACGCGAAGCGGGGCTCGACGCAGACACACCCGCTGGAGCTGCGCCACCGCCGGGTCAACGGCGACGACGCGGCCGTGCTGTTCCAGGACGACGCGCCGTACGCGGTGATCGTCCTGGACCTCACCCCGGACGGCGACCAGGTCTCGGCCCTCTACGTCGTCACCAATCCCGACAAGCTCACGCATGTGCAGAAGGAGGAGGCGTGACGCGCACGGAACTCCCGGCCGGGCCGGGGAAGGGCGAGCGGCTGTCCGGCTGGCTCGACGGACGGCTCGGCACCCGCACGCTGGGCGCGAAGTACCTGCGCAAGGTCTTCCCGGACCACTGGTCCTTCCTGCTCGGCGAGATCTGTCTGTACAGCTTCGTCGTGCTGATCCTCACCGGGGTGTGGCTGACGCTGTTCTTCCATCCGTCGATGAACGAGGTGACGTACCACGGCAGTTATACGCCCCTGAACGGCGTGCGCATGTCGGAGGCGTACGCCTCGACGCTGGACATCAGCTTCGACGTGCGCGGCGGACTGCTGATCCGGCAGCTGCACCACTGGTCGGCGCTGATCTTCGTCGCCGCGATGCTCACGCACATGATGCGGCACTTCTTCACCGGCTCGTTCCGCAAGCCGCGCGAGGTGAACTGGCTGTTCGGGTGGGCGCTGCTGTTCCTGGGCCTGTTCGAGGGCCTGTTCGGCTACTCGCTGCCGGACGACCTGCTGTCGGGCACGGGCATGAGGTTCGTCTACGGCGCCACCGTGTCGGTGCCGATCGTGGGGACGTACCTCGCGCTGTTCCTGTTCGGCGGCGAATTCCCCGGCCATGACATCGTGGCCCGCTTCTACTCGCTGCACATCCTGGTGATCCCCGGCATCATGGCGGCCCTCGTGGTGGCCCATCTCATCCTGGTCGTGTACCACAAGCACACCCAGTTCGCGGGCCCCGGAAAGACCGAACGCAACGTCGTCGGCACGCCGTTCTTCCCGGTGTACCTGGCGAAGGCGGGTGGCTTCTTCTTCCTGGTGTTCGGGGCGCTCACGCTCATCGCGGCGGTGGCTTCCGTCAACCCGGTCTGGTCGTACGGCCCCTACCGCGCCGACCAGGTCTCCACCGGCGCCCAGCCCGACTGGTACCTGGGGTTCGCGGAGGGGCTGGTGCGGGTGATGCCGGGCTGGGAGGTCACCCTGTGGGGCCACACGTTGGTCCTCGGGGTCCTGATCCCGGTCGTGGTCTTCCCGCTCCTCCTCGTGTTCATCGGCGTGTACCCGTTCCTGGAGGCCCGGTTCACCAAGGACCGGCGTGAGCACCACCTCCTGGACCGCCCGCGCAACCGACCGGTCCGTACGGCGATCGGCGCCTCCTGGATCAGCCTGTATCTGATCCTCCTCGCGGGCGGCGGCAACGACATCGTGGCGACCCGGCTGCATCTGTCGATCAACACGGTCACCTGGGCGGTGCGGATCGGGATGTTCGTGGTCCCGGCGGTCGTCTTCGTCGCCACCCGGCGCATCTGCCTGGGTCTGCAACTCCGGGACCGGGAGCTGGTGTTGCACGGCCGGGAGACCGGCGTGATCAAGCGGCTGCCGCACGGTGAGTACGTCGAGGTGCACCAGCCGCTCGATCGGGCCGAGCTCCACACGCTCACCGCGCACGAACGGCCCGGTGAGCTGGTGGAGCACGCGAGGGTCAGTCTTGATCCGCCACGAAGGACGCCATCCGGGTCAGAGCGGAGTTCCAGTTGATGGTGTGTTCGTTGGTCGACCAGGACTGGATGTCGTCGATGTAGCAGAACTGGCCGACACAGCCCTGGAGTTTGCTCTGTGCGTAGGGGTCCTGGATGCCCGAGTTCGCCCCGCCCGCGAGGGTGCCCTTCGGCGGGTTCGGCATGTTCGGGTCGAGCTGGTGGGCGTACCAACGGGCGTGCTGGTTGTGGGAGTTGACCTCGCCGTAGCCGGTGACGTAGGAGATGTTCAGCGCGTTGCGGCCGAAGATGTAGTCGATGCCCTGCAGCGCGCCGTCACGGTACTTCGTGGCGCCGGTGATGTCGTAGGCAGTGGCGATGACGATCCCGTTGTGCAGGATCTGGTGGTTGGAGCCCCAGTCGTAGAGGTTGCCCTCCGGGGCGTACGGCAGGCCGTACGGGTGGGCCTTCAGCGTGGCCAGGTAGCGGTCGGCGCCCTTGACGACCGACTGCCGGACCTTGTCGCGGCCGGGCAGCTTGCTCGGCACGGTCGCCAGGTCGAGACGGGCCGCGGCGGCGGTGCGGGCCCAGTCGTAGCCGACGGGAGTGAAGATGTCGGCGGTGTGGACGGGTGAGGCGAGCACGTGGTCCTGGAACGCCTTCTCCCCCGTGGTGAGGTACAGCTCGGCCGCGGCCCAGTAGAACTCGTCGGTGACGTTGTTGTCGGCGTAGGTGCCGCCTCCGGTGCCGTCGCTCTCCGAGGCGTACAGGTCGGGGTGGGCGAGTGCCGCGGTCCAGGCCTTGCGGGCGGCCGCCAGGGCCTTCGCCGCGAACGCCTTGTCGTACGGCTTGTAGAGGCGGGCGGCCTGCGCGGCGGTCGCGGCCAGGTTCAGGGTCGCCGCGGTGGACGCCGGGTGCAGTTCACGCTTTTGCGGGTCGTCGCTCGGCAGGAGCGGCAGGCCGGTCCACTGCTCGTCGTGGACCTTGTGGTGGGCCATCCCGGCCAGCGGCTGCCCGTCCGGCACCTGCATCTTCAGCAGGAACTCCAGTTCCCAGCGGGCCTCGTCGAGGATGTCGGGCACCTTGTTGCCGCTCTCGGGGATGGCGAGGGTGCCGTCGCCGAGCTTGGCGGGCTGCCCGGTGCGGGCCAGCAGTTCGCGTTCGTACGTGCTCAGCACCTCCCAGGTGGAGATGCCGCCGTTGACGACGTACTTGCCGTGGTCGCCGGCGTCGTACCAGCCGCCGGAGACGTCGAGGGTGTAGTCGCACACGCCAGGCTGGCAGGGCACGTTCTTGTCGCCCTGGTTGGGGGCCACGTTCACGTGCCCGGCGGCGCGGCCGTAGCCCGGGCGCAGGTCGTCGCGGATCGCGATGCCGCTGCGCTGGGTGTAGTAGTACTTCGCGGCGTCGAGGCGGAGCTGTTCGTAGGCGCGCGTGCCGATGTCGAAGGGGCGGCTGGTCTCGCCGTCCGTGACCAGGGTGAGGCCCTCACCGCGCTTCTTGTAGGCGCCGAAGTCGATCGAGTGGACGTTCTGCCCGGAGGAGGCGTCGGTGCCGCGCGGCACGGTCCAGCCGTGGGCGACGACGGTCCCGGAGGCGCTCTTGAGCTGCCAGGGCAGCTTTGTCGTCGCGTCGGTGACCAGGGTGGCGTTCTTCGGCCCGGCTGGCAGATAGGCGACCTGGTTGACGCGCACGCGCGGTCCGGTGTCGGGTTCGTACACCTCGGGCGGGACCCCGCCCAGCAGGGAGGCGTTGTCCATGCAGAAGCGGAACGGGTCGGTGCTGCCGCCGAGTTGGAGGCCGACCTGGCCCTGGGCGGTGTCGACGGGCGAGGTGAACGTGTAGGAGTAGGAGTTCCCGGAAACGCTCAGCTGCGGGCTCACCTCGAAGTAGGTGTCGTAGGGCGCCACCTGCAGCCCCACGATCGCCCGCACGACGTGCCCTTCGGGCGAACCCTTCGCGGTGAAGGAGAACCGGTACGACTCCCCCTTCACCAGGGTGACGTCGTTCTGGCCGACGGCGGCGTCCCAGCGGTTGGCGGTGCCGCCGGGTACGTCCGCGCAGAGCTGTCCGTCGGACACGCCCGCGGTGACGTTGCTGGTCGTCCACCAGGGCGCGGTGGTGGTGTCGAAGGTGCCGTTCTTGAGCTGCTCCACCTCGTCGGCGGCGGCCGGAGCCACGGGTGAGGCGACAAGTGCCGCTCCCAGCAGCGCGGTCAGGGACAACAGGGCGGTTCTGCGTCTGTTCACGTCCGGACTCCTCGGGGGAGGTACGGGCGGCGCCCAAAATGGGAGCGCTCCCAACTGACGGTCGCAGGCCATGTTTGTTGCAGGCATGACACCTCGTCAACGGTCCGGACGGGACTGGTTTCCCGTCCGGACCGTTGCCGGTGCGGGTCAGCTCCCCGGGACCGCCAGCTTGCTGATGCGTACGGCTCACCTGCTCTCGCCCGGATAGGCGCTGGTCAGCGTGAGCCGGAGCCGCGAGCCGCGGGCGGCATCGAAGGTGATCACGCTCGGCTCGTCGGAGGCGGTGGCCCAGGCGACGGAGGCGCCCTCGACGGGCACATACCGCTGCCCGTCCCACACCGCGGCCGCCACCGCCGCGGGCAGGCTGTGGGTCGCGCTCACGGTGAAGGAGATCTCCGCCCGGTCGAAGGTGCGGGTCCGTCCGAAGTCGACCGAGACCCAGTCCTCGGCCCTCGCGCCGCTGAAGGCGGGCAGCAGGGCGGTGGCGGCCTTGCTGAAGGCGTCGGACCAGCCGGTGGCGGGATCGCCGTCGAGCATCGCGGCCGGGAGGGTGTCCGGACGGCCGGAGTAACCGGCATTCACGTACGGGTAGTTGAGAGGTGCCGGATGATCGGCGGTGAAGGCGGCCGGTTCGGTGCGGGCGGCCGGGACCGGGTGGTGCGCACCTTCGCGGTATCCGCCCACAGTCCCTCCGCGCTCGCCGTCACCTTCAGGACTCCCGGCTCCGTGCCGGCCCGCACGATCGCGAGGGCCTTGCCGTGGAAGGCGGTGCGGGTGCTCGCCTGATAGCGCTCGGCGCTCTCCTGGCGGCCGTTGTCCAGCCCGGCGAGCGAGCCGCCGCTGACCGCGAAGGAGATCAGGTGCTCGGCATCGGGCACGACCACTCCACGGGCGTCGACAACGTCGGCGGTGACGAAGACCAGTGAACGGCCGTCCGCGGCGAGCGACGTGCGGTCGGCGGTGAGACGTACGGCGTGGGGCCGGCCCGCCGTGCGCAGTATGTCGGTGGCGACGGTCTTGCCGTTCCTCCTCGCCACCGCCTTCAACTCGCCCGGCGTGTACGGCACTTGCCACGTCAGATGAAGCTTGCCCGCGCTGCCGTTCGGGCTGGTGTAGCTGCCGGGGTAGGGGCCGTCGGTGAAGGTCTTGTCGTCGCCGGTGGCTTCCGTGGTCTCCAGGTACGCCCGGCCGTCGGTGGTCTTCTTGGTGTCGAAGGTCCGGGTGCCGAGGGACCTGCCGTTGAGGAACAGCTCGACCTCGGGGACGTTGGCTTACGCCCACACCTCGACCGTGTCGCCGTCGTGCGGGACAGCGATCTCACACCATTCCGAGTCGTCGTATCCCGGGGCCGCGGCGTCCGTGTACTCCCCCGTCGGATCGGTGGTCCCGCCCGGATTGACTAGCGCGAAGCGCCAGCCGTCGCGCAGTGCGACCGTACGGCGGCCGTACGCGTTCCCGGCGGACTCGGCGGCCTGGGCCACCGGGGTGGCCAGGAGCGCGCCCGCGGCCGGGGCGGCCGTGGAAGCGAGCAGAACCGATCTGCGAGTGACTGTCATGGCGGCTCTCCCTCAGGGCCCAGAAGTACTCACAACTGATCGTGAACACACAGAATCTGACGACGCGCCACTCAGGTCCGTCAAGGGTTCGGAAAGCGCCTTCTGTCCCCGGCGTCCCCCCTGACGGCCCGTTCGCCTCCGCGCGCCACCGTCTCGGACAGGTGGGATCGGCGTTCACCGGCGGGCGGGACGCACTAGGCTGGGACTTCATTTACGCATCTGATCACTGTGCGTAGGCGTGATGGAGTGGCGACGATGAGGCCGGTGGATCCGTTCGACGATGCCTCGACCGCTCGGGCCGTCATCGACGACCGGGGCGCCGTGGCCCGATGGGGCGTCGGTGCCCGGCGGCTGCTGGGGTACGAGGCCCACGAGGTGCTGGGCCGGCCCGCCGCGGCCCTGCTGGCCGAGCCGGATGCCCTGGCCGCCCTCGCCGGCCCGCGCTGGAGCGGCGATCTCACGCTGCGGCACCGGGACGGTCGCACGGTCTCCGCCCACCTGCTCGCCCTGCGCAGGCCGCCGCGAGGGGACCGGGCCGACTGGCGTGTCGTCGTCCGGCCCGACCACACGGAGCTCGATCCGCCGGACGACGTGGTGACGGCGGCCGCGCTGAGCCAGTCTCCCTGTCCCATGCTGGTCTGCGACGAGCGGCTGCGCCTGCGGTGGATCAACGACCGGATGACCGAGCTGATCGACCTGCCCGACCACGAGGTCAGGGGACTGAGGATCACCGACATCGGCGTCCGCCCGGAGAACGCGGAGATCGAGGAACTCCTCGCCGAGGTGCTCGCCACCGGACGGGCACGCGACATCGAGGGGTACGTCCGTCCCAGCGGTCTCAACCGCGCGGCCGGGATGCTGACCCGCATCGCGCCGCTCACCGACGGTTCGGGACGGGTACGGGGAGCCTGTCTGACCGGACACGACTTCACCGAGCACTACCTCGCCCGGGAGCGACTCCAGCTGGTCAACGAGGCGAGTGTGCGGATCGGCACCACCCTCGACGTCACCCGTACGGCCCAGGAGCTGGCGGACGTGTGCATCCCGTCGCTCGCCGACTTCGTGAGCGTCGACCTGCTGGACCCGCAGGAGAGCGGCGAGGCCCCGACCGAGCTCGCGGCACCGGTCGAACTGCGCCGCGCCGCCCACCATTCCGTGGACCCCGGCAATCCGATGGCCGTGGTGAAGCCCGGGCACACCGAGGTGTATCCCGCCACCTCGCCGCAGGCCGGCTCTCTGGTCGCGGGCCGCACCATCGTCGCCACGGTGGCGTCGGGGCGCCTGGACCAGTGGCTCAACTGGAACAGAACCCGCGGCGAACGGGTCAAGGAGTTCGGCGTCCACTCCACGATGTCCGTGCCGATCCAGGCCCGCGGCCAGACCCTCGGGGTCGCGGTCCTCACCCGGTACCGCCGGCCCGACCCCTTCACCCCGGACGACGTGCTGCTGGCCGAGGAGATCACCGCGCGGGCCGCGGTCTGCATCGACAACGCCCGCCGCTTCTCCCGCGAGCGCGAGACCGCCCTCGCCCTCCAGCGCAGTCTGCTGCCCCGCTCCCTGCCGCGCACCGCCGCCGTGCAGGCGGCCTCCCGCTATCTTCCGGCCGCGCGGGCCGGGGTGGGCGGCGACTGGTTCGACGTGATCCCGCTGTCGGGCATGCGGGTCGCGATGGTCGTCGGGGACGTGGTCGGGCACGGCATCCAGGCCTCGGCGACGATGGGCCGGCTGCGCACCGCCGTCCGCACGCTCGCCGACATCGACCTGGCCCCGGACGAGCTGCTCACCCACCTCGACGACCTCGTCGTACGGCTGTCCGCGGAGGCCGGACACGACGGCAGTCCCGGTGAGGTCGGGGCCACCTGTCTGTACGCGGTGTACGACCCGGTGTCGCGGCGCTGCACGCTGGCCCGGGCGGGGCATCCGGCGCCCATGATGATGATGCCGGGCGGGCCGGCACGCCAGGTGGACCTGCCCGCAGGGCCGCCGCTGGGTCTGGGCGGGCTGCCGTTCGAGTCCGCCGAGCTGGCCCTGCCCGAGGGGACCGTGCTGTCCCTGTTCACGGACGGTCTTGTCGAGTCCCGGCAGCGGGACGTGGACGCCAGTCACGCGCTGCTGTGCGAGGCCCTGGCCGTGCCCTCCGACTCGCTGGAGGAGAGCTGCGACCGGGTGCTGCACGCGCTGCTGCCGTCCGGCGGCTCCACGGACGATGTGGCCCTGCTGCTGGCCCGCACCCTGGGGCTGCCCGCCTCGCAGGTGGCGACCTGGGACATCCCCGCCGACCCGGCGCTGGTGGCGCCCGTCCGCAAGCAGGTCGTGGAGCAGCTGGCCCGCTGGGACCTGAGCGAGGCGTCGTTCACGGCCGAGCTGGTGACGAGCGAGCTGGTCACGAACGCGATCCGCTACGGTGCCCACCCCATCCGGCTGCGTCTCATCCATGACGCGACCACGCTGATCTGCGAGGTCTCCGACACCAGCCACACCGCGCCGCATCTGCGGCGCGCCAAGACGTGGGACGAGGGCGGCCGGGGGCTGCTCCTGGTCGCGCAGCTCACCCAGCGCTGGGGCAGCCGGCACACGCCCGACGGCAAGACGATCTGGGCGGAGATCGGGCTGCTCGACGAGGAGTGAGCGAACTTTTGCGGCCCGTGCCGCGTCGGATCTCGGTGACGGGGCACAAGGCGCTGTACGCGCGCGTGGGCGAATTCTCCGGGAGTGTGGAGACATGACGAACAGGTCCCTCGGTGTGCGGCGGGCGGCACTGCTCGCCGGCCCGGTCGCGATGCTCGGCCTGGTGGCGGGCTGCGGCAGCGACGACGACTCGGCGGCGCCCGCGGCCGGCGCCAGCACCGTGTCCGCGTCCGTTACCGCCGCAGAAGGCACCAGCAGCGCGCCGAGCGGGGTGCCGACGGACGCGGTGAGCAACTCCCTCACTCCGTCCGCACCGCACTCCCCGGTCAGTGGCACCCGCTGCCACACCTCGGAGCTGAGCGCCTCCGTCGGCCGCAACGACCCGGGCGCCGGGCAGGAGAACTTCCCGGTCGTGCTGACGAACAGGTCGAGCCGCACCTGCACCCTGTACGGCTTTCCGGGCACCGCCTTCGTCGACGTGTCCGGCAAGCAGCTGGGCCCGGACCCCCAGCGCTCCGCCACGGAGCCGGAGACCGTGAAGCTGGCGCCGGGCCGGAGCGCCTGGGCCGGGCTGTCCTTCGCGAACCCCGAGGTCAGCGGGGCGGACACGGCCACCCCCGCCGCTCTTGTGGTGACCCCGCCCGACGAGGAGGACCCGTTGAAGGTGGCGTGGAAGTCCGGGAAGGTCCCGGTGTCCGGCAACGAGTCGTCGGTGCGGCTGATCCCCTTCAGTCCGGGCACCGGGGCCTGAGCGGTCGCATCCAGGGGTATTAGCAGGTTTCTTACCCCCGCCTGGTTTCGTGACCAGGCACGATCAGCTCACGTCCGAAGGATTCGCCCTGAACACCCCGCTCGCCGAAGCCCTGTCCGTCGCCCTGCTCGTCGCCGTACTCGTGTGGGCGGTCCTGCGTCCCTTCGGCTGGCCGGAGGCCGTGGTCGCGGTCCCGGCGGCGGGGCTCGCGGTCGTGACCGGGGCGATCACCCCGGAGCACGCGTGGGCGGAGGCCGAGCGGCTGGGGCCGGTGGTCGGGTTCCTGGCGGCGGTACTGGTGCTCGCCCACTTCTGTGACGTCGAGGGGCTCTTCCATGCCTGCGGGGCCTGGCTGGCCCGGCGGGCGGCGGGCTCGCCCGGGCGGCTGCTGACCGGCGTCTTCGGGCTGGCGTCGGCGATCACGGCGGTGCTGAGCCTGGACGCCACCGTGGTGCTGTTGACGCCGGTGGTGCTGGTCACCGCCTCCCGGATGGGGGCCCGCGCGAAGCCGCACGTCTACGCGTGCGCGCACCTGTCGAACACGGCCTCGCTGCTGCTGCCGGTGTCGAACCTCACCAACCTGCTGGCCTTCGAGGCGAGCGGGGTGAGCTTCACCCGGTTCGCGCTGCTGATGGCACTGCCCTGGCTGGCGGCGATCGCCGTCGAGTACGTGGTCTTCCGGCGCTTTTTCGACACGGACCTCACGGTCGTCGACCACTCCCCCGAGCCCTCCGAGGAGCCCGCGCTGCCGCTGTTCGCACTGGTCACGGTCGGCTGCACGCTGGCCGGGTTCGTGGTGGCCTCCGCGTTCGGCGTCGATCCCGCCTGGGTCGCGTGCGCGGGGGCGCTCGTGCTGGCGGGCCGCGCGCTCGTCCGGAGGAAGGCCACCCCCGTCACGGTGGTGCGGGCGGCGGCACCGGCCTTCCTGGCGTTCGTCCTCGCGCTCGGCGTCGTGGTGCGCGCGGTCGTCGACAACGGCCTCGCCGACGGCCTGCGCGACGTCCTGCCGGACGGGACGGGGATCGTCGCGCTGCTGGGAACAGCCGCGCTGGCCGCCGTCATTGCGAATTTGATCAACAACCTGCCCGCGGTCCTGGTCCTGCTGCCGCTCACCGCCGCGGCCGGGCCCGGCGCGGTCCTCGCGGTGCTGCTCGGGGTGAACATCGGCCCGAACCTCACCTACGCCGGGTCCCTGGCCACGCTGCTGTGGCGGCGCATCCTGCACCGCGACGACCACGAGGTCGGGCTCGGGGAGTTCACCCGGCTCGGCATGCTGACCGTGCCGGCCGCGCTGGCCGCCGCCGTGGTGGCCCTGTGGGGCTCGCTTCAGCTCATCGGAGCCTGAGGGGAGTCAGCGCCCGCCCCCGTAGCCACCGCCGTACCCGGGGCCACCGCCGTACCCGGGGCCACCGGGATAGCCGTACCCGCCGGGGTAGCCGTAGCCGCCGCCGTTCTGGCCGCCCCCGTTGCAGTAGTACGGGTTGGTGGCGCAGTTGCCGCCGGGGGGCGCGCTGCTCGGCGGTGTCGGCGTGGCCGTCGGTGCGGCGGTCGCCGTGGGGGTCGGGACGGGCGTCCTGGAGGGCGCGGGGGCGGACTTCGGGGTCGGTGTGGGGCTGCTGTCCGCGTCCCAGTTGACCGCCTCCATCTGGGGGTCGGGCTTCGAGGTGTCGAACACCCAGCGCTGGGCAGGGCCGTCGTCGCGGTTCTTCAGGACCAGCGCGCCGGATCCGTCGGTGGCCGCGGGGGTCAGGGCGAGGTCCTGGTTCCAGCGCGGGACGAGGGTGCCCTGGAGGGTGAAGTCGTAGCGGATGTCCTTGGTGTCGGGCGCGGTGTCGCCCGCGCAGGTCGCGAGGCGCACCGAGAAGCCGAGGCGGGAGTCCAGGCACAGGTCGGGGTCGGCGGCGCTGCGCAGCAGTCCGTCGGTCTCGTACGTCCACTGCTGGTCCGCGGCCGCGGAGCACTCGGCGAGTCCGGTCTCGGCACCCTGGGCGATCTTCTTACCGACGACGCCGACGCAGAGTCCGGACTCGACGTTGTGCAGGCGGCCGCGCAGGTCGCCCTGACGCGCCTCGCCCGCCCCGGCCCACGACGGGTCGCTGGTCGCGGACGCCGTGTCGGTGCCGGGCACCTCGGAGGGGGCGGCGTCGGCGGGGCCGTTGCCGTCCGAGTGGAACGAGGACCACATGACCAGGGGAAGGACGACGAGTCCGCTCACCGTGAGGACGGCCGCGGTGAGGTTGCGGCGGGAGGTGCTGCGGGCGGCCTTGTGGGTCGAGCGGTGGGAGGCCGAGCGCTCGCGGGCGCGGGAGCGGGGGGCGGTGGCCGGCGGGCCGGCGGGAGCGGGGCCGGCAGCGGCGGACTGGCCCGGGGCGGGGAAGGGCATCGCGGCACCGAAGGCCTCACCCACGAACGCCCTGGCGGGCGCGTGCTGTTGGGCCTCCCGCGCCGCCGCCCCCGCGTCGTCGACGCTCATCCGTGACTGCACGTAGGCGGCGGCACCCCAGCCGAGCACGGCCTCGGCGAGGGCGAGGCCGAGCTGCCCGTTGAACTGGTGCAGCTGGTCGGCGGTGTGCATGCAGTGCCTGCACCGCTCCAGGTGCTCGCGCAGATCGGGGTCGAGGTCGACACCGCCACGCCGGAAGGTCACGTCGAGCAGCCGCAGGTAGTGCCGGCACTCCTGCTCGGGGGCGAGTTCGCGGTGGACCTGGAGGCACTCCTCACGCAACCGCTCGCGGGCCCGGCGCAGTTCGACGAGGGCGTCCTCCTCGTCCAGGCCCAGGAGGGCGGCGGGGGCGCCGATCGGCTCGGCCTCCACCTCGGTGTGCCACAGCAGGCAGCGGGCGGACTGCTGCAGCCGCTGGAAGGCACCGGACAGCAGACGCCGCTCGGCGGGGGGCAACAGGCGGGCCGCGGCCCGGTCGCCGCCCGCCTCGGTTCTCAGCGCCGGGTGGAGCATCTCCCGTCGGCCGTCGGCGTCCCACTCGGCGGCGATACGGCGGACGGTGACCAGCAGATGGGGCCGCCAGGCGGCGGTCGGCCCGGTGTGGCGCAGGGATTCACCGAAGAGGCGGGTGAACGCGGCCGTGGTGAGCATGCCCGCGGGGCGGGGACCGTCGGTGCACAGCCGCGCGTAGGCGAAGGCGGCTTCCCAGTGCCGGTCGAGGAGTTCACCGACGGGCTGCAGGGCCGGCGTCGTGCCGCTCCACTTCTTGAGCTCGGCGCTCAGCTGCTCGTCCGTGACGTCGTACGGGCGAACCGGAGACGGGGAATTCGACAGGCCTGCGTCATTCACGGCGGCATTTCCTCCCGAGGGCATGCTGCATTGCATAAAGTCCATACCAATGGGTACGTCCGCCTGGGACAGCTCTTTTGAAGCGTGTAGGGCGTACGGAGGGGGTCAAGAGCACACAGGATGAATGCGCATTGTCTGTGCGCTGACAAGGCACACCTTTGCACAGGTCAAGGGCGTCCAACAAGTGATCCAGCGGTTTTCCGCATCCCGCTGGCCCGGCACAGATAGACGATTTGTCAGCACCAGCGCCGTAAGGATTGCCATTCTCCTGATTTCGCAATTGGAAACAGGATTCAGTTAACTCCGCGATGAGTTCCAGGAAACCATTGAACCTCCACTACACCGCACGTCCGGGATCACCCATGATGTCATGCCTCAACCATTGGGCCGTACGGCCCGGTAGGCACCTGGCGGTGTGCCGTAGCGGTCGCGGAAGACACGGTTGAAGTGGAACGGGCTGGCGAAGCCGGAGGCGGCGGCGACGCGTTCCACGGACAGGTCGGTGCTCTCCAGTAGTCGGGCGGCGTGGTGGAGGCGTGCCTCGCGCAGCGCCCGCATGGGCGAGCGGCCCAGTTGCCGGGTGAAGAGGTGGGCGAACCGGGACGGTGACAGCGAGACCTGGACGGCGAGCGACCGGACCGTGTGCGGGGCCCCGGGGTCGGCCGCGATCAGCTCCTGGGCGCGCTGCACCCGGGGGTCGACGCCGGTCCCGGTCCGGGTCCCGGGCGCGGCGCCGGCGGCGAGCAGGACGACCTCCTCCAGCGCGCACAGGGCGAGTTCGCGGGCGGTGGTGCCGTGCGCCACGGCGACGGCGGCCCGGTCGCCGGGCGAGGCGGTGTCGGGCGGGGTGCCGGTGCCGGTCCAGCGGGCGTCGGCGAGCATCCGGCAGAAGGCCGCCTCGATGCGGGCGTGCGTGCCGTCGGCGGCGGGGTGCCGGGGGATGACGGGGTCCGGGAGAACTACGGGGTGCGGGGAGACGACGGGGTGCGGGGAGACGACGTACATGCCGTCTCCCCTGCCGTGGGGCGCCAGCCAGGCGGTCCAGGACGGTCGGGCTCCGCAGTGCGCCCACCAGAACTCCCAGTGTGCGGCGCCCTGTTGGAGGCCGTAGCGGTGCGGGGTGCCGGGGGCGAGTACCACCAGGTCCCCGGCGCCCGCCCCGGTCTCGGTCCGACCCTGGCGCAGGGTGCCCCGGCCGCCCACCGTCCAGGTGAACAACCAGCTGTCGGCGCCGCGCGGTCGCTGGACGGCGTAGCCCGGGAGTTCGTGGTAGCGGCCGACGACCACGAGGCCCGGTGGCGGGCCGGGGTCACCGGATGCAGCTGTCTCGGGCAATCCGTCGGCGGTCACGGGCATCCTCCTGGCACGGGCTGCGGCCTAGCGTGACGAGTGGAACACATCCGATCGGGGAGTGGACAGATGACAGTCACGGGCATCGGGACAGGGGTGCGGCAGTTCCAGGAGGACGGCTTCATGGTCGTCCGGGGGCTGTTCGCACGCGAGGAGATCGACCGGCTGTGCGGGGAGTTCACGGCCCTGCACGCCGGGGGCCCGGTGCCGGGGCACTTCGAGCCGGGTGCGCCGAGCGAGTCGGCGGATCCGCTGCGGAGGTATCCGCGTGTGATGCAGCCGCACGAGATCAACGACCTCGCGCTGCGGTTCCTGCTGGACGCCCGGCTGCGGGAGGTGCTGGAGACGCTGCTCGGGGAGGAAGTGCTGGCCGCGCAGAGCATGTTCTACTTCAAGCCGCCGGGGGCGCGGGGGCAGGCGCTGCACCAGGACAACTTCTATCTGCGCGTCGAGCCGGGCACATGTGTCGCGGCCTGGGTGGCCTGCGATGTGATCGACCGGGACAACGGAGGTCTCGAGGTCGTCCCGGGCACGCACCGGATGGACCTCTTCTGCCCGGAACTCGCGGACTCCGAGGTGTCGTTCGCGCGGGAGTACGTGGCACCGCCTCCGGGGCTCGCCGCGGTCCCCGTCGACATGAACCCGGGGGACGTCCTGTTCTTCAACGGCAGCCTGGTGCACGGGTCGCAGCCCAACCGTACGGCCGACCGGTTCCGGCGGTCCTTCATCGGGCACTACGTGGGGGCGTCCACCGAGCGGATCGGGCAGTACTACCGGACGCTGTCGATGAGCGGGGCGCGGGTGCCGTTGCCGGAGAGCGAGGGGGCGGGTCCGTGCGGCACGGAGTTCGCACCGCACGGACCGCACTAGTTCAGCCGTGACCGACGATGGGGCGGGTGGTGTACGGCCCCTCCAGCTCCTCGATCTCCTTGTCGCTGAGCTCCAGTTCGACCGCTGCCACCGCGTCCTCGATGTGGTGCGGCTTGCCCGCGCCCACGATCGGGGCCGCCACCGTGTCCTGGGCCAGCAGCCAGGCCAGGGCCACCTGGGCGCGCGGAACGCCCCGGTCTCCGGCGATACGGGAGACGGCCTCGACGATGGTGCGGTCGCCCTCCTGGTAGAGGCGGCTGCCGAAGTCGTCGGTGGAGCTGCGGTCGGTGACCGTGCCCCAGTCCCGGGTCAGGCGGCCACGGGCCAGCGGGCTCCACGGCAGGGCGCTGACACCCTGGTCGGCGCAGAGCGGCAGCATCTCGCGCTCCTCCTCGCGGTAGAGGAGGTTGTAGTGGTTCTGCATGGACACGAACTTCGTCCAGCCGTGCCGCTCGGCCGTGTACTGCATCTTGGAGAACTGCCAGGCGTACATCGAACTCGCCCCGAGATAGCGCACCTTGCCCGCCTTCACCAGGTCGTGCAGCGCCTCCATGGTCTCCTCGACCGGGGTGTGGGGGTCGAAGCGGTGGATCTGGTACAGGTCGACGTAGTCGGTGCCCAGGCGCCGCAGGCTGTGGTCGATCTCGGTCATGATCGCCTTGCGGGACAGTCCCGCGGCGTTCTGTCCGGACCGCGTCCGGCCGTGCACCTTGGTCGCGAGCACGATCTCGTCGCGGTTCGCGAAGTCCGCGAGGGCCTTGCCGACGATCTCCTCGCTGGTGCCGTCGGAGTAGACGTTCGCGGTGTCGAAGAAGTTGATCCCGGCGTCCAGTGCCTGCCGTATCAGTGGCCGCGACGCCTCCTCGTCGAGCGTCCACTCGTGCACGCCGCGGTCCGGCAGGCCGTAGGACATGCAACCCAGACAGATCCGCGACACGTCCAGGCCCGTCGAACCGAGCTTCACGTACTGCATCGTTGCTGCTCCTGCCTTCGAGAGGGGTCCGAAGGGGAGCCTACGACTTCGCGCTTCGGCATCTTCTCGGCTCGACCAGATCCAGCGCCCGTTCCCAGCCGAACTCCTCGCCCCCGGCACCCTGGTGGGGGTGTCCGAAGCGCACCCCCATCCCGCGCAGCCGGATCAGACTGTCCTGGTAGGCGGGGTGGCCGGCGAGATCGTCGGAGACACAGGGCAGGACGCCGATCGGGATGCCCCGGCCGGCCACCTCGCACAGCGTGCCCAGAGCGAGGGTGTCGGCGATGCCGGCCGCCCACTTGTTGATCGTGTTGAAGGTGGCCGGGGCGACCACGACCGCCTCCGGGTCGGGGAAGGGCCGCGGGTCCCCCGGGCGGCGCCAGGCGGAACGGATCGGGTGGCCGGTGGCCGCCTCGACGGCGGCCGCGTCGAAGAAGCCGTTCATGGCGGTCGGGGTGGCGATGACACCGACCTGCCACTCCCGCTCCTGCGCGGCGGTGATCAGCTTGCCGACATCCGCCGCGATACCGGCGGCGCACACGACGACGTACAAGAAGGGCGGTATCTCGTCCTGATCGGTCACGCCGGAACCCTACTGAAGCGGGAAGGACAGCCCGCGCTCGCTCTCGGGGCGCGGGCCGTGGATCCGGCGTTCCTTCTCCTCGATGGGCACGTCGTTGATGCTCGCCTCGCGCCGGGTCATCAGCCCGTGCTCGTCGAACTCCCACAGCTCGTTGCCGTACGACCGCCACCAGTGCCCTTCGGCGTCCTGGCACTCGTACTGGAAACGGACCGCGATGCGGTTGCCGTCGAACGCCCACAGGTCCTTGCGCAGCGCGTACTCCCGCTCGCGCGCCCATTTCGCGGTGAGGAACTCGACGATCTCGGCGCGGCCGGTGACGAAGGTGCCGCGGTTGCGCCACACGGAGTTCTCCGAGTAGGCGAGCGCCACGCGCTGCGGATCGCGGGTGTTCCAGGCGTCCTCGGCGGCCTGCACCTTCTGGGCGGCGCTCTCGTGCGTGAAGGGCGGCAGGGGCGGGCGGTCGGTCATGTCGTCCTCCGTGGCGAGACGCCGGGCGCGCGGAGAACGGGCGTTCTCCGGGTGCCTGCTACCGTAGGAGAACGCTCGTTCTCACGTCAAGGAGTGGTCGTCCATGGACAGTTCGGTGGCCCGTGAGCGGGTGCTGGACGCCGCCGAGGAGCTGTTCTACGGGCGCGGCATCCAGTCCGTGGGCATGGACGCCGTACGTGGCGCGTCCGGAGTCTCTCTCAAGCGGCTCTACCAGCTCTTCCCGGCGAAGGAACAGTTGGTGGAGGCCTACCTGGAGCGACGGGACGGACGATGGCGGGGTCGGCTGGCCGCGTTCGTGGAACTCCGGTCGGCTCCTGAGGAACGGATTTTGGCGGTCTTCGACTGGCTGGAGGAGTGGTTCGGCGAGGAGGGATTCCGCGGGTGCGCGTGGATCAACTCGTACGGCGAACTGGGCGCGAGCTCGGACCGGGTGGCCGCCCAGGTCCGGGCGCACAAGAGGGCGTTCGGGGACTACCTCGCCTCCCTCGTGGCCGCAGCGGGGCGGCCCGCGGCACTGGCCGGGCCGCTCTTCCTGCTCGCCGAGGGAGCCATGGTGACGGCAGGGATCACACACAGCACCCAACCTGCGGCGGAGGCGCGAGAAGCGGCCCGGCTGCTGCTGGACTGCCGCTGAGCGGTCGAGAGTGACTCCAGGGACTGCGAGAGCCTGCTGCGGGACACCCGGGGGGTCGCCGTCAGGCGCGAGGTGGCGCCTCGGCCTCCGGCAGTTGGTGGAGACCTTCCTGGCCGGCGCGCGGGGCGGTGATCCGGCCGGGCTGCCGGACGTGGTGCGCCCGGGCGGCGACCGCTGTTCGCGCTCACCGTCAGGGCCCGGCGGCCGACGGATCACCTCATACGACACGCGCGCCAAGCCGGAGCGTTACGGGGACAGAGGCCCGGCCCACCCGACCACGCCGCCACCCCGAGAGCCGGTCAAACTGCGGGCCCCCGGGCGGCAGCCGCTGTTCGCACTCACCGCCAGAACCCGGCGGCCGACGGATCACCTCCTACGACACGCGCGCCGAACCGGAGCGTTACGGGGACAGAGGCCCGGCCCACCCGACCACGCCGCCACCCCGAGAGCCGGTCAAACTGCGGGCCCCCGGGCGGCAGCCGCTGTTCG
>NZ_JBIWLX010000003.1:0-270986 GCF_044766405.1 Streptomyces sp. NPDC102270 | reverse complement strand
CGCACTCACCGCCAGAACCCGGCGGCCGACGGATCACCTCCTACGACACGCGCGCCGAACCGGAGCGGTTACGGGGACAGAGGCCCGGCCCACCCGACCACGCCGCCACCCCCGAGAGCCGGTCAAACTGCGGGCCCCCGGGCGGCAGCCGCTGTTCGCACTCACCGCCAGAATGCGGCGGCCGACGGATCACCTCCTACGACACGCGCCCCGAACCGGAGCAGTTGTGGTGCGACGTGCGGCCCGCTCGGCCGGGTCAGCTGACTGTCTGCGACACGGTGATGGCGGCCACGGGGCAGGCGCGGGCGGCCTCCCGGACCATGGGGTCGCCGCCACCGTCCGCCCTGCCGGGCAGGAGCGTGCTGAAGCCGTCGTCGTCCTGGGTGAAGACGCCCGGGGCGGCCAGCGCGCACTGGCCCGCCCCGATACAGGCGTCCTTGTCGATGTCGATGTGCATCGCCGGAGCCTCCTACCAGGTCACGGGGAGTTCCAGCATCCCCTGGATGGTGTCGCCGGGTTTGAAGGGGATCTTCTCGGCGGGGGCGGCGAGTCGCAGGGTGGGCAGCCGGTCGAAGAGGGTGCGCAGGGCGATCTCCAGTTCGGCGCGGGCCAGGTTCTGGCCGAGGCACTGGTGGATGCCGAAGCCGAACCCGATGTGGTGCCGGGCGGGCCGGTGCCAGTCGAGGGTGTCGGGGTCGGCGTAGACGTCCTCGTCGCGGTTGACGACCGAGGTCGAGAAGACGACGCCCTCACCGGCGCGGATCGTCGTCCCGGACATCTCGATGTCCTCCAGGGCCATCCGCAGCAGTCCGTCGGCGATCGACAGCATCCGCATGAGCTCCTCGACCGCGTTCGGGATCAGCGCGGGGTCGGTGCGCAACTCGGCCAGTTGTTCGGGGTGTTGGAGGAGGGTGAAGGTGCCGAGCGAGATCATGTTGGCGGTCGTCTCATGGCCGGCGACCAGCAGGATGATCGCCAGCGCGATCAGATCCTCACGGTTCAGCTCCCCGTCCCGCAGTTGCCCGTGGACGAGCTCGTCGAGCACGCCGTCGCCGGGCTCCGGTTGTCTCTGTTTCCGGTTGATCAGTTCGTCGACGTACTCCTCGAGTTGGTCGCGGGCGTCCATGACGTCGTCGGCCGTGGGGCCGCGCAGCAGGCGCCGGGACTGTCCTTCGAAGAAGTCGTGGTCGGTGTAGGGAACGCCGAGCAGGGCGCAGATCACGGTCGAGGGGACGGGCAGCGCGAAGGCGCTCACCAGTTCGGCGGGCGGCCCCAGGGCGATCATCGCGTCGATGCGTTCGTCGACGATCTCCTGGATGCGGGGGCGGAGTTCGGTGGCCCGGCGGAGCGTGAAAGCGGGGACCATCATGCGTCGCTGGACGCGGTGTTCGGGGTCGTCGACGCCCAGCAGCGCGGTCCTCCGGTTCCTGATCCCCGCGAAGCGTGCCGTGGGCGCGGGGAAGCCTTCGCGGGTGCGGTCGGTGGACAGCCGGGGGTCGGCGAGCAGGGCGCGCGCGGTGCCGTGTCCGGTGACCAGCCAGGCCGGACGGCCGTCGAAGAGGGTGATCCGGGACAGCGGGCGGGCGGCGCGCAGGGGGTCGTAGGCGGTGGGCGGGTGGTAGGGGCAGGTCCTGTCCTGGGGGAAGGCGACGGGTTCCGTTTCCGTCATGGAAGACCTCGCAGACGAAGGGTGCGTCGTGCAGATCTTCATTAGATGCCCCAGGCATCTATAGGGCGACGAGAAGTTCGGCCAGATCGGTGGCGGCGTCGATCTGGCCGGAGATCGTCGCCGTGGGGCGGGGAGGCGGAGGGCTGTGTTGGCGGCGGGGCGGCCGTGGCGTGGAACTTCGGCTGCCGCGGTTCGCCTGCCGACCTCGGTATCCGGCCACGCCGAGCCCGGAGGGTCCACTTCCCGGTGGCCATGAAACGCGCTCTGCCTCACCCGCGCGGCGACCGATTGCCCGACACGTAGTGCCGGTCGGGTCTCCCGGGGAACCCGTTGGGGATGATTCCCGTTCAGGACGGTGTTGAAATCACCTGCGGGAACCCGTAGCACACAGCGAGGAGACGACGACCATGCCTCTTGAGGGCGAGTACGAGCCCAGCCCGACCCAGTGGGTGCGCGAGCAGGTGGAGTTGTACGAGAGCTCCGGCGGCACCAAGGGGAACACGCTCATGGACACGGGGATGCCGGTCATCATCCTGACGACCCGTGGCGCGAAGAGCGGCAGTATCCGCAAGACGCCGCTGATGCGGGTCGAGCACGAGGGGCGTTACGCGGTGGTCGCCTCGCTGGGCGGCGCGCCCAAGCACCCGGTCTGGTACCACAACGTCAAGGCCGACCCGCATGTCGAACTCCAGGACGGCGCGGTCAAGCGGGACTTCGTCGCCCGCGAGATCACCGGCGCGGAGAAGGACGAGTGGTGGGAGCGGGCCGTCGCGGCGTACCCGCCGTACGCCGACTACCAGAAGAAGACGGACCGGGTGATTCCCGTCTTCGTTCTGGAGCCCGTCGACGGGGACTGACCCGCCTCGAAGAAATCTTCAGCCACTTCGCATGATCCGGCTCCGGCCGGGCACCCGTGCGTCAGGCCCCGCCGCGTTCCCCCGTCGCGGCGGGGCTTTCTCGTGCCTCCTCGGCCGGCCGGTCGGTCACGTCGAGGAAGATCTGGTCCGCCTCGGCCACGGTCCGGGAGACGGACCGCTTGATGCGTACGGCGACCTCCTCGACCCGCTCGCTGTCCAGGCCCGGCACCAGGTCGACCCGGGCGGCCACCAGGACCGAGTCCAGCCCCATCTTCATGGTGAACAGCGCCTCCACGCTGTCGATCTCGGGCTGCGCGTCCAGTACGGCCCGGATCTTGGCACTGGACTCCGGGTCGGCCGCCTCACCGATGAGCTGCCCCTTGGCCTCGCGGCCCAGCCGGTAGGCCACGTAGACGAGCAGCACGCCGATGGCCAGTGAGGCGGACGCCTCCCACACCACCTGCCCGGTGACCATGTGCAGCGCCATGCCGATCATGGCCAGCGTCACCCCGAGCACCGCCGTGCCGTCCTCGGCGACGACCGTGCGCAGCGCCGGGTCACGCATGCCCTGCGCGACCCCACCCTGCTTGTGCACCTGGTGCAGCGCCCGCAGCAGCGAGACTCCCTCGGCGAGGAGGGCCACGCCCAGCACGATGAGGCCGGCCACATAGCCGCTGAACGTCTCCTCGGCGCCGTTGCGCAGCGCCTCCACGCCCTGGAAGAAGGAGAAGCAGCCGCCCATCACGAAGATCCCGACCGCCGCGATCAGCGACCAGAAGAACCGCTCCTTGCCGTAGCCGAAGGGATGGCGCCGGTCGGCTGGGCGGCGGCTGCGGCGCAGCGCGGCCAGCAGGAAGACCTCGTTGAGGCTGTCCGCGACGGAGTGCGCCGCCTCCGACAGCAGCGCGGGCGAGCCCGCGAGGAGGCCGCCCACTGCCTTGGCCACGGCGATCACCAGGTTCGCCGCGAGTGCCACCAGTACGGTGACGCGTGTTTTCCGGTCCGCTTTGTCGTTCGTCGTTGTCCCGCTCACCCACGGCGACTGCCCGCCTACCGGGTACTCACACCGTGCCGATTCCGGAAAACGGGGAACGCGTCCAGGACAGGCGTCAGACAGGAGGAAGCATGGGCAGCGCCGACGACGGCAACAGCGCGTACGGCCACAAGGCGTTCAAGCGGTCCAAGAGCCACTTCGCGGACCGGGTCACCGCCGACGGCCGGGACGGCTGGCCGGTGGAGGCCGGCCGCTACCGCCTGGTGGTCAGCCGCGCGTGCCCCTGGGCGAGCCGGGCGGTGATCTCGCGACGACTGCTCGGGCTCGAGGACGCGCTCTCGATGGCGATCGCCGACCCGATCCAGGACGACCGCAGCTGGCGTTTCACCCTGGACCCGGACGGCCGCGACCCGGTGCTCGGCATCCGCTACCTCAGCGAGGCCTACGACAAGCGGGAGCATGGCTATCCCGGCGGGGTGAGTGTGCCCGCGCTCGTGGACATTCCCAGCGGAAAGCTCGTCACCAACGACTACCAGCAGCTCACCCTGGACCTCGCCACCGAGTGGACGGCCCTGCACCGGGAGGGAGCGCCCGATCTGTACCCGCGGGCGCTGCGCGACGAGATCGACACGGTGATGGCGGACGTCTACGAGGACGTCAACAACGGCGTGTACCGGGCGGGTTTCGCCAGCAGGCAGGAGGAGTACGAGGAGGCGTGCGCGGGCGTGTTCCGCCGGCTCGACCTGCTGACACCGCGGCTGGCTCGGCAGCGGTATCTGGTCGGGGACACCATCACCGAGGCGGACATCCGCCTGTTCACCACACTGGTGCGTTTCGACGCCGTCTACCACGGTCACTTCAAGTGCAACCGCTGGAAGCTGGCGGAGAACGAGGTGCTGTGGGCGTACGTCCGCGACCTCTACCAGACGCCGGGCTTCGGTGACACCGTCGATTTCGACCACATCAAGCGGCACTACTACCAGGTGCACACCGGTATCAACCCGACCGGCATCGTGCCGCTCGGGCCGGACCTGGCGGGCTGGCTGACGCCGCATCACCGTGAGGAGCTCGGCGGCCGTCCGTTCGGCGACGGGTCCCCGCCGGGCCCGGTGCCGACGGCCGAGGCGGTCCCGGCGCACCACCGACCCACCACTGAGCAAGGAGATTGACGTGGCAAAGAAGAAGAAGCTGCCCCTCGCCTACAAGCCTCTCGGCTTCGTACTCGGCTGGACGAGCGGAACGCTGGCGGGACTGGCCTTCCAGAAGACCTGGAAGGCCATCCGGCACGAGGACAACGCGCCCGACGCCCTGGACCGTGACCGCGGCTGGGGAGAGATCCTGCTGGCTGCGGCGGTCCAGGGCGCCATCTTCGCCGTGGTTCGCAGCGCGGTGGACCGCGCGGGCGCCACAGCCATCGAACGCTCCACCGGAGTCTGGCCGGCCGACGACAAGGGCGGCCGCGACTGACTCAGCCCTGCTTGGGCGCGGTCGGGGTGACCAGGCGCACGGTGAAGGAGTGTCCGGCGGGGTCGGCGTAGCCGCGTTCCTCGAACGGCCCCGCCACGTCCTTCGTCTCCAGCGGACGCCCGCCGAGCTCCACCACCTTGCGTTCGACCGCGTCCAGGTCCTCCACCACGAAGTCGATGTGGGCCTGGAGGGAGTTCTCGGGGCGGGGCCAGCTCGGCGGTGTGGCGTTCACGTCACGGCGGAACGCCAGCCGGAAGCCGTCGGCTCCCCTGATTTCCACGCGGTTCGCAGTCGCGTCGGTCTGCTCGGCCGCCAGCAGCTCCTTGTAGAACACGGCGAGCTTCTCGGGCTCGGCACAGTCGAGCACGACGACCCCCGCTTTCACCAGTGCCATGTCTCCTCCGAAGGGTATGGCCACGGGGTGTTGGCGCCCCGCGGCCCTACCTTGCGGATATCCCGGCACGGCCGATTCAGTCGGCGACCCGCCACTGTCCGTCCCGCATCAGCTCACGCCCGGTGAGCTCGTCGGCCTCCCGCCAGGCCTGCACCCGCCGCGGGCGGACGCGGAAGTACAGGTAGGGCGTGGTGAGCTGTCGGGGGTCGAAGCCGGTCCGCTCGGCGAACCGGTCCCCCTCCTCCTGGCTCAACTCGGCCTGGGTGATGGTCTCGACGGTCCCTTCGATCATCGCGACGTCCCGGGTGGGCCCGAGACCGAGCCGTACTCTGCCGGTCGCCTTAAGGTTCCGTCCGGTGGGGCTGGCGGCCGGGGTGGCGAGGAGGAGGGTGGAGCCGTCCCAGAGGAACGAGAGCGGGACGAGGTACGGCACCCCCGAGGCGTCGTCCGGGGCCGTGGCGACCCAGACGTCCTGATCGTGCTCCAGTCGGTGCAGGGTGTCCTGCTTGCGCTGCTTGGCGGGACGTGGCGACTGCTCGGCCATCGGTGTGCGTCCTCCTGCTGGCTGCCGGATCATCAACTGACGGTGTCAGTCTGGCCGTTCAAACCGGTTTCCACCTCCGCCTCTCGACCTGGGACGTGCCGCAGCGTCACGGTGTGGGCCCCGAATCCCTGGCGCTCGTAGAAGCGGATCGCCTCGGCGTTGGCCGCGTAGGCGGCGACTTCCGCCTGCACGGCGCCCTGCGCCCCGGCCCAGGCCAGGAACTCCTCCACCAGGCGGGCACCGAGCCGCGCGCGCCGCTGGGCCGGGCGGACGTACAGGCCGTTCAGCATGGCCGACTTCACCGGCCGCACGGCCGTGGGCTCGGTCAGGGATCCGGTCAGGTGTCCGACCACGTCGCCGTCGTGCTCCACCACCAGAACGAGCCGTGCCGGGTCGGCCAGGGCCGCCGTGAACGAGGCGGCTCCGTGCTCGCGCGGCCAGCCGGCGTCGACGCTCGGGTCCCTGGTTCCGGCGTCCTCGGCGAACAGACCCGCGCTGGAGGCAACCAGCCCCGGGACGTCGTCGGGGCGGGCGCGGCGGACGGTCAGGGCTTCCTCGGTGGTCATGGCGCTCACGCTAGCGTTCGGCACCGACAGGGCGACTTCCTGGACGGATGTCCAGCTATAGTGGGCACCTGTCCAAGAAGTGGGGAAAGCTGATGGAGATCCTGGCGAACGTGCTGGTCGGTCTGGTGGCGGCGCTGCATGTGTACATCCTGGTGATGGAGATGTTCCTGTGGCAGAAGAAGCCGGGGATGTCCTTCCACGGGTTCGACCGGGAGATGGCCCGGGCCACCGCCCCGTTGGCCGCCAATCAGGGGCTCTACAACGGGTTCCTCGCGGCGGGGCTGGTGTGGGGGCTCGTCGCCGGGGATCCGACGGGGTTCCGGGCGCAGGTGTTCTTCCTCGCGTGCGTGATCGTCGCCGGCGTGTACGGCGCCGTCACCGCCAACGTCCGGATCCTCGCCGCCCAGGCGTTGCCCGGCGCTCTCGCCCTGACCGCCGTCCTCGTGGCGCAGTGACCCGCCCCGCCCCCGAGGACCCGCGGGCGGCCCGCACCCGGGCGCGGCTGCGGGAGGCGCTGCTCGCGGAGTGCGCCGAGCGGCCGCTGGAGGAGGTCGGCGTGGCCGCGCTGGTCCGGCGGGCCGGGGTCGGCCGGGCCACCTTCTACGTGCACTACGACGGCCTGGAGGGGCTCGCCGTCGACGCGTGCGCTGATGTCGTACGGGATGCCGTGGAGGCGCTGCACGCTTGGCGCGGGCGGCCCGACCCGGTGCACGCGCCGCCCGCGCTCGGGGAGTTCTTCGCCTCGCTCGCCCCGCACGCCGCCCTGTACCGGTCCCTGCTCGCCCCGGGCGGCGGCGGACCGCTCGGCGCGGTCCTGCACCGGGATCTGAGGGCCTACAGCCTGCGGGAGCGGGAGCTCGCCGGGGCCGCCGACGCCCCGCTGGTCGCCTCCGCGGTCGCGGCCACCTTCGCCGGTGTCCTCGCCGACTGGCTGCACGGCCTGCTCGACGCCACCGCCGCCGAAATCGCCGACCAGGCGTGGCAGTTGCTGGTCGCCCTGCACGCCAGCCGGTGAACTCGCCTCACTTGCAGGCCACATGCTGCTTGAGCAGGGGCCATGCCTCGACGCCGTCAGGTGTGCGGACGTACGCCGTTCCGCGGTCACCGGTCAGCCACAACTCCCGGTCCTCGTAGCGGTATCCGGTGTCGTGGGCGTTCACCGGCAGGGCGACCGAGCCGTCGTAGGCCGCGGTGAGCATGCCGGGTTCGAGCAGGCCCTGCGGGTCACGGCCGTACCTGCGCCCGCCGAGGTCGAGGAAGTGCACCTTCCGCCAGCCGCAGTGGTCGTCCCCCGCACCGCTGCTCACCACGGTGGTCGGCACCCGCCGGCCCGCGCGGTCGGTCCAGATCTCGTAACCGTGGGAGGCGGTCCAGCCGGCCGGGAGTTCGGACGGGTCGCAGGACGCGCTGGTCTCCGGGCCCCAACCGGGCCTGTCCTCCTGCTCCTTGGCGACCACGACCGCCACCTTGGTCCGGCCGTCGACGTCGTAGGAGTACAGCAGGCGGTCCGCCTCCCGGCGCTCGACGCGGTAGCCGGATCGGGGGTCGCCCGGGTCGAACAGGTCGAAGTACAGCTTCAGCCCTTCCTCCGGGCTGTCCCCGCCGTCGTCCCTGCTCCAGCCGTCGGGGCCGTTGCCGTTGTGGATCTCCCCGGCGCACTCCAGGGCCCGGCCCGCGGCCCCGGAGGCGAGCCGCAACGCCTGCGGTGTGTGCTCGTCGAGTTCTTTCGTGGGAAGGTCCATCGGCCCGTCGTAGGGCCTGGCCGGTGCGGTGCCCTCGACCACCACGCCCTCCCTGGACTCGCACCCCACGACCGTCATGGCCACGGCCGCCAGCACCGCCCACAGCCCTCTGCGCATTCCCGCCCCCTGCACCCCGCCCGCCTTCATGATCCTTCGACGCCGGGGCGGCCGGGAACGTTCAGCGCGCCGCCGTCTGGAACGTGCGCCGGTACACCTGCGGTGACACGCCGATCGCCGCGTGCAGGTGCTGGCGCAGGGACGCGCCCGTGGCGAAGCCGACGCGGCCGGCGATCTGGTCGACCGACAGATCGCTGGACTCCAGGAGGTGCCGGGCCCGGGCGACGCGCTGCTGGATGAGCCAGCGGCCGGGGCTCATGCCCACCTCGTCGTTGAAGCGGCGGGCAAAGGTGCGCAGGCTCATCCGGGCGTGGGCGGCCAGGTCGCCCAGGGTCAGGGGCTCGTCCAGGCGTTCCAGCGCCCAGGAGCGGGTCCCGGCCGTGCTCGCCGCGCCCTGTTCCGGGACCGGCTGCTCGATGTACTGGGCCTGGCCACCGTCCCGGAACGGTGGGACCACACAGCGGCGGGCGACGGTGTTGGCGAGTTCGCTGCCGTGGTCCTTGCGGACGAGGTGCAGGCAGACGTCCACGCCGGAGGCGGCCCCGGCCGAGGTGAGAATACGGCCGTCGTCGACGAAGAGCACGTCGGGGTCGAGGTCGACGTGCGGGTATGTGATCCGGAACACGTCCGCGAGCTGCCAGTGGGTCGTCGCCCGGCGGCCTTCCAGGAGACCGGCCGCGGCGAGGACGAAGGCGCCCGTGCAGATGGAGACGATCCGGGCGTCGGGGCGGACGTACGCGAGGGCCTCACGCACCTCCTCCGGGAGCTCGGCGGGCATCCGCTCGGGCGAGACGGGCGCGATCACCACGGTGTCAGCGGTGGCGAGGATCTCGGGTCCGTGCTCGACGCCGATGGTGAAGTCGGCGTTGCTGCGCACCGGTCGGCCGTCGACCGTGCAGGTCATCACCTCGTACCGGCCGTCGGCGGCGCCGAGGATCCGGCTGGGGATGCCCAGCTCGAAGGGGTACACGCCGTCCAGGGCCAGCACCACGACCCGCTCGGTCCGCTCCACATGTCGCATGGCACGATCCTATCGAAGCTTGGCAATCGTGCCATTTCCCGAACGGGCGGGGCCGGGCAGGCTGGACGACCATGAGCACTGTGAACACCATGCGAGCCATCAGCCAGGACATCCTCGGCGGTCCCGAGGTCCTCAAGGAGATCGAGGTCGAACGCCCCGAGCCGCGGCCCAACCAGGTACTGGTCCGGGTGCGGGCGGCCGGTCTGAACCCGACCGACTGGAAGCACCGCGCCACCGGTGGTTTCCTCGGCGAGCCGCCGTTCGTCCTCGGCTGGGACGTCTCCGGCGTGGTCGAGGCGGTCGGCATCGGCGTCGCCACCTTCGAGCCCGGCGACGAGGTCTTCGGCATGCTGCCCTACCCGTGGGGCCACGGTTCGCACGCCGAGTACGTGATCGCGCCGGTGCGGGCCCTCACGCACAAGCCGGCGTCGATCGACCACACCCAGGCGGGCGCGCTGCCCCTCGTGTCGCTGACCGCGTGGCAGGCGCTGGTGGAGAACGCCGAACTGCGGCCCGGGCAGCGGGTGTTGATCCACGCGGCGGCCGGCGGGGTGGGTCATGTGGCCGTGCAGATCGCCAAGGCGCGGGGCGCGTATGTGATCGGTACCGCGAGCGCGGGCAAGCACGACTTCCTGCGCGAGCTGGGCGCAGACGAGGTGATCGACTACCGGGACACGGACTTCGCCGAGGCGGTGAAGGACGTCGACGTCGTACTGGACACGCTGGGCGGCGAGACGTCCGTGCGTTCGCTGCGGGTGCTGCGGCCGGGCGGGATCGTGGTGTCGATCATCCCGGTCGGCTCGGACGAGTTCGGCGAGGAGGCCGAGCGGCTCGGCGTCAGGGCCGTGCGGATGCTCGTCGACGCGGACCGCGCCGGGATGAACGCGATCGTGGACCTGGTGGAGAAGGGCGAGCTGCGGGCCACGATCGCGGGCACGTTCCCGTTGGCCGATGCCGCCGAGGCCCACAGGCTCGGCGACACCGGCCGTACCACCGGGAAGCTGGTCCTGGTGGTCGACTGACGGACCCCTCAGAACGTCAGCACGGGCTTGATCGCCTTGCCGGCGCGCATGTCCCGTACCGCCTGGTCGATGTCCGCGAACGGATAGGCGCTGATCAGGCGGTGCAGCGGGAGGCGCCCCTCCTTCACCAGGCGGACCAGGGCGGGGATGAAGCTCTGTGTCTCGGCGTCGCCGAGGGTGAGTCCGACGACCCGCTTGCCGCCGAGCAGCCCGTTGACGTCCAGGGAGACCTCGGTGCCGAACGGCGGGGCGCCGACGACGACCAGCGTGCCGCGCGCGCCGAGCGCGTCGACGCCCTGGCGCAGGACGCTCACGTTGCCCGTGGTCTCCACGATGCCGTCCGCGCCCTGCCCGCCGGTGATCGCGGCGAGCGCCTCGCCGAGGTCCTCCGCGTCGGCGTCGACGGTGTGGGTGGCACCCAACTCCTTTGCCAGGGCGAGTCGTTCGCCGAACCGGTCGACGGCGACGATCGTCGTGGCGGGGGTGAGGGCGGCGGCCATGACCGCGGACAGGCCCACCGCTCCGGCGCCGAGCACGACGATCGTGGCACCGGTGACCGGCTTCAGTACGTTCCACACGGCGCCGACGCCGGTCTGGACACCGCAGCCGAGCGGGGCGATGGACTCCAGCGGCACGTCAGGGTCGACCTTGACGAGGCTGCGCTCGTCGACCAGGGCGCGCTCGGCGAACGAGGACTGGCCGAAGAAGTGTCCGCCGAGCGGCTCACCGTCGCGGCTGATGGTGCTGGTGCCGTCGGCCCGGCGGCCGCCGAGGAGGTTCAGCGGCAGCCAGGTGGCGCAGTAGGCGGGGTGGCCGCCGTCGCAGTTGCGGCAGTCGCCGCAGGACGTGAACGACAGCACGACATGGTCGCCGGGAGATACGCCGGTGACGGCCGAGCCGACCGCCTCGACGACTCCCGCGCCCTCGTGCCCGAGGACGCCGGGCAGCGGGAAGGGCAGTCCGCCGCTCGCCACGCCGAGGTCGGTGTGGCACAGGCCGGTGGCGACCATGCGGACGAGGGCCTCACGGGGGCCGGGCTCGTCGAGGATGACGTCGGAGAGGGTGAAGGGTGCGCCGCCGGACTCGACGACCGCGGCACGGGTGGTGAGGGACATCGCGGGAACTCCTTGGTAGTGCTCAGTCGAGCGAGACGACGACGGACTTGACCCTGGTGTAGGCGTCGAGCGCCTCGGGGCCGTACTCGCGGCCGTAGCCGGAGTCCTTGACCCCTCCGAAGGGCACCGCGGGATCGAGCATCGCCCAGTCGTTGACCCAGACGATGCCCGCCTGGAGGCGGTCGGCGACCCGGTGCGCGCGGGCCAGGTTGGTCGTCTGCACGCCCGAAGCCAGTCCGTACGGCGTGGAGTTGGCGAGGGCGACGGCCTCGTCCTCGGTGTCGAAGGGCTGCACGGTCAGGACCGGACCGAAGATCTCCTCCTGCACGACCCGGGAGTCGTTGGAGAGGTCGGCGATCACGGTGGGCTTGTAGTAGAAGCCCCCGTCGAGGTCGAGGCGTTCACCGCCGCAGACGATCCGGCCGCCCTCCTTGCGGGCCAGGTCGACGTACTCCTCGACCTTCTTCAGGTGCTTCTCCCCCGCCATCGGACCCACGACGGTCCCGGGGTCGCGCGGGTCGCCGACCGGCACGCCGGGCACGGCGTCGGCGAGGATGCCGAGCAGGGTGCTGTGGACCGAGCGGGCCACGAGCAGGCGCGGACCACCCATGCAGAACTGGCCGGTGTTGAAGACGAACGCCTTGATGATCGCGCCGACCGCCTTCTCCAGGTCGGCGTCCTCGAAGACGATGTTGGCCGCGTTGCCGCCGAGCTCCATGGTGACGGGCTTGAGCGCCTCGCCCGCCGTCGCCGCCACGTGCCGGCCGATCGCGGTGGAGCCGGTGAAGGCGACCTTGTCGACCCCGCGGTGGCGCAGCAGGGCCTCGCCGGCCACCGGCCCGGCGCCGGTGACCACGTTGACGACACCGTCCGGGACGCCGGCCCGCTGGAACAGTCCGGCCATGTAGAGGGCGCTGAGCGGGGTCTCGTCGGCCGGCTTGTGCACGACCGTGTTGCCGGCGGCGAGCGCGGGACCGATCTTGGAACCGGCGAGGATCAGCGGGAAGTTGAACGGGGTGATCGCGGCGACCACGCCGAGCGGCTCGCGCTTGGTGTACGCGAGGGCGTTCATGGGCGTGTTGCGGACGGAGCCGTCCAGGGAGTGGGCGAGGGCCGCGAAGTGCTCGTAGTCGTTGGCCGCGTTGGTCACGTCCACCGCGTGGCACAGCGAGATCGGCTTGCCGACGTCCAGGCTCTCCAACTGGGCGAGTTCGTCGGCGTTCTCGCGGATCAGCTCGGCGACCCGGTGCAGGATCCGGCCCCGCTCGCGACCGCTGAGGCCGGACCAGGCGCCGTCGTCGAAGGTCTCCCGGGCGGCGCGCACGGCCGCGTCCACGTCGGCGGCTCCGGCCTCCGCGACGGTGGTGACGACCGCGCCCCGGGACGGGTCGACCACCTCGGTGCGCGCACCGTCGGCGGCCTCACGCCACTGGCCGCCCACAAACAGCCGTCCGGGTTCGATCTCGATGGGGGACATCGCGGCTCCTCAGCTTCGTCGCCAAGATTTCAACAAACAGGATTCCTGTTGGTTCGCAGTCTCTTTACAGACAGGTTTCCTGTCAATGGTCTAGCCTGAACCCATGCTCGACACACAGCTGACCAAGGCGCCCCCGTCACTCCTCTACATGGTGAAACAGGTGGAGCTCGTCGTCCGTTCCCATCTGGACGACCTGGTCAGACCCTCCGGGATCACCGCCCTTCAGTACACGGCCCTCACGGTGCTGGAGCGGCACGACGGACTGTCGGCGGCGCAACTGGCCCGGGACTCCTTCGTCACCGCCCAGTCGATCGCCGATCTGGTGCGCTCCCTGGAGACCCGCGGACTGGTGCGCCGGGAGCGCAATCCGAAGAACCGGCGCGAACTGCTGATCCTGCTGACCGAGGAGGGGCGCGCGCTGCTCGCCCAGCACGAGGGTCCCGTGCGGGAGCTGGAGGAGCGGATGGTGCGGGACCTCACCGCGCACCAGACCGAGCAGTTCCGTCAAGCACTGACCAGGGCCTGGCACGCCCTGTCGTGAGCCGGGCGCGAGCCCCGCGTGAACCCGGTGCGAACCGACGGTCGCAATTCGAAGACATATGTCAATCGAACATGCTCAAATTCGCTCCACCGAGGGTAACTTGCAGTGCGGGGAACGGATTCGCGCGCCCCCGGGCACGGTCGGTTGGAGGCGATGTCGTCGTGCAGCAGGAACCCGCACCGCCGTCCCGGCATCTGCGCATCCACCAGGACCGCGGTCACACCGTGCTGGAGTTCCGCGGGGAGATCGACATCGCCGCGACCGTGGAGCTTCTCCCCCATATGGACCAGGTCACGGGGCAGCCCGACGCGCAGCTCGTCATCGACCTCAGTCGCGTGGAGTTCTTCGACTGCTCCGGCCTGCGGCTGCTGTACCGGGCCCGCGCGCGCGTGCTCGACAACCACGGCAGCCTGCTCCTGGTCTGCACGCACCCGCTCACGCTGCGGATCATCAAGGTGACCGGCCTGGCCCGGCTGCTGCCCCCGCTGCCGTCGCTGGACGCGGCCCTGGGCCAGCCCGAGACGACGTCCGAGACGTTATGACCGTCCGCTACTCAATGATCGTCCGCTACTCACTGCGGGGCGAGTCGAACAGGGCGCTGACGGACTCGCCGTTGTGAATGCGCCGTACGGCCTCGGCGAGCGCCGGGGCGATGGACAGGATCCGCAACTTGTCGGTGCGTTCCTCGACGGGGACCGGCACGGTGTTGGTGCACACGATCTCCAGTACGTCGGGCTGCTCGCCGATCCTCTTGAGGGCACCGTCGGCGAAGAGCCCGTGCGTGCACGCGACCCGGATGGAGCGCGGGCCCAGCTCGCGCAGCCTGTCGAGCAGTTCCAGGACCGTGCTGCCCTTGGCGATCTCGTCGTCCAGCACGATGACGTCCCGTCCGGCGACCTCGCCGATGACGTCGCTGATGCTGACCCGGTCGTCGGCGAACCGCTGCTTGGCACCCGCGGCCACCTGCGCGCCGATGAGCCGGGCGAAGGCGGCCGCCTCCTTGGCGTTGCCGAGGTCCGGGGAGACCACGGTGGTGCGGGTCAGGTCGTACTGCCGGAAGTGCGCGGCCAGCTCCCGCAGGGCGTGCAGATGGTCGACGGGCACCGAGAAGAAGCCGTGCACCTGCGGGGAGTGCAGGGTCATGGCGAGAACACGGCTCGCGCCGGCCGACACCATCAGGTCGGCGACGAGGCGTCCGCCCAGTGAGATGCGGGGCGCGTCCTTCTTGTCGGAGCGGGCGTAGGAGTAGTGCGGCATGACCACGGTGATCCGGCGCGCGGAGGCACCACGGGCCGCGTCGCACATCAGCAGCAGCTCCACCAGGTGCTCCTGGACCGGCCTGACCAGCGGCTGGACGAGGAAGACGTCCCGCTCCCGGCAGTTGGCCTGAAGCTGCACCTCCAGGCAGTCGTTGGCGAACCGGCTGACCCGGGTGGGACTGAGCGGCACCCCCAGATGCGCGCAGACCTCAGCCGCCAGCTCGGGGTGGGCGCTACCGCTGAACACGGCGATGTCTCGCACGGACCTGCTCCTATGATGATCATCTCGGGTTGCCCGGCTCATGCTACTGGCCCGCCCGCCGACCGCCCGGCCGGCGAAATTGGGTTGCGGTGCCCCGACCGGCGGATGCCATCATGGCCAGGTCCGAGTTCCCTCACGTCAGGATCCCTCGCATGCGCCGACTCCTCGAATCGACCCAGCGCCCCCTTCGGCCCACGGTTCTCGAGGACTCGACCGCGTATGCACACCCTGAACATCGGAATTCTGGCCCACGTCGACGCCGGTAAGACCAGCCTCACCGAGCGGCTGCTGTTCCAGCACGGCGCGATCGACCGGCTGGGCAGCGTCGACACCGGTGACACCCGCACCGACGACGGTGCGATCGAGCGGCAGCGCGGCATCACCATCCGCTCCGCGGTCGCCTCGTTCACCGTCGGTGACACCCGGATCAACCTCATCGACACCCCGGGGCACTCGGACTTCATCGCGGAGGTCGAGCGCGCCCTGGAGGTCCTCGACGGGGCGGTCCTGCTGCTGTCCGCCGTGGAGGGCGTACAGGCACAGACCCGGGTGCTGATGCGGACCCTGCGCAGGCTACGGCTGCCCACGCTGATCTTCGTCAACAAGATCGACCGGTCCGGTGCCCGCGACGAGGGCCTGCTCGCCGACATCCGGCGCAGGCTGACGCCGTACGTCGCCCCGCTCACCAAGGTGACGGGCATCGGCACATCCGCCGCCGGAGTGACCGCCCTGCCCGGGGACAGCGGGCTGGCCGAGGCCCTCGCCGAGGTCGACCCGGACATCCTGACGGCGGTCGTGGACGGCCCCGCGCCCACCCCGGACGACCTGCGCGGGGTCCTCGCCGCCCGCACCGCCGACGGCTCCTTCCACCCGGTGTTCTTCGGTTCCGCCCTCGGCGGCCAGGGCGTGCGCGACCTGGTCGAGGGCGTGATCCGGCTGATCCCGGCCGGCCCTGCGACACGAGACGGCGAACCGCGCGGCGCGGTGTTCGCCGTACGCCCCGGACCCGGCGGTGAGCGCACCGCGTATCTGCGGCTGTACGACGGCGAGGTGACGGAGCGTCAGCGGCTGACGTTTCTCAGGCGCGAGGCCGACGGCGCGACCAGCCGGGTCTCCGGGCGGGTGACGCACCTGAACGGACCCCTCACCGCCGGAACCATCGCGGCGCTGACCTTCTCCGCCGGCCTCCGCGTGGGCGACCGCCTCGGTGCACTCACCGACCGCGCGCCGCAGTTCGCTCCCCCGACCCTGGAGACCCTGGTCACCGCCCGCCACCCCGGTCAGGCGGTCCGGCTGCGCTCGGCCCTGCTGGCCCTCGCCGACCAGGACCCCCTGATCCACGTGCGCCCCGCGTCCGCGGGCGCCACCTCGCTGCTCCTGTACGGCGAGGTGCAGATGGAGGTGCTCGCGGCGACCCTCGCCCAGGACTTCGGTGTCGAGGCGGACTTCGAGCCGGGCCGGGTGCGGTACCTGGAGCGGCCGCGCGGCACCGGGGAAGCGTGCGAGGAGTGTCCCTGGCATCTGGGGACCCGTTACTGGGCGACGATCGGACTGCGGGTCGAGCCGGGTGAGCGCGGCTCCGGTGGGGTCTTCGCGTACGAGACCGAACTCGGCGCGCTCCCCCGGGCGTTCCACCAGGCCATCGAGGAGACCGTCCACGCGAGCATGGGCACCGGTCTGAGCGGCGCGGCGGTGACGGACTACCGGGTCACCCTCGTCCGCTCCGGATTCGTCGGGCCCCTCAGCACCGCCGCCGACTTCCGCGGGCTCACGCCGATCGTGCTGCGCCGCGCCCTGGAGCGGGCGGGGACCCGGCTGTTCGAGCCGTACCACGCGTTCGAGGCGGAGGTGCCGCTGGACGCACTGGCTGCGGTCACCGGGCAACTCGCCGCCTGTGGAGCCGAGTTCACGGGCACCACGGGTGGGGCCACGGCATGGGTGATCACCGGCGGGCTCCCGGCGCGGCGGGTGCGGGAGATCGAGCTGCGGCTTCCCGGGCTCACCCGCGGGGAAGGAGTGTGGTGGTCCAGGCCGTCGGGCGACCGTGAACTCAAGCCTCACCAGTAGCACTCACCACGACACCGGCAACCGGCGCGGTCCCCGTGTCATCTGTCCCTCCCGCCAGTCGATCGTCTCCGGCGTGAACTCGGCCCGCAGCCCCGGGAACCGGACCGCGAGCCGGTGCAGGGCCAGCCCCAGCTCCAGGCGGGCCAGCCATGCGCCAAGACAGTGGTGGGGACCGGCGCCGAACACCACGCTCGGTGTCGTCAGCGGGGCGAACAGGTCGGTCTCCTCGGGCCGCGGAAAGACATCCGGGTCTCTGTTCGCCGCGTTGGTCTGCACGGCGACCACGGCCCCCGCCGGGATCGTCACCCCGCCGACCTCGACCTCCTCTACGGCCCGGCGGATCAGCCCGGGCAGCACCCTGCCCTCACTCAGCGGGATCGTGCGCAGCAGCTGTTCGACGGCGGTCTCGGCCGACTCCTGGCTCTCGGCGAGACCGGGCCAGGCCTGCCGCCCATCGGTGAGGAGGTGGACGACGATGTTGCCGAGGGCGGTCATGGTCGTCTCGTGACCGGCGACGACCAGGCCCAGGACCAGCATGACCAGACGGGGCTCGTCGATGCCCTGGTCGTCGCCGGCGCCGACCAGGGCGCTCACCAGGTCGTCGCCCGGCTCCTTGCGCCGCTCGGCGATCAGTCCCGCGCAGAAGTGGCCGAACTCCCGCATGGCGGCGCCGACTTCCTCGGCGGTGTGCGCGCCGCCGGACAGGGCGTGGTCGGCCCAGTCGCGGATGCGCTCCCAGTCGGCGTGCTCCAGGCCCATCAGCCGGGAGATCACCGAGACGGGCAGCCGGCGGGTGAACCCCTCGACGATGTCGGCGGGCTGCGGCTGCCGTGCGAGGTCGTCGAGGAGGGTCTCCACCACGGAGGCCGTCCAGGGCCGCCAGCGGGCGATCGCGCGCGGGGTGAAGGCCCGCTGGACGGTACCCCGCAGCAATTGATGGGGCGGCCCGTCCTGGTTGAGGAGGCCGTCCGGGGAGTCCAGCAGGTTCGGTACGAGGAGCAGCGGCGGGGCGTCCTCGTCCCTGAGGGACTTCCGGTTGAATCGGGGGTCCATGAGCACCTGGCGCACGTCGGCGTAGCGGGTGACGAGCCATACCGGGGTGCCGGTGGCCAGGGTGGTGAGCCGGGGCGGGCCGTTCTCGGGCAGGGGGATACGGTGCATGGGACAAAGGGTCCGGGACGTGCTGTCTGTGCTCATCCAGGTCTCCAGACACGCCGGTACGCGGAGTTCCCCACGCTAGTGCGCCCCGGTGTGTCCCGTCAGTGTCCCAATCGGCCAACAAGACGGTCTCCCAGGGCTTTTGGGGGTCATCCGTGGGCATCCGTGCAGTAGGAAGGAGGGCCGTCGCATGACGACTCCCATCAGGCGAGTGTCCAGGCGCATGCCCGGCTGGGCGAAGATACTGACCGCCGTCGTGGTGGTGCTCGTGGTGTTCTTCGCCGGGATCCGGTTCAGCGTGCTCCCTGGCCTCAAGGACCTGTTCGGCACGGAGACCCACGACCGTTCGGGTCCCGCACTTCTGGAGTCCATCCAGGACATCAGCCGTTACGACGCCGCCTCCGGCAATTTCCAGGTCGTGGTGGACCTGGAGAAGGACACCAAGTTCCTGCCCGACGCGATCCGCGGCTCCCGCACCCTGTACGTGGGGGCGGGCGCCGTCGACGCCTACGTCGACCTCGGCAAGGTCGCCAAGAACGACGTGACGGTCAACGAGGACCGCACGGCCGCCACGCTCCATCTGCCGCACGCGCAGCTCGGCAAGGCCACGCTGGACGCCGACCGCTCCTACGCGGTCTCCAAACAGCGCGGTCTGCTCGACCGGCTCGGCGACTTCTTCTCCGACAACCCGAACAGCGAACAGGCCGTGCAGAAGCTCGCGGTGAAGCACATCACCGAGGCGGCGAAGGAGAGCGAGCTGACCAAACGGGCCGAGACCAACACCACCAACATGCTCAAGGGACTGCTGAACTCGCTCGGCTTCAAGAAGGTCGAGGTCACCTACGGCACCTGATCAGCCGCCGAGCATGCCCGGCAGGGTGAGGGCGCCGAGCACGGTGGTGCCGACCAGCACCCACGCCACGTAGTCGCCGATGTGCCCGGACTGCAGGCGCCGTAGCCACAGCGCCCGGTCCGGTGCGGCGAACGGCTCGGGGCGGGTGACGGCGAGGAGAGCGAGGACCCCGGCCAGCAGGGTCGACACCAGGCCCAGCAGGACTCCGGCCGGGGTCCAATGCACGGAGGTGAACACGCCTGCGGATCCGGTCTCGTTCACGGAGTGCGCGACCACCCTGGCGAAACCGGGGGCCACGCCGACGGCGACGGCTGCGGCGAGCAGCACGGCGGGCACCGCCGTCATGGTGTCCGGGATCCGGCTGAGCCGGTGCCGGGTCTCGGGCCGCTCCCCGGAGCCGGTCGTCTCGTACCCGGAACCGACCTCGGGGCGGGGGCCCAGGCCCAGGAACACCCGAGCGGCGACCCGCAGCACGGCCGCCGCGGTCACCGCGCTCGCCGCCACGTAGAGCACGGTGAGCGGGCCTCCCACGGCTTCCTCCGTAACCGACTTGCCGAGTGCCGTGCCGAAGGGCGGCAGGCCGGCGAGGCCGAGGGCGCCGAGGACGAACAGCACCGCGACGCCCTTGAGTTCACGGGCCCTGCCGTGCAGCGCGTGCTCGTCGACACTGCCGTAGCGGTCGAGGAGAATGCCGGTGCAGGCGAACAGGGCCGCCTTCACTCCGGCGTGGCCGAGGACGTACAGGGCGATACCGTCGTCGGCCTCCGGCTTCAGGACGCCGATGCCGATGAGGAAGAGCCCGGTGTGGGCGACCGTCGAGTAGGCCAGCAGCCGTTTGATGTGCCGCTGGTACCAGCACATCACCGCGCCGATCACGGCCGTCAGCGCGCCCAGCGTCACCAGGGCCCGCTCGAACTCGGGAGCCGGGACGCCGCCGGGACCGGAGAAGACCGTGCCGTAGACGCGCCAGACACCGAAGGTGCCGAGTTCGACCATGACACCCGACAGCAGCATGCACACCGGGGTGGGGGCGACGGCGTGCGCGTCGGGCAGCCAGAAGTGGAAGGGGACGGCGGCCGACTTGACCAGCAGTGCGGTCATGACCAGGACGAACGCGGCGAGGACCAGGGCGTCGGGGCGTCCGTGCGCGTCCAGTCCCCGGCCGATCGGGTGCATTCCCAGCTCGCCGGTGCGCGCGTACAGCAGTCCGATGCCCATGAGCATGGCGTACGCGCCGAGCGAGGTGACGACGGCGAACGTCAGCGCGCCCTGCACGGCCCTGGCCTCCTCGACCCGGTGGCCGGTCAGGGCGTACGCCACGACGCTCATCAGCTCGAACCACACGAACGCGTTGAACAGGTCGCCCGCGATCGCGAACCCGCACATGCCGCCCTGGAACAGCAGCAGGAGCGCGGGGAAGGACCCGGCGTGGCCGCTGGGCGGTTCGTCGAAATAGTGCCAGGAGTACGCCAGTGCCGCCAGGGTGAGCAGGGAGGCGAGCGCGGCCATGCCGAGGCCGGCCCCGTCGCCGATCAGGACGATGCCGACGCTCTGTCCCTGCACGGGGACCCAGCCGCCGGCCCACTCCAGGAAGGGCGGCGAGGAGTTCAGCAGGAGGACGAGGGCGAGGCCGGCCGTACCGGCGGAGACCGCGCAGCCGACGGTCTCGGCGACCGGGCGGGGCACCAGGCGGCCGCCGGCGACGAGCAGGGCGGCCCCGAGCAGCGGTACGGCCACCAGCAGGGGCAGCAGGTCGTCCATCAGCCGCGCAGCTCGGAGAGTTCGTCGGGGTCGACCGTGCCGTGCCGTTTGGAGATCTGCACGACGAGGGCGAGCAGCAGGGCGGTGACGGTGGCGCCGACGACGACGTCGGTCAGCGTCAGGGCCTGGACGACCGGGTCGACGACGGGGCGCGAGCCGGGTTTCAGGTCGGAGAAGACGGGGGCGGTGGCGTGGTCGCGGTAGCCGACGGCCAGCAGCAGGACGTAGGTACCGGCCTGGCACACGGACAGGCAGCCGACGGCGTGGATCAGGTTGCGGCTGGTGGCGAGGCCGTAGCAGCCGGCCAGGAAGACCCATCCGGCCACCAGATAGGGAAAGACATCCATCACTTCGCGTTCCCCTCCTCGATCTCGACGGTCTGGTCCAGGAAGCGGGCGAGCAGGACGACGACCGCGCAGGCGACCTCCATGCCGACGGCCGCGTTCAGCAGGGGGACGGTGCCGCCGGAGGACAGCGTGTTGAAGGTGCCGTACGGCAGCACGGTGTTGGCGAGGAAGGCCGAGCCGCCGATCAGTCCGGCGAGGCCGGTGACGACGTAGGCGGAGGTGGCGATCGCGTCGCCGGTCTCGTACAGGCCGACCGGCCTGACCCGTTCCAGGGCCCGGTAGTCGGCGCCCAGGTAGAGCAGGTGCAGAGAGGTCGCGGCGACGACCCCGCCCTGGAAGCCGCCGCCGGGGCTGAGCTGCCCGTGGGCGATCACGTAGAGGCCGGTGAGGAGGGCCACGGGGAGCACGAGGAGGGCGTAGCGGCGGACGGGGCGGGCCAGCTTCTCGGCGGCGGCGCGGGCGCGGTGTTCGTCGTGGGTCTGCCGCAGCAGGATCACGCAGCCGATGACGGCGGCGAAGAGGATGGTCATCTCGCCGAGGGTGTCGAAGGCGCGCTGGTCGAAGTTGACGGAGGCGATGACGTTGGCGGTGCGCCGGGCCAGGGAGGCGTGGACGGCCCGGTCGCCGTAGGGGTGGTGGTCGCCGCCGAAGGCGGGCAGGTCGAGGGCGGCGGCCACGAAGAGGGCGGCCAGGCCCGCGCCGCCCACCGCCAGGAGCCACAGCCGGGCGCGGCGGCTCACCGGCGGTGTCCTTCCTTCTTTCCGCGCCGCCTGACCTTGTGGACGGCGAGCAGCAGCAACAGCGGGGTGAGGGCGGAGCCCACGGCCAGCTGCGACAGGGCCACGTCGGGTGCCTGGAGCACGGTGAACAGGACTGCGAGGACCAGGCCGAGCACGGACAGGACCAGGGCCTGGCGTACGGGGTCGCGGACGGCCACCGCCGCGGTCGCGGACACGGCGACCAGGAGCAGCGCGACGACGATCACCGCGTCAGCCACGGCGGACCCCCGGGAACGCGCCGGACAGGGCGCGGGAGGCGACGACGTTCCCGCCGATCAGCAGGGCCCCGACGACCAGGAGCTTGGCCGTCGCCCGGCTCGGGCCGGTGGCCGCGCACAGCGCGGTGACGACCACCGCGCCGACCGCGGCGGCCGCGTAGGTCAGGCCCCAGGCGCTCGGCGGGTCCTCGGCCAGTTCGTCGGCGAGCAGCCGGGCGAAGACGAGGGTGCCGACCGGGCCCAGCAGGGCGAGGACCAGGGCGAGATCGACGTAGGAGGGGCGGTCGTAGCCCTGGGAGAGCAGCAGGAGGGCGGGGCAGGCGAAGGCGGTGCACAGGTTCTGTGCCACGACCCGGCGTCCGAGCGGCCCGGTGGCGACGCCCCACACGGTGGCGCCCACTCCCCCGCCGAGGACGACGGTCGCCGCGAGGATCCAGCCGTTCACCGTCCGGTCACCGCCCGTCGGGCGGCCCGGGCGGCGAGCGCGCCGAGGCCGGCGACGGCCGCGCCGACCGCGAGTTCGAGGGTGTCCACGGTGCTGATGAACATGAGCCAGAGCACGGCGAGCGCGGTCCACCAGCCGAGGAGTTCGGCTGTGGCGAGGAGTGTCGTACGCCCGGTCGTAGGCCCGGTCATGCGCCACCTCCTCGCAGCCGCGGCCTGGGGAACGTTCGTCGCGCGCCATCCAAACACCGGTCCGAGGGCGTGCGGGGGCGACGCGCGCGGTACTCCAGCCCGCGTGCCCCGACCGTACGAAGGGAAACCGGAGGCCGACCGGTGTGCGGCGGCATCCTCGGACCGTTCAGGGGTAAGCGCCTTTCGACACTGGGAAGTTCGAGAGTGGAGGATCCAATGGCCTGGGCGCCGTCACGTTCGCGAGCGGGGTCAGACACCGGCACCGCCAAGAACGAGCGCGCGGTGAAGCCCGCCCGCCCCCGGCGAGATCCGCTCTCCCTCGTGGTCCGTTTCGTGGCGATGGTGTTCGCGTTCGTGTTCATGGTGGCGTTCGCCGTCGTCCTGGCCCGGCTCACGCTCGAACCCTCACCGGCGTCGGTGGATCTGACGCACACCAACCTGCATCCGGGCGCCTCCCTCAAGGCTTATCTGAACCAGCCCGAGCTGCGGGACGCCTTCAAGCAGATCGGCGGGAACATCCTGCTGGGCATCCCGTTCGGCATCCTGGTTCCGATCATCGCCCCGAAGACCCGCGGGCTGCTGCGGATCGCGCTGCTGACTGCCTTCGTGATGCTGCTCGTCGAGTTCGCGCAGGGCGCCCTCGTGGAAGGCCGGGCCTTCGACATCGACGACGTCATCCTCAACACCTCCGGCGCTCTGATCGGCTATCTGCTGCTGGGCAGGCGGCTGAGCCGGGCGGTGCACAAGAAGCCGCGGGACAAGTCGGCGAAGAAGGCGTAAGGGATCCGGGGTTCGCTCAACTTCTGGTCTGTACCAGAGTATTGACTGGTGCTTAGTTCACTCCTTAAATCAAGAGGCGACACCATCCCCCCCACCCCGGAGGAAGAGCCGTGGCCGCCTCACGCCTGCTGCGCAGATGTCTCCTCGCCGCACTGTCCGCCGTGCTGATCTCGTCCGGTACCGCCCAGGCGGACCCGCCCACCGTCGTCGCCGCCGCGGTGACGTTCTCCGACACCTTCGACGGGCCCGCCGGAGCCGCGGTCGACTCCTCGAAGTGGCAGATCGAGACCGGCGACAACGTCAACAACCACGAGCGGCAGTACTACACCTCGGGCAACAAGAACGCCGCCCTCGACGGGCAGGGCCATCTGGTGATCACGGCCCGGCGCGAGAACCCCGCGAACTACCAGTGCTGGTACGGCACCTGCCAGTACACCTCGGCCCGGCTGAACACCTCCGGGAAGTTCACCGCACAGTACGGACACGTCGAGGCGCGGATGAAGATCCCGCGTGGGCAGGGCATGTGGCCGGCGTTCTGGATGCTCGGCACCCCGGTCAACTGGCCGGCCTCGGGGGAGATCGACATCATGGAGAATGTCGGCTTCGAGCCCTCGACCGTCCACGGCACGATCCACGGCCCCGGCTACTCCGGCTCGGGCGGCATCGGCGCCGGCTACTCCCTGCCGAACGGCCAGGCCTTCGCGGACGCCTTCCACACCTTCGCCGTCGACTGGGCACCCGACTCGATCACCTGGTCGGTCGACGGGGCCGTCTACCAGCGGCGCACCCCCGCCGACCTGGGCGGCCGCACCTGGGTTTTCAACAAGCCCTTCTTCCTGATCCTCAACCTCGCGGTCGGCGGCTACTGGCCCGGTGACCCGGACGGCTCCACCACCTTCCCGCAGCAGCTCGTGGTGGACCACGTGTCGGTGACCACCGGCGAGGCGCCAACGGGGGCGGCGATCCGGGGCCTCGCGGGCAAGTGCGTGGACGTCGCCGGGGCGAACCCCGCGAACGGGACCGCCGTACAGCTCTACGACTGCAACGGCAGCGCCGCCCAGCAGTGGGCCGTCGGTTCGGACGGCACGATCCGCGCGCTCGGCAAGTGCCTGGACGTCACGGGCGGCGGCACCGCGGACGGGACGGCGGTCCAGCTCTACGACTGCAACGGCTCCGGGGCCCAGCGGTGGACCGTCACGGGCGCCCGCGACATCGTCAACCCGCAGGCCGACAAGTGCCTCGACGTGACCGGCAACAACTCGGCCAACGGCACCCGGCTGCAGCTGTGGACCTGCACGGGCGGCGCCAACCAGAAGTGGACGGTCGGCTGAGCCGACGGGTCAGTGCCGGGTCCAGGTGAACTTGTCGCCGCCCACCCAGCGGACCACGTCCGGGTCGTCCAGGTCGTGGACCGTGATACCGAAGGCGGCGGCCGCCTCCAGGACGTCGGTGACGGCCCTCGCCTCGCCGACCACCTCCCCGTCGATCTCCACGATCCGGAACGGCGGTGTGGTCGGCTGGACCCCGAGCACGATGATCCGCGGGGTGGCGATGTGCGGGCTCGCGATTTCGGTCATGGTTCGAGCGTAGAACGCATCCCGCGGCGGGGAGAGGCGTGCGTCACCCGCCGAGGAGCTCGAGGACCGCCGCCTCGACCGCGCCCTGGGTGGCCGGCCGCCCGAAGTCCCGTGCTCGCCCAGCCGGGTGAGGGCGGGGGCGACGGTCCTCCCCTGCTCGAACAGCTCGAAGACCCGCGGGTCGATGTACGAGGCCCGGCACACCGCCGGCGTGTTGCCCAGGTGGTGGCTGACCTCGCGCACGCTCCTGGCCATCTGCCGGCGGCGGGCCGTCGGGGTGGTCCGGGCCTCCTCGGCGGTGACGGCGAGGGCGACCGCGGCCAGGACCGTGGCGTGCCAGGTCCGGAAGTCCTTGGCGGTGATGTCGGTGCCGGACAGCCGGCGCAGCGCCTCGTTCAGGTCGGCGCCGTGCAGATCGTGCCAGGCGCCCCGCTCCCAGTGGGCGAGCAGTCGGTCCCCGCCGCTCCTGCGGCGGTCGAGCGCGCGTACGACGGTCAGGGCGTCCTCGTCGACCAGCGCGCGGACCAGCTCGATGCCGCCCTTGGCCGGGTAGGCGAAGGTGAGCTCGTCGCGGCCGCAGGTGACGTGCTCGCGGAGCGTGGTCGTCAGGCCGTAGGTCTCCGTCTGGCGGGTGTGCCGGTCGCTGCCGATCCGGAAGAAGCCGAGGTCGAGCAGGCGCACCGCGCAGGCCGTGACCCGGGGGCGGCTCAGGCCGCGCCCCGCGAGGTCCTCCGCGACCCGCTCGCGCAGCGTGGGCAGGGCGCGGGCCACCTCCCGCACGTGCTCGTGCTTGGCCTGCTCCTGCTGGGCGCGGAACCGCTCGTGGTACAGGTACTGGCGGCGTCCGGCGGCGCCGGTGCCCACGGCCTGGAGGTGCCCGTTGGGCCAGGGGCAGATCCACACCTCGCGCCAGGCGGGCGGGAGGTCAGGGCGCGGATGCGGGCGAGCACGTCCGGGTCCGTGACCGGCTTGCCCTCGGGGTTTCGGTAACGGAAACCCCGGCCGCAGCGGACCCGGGTGAAGCCTGGACGCTCGCAGGAACTGGTGCGCAGTCTCAAGGGCGCCGCCATTCGTCGTCGCCGAGGTGCGAGCCGGCCTGCGGGCCCATGCGGAGCATCCCGCCGTCGACACTCCAGGACGCACCGGTGACGTAGGTGGCCTCGGGGCCGGCCAGGAAGGCGATCACGGCGGCGACCTCGCGTGCGTCACCCGGGCGGCCGAGCGGGACACCGGGACGCTTCTCGGTGTGGACGTCGGTGTCCTTCTGGCCCGTCATCGGGGTGGCGATCTCGCCGGGCGCGACCGCGTTGACGGTGATGCCGTGCTCGGCGAGTTCCAGGGCCATCACCTGGGTGAGCAGTCCCAGGCCGCCCTTGGCCGCGCAGTACGGGGCCGCGCCGACCCGCGGCTGGTGCTCGTGCACGGAGGTCACATTGACGATCCGGCCGCCGTCGCCCTGCCGGATCATGTGCCGGGCCGCCCGCTGACCGCACAGGAACGGTCCCAGCAGATCGACGTCGAGGACCTCGCGGACCGTGTCGAGCTCCAGGTCGAGGAAGGGCGTCATGGTGCCGGTGCCCGCGTTGTTGACCAGGACGTCGAGGCGGCCCAGCCGGTCGCACAGCTCGTCGACGGTGTCCGCGGCGGCGGGCAGCCGGGTGAGGTCCATCCGCGCCACCTCGGCGCGTCGGCCGAGGGCGCGGACCTCCTCGGCGGTCTCCTCGGCGCCCTCGAGGTCGGTGTGCCAGGTGATGCCGACGTCCATCCCCGCCCGGGCCAGCCGGACGGCGGTGGCCCTGCCGATGCCGGAATCGGCTCCGGTGATCACGGCCGCCTTGGTGTCGGGTGCGGTGGGGGCGGACATCTCAGCCTCCTCGTAGGGCGGGGGTCTCGTCGGGCACGACGAGGCGGTTGCCGGACGACCGGGGCCCGGGGTCCGAGATCCGGGGGACGTCCGGCGAGGCATCGCAGTACCCGGCGCGCTGCCCGACAAACCGCTCGTCCGTCGTGCGGCGCCCGGGCGCCTGGGGAACTCTGGAGGAGCCGGGCAACTCTGGAGGAGGTGGCGATGGATCCCGTCGAGGCCCTGGAACGGATCGCCTTCCTGCTGGAGCGGTCCCTGGCACCGACGTACCGCGTCCGTGCCTTCCGTACGGCGGCCCGGGTACTGACCGAGCTGCCCGCGGACGAGGTGCGCGAGCGCGCGGAGGCCGGGTCGCTGGAGTCACTCAAGGGCATCGGCCCGAAGACGGCCCAGGTGGTGCGCGAGGCGCTGGCCGGAGGCGTACCCGGCTATCTGCAGAAGCTGGAGGAGGAGTCGGCAGCGCCCCGGGCCAGGGGCGGCGAGAAGCTGCGGGCGCTCCTGCGCGGCGACTGCCATCTGCACTCCGACTGGTCGGACGGCGGCAGCCCGATCGAGGAGATGGGCCGGACCGCGGCGGAGCTCGGCCACGAATGGGCGGTGCTGACCGACCACTCGCCACGGCTGACCGTGGCCCGGGGGCTGTCACCGGAGCGGCTGCGGGAGCAACTCGACGTGGTGGCGGCACTCAACGAGACCTGGGCGCCCTTCCGGCTGCTCACCGGCATCGAGTGCGACATCCTCGACGACGGCTCCCTGGACCAGGAACCCGAACTCCTGGACCGCCTGGACGTCGTGGTCGTGTCCGTGCACTCCAAGCTGCGCATGGACGCCCGTTCGATGACCCGGCGCATGGTGGCCGCCGTGCGCGACCCGCACGCGAACATCCTCGGGCACTGCACGGGACGGCTGGTGACCGGGCGCGGCCGGCCCGAGTCGCAGTTCGACGCGGACGAGGTGTTCGCCGCGTGCGCGGAGTCGGGCACGGCGGTGGAGATCAACAGCCGCCCGGAGCGCCTCGACCCGCCGCGCCGGCTGCTGCGCCGGGCGGTCGAGGCGGGCGTGCTGTTCTCCGTCGACACCGACGCGCACGCGCCCGGCCAGCTCGACTGGCAGATCCTCGGCTGCGCGCGGGCGGAGGAGTGCGAGGTGCCGGCCGAGCGGATCGTGACCACCTGGAACCTCGGGGAACTGCTGGCCTGGTCCCGGGAAGGCCGGGTACCGGACCGAGTGGCGGGCCCTTGAGGTGGTACCCGTGCGGCACGACAGGACAAGGAGCGGTACATGGAACGGGCTGCAGTGTTCGACGTCGACGGCACCCTGGTCGACACCAACCACCTGCATGTGACGACCTGGTGGGAGGCGCTGCGGCAGGCGGGCCACCAGGTGCCGATGCACGCCGTCCACCGGGCCATCGGGCTCGGTTCCGACGACCTCGTGGCGCATCTTTTGGGCGAGGACCGAGACAAGGACCAGGACGCCGAGCTGAGCGCCGCCCACAAGGCGCTCTACGGGCAGTACTTCGACCGGCTGCCCGCCCTCCAGGACGCCGGCCGGTTGCTGCGGCATCTGGACCGCGAGGGCTGGCGGGTCGTCCTCGCCACCTCGGCGGGCGGGGCGGAACTGTCCGCGCTGCGCCGGGCGATCGCCGCCGACGACGCGATCATGGCCACCGCCAGCGCAGACGACGTCGAGGAGGGCAAGCCCGCCCCCGAGCCCGTCGAGCACGCGCTGGAACTGGCGGGGGTGCCCGCCGAACGCGCGGTCTTCGTCGGCGACACCGTCTGGGACATGCAGGCCGGCAGCCGGGCGGGCGTCCGCTGTGTCGGCGTCCTGTGCGGCGGAATCCCCCGCGCCGACCTGGAGGAGGCGGGTGCGCAGGCGATCTACGACGATCCGGCCCACCTGCTGGCGTCCCTGGCGGACAGTCCCCTGGCATGACGTGCCGGACGACCGGAACCCATAGCAGATGACTGGTGTGACGGAAGCTCTACGTCGACAGCCCCGCCCGACGCACGCGATACGGCAGGGGGCACATGCCTTCGGCCGGGCGGCCCGTGCCGCCTTCCGTGGCCCGGGGCGGGAGCGCGATCTGCTCGTGCAGTCGCTCAAGGCCTCGGCCGCCGCGATCCTCGCCTGGCTCGTGGCCGGTGTGTGGATGGGCGATCCGATGGCCCTGATGGCGCCCTGGGTGGCGGTGGTGCTCGTGCAGGCCACCGTGTTCAGCTCGCTGATGCAGGCCGTACGGCAGCTGGCGGCGATCTGCTGCGGGGCCGTACTGGCGTCGGTGGCGCTGGCCGTGACCGGGAGCACGCTGGGCGCCGTGGCACTGTCCGTGCCGCTGCTGGTGCTCCTCGCGAACTGGCCGCGCTTCGGCGACCAGGGGATCTACGGCGCGACCACCGCGCTGTTCACCCTCTCCACCAGCACGGTCGGGGTGGCGGAGGTCGGCCACCGGGTGGGACAGGCCGCGCTCGGCGCGGTCATCGGCCTCGCCGTGAACGCGTTCGTGCTTCCGCCGATCCATCTGCGGGACGTGCGGGCGAACCTCGCGGCGCTGGCCCGGGAGGCGGGCGATGTCCTGCACACCCTGGCCGGTGATCTGCGGGACGGTGAGTGGGACGTGCAGGGCTGGTCGCATGCCTCGGCCCGGCTGGAGCGCCGGCTGGGGGCACTGCGGTCCGCCCGCGGCTGGAGTCGGGAGAGCCTGCGTCTGACGGCCGGTCCGCGGCGTGCCGTACGGCGGCTTCCCGCGTCGATTCCCCCGGAGCAGGACGACGAGCGCTGGAGCCGCGTCACCGGTCACATCCGCGCGCTCACCCGTACCCTGGTCGTCGCCGCCGACGAGGACCGCGCCCCCGTCGCGCCCGCCGGGCCGGTACTGGACGCGTACGCCGACCTCCTCCAGCTGATCGGCGACGCCTGCCACGCGGAGAGCGAACGGCTGCTGGCGACCGGCGGTGAGGATCGTCCCGACGACCATGCCGAGGCGGCGATGCGGGAGCTGCGCGGTCAGCTCCAGGACGGGCTGCGAGAGCACGCCGGGCAGGGGGCGGAGGGCACGACGGTGCTGGGGACCCTGCTGCTGCAGGCCGAGAACCTGTGGAGCGAGACCGTTCCGACCGGTCGGAACGGGTGACGCGGCTCACCCCGGGGCGGGCCGCAGGGCGGAACACCAGCGGGTGGTTGCCCGTTGAACAGACCGTGGGTACGGATGGGACAGTGTCCCCGGGCCTCACCCTTTGCCCACAGGGACGATCGTTCGGCTGAAGCCCTGTGGCGCCTTTCGCCGAGAGGCGACCGCCATCCGTGCCCACCCCTTGACCGCCCCGACCGTGATTCCCCCGTCCGGTCGGGGCTTCCTTTTGTCCCGGCTTGACTTCGAGAGCACTCCAATTCGTAGCGTTCCCGTCATGAGCACTGCACAGCACAAGATCGGTTCGGGGTTCGGCGCCCACAGCACGGCCGACGACGTCCTCGCGGGCGTCGACCTGTCCGGCAAGCTCGCGATCGTCACCGGCGGCTACTCGGGGCTCGGTCTGGAGACCACCCGGGCGCTCACCAAGGCGGGCGCGCGGGTCGTCGTCCCGGCCCGGCGTCCCGACACCGCCTGGAAGGCCCTGGCCGGCATCGACCGTGTCGAAGTGGACGAACTCGACCTGGGTGACCTGGACAGCGTGCGGGCCTTCGCCGAGCGGTTCCTCGACTCGGGCCGCACGGTCGACCTCGTCATCGACAACGCCGGGATCATGGCCTGCCCGGAGACCAGGGTCGGGCCGGGCTGGGAGGCGCAGTTCGCGACCAACCACCTCGGGCACTTCGCGCTGGTCAACCGGTTGTGGCCGGCCATCGAGCCCGGCGGCGCCCGCGTGGTCTCGGTGTCCTCACGTGCCCACCACTTCTCCGGCATGCGCTGGGACGACGTCCACTGGCGGACCGGCTACGACAAGTGGCAGGCGTACGGCCAGGCGAAGACGGCGAACGTCCTGTTCGCCGTCCACCTCGACAAGCTCGGCGCCGATCGCGGGGTGCGGGCGTTCTCGCTCCACCCGGGCGGCATCCTCACCCCCTTGCAGCGTCACCTCCCCAAGGCGGAGATGGTGGAGCGCGGCTGGATCGACGAGCAGGGCAACGTGCTCAACCCCTCGGGCTTCAAGAGCCCGGAGCAGGGCGCGGCCACGCAGGTGTGGGCGGCGACCTCGCCCCAGCTCGCGGGAATGGGCGGCGTCTACCTGGAGGACTGCGACATCGCCGAGGGCGCCGTCGACGGCGACGAGAGCGGCGGCGTCAGGGCGTGGGCGACCGACCCGGACCAGGCGGAGCGCCTGTGGACGCTGTCGGCGGAGCTCACGGGCGTGAACGCGTTCGCCTGACGCTTCGCGGGACCTGCCTCGCACGCGTAGGCCGGCTCGCTGCGGCCGGCCGGGCAGTTGCCCACGCCCCTGAGAGCGAGAGGCGCAGGGCAACCCCGCACCAGGGCCCAGGCCGAGGCCGCTGGGCTCCGGGGACGGTCGGTGCGTCACGGGGGGACTCGGGGCCCTGGTCTCTGCGGATCTCCGCGCCGTCGCCAGGCGCTACCGCGCGTCGAGTTCCTTCGTTGCGTACAGCGCGGCAGGCGCCCCCGTCTCCAGGGCCCAGTAGCGGTCGCCGTAGGACCAGTGCCACCACTCGGTCGGGTAGTTGACCAGGCCCGCCGCGCTCAGCGCCTCGCCCAGCAGGGCCCGGTTGGTCCTCGCCTGGTCGGTGATGTTGGCGGCGCCCGTGTAGCAGGCGCCGTCGCTGTCCTCCGGGTTGGCGTTCATCGCGGTGCCCAGGTCGAGTTCGCGGCCGTCGGCGTCGGCGAGGGTGAGGTCGACGGCCGCGCCGGCGCTGTGCGGGGCTATCCCGGGCGGGGAGACATAGCGGCTGGCCGCGGTGTGGATCCGGTCCGCGTTCCAGTCGGGGTGGGCGGCGCGCAGTTCACCGGCGTACGTCTCGAAGTAGTGCCGCTGCAGCGCGGGCGGCCGGTATCCCTCCACGAAGAGCAGGCCCAGGCCGCCGGGCAGCAGGGCCTGCGCCCGGAGCAGCCGGTCGAGGACACCCTGGCGCAGATACACCTCGGCGCCCAGGGAGTCCTCGTTCTTGCGGTCGTCGACGAGGAGGTGGCCGCGGACGTCCACGAGAGGCTCCCCGTTCTCCTCGACGGGGACGGCGGCGACACGGGCGTCGGACATCAGGATGATCTCACTCATGCCGTGATCCTCTCGTGGCCGCGGACCGTGCCGTGCACCTGCCACACACCTGCCGCACACCGCGTGCATCGCCGGAGGCCGGGTACTCGGGCGGCTCCCCGCCCCAGCGGACCGAAGGAGCCGAAGTGAGCACTTCAACCGGCAGCAGGATCGTGGTCACGGGCGCCACCGGCAACGTGGGAACCAGCGTGGTGCGCCTTCTCTCGGAGGATCCGGAGGTCGGCTCCGTACGGGGCCTGGCCCGGCGGATCCCGGACTGGTCGCTCCCGCGAACGGAGTGGTCCGCGGTCGACCTGTCATCGGAACAGACCGATCTGGTCGAGGAGTTCACGGGCGCCGACGCGGTGATCCACCTGGCGTGGGCGTTCCAGCCGACGCACGACCCCGCGGCGACCTGGCGCACCAACGTCCTCGGCTCGATCCGGGTGTTCGAGGCGGTGGCGGCGGCCAAGGTGCCGACGCTGGTGCACGCGTCGTCCGTGGGCGCCTACTCCCCCGGCCCGAAGGACCACGCGGTCGACGAGTCGTGGCCGACGCACGGCTGGCCGGACGCCGCGTACTGCCGGGAGAAGGCGTATCTGGAGCGCGCCCTGGACACCTTCGAGCGCGACCACCCCGCCGTCCGGGTCGTACGGATGCGCCCGGCGTTCCTCTTCAAGCGGGAGTCGGCGAGTGAGCAGCGCCGTATCTTCGGCGGCCGCTTCCTGCCGGGCCAGCTGGCCCGGCCCGACCTGCTGCCCTTCCTGCCCGACATCCCCGGCCTGCGCGTGCAGGCGCTGCACACCGACGACGCCGCCAAGGCCTACGCGCTGGCGGTGCGCTCGGACGTGCGGGGCGCCTTCAACCTGGCGGCCGAGCCGACGGTCGACGCCGAGCTGCTGGCCGGGATGCTCGACGCCCGTCCCGTACGGCTGCCGCGCACCGCGGCCCGCTCGGCGATCGCGGCCGCGTGGGGCCTGCATCTGCTGCCCGCGTCCCCGCATCTGTTCGACGCGGTCCTGCGGCTGCCGCTGATGGACTGCACGCGTGCGCGTACGGAACTCGGCTGGCATCCGGAGCACACCGCGACCGAGGTCCTGGAGGAGTTCCTGCACGGGATGCAGCAGGGTGCGGGGGCACGGACGGAGCCGATGAAGGGCCGCAAGGTGGGCTGAGACCCGGCGGGCCCACGAGTCGGCCGCCGGCCGGCGCTCAGCCGGAGGACTCCTCGGCTCCCGGGTGCTCGGGGTGCACGGTGTCCGACCGCTGCTCCCCCTGCCGGCCGGTCCCCGCCTCGTCGGTGTCCGGGACGTCCTCGGACTCGTCGGTGCCGGGCTCCCCGCCCGGGACGGTGGCGACCTCCCAGGGGTCCTCGCCCTCGCCCGCCTGCTGGTCCGGCAGGTCCCGCGGGACGGGGTCCCCGTTCTCGCCCGGTCCTTCGTTGCGGTGGTCCACGGCATCCTCCCTGGCGTGTTGCTGGCGGGAGCGCGAGTACCTCCGCGCAGCTCGGCGAAACGTCAGTGCGGTGCGCGCTCCTCCAGGGCGGTCCGCCAGGCCGGTGCCGGGCCCTCGGGAGCCGGTTCGGGGCGCCGGCCGCCGCGGGCGAAGAAGTCGGCGAGCGGGAGGATGGCCGCGCCGACGGTGACCGCGTCGGGCCCGAGGCGACCGAGGTCGACGGTGACCTTCCCGGCCGGGTACCGCAGCGCGTACGCCGTCGCGTGGCGCCGTACGGCGGGCAGGAACCGGTCGCCGAGCTGGAGCCCGGCCCAGCCGCCGACGATGATCCGCTCGGGCTGGAAGAGGTTGATCAGGTCGGACAGGCCGGCGCCCAGATACTCGGCGGTCTCCTCCAGGACGGCGAGCGCCACGGGGTCGGCCGGGGTGCCCTCGGCCGGGTGGGCGGCGGTGAGCATGGCGGTCAGCGCGGTCTCCTCGTCGGTGCCCTCGGGCGGGCGGCCGCCCGCCTCCCGCCAGCGCTCCAGCAGCGACTCGGCACCCGCGTAGGCCTCCAGGCAGCCGAGGGCCCCGCAGCGGCAGCGGCGCCCCCTGACCCGTACGGTCAGATGCCCCCACTCGACCGCCCGGCCGTGTTCCACCTCGGGCGTCACCAGACAGGCGCCGACACCGGAGCCGAAGAGGACCACGACGGCGCTGCGGGCACCGCGCCCCCCGCCGAACCACATCTCGGCCTGGCCGAGGGTCTTGGCGCCGTTGTCGATGAAGTACCGGACGCTGCCGGGCAGCGGGGAGCCGGTGCGCAGCAGTGCCTCCAGCGGGACGGCGTCCCAGCCGATGGTCTGTCCGTGCACGACGGCCCCGCTCTCGGGGGTGTGGGCGACGATGCCGGGCACTCCGATGCCGACGCCGAGCAGCGCTTCGGGCTCGACGGCGGCGCTGGCGAGCACTTCGGTGATGCCGTCGCGGATGTGCCCGACGATGGCCTCGACGTCGTAGCCGTGCTGGGTCAACGGGCGTTCGGCGCGCGCGAGTTCGGTGAGGGTGAGGTCGAACAGCTCGACGCGCACCCGGGTCTCGCCGACGTCGACGCCGATCATGTGGCCGCTGCCGGGCGCCACCCGCAGCAGGGTGCGGGGGCGTCCGCCGTCGGAGTCGACGCTTCCCGCCTCCTCCAGCAGGCCGTCGGCCACCAGGTCGGCGACGACGTTGCTGACGGAGCCGGAGCTGAGCCCGGTGACGGGCCCGAGTTCGAAGCGGCTGAGGGGTCCGTCGAAGTAGAGGCGCTGCAGTACGGCCGTGCGGTTGGCGCGTCTGAGATCGCGTACGGTGCGTCTGTTCAAGGGAGTTCAGGCTCCTGTGACCCGGGCGAGGGCCTCGATCTCGTCGAGGGCGGCGACGAGTTCCGGGGCCACCGCCGACTGGACCCAGCGTTCCTTCTCGTCGTCGACCGCCCGCGGGACTGTCTCGGTGAGCATGATCAGGTAGAGGTAGGCACGGTACAGGGCGAGGCGCACCCGGGCCGTGACGTCGAACTCGGCCTGCCCGCCCGCCTCCCGGTACCCCGCGAGGAACGCCTCGTCCTTCTTGATGTCCCCGAGCAGCGCCAGGGAGGCGAAGTCGGCGAGGGGGTCGCCCCAGAACATCCGCTCCCCGTCGATGAGCCCGCCGATGCGCGGCTCCCCGCCGGCCGGGCGGTGCAGCAGGATGTTCCCGTCCCACAGGTCGAAGTGGACCAGCGCGGGGACCGTGACCTCGTCGAGAGCGGGATATCCGGCCCGGAGCGTGCCCTCCACCTCCTCGACGGAGCGGGGAAGTCGCGCCCCGTAGTCCCGGGCGTCGTCCAGGATGGCCTCGATCATGGCGGTGAACGCGGTCCGCCAGTCACGGGCGAGCGGGCCGAGGGCTCGGGAGGGATAGCCGAAGCCCGGCCCGGTCACCGTGTGCAGCCGGGCCACCTGACGGCCCAACTCCCTTCGCAGCGGCCCCCGTTCGGCTTCGGACACCGACCGGTCCCAGGGGTCGCCGGGACAGGCCGTCATCAGCAGATGGGGTACGAGGGTGTGGTTGCCGACGGCCACCACGTGGGGTGCCGTGACCTCGGCCACGGCGGCTCCGCGGTAGAACTCCGCCTCGGAGACGAGGAGTTCACGCTCGTAGCGCAGGCCCGGAACGGTGGTCGCGGGCGGGACCTTGAGGACGTACCGGGTGCCGTCGGTGAGGAGGAGCTCCTCGACGGTGTTGTAGGTTCCGCCGCTCAGAGGCCGGACCCCGGCAAGGCGGCCGGGGTCGAGGCCCGCGTCCTCCAGCACCTGCCGAGCCCATTCCCAGGAGTCCACCAACGTCCCGCCCCCTTCTCTCCGCTCGGCAGCCGTCCGGTCGGCGTCGGGCGTGTGTTCCCGGAACAGGGTACGGAACGCGTCCCGCGCACCGGGGGCCATTCGCGGGCCTACGCGCTCGGGGTGCTCACCACGGGCGTCCGGCCCCCCGCCGACTCCCCTCCGTGAGCCGTCCCCTCCGGCGCGCCGAAGCGGGCCAGCGTGTGCCACACCATCTTCAGGTGCTGGAGTTCGTAGCGGCCCGTCCTCGCGGCGTCGCCGATGATGCGCGGGTCGACCAGTCCGTCCTCGGCGATGCTCGCGCCCAGGTCGGCGTACTCCTGCCCGCGGTAGTCGGCGTGGCGGTGCAGTTCGGCGACGGTGATCCGGTGGCCGGGGTGCCACTCGACGGGGACGGGCAGCAGGTGTGCCGCCGCCTCGACCGGCGTGTTCCGGTAGCTCGCGTCCAGGACGAGGGCCGCCACATCGCGGGCCAGGTCCACGCCGCCGTGCACCTGGGCCTCGATGTAGTCGTCGAGGGCGTCCTGCTGGTCCGCCTCCGCGAGGGCGATCAGGGACATGCCGGCGGCGACGCCGAAGTGGACCGGCTCGGCGGCGGTGTCGGGGTAGCAGAAGGTGGCGCGGGCGAGGGCTTCGCCGGTCAGCCGGAAGTGCGAGGAGCCGAACCGCGGGGCGGCGCCCGCCACTTGACGGCGGAAGTTCAGGGCGCCGTACACGGGCCGCTCGTGCGCGCTCGCGTCGTCGTAGGCGCCGCCGAAGATCCGGCTCTCCCAGCGCCACCGGTCGCCGCCGGGGTGCGCGGTCAGCCCGCCGTTGCTCGTGCCGGTGACGAACTGCGAGTGGTAGACGCCGTCCTGGGCCAGCGCCTCCAGGAGGGGCAGGCCGCGTGCCAGGCGGTCGGGGTGGAAGTTCAGCGTGATGCGCACGTCCGGGGCGACAGCCGGCCCCTCGGACACGGCCGCCACATGGTTCAGCGCCGCCCGCGCTCGTGCCGACCCCACTGGATCCACCGGCGTCACTTCCCCCTGACTCACCCACGACTCACCCCATGATCACCCGGCGAGGAGGGCGCCCGCATGTCATTTGCCGAACTCCGGTCCGGCCGAGAGCACGATCTTGCCGCGGTTGGCACGCTCCTCCAGCCGCTCGTGCGCGGTCCGCGCCTCTTCCAGGGGTACGACGGTCTCGATCGGCACGCGATAGCCGCCGGCGGCCACTCGGTCGGCCAGTTCCCGCAGGTCGGGGCGGGCGTCGTAACCGTGGATCTGGAGGTTGGTGAGCTGGAAGCCGAGGATCGAGGCGTTCTTGGGATAGAAGTCGCGGGTGTCGACGGTGCTCGGTTCCAGGGCGACGTTGGCAAGGGCCACGACCCGGCCGCCGTGGCCCACTTCCCGAAGGCTACGCCCGAATGCCCGGCCGCCGACGGTGTCCAGGACGACGTCGGCGCCCCGGCCGTCGGTGAGCCGGAGCACCTCCTCGACCTCGGCGTCGTCGGGATGGGCGGAGGTGTCGACGGTGACGGCGGCGCCGAACTCCCCCGCCCAGGCGGCCTTCTCGGCCGAGCCTGCGAGGGCGATGACCCGCGCCCCCGCCTCGGCGGCGATCTGCACGGCGGCGGTGCCGACACCGCTCGCCGCCGCCTTCACCAGCACGGTGTCGTCCTTGGAGACCCGGGCGAGGTGCCGCACGCAGTACCAGGCACTGAGCCAGGCGATCGGCAGGGCGGCCGCCCGGGCGAGGTCCACGCCGTCGGGGAGCACGACGACCTGGGTGGCGGACACCGTCGCCAACTCGGCGTAGAAACCTGATGACTTGCCGCCGTCCAGGGCCATGACCCGCTGTCCCGGCGCGAAGCCGGTCACCCCCTCCCCCACCTCCACGACGACCCCGGCGGCCTCGGCACCCGGGATGAGCGGCGGGCGTCCGGCGCGGTGGTAGAGGCCGGCGCGGAGCAGGGCGTCCGCCCGGTTCACCCCGGCCGCGGCGACCCGCATCAGCACCTCTCCAGGGCCGGGCACCGGGTCGGGGACGTCGACCGGCACCAGTACCTCCGGTCCGCCGAACCTGTCGATCCGCACCGCACGCATACCGCACCTGCTCTCTGCCCGGCCACCCGAGCGACTGACACCGATTGAAGAGGTGTCGCAAAGTGGTGCCACCATCCGACACCTCCTCAACCGGTGTCAAGAGGACCGATGCACCGACTCGACACCTCATGAACCGGTGTACGCTCGACGCATGACCGGCAGCCCCGCCCCCGCCGACCCGGCACTCGCGTTCCCGTTCATCGGCGGCCGCCCCTGCCTGGACTTCGCGGCCACCCTCGGCAAACGGCACGCGACGCCGCTGGAGCGACTCCCCGACACCGCGGCCCTCGCGCGCTGGTTCACGGAGGCGGAGCTGGCCACCGACGCGCCCGCGGTGCGGGTCACCGCCCGGGATCTGACGGACGCCCGCCTCCTGCGCGAGTCCGTGTACGGCCTGGTCCGCGCCGCGATGGCCGGCCGGGAAGCCGACCCGGCCGACGTGGAGCGGGTCAACGCGGTCGCCGCCCAACCGGACCTCGCGCCCCAGCTGGGTCCGGTCCGCTGGGCGGCGCGCAGTCCGGCCCGCGCGGCCCTGGCGACGGTGGCACGGGACGCCGTACTCCTGGTGCGGGGCCCGCTCCTGGAGCGGGTCAAGGAGTGCGAGAACCCGGACTGCTCCCTGCTGTTCCTGGACGACTCGCAGGCCCGCCGCCGCCGTTGGTGCTCGATGGACCGCTGCGGCAATCTCGCGAAGATCGCCGGTTACCGGTCCCGCAGCCGGGCAGCCGCCACCCGTTGAGGGTGGGTCCTGAAGGTGGATCCGATGTCTTGGGTGCGGGCCTCGGGGTAGGCGGTGCCGATCCGGCGGGCCGGGCGGGCCTCGCGGAGCCAGGTGGGAGTCTTCCCCCACAATGGGTGCACTCCTCGCGGACAGCCACCGTCCGCACGGAGTGCACCGAACGCTTATGTGGAAGAGGAACACACTGAGGATGCGAGATGTACGTGAGTTGAGGGTGTCCCTGGTGCGCTCTGTGAAGCGGCGCCGGGACCCCGTGGTCGTGCAGACGCTGCGGTCGGCGGCCGCGGCGACGATCGCGTACGTGATCGCGCTGCGGCTCAGCCCCGAGGCGGCCCCGCTCACCGCGCCCCTGACCGCGTTGCTCGTCGTCCAGGTCACCCTGTACTCCACGCTCACCACCGGCGTCCGCCGCGTGAACTCGGTGGTGACCGGCGTTCTCGTCGCCATCGCCTTCAGTCTGCTGGTGGGTCTGACCTGGTGGAGCCTGGGCCTGCTCATCGTGGCCTCGCTGGTGGTAGGACGGCTGGTGCGGGTCGAGGAGTTCGTGCCCGAGGTGGCGATCAGCGCGATGCTGGTGCTCGGGGTGACGACGGTCGGGGACACCGCCTGGGCGCGCGTGGTGGAGACGCTGATCGGCGCGGTCGTCGGCCTCGCCTGCAATCTGCTGCTCGCTCCCCCGGTGTGGGTGGACGAGGCGGGCGAGTCGATCGAGGGGCTGGCCCGCCGGCTGCGGAAGCTGATGCTGCGGATGGGAGAGGAGGCCGCGGGCCGTACCCCCGTGGAGCTGGCGACGGCCCGGCTGTACGAGGCGCGCGAGCTCGACCACGACATCGTCGAGGTGGACGCGGCCCTCCGGCAGGCCGAGGACAGTCTCAAACTGAACCCCAGGGTGAAGGAGGGCCTGCTGCACCGGGTGGTGCTGCGTACCGGCCTGGACACCCTGGAGATCTGCACGGTCGTGCTGCGGGTCCTCGCGCGCACCCTCACCGACCTCGCGAAGGAACGCGACCCCCTCGCCGACGAGCCGTACCCGGTCGACGAGGAACCGGCTCCCGAGCCGCTGTTCGGGCCGGAGACCGGTCGGGCCGTGGAGCAGCTGCTGTCCGAGATCGGTGATGCGGTGGTCAGCTTCGCGGTCCTGGTCACCACTCACGTCAGTGTGAGCGCCGAGTCCGCCGAGGCCCGGCTCACCGCCGAGCTGCGCCAGGCCACGACGACCCGCGACAAAATGGCCCAGCTCCTGCTGGAGGAGGTTCAGCGCGACTCCCGCCACTGGCAGCTGCACGGGGCGGTTCTCACCGAGGTCAACCGCATCCTCGACGAGCTGGACACCGAGCACCGCTCCCGCCGTCTGCTGGAGGAGCTGGACCGTGCCTCCCGTGAGCAGCGCGAGCGGATGCCGCACCTGACCCGGCTGCAGGAACGCTGGCGCCGGAACCGCCCGGCCCTCTCCCGTCGTTCAAGGTGACACAGGCACAACGGACCATCACAGGGGGCGGCCGATGACCGACACGGGCGTACGGATCGACGGGAACACACTGCGGCTGCCGGGCGGTGCGGCGGTGCGTTTCGTCCGCACCCTGCGGCTGCCCGAGACGGGCACCCATCCGCTGCCGCCGGGGCTCGGCGAGTTCCCGGTGCGCCGCGTCTCCGACTACCCGGACACCGTGCCTGAGCAGTGGCGGGCCCGAGGTGGGGTGATGCTGCCGGTGTATCTGCGGGAGGCCATGTGGCTGAGCTTCGGGGGCACCACCGAGCCCGCCGCGCTCCAGGTCGGGGTGGGCAAGGTGTGCGCGGTCTCCGGGAAACCGTGGAGCGACCGCCTCGCCCGTGATCCGCAGAACTACGTGGTCCTGCCCCGCCAGCCGTGGCTGGACGGCATCAACTCCGGCAAGGGGACGGTCCGCCAGTTCGTCGCGGTGCCGCTCGGTCTCGGCGCGACCGTCGAGGGGCAGGTCACCGGCGAGGAGGTCTGGGGCGGCGTACAGCTGCAGTCCTTCCCGCTGGCCGAGGAGCGGCTGGCCGAGTGGCGGGAGGCACAGCGGCGGCTACAGTCGGTGAGCAGGCCCGCCATGAGCTACGGCGCCGCCGTACCCATGGCGATGGCCGCGCCCGCCGCTCCGGCGGGGGGCCCGCCCAGCGCCCCGTCGATGGGACTCGGCGTCGGCGGTTCCATGCGCCAGGAGGTCTACCGGGACGACCGGCCGCTGTCGGACTGGGCGGACACACCGGCCGGGCGGGTCTTCGTGCACCTGGTGACACCGCCCGAGTGGCGCCGCATCACCGGCGAGGCTCCCCCGCCGTCGCCCGTGGACCGCGCGGCATACACCGCTGCGGGGCTGCCCTGGTTCGACTACTACGACCAGGACGCGGAGGACCTCGCCCCGACGGACCCGCTGGAGGGCGTGAAGCCGGTCGGTGACTGGCTCGGGGACGATCACGAGCCCTGGCAGCCGCCGGGATCGCACCAGGTCAAGAAGCTGGGGGACGCGCCGGGCAAGCCGGTGGAGGACGGCGACTGGTAGCGGGCGGCCGGGCTCGGGTTGCACCGGCCGGGCGATCCGGGTGAAGGTGGCTGTCCAGGCCGAGACGACCGATCACCAGGGGTGCGCAGGAATGGGCAGTGCGAACGGCGGCTGGAGCAGGCGCCGGTTCGTCGGCGCCCTCGCGGGAGCGGGCTCGGGCCTCGTCGGCTGCTCGACGTCGTCCAAACCGTCGTCGGCAGCGGCGCCCTCGCAGGCTCCCGGCTCCCCCGGGACCGTCTCACCGAGCCCGGCGAAAACGCCGTCCGCTGCGGCCCCGACCGGTCTCCGCCCCCTCTACCTCGGCACCTACACCTCCGCCGAGGGCGGCGGCACCGGCATCGGCGTCGCCGCCTACGACGCCGGGAGCGGCCGGGTCACCGGCAAGGGCACGATCACCGGTGTCACCAACCCGTCGTATCTCGCACCGCACCCCGACGGCCGCACGCTGTACGCGGTCGCCGAGCAGGACGCCGGTGCCGTGACCGCCGTACGCCTGTCCGACCGCAAGGTCCTGGGGAGCCGGAGCACCGGTGGGGCGGGGCCGTGTCATCTGTCGGTGCATCCGGGCGGGCGCTGGCTGCTCAGCGCGAACTACGGCTCCGGCAGTGTGGCCGTGCATCCGATCGACTCCTCGGGAGCCCTCGGTGGACTCAGGGACTCGATCACGCACTCCAGTCCGGCGCCGGGGCCCGGCCAGGAAGGACCGCACGCCCACCAGTTCCTCACCGGTCCCGACGGGAACCATGTGCTCTCCGTCGACCTGGGCACCGACACCGTCTACAGCTATCGCCTGAACGAACGCACCGGCGCCCTCACGGAGGTCTCGCGGGCGCAGACCCGGCCGGGTGCCGGACCGCGCCATCTCACCTTCCATCCCGGGGGCCGGTACGCCTATCTGGCCAACGAGGTCGACAACACGGTGGCGGTCTGCGCCTACGACCCCGGGAGCGGCCGTCTCTCCGTCGGGGCGCCGCAGTCCACGGGGACGGGTTCGGGCACGAACTACCCGGCGCAGTTCCTGGTCACCGCGAACGGCTCGTACGCCTATCTCGCAAACCGGGGCCACAACAGCCTCACGCGGTACGCGGTGGAGGCGGACGGCGCCCGGCTGCGGCTGCTCGACACCGTGCCGGTGGACGGCGACTTCCCGCGCCAGATCGCGTTCTCCCCGGACGGCGGGCTGCTGTTCGCGGCGAATCAGAGGTCCGGCACCGTCAGCGTCTTCCACGTGGACACGGCGAGCGGTGCTCTGCGTCTCGCAGGCAAGCCGTTCGCCTCACCCGTCGCCGTCTGTGCGCTGCCGCTGTAGGGCACGCGGGCAGGACGCCGCGCTCGCCCGGGTCAGCAGGGCGTGCATGCGCTCCGTCAGCTGGGCCACGTCGTCGGCGGGCGCGTGGAAGGGCAGACGTACGTCGCCGTGGGCGCGGGCGCGCTCGACGCGCAGGGTCAGTCCGTGCCGGTCGACGGCGAGGGGCTGGACGCGGACCACGCCGTGCAGCGTGTCCGGATCGACGAGCCGGGTGAGCCGTTCGACGGCGTCCGGGTGGCAGTCGGCGAGGTGGGTGAGCAGCCGGGCCTCGGCCGTGGCGAGCGGGTCGGGCTCGGCGGCGGCGAACTCGTCGAGGTCGACGACCACGGCGCCGGAGGGGCGGCGCAGCACGACGCGCGTGGCCTTGAGCTCCAGCCGGCGGTCCCCTGGGAGGAACCAGCCGGCGATCCACAACCGGGTGCGGATACGGCTGCGCACGGGGACGGGTGCCACGTCGGCGAACTCCAGGACGGCGGACGGCTCCCCGCGGGGCGCGCAGATCGCGGCCGCGATCAGGGTGCTGTCCTCGGGCACGTCCAGCGTCACCCGCCCGTCCTCGGTGACGGTGTGCGCGCCGACCAACTCCTCGCGGCCGCCCTCGGCGGTCACCGCGCAGGACCACGAGGCGGCCAGCACCGACCGGGCGTGTTCCGCCGCGGACGGCGCGGCCGTCCACGTCTGGCTGTCACCCATCGCTTCCTCCTTAGGTAAGGCTTGCCTAACCTAGCGAAGATCGGCGATGAAGCCAACCCGGGACAGATGACGGACGTGCGAATTCCGGTCAGGGCCTGAGAACACCCAGCAGTGCCCGTGCGCACAGGTCGCGCACCTGCTCCCGGGACAGGTCCGCGCCCCGCAGCCACTCCAGGCAGACGGCCGTGGTGAAGGCCAGCCAGCCGCGGACGGCCAGCTGAAGGTCGGGGCGCTCCTTCGCCGGCTCACCGAACTCCGGGTCCGCCGCAAGCGCCGCGAGGATCTGCCGCTCCTGTGCGGCCAGCGCCCGCTGATAGACCCGGCGCACGGCCTGGTCCCCGGCGGCGTCGGCGCGATGGAAGGCCCGGAAGCCGTGCGCGTGGGCGTGGACGTATTGCAGATAGGTGTCCAGCCCCGCCGTCAGCTGCTCGCGGACCGGGACGCCGGGCACAGCCGCGGTCATGGCCAGCATGCGCTCGCTCTCGCGCTCGACGACCGCGGCGAAGAAGTCCCGCTTCGTCGGGAAGTAGTGGTAGAGCAACCCCCGCGAGACGCCGGCGATCTCGGCGACCTGCTCGATCCACACGTCGTCGTACGGGCTCTCCGAGAAGAGCCTCGCCCCCACCGAAAGGAGCTGCTCCCGGCGCTCCTCGGTGCTGAGCCTGCGGCGCGTGCGCCCGCCCTGCTTCCCGGCCATGCCCGCACTTTACTTGACGCCGGTTCAACAACGGGATCAGACTGAGGCGCGTTATTGAACCCACGTACAACGCGCTCAACTGCCGCTGGATCGAAGGAGATCTCGTCATGGCGGAGACGACGGACACGCGGCCGACGGGATTTCGCAGTGCCGAGCTGGGCTGGCCGGAGCTGGACCGCATTCCGCATCCGCCGCGTCGGCTCCCCCTGCTCGGTGACGTGCTGGGCGTCAACCGGGCCACCCCGCTCCAGGACTCGCTGCGCTTCGCCCGCCGGTTGGGGCCGATCTACCGGCGCAAGGCGTTCAACCGAGAGTTCGTGTTCGTCTGGGGCGCCGAGCTGGTCGCGGACCTGGCGGACGAGTCGCGGTTCGCCAAACACGTGGGCCTCGGGGTGGCCAATCTGCGGCCGGTCGCCGGCGACGGGCTGTTCACCGCCTACAACCACGAGCCCAACTGGCAGCTGGCGCACGACATTCTGGCACCGGGCTTCAGCCGGGAGGCGATGGAGGCCTACCACCCGATCATGCTGGCCGTCGCCGGGCGGCTCACGGACCACTGGGACCACGAGCAGGCTGCGGGCCGGTCGGTCGACGTGCCCGGGGACATGACCAAGCTGACCCTGGAGACCATCGCGCGCACCGGGTTCGGCCATGACTTCGGCTCCTTCGAGCGGGACCGGCCGCATCCCTTCGTGACGGCCATGGTGGGCACCCTGACCTATGCGCAGCGCCTCAACTCCGTGCCCTTCCCGGCTCTGCTACGGCGTGCCGCGCGGCGCAACGCGGACGACATCGCCTACCTCAACCGCATGGTCGACGACCTGGTCCGGGCCCGGCGCGCGGCGGCCGGGGACGGTGACCTGCTGGACCGGATGCTGGAGACGGCCCATCCGGAGACCGGTGAGCGACTGTCGCCTCAGAACGTCCGCCGGCAGGTCATCACCTTCCTGGTGGCCGGCCACGAGACCACGTCGGGCGCGCTCTCCTTCGCCCTGCACTACCTCTCCCGCCACCCCGAGGTCGCGGCTCGCGCACGTGCCGAGGTGGACCGGGTCTGGGGCTCCACCGACATGCCGGGGTACGACCAGGTGGCGAAGCTGCGGTATGTGCGCCGGGTGCTGGACGAGTCGCTGCGGCTGTGGCCGACGGCGCCCGCGTTCGCCCGGGAGGCCGTCGAGGACACCGTGCTGGCCGGACAGCACCCGATGCGGCGGGGTGCGTGGACGCTGGTGCTCACGCCGATGCTGCAGCGCGATCCCGAGGTGTGGGGCGCCGACGCCGAGCGGTTCGATCCGGACCGCTTCGACCCCAAGGCCGTACGCGCGCGTCCCCCGCATGTCTTCAAGCCGTTCGGCACCGGGGCCCGGGCCTGCATAGGGCGGCAGTTCGCGCTCCACGAGGCCACGCTGGTGCTCGGTCTGCTGCTGCGCCGCTACGAGCTGCGGGCCGACCCCGGCTACCGGCTCAGCGTGACCGAGCGGCTGACGCTGATGCCGGAGGGGCTGCGGCTGCACCTGGAACGGCGGACGGGCGGTGGTGCTACGGCCGCCCCCGTGGCGGAATCCGACGAGGACCGGGCCGCCTCGGAGTCACGCTGCCCAGTGTCCGGGGCGGGTGACTGACTCCGGCAGCCGGGTCCCGGCGCTGCCCCGGGCCGCGTTCACTTGCGGCTGGGTGAGGAAGAACGCGCCGGTCAGGTCCGCGTCCGTGAGGTCGGCGTCGCGCAGGTCGGCCCCGATCAGATCCGCGCCGCGCAGGTCGGCGCCGGTGAGGTCGGCCGCGATGAGGTAGGCGCCGCGGAGACTGGCCCCGCGCAGGTCGGCGCCCTTGAGCCGGGCGCCCATCAGGTCGGCGCCCCGGCGGTTCTTCTTCTTGCCGCCGATCCCTGCCCGGACGAGGTCACTGGTCCGCAGGAGGAGGACGTTGACCTCCTGCCGGTGCGCGGGGACGTCCAGTGCGGCGAGTTCCTCGGCGGTGCCCCGGGTGAGCGCCTCGGTCCGCTCCAGCATGCGGCGCAGGTCGGCGTGGACCGGGCGGGCGGCGGGCAGGGTGAGCGCCTCGGTGAGGTACCAGAGCAGTTCGTGGAGCTGGCGCACGACCGGGAAGACGTCGAACATCCGGCGGGCGTCCTCACGCGGGGCCTGACGCCAGTCCCGGCCGCCGAAGGTGACCTGCGAGACCTTCTGCCCGGCGCCGAAGCAGTCGTAGACCGTGCATCCGGTGAAGCCCTCGTCCCTCAGCCTCGCGTGGATACCGCACCGGTGGTCGTCACGCAGATTGGTGCAGGGCTTGCCGGCCGGCTTGTCGCGGGCGAAGTCGGCGGAGGCGGTGAAGGGCAGGGCGACACAGCACAGGCCGAAGCACCGCGCGCAGTCACCGCTGAGGTCGATCAACTGTTCTTGCATCACGGAAAGCCTAACGGCCCCCGCCGGCCGTCCCGTCTGACGGGAACTCACCGATGGCCTTCCGGCGATGTGGGGGTCTCCTCATCCAACGGAAAACAAGTTCGGCTACCACAGAGATACCGGCCGAACGAGGCAGGAGCCGAACGCATCGAGGAGACGTCGTGTGCAGCCACCAGCCCCCGTGCCCCAGCGTCGACAGCCCCGACCACCACACCGCGGTCATTGTCTCGGCCCATCCCGAACAGGGCTGGAGCCTGCTGTGCGACGGCACCATCGTCTTCGACGACACCGGTGAGCTCCTGCCGGACGGACGCGTCGTGAGCCCACACCGCACGCCCGGCGCGCTGGCCACGGCCTGAGTCAGTACCGTTGCGCCTTCGTCAGCCTGGGCGTCAGCGCCGGTTCGGCAGGCTTGCGGCTGATGGCGACCGGCTGCACCTTCTCCCCCGGCTTCAGGTCCTCCGCGCCGACGTACCGGGTCTCCACCACCTTGCCCGACGCGTCGAGGAAGTCGACCTGGACGGCGTACGAGGCTGTCTTGTCGGTCTTGTTGGTGATGGTGACGACGACGGCGAGCAGGCCGCCCGTCTCGGAGCGCGGCTTGCCGGTCATGGTGACCTCGGACATGGCGTTGCCCTGTCCGTCGACCTTGGCGAGCTCGGTCCGCGCGGCCTTGTTGGCGCGTTCCGTCTCGGCGGAGACGGAGGCCTCGAAGGAGGAGGCGGCCGCCGAGGCGGACGCGGCCCGCTCGGAGGCCTGGGCCCGCACCGAGGCCTTGACGGACTCGAGCGCGGAGGCCGCGTTGCCGGAGAAGGAGGCCGTGTCCGGGGCGGACGGCGTCACGGAGGACGACGAGGAGCCCCCGGAGCCGTCGTCGCACGCCGTCAGCGTGAGCGTGCTCGCGGCGGCCAGGGCCACGGCGAGGGCGGCGATCCGGGACCGTCCGTGGGGTGACGGTGTGCTCATCGACTGATGTCCTCTCGACTCCGGCGTCGACACTTGGGCGAAATGAACCCTATGCCGGAATTAAGAGCGAGGCATGTCGTCGCCCACCCACGGACCACCCACGGACCACCCGGGCTGTCAGGCCTCGTCGCGGGCGAGGGCGAGCAGCCGGTCCAGCACGCGGGGGCCGCCCGCGCGGACGCCGTCGTGCTCGAACTCGTCCGTCACCCAGGTGCGCAGACCGCGGATCGCCCGGGCGGTCTCCAGGGAGTGGGCCGTGTCGACGTACATGTCGTCGTGGTAGACGGCGGCGGCGACCGGGACCTCGTTGGCGGCGAGGCGGGCCGGGTCGTACAGGGGCTGCCAGCCGGTGCGGGCGGCGAGGAGTTCGGCCGTCTCGCGCAGCGGCCGCAGGGCCGGGTCGCAGTCGAACAGCCAGGGGTGGATGGACTCCCCGGTGAACAGCAGCGGCTCGTCGCCGGCGAGGGACTTGGCCGCGTCGAACTGCGGGAACTCGGCGCGCACCCGTTCGGCCGACCAGGCGGTGGGCCGCTCGTCCTGGCCGTAGGTGGCCTCGTGGACGAGGGCGTACAGCGGGTGGGCAGCGTACGAGAGGAGGCCCTGGACCTCTTCCTGGAACGCGTCGGAGAGTTCCGGGCCCCGCGGCGTGCGGACGAAGGCGTGCTCCAGGAGGTAGTGCAGGCGGTGGCTGCCCTCGCCGCCGCCGAGGAGGATGCCGAGCGACTGGAAGGCCTCGACGGTCAGCCGGTATCCGTTCGGCAGGGTCACGTCGTGGGTGAGGAGGTGGTCGGCGATACGGCGGGCCCGCTCGACGTCCTGCGGATAGCGGGCGTAGTGCGCGGCGACCTTGCGCTCCACGCGCGGGTAGGCGGCCCGGTAGACGTCGTCGGCGTGGGCGTCGAGGGAGGGCAGGCCGCCGGTGATGACGGCGGCGGCGAGGCCCTCGGGGGCGAGGGACAGATAGGTCGTCGCGCAGAAGCCGCCGAAGCTCTGGCCGAGGACGGTCCAGGGGGCGCCGCCGGTCACCTGGGCGCGGATCGCCTCGCAGTCGCGGACGATGGAGTCGGCGCGGAAGCGGGCCAGATAGTCGGCCTGTTCGGCGGGGCCGCCGCGCAGCGGGAGCGTCTGACGGTTGGCGGGCGTGGAGTGGCCGGTGCCGCGCTGGTCGAGCAGCAGGACGCGGTACTCCTTCAGGGCCCGGCCGAACCAGGCTCCCTTGCCGACGAAGCGGTTCGCCCCGAAGCCCGGGCCGCCCTGGAGATAGACCAGCCACGGCAGGTTCTGGCCCGCCTTGTCGCTCGCCACGGCCTCGCGGGCGTAGAGCTCGATCGTCTCCCCGGCCGGGTCGTCGTGGTCGAGGGGGACGGTGAAGCTGCGGTCGGTGAGGACGAGGCCGGGCTGGCGGTAGGTCGCGGTCAACAGGGCTCCCGGGACGGACGGATTCTTCAGGCGCGTCCCAGTTCAGCACATGTTCGTCCGCCGGCCGACCCCTTCGATCATGAAATCTTACTGACTCGCGGGTCAGCGGGCCGCCAGGCTGGAGCGCCGCACCACCAGTTCGGGCTGCAGCACCACCCGGCGGTGGTCGTGGCGCTTGCCGTTGGTCTCCGCCTCCTCCAGGAGCAGTTCGGCGGCCAGGGCGCCCATGGTGACGGCGGGCTGGCGGACCGAGGTGAGGGGGACGGCCGCGGCGGCGGCGAACTCGATGTCGTCGTAGCCGACGATGGCGAGGTCGTCGGGGACCGTGATGCCGGCCGCGTACATGGCCTGCAGGACGCCGAGGGCGAGCAGGTCGTTGGCGCAGAACACGGCGGTCGGGCGGTCGGCGAGGCCGAGCAGGCGGGCGCCGGCGTCCCGGCCCGCGGCCACGTCGAGCCGTTCGGTGGGCAGCTCGCGCAGGTTCTCGGGGCCCAGGCCCGCCTCGGCCAGCGCGGTGAGGGCGCCGGTGCGGCGGTCGCGGACCTGGTTGAGGCCGGGCGGGCCGCTGACGTAGGCGATGGAGCGGTGCCCGGCGTCCACGAGGTGGCGGACAGCCAGGGCGCCGCCGGCGACGTCGTCGACGGAGACCGAGCACTCGGTGGTGCCCTCGGCGACCCGGTCGACGAGGACGAAGGGGATGCCGTGGCGGCGGAAGGAGTCGATGTTGCGGCCGGAGGCGTCGGTCGGCGTGAGCAGGACGCCACGGACCCGCTGCTCGGCGAAGAGGGACAGGTACTCCGCTTCCTCGCTCGCGCTCTGGGCGCTGTTGCAGACCATCACGCCGAGGCCTTCCTCGCGGGCGGCCCGTTCGGCGCCGCGGGCGACGTCGACGAAGAAGGGGTTGCCCATGTCGAGCACGAGCAGACCCATGATCCGGCTGCGGCCCGCTCTCAGCTGGCGGGCGGACTCGCTGCGGACATAGCCGAGCCGGTCTATCGCGGACAGGACGCGCGCCCGGGTCTCGGTGGCGACGGAGTCCGGACGGTTGATGACGTTCGAGACCGTGCCGACGGAGACTCCGGCGGCGCGGGCGACGTCCTTGATACCCACCGACTGGGCCATCGGGCAGGGACCTCCAGGAAGACGGGGGCGACAGGACGACCTTCACATTATCGTCGAGTCGCCCCCACACCGGTCACGATCAGGCAGGCAGTGCGAAGTCGACGACGTGGAGCGCCGAGGGGGTCGTGCCGCTCGACTTCTCCTGGTACATGAACGACAGCACGTTGTCCTGTGCGATCCGCATCTCGTCGATCACGACCTCACCGAAGGCGTTGAGACCGCTGCCGTCGAACAGGATCTTCCAGTCGGTGTACCCGGACGCCTTGGAGGCGGCGGCGATCCGGCCGAACGGGAAGATCGCGTAGGCGTTGTCGTACTTGTCGAGGACCAGCTTGGTGCGCTGGCTGGAGCCGAGCACGACCGGGATCTCGGTCTTCTGCCAGGTGCCCGAGGAGTTCTTGCGGACGTGGAAGGCGCGGCCGTTGGCGGTGCGGTCGGAGACGTAGTTCGTGGTGCACTGACCGAAGCGGCCCGGCACGTACGAGATGATCGCGTGCGGCAGGCCGGAGGAGTCGGTGAACTGGCTCTCCTGGTTCATCAGGGAGTGGTCCGGGTTCAGCGCGTCGATGACCAGGCCGCTGTCGGTCACGGCGACCTTGTCGGAGCCGCCGGTGGTGCCGACGACGGTGCCGGCGTTGGTGCGCCAGGTGCGGCCGCGGTCGTCGGAGTAGACGTAACCGGTGTCGTGGTTGGTGATGCCGCCGCTGGAGCACATCACGGCGGCGCTCTGCTCGCGCCAGGTGAAGAAGGAGTGCAGCCGGCCGTTCTTGTCGTAGTCGATGCCGTGCAGGTACATGTTGCGGGCCGTCGAGGAGCCGTGCTCGCTGGTGTAGGTGCCGGTGGAGGCGGACCACTCGCCGAGGTCGGTCCAGGCCGAACCGTCGTACTCCGCCAGGGCGTTGCGGCCGTTGCCGGATATCCCGCGCCGGTAGCTGAGCTGGAGCTTGCCGTCCGGGGTGGAGACGAACTGCGGGTAGGTGAACTGCGACGTGAGGGCCACGCCGTCCAGAGTGGACTGGGGTGCGCCGAACCGGGCGGCGGTCCAGCTCAGTCCTGACGGGTTGTCCATGAGACCGGCGACCGACTTGACGTAGGTGAAGCCGTCGCTGTGCGAGTCCATGTTGAGGTGGAGGCGGCCGTCCACCTTGGAGACGCCCATGGAGATGACGTTGTGGGAGTCACTGGTCTTGAGGGTGTGTCCGACCTGGACGGTGGACCAGGTGCCCCCGCCGAGGACACGGCGGCCGACGACGGCGTTCTTGTCGGCGGTGTACCAGACGGCGTACTGATAGCCCTTGTAGGTCAGCAGGCCGTTCTTCTGGAACGAGTTGTTGTTGACGAGACCGTCGTAGGAGACGAAGAAGACGGCCTGGCTGTCGAGCGTGGTGGTGCCGGTCCGGGTGACGGAGGGACCGGGGTCGGCGGCGCGGGCGGTGCCGCCGGTGAGCGCGGTGGTGGACATGGCGGACACGATGGCACCTGCGAGCAGTGTGCGTCTTTTCATGGTGCGGCTCCTGCGGTCCTGATGGGGAGGTTTCAGGCGAGGTGGAACACCTCGGTGAGCGGTTTCATCGCCTCGTCGGGGCGGGCTCCGTCGAGGGACTCGAAGAACTCGCCCATCTCGGCCTGCCAGCGGGCGTTGACCTCGGTGGCTTCCATACCGGCCTTGGCGGCCTCGAAGTCCTCGGTCTCCAGATAGCCGACGAGCAGGCCGTCGTCGCGCAGGAAGAGCGAGTAGTTGTGCCAGCCGGTGGCCGAGAGTGCGTCGAGCATCTCCGGCCACACGGCGGCGTGTCGTTCGCGGTACTCGGCGAGCTTGTCCTGACGGACCTTGAGGAGGAAACAGACGCGCTGCATGAAGTACCGCTCCGCAACTAGAAGTTGAACTGGTCGATGTTCTTGGCGGTGAACACGGTCGGCTTGCCGAGGTTGATCACACCGTCCTTGCCGATGGTGTACGTGGTGCCGCCGGCCTTGAAGGTCTCGCCCTCCTTGCCGGTGATCTGGCCGGAGACCAGGGCGACGGCGGTCTGGGCGGCCAGTGCGCCGAGCTTCGCCGGGTCCCACAGCTCGAAGCCCTCGACGGTGCCGTTCTTGACGTACTTGCGCATGTCGTTGGGGGTGCCGAGGCCGGTCAGCTTGACCTTGCCCTTGTACTTGGAGCCGGAGAGGTACTGGGCCGCGGCCTTGATGCCGACGGTGGTCGGGGAGATGATCCCCTTCAGGTTCGGGTACTCCTGGAGCAGGCCCTGGGTCTGCTGGAAGGACTGCTGGGCGTCGTCATTGCCGTAGGCGACCTTGACGAGCTTGATGTTCTTGTACTTCGGGTCCTTGAGCTCGTCCTTCATGAAGTCGATCCAGGTGTTCTGGTTCGTCGCCGTCTGCGCGGCGGACAGGATCGCGATCTCGCCCTTGTTGCCGATCTGCTCGGCGAGCAGCTGCACCTCGGTGCGGCCCAGGTCCTCGGCCGAGGCCTGCGACACGAAGGCGTTGCGGCAGTCGGCCTTGGTGTCGGAGTCGTAGGTGACGACCTTGATGTCGTTCGACATGGCCTGCTTCAGGGCGGTGCACAGGGCGCCCGGGTCCTGCGCGGACACGGCCATGGCGTTCACCTGCTGCTGGGTGAGCGTGTTGACGTAGGAGACCTGCCCGGCGGTGTCGGTGGCGCTGGACGGACCGACCTCCTTGTACTTCGAGCCCAGCTCCGTCAGGGCCGCCTCGCCGCCCTTGTCGGCGGAGGTGAAGTAGGGGTTGTTGACCTGCTTGGGCAGGAAGCCGACGGTCAGGCCCTTCTTGGTGGCCGCGTTCGGGTCCGCCTTGGCGGTGGAGGCCGCCGAGGCGCCCTCGTCCTGCACGTCCTTCTTGGTGGTGCCGCCGCACGCGGTGAGCGCGAGGGCGAGGGAGGTGCCGGCGGCGAGGGCCGCACAGGAACGGCGGAGGGATGACTTACGCATGACGGATCTTCCTTACGAGGGTGAGCGGATACGAGGTTTCCTTGGGGCTTCCGGACCTATGCGGCCGGGGTGGGCGCCTTGGACGCCGGTGTCGAGGCGGCTCGGCGGCCGGCCCTCGCAACCGAGATCTGCCGTGCGACCCGGGGGCCGAGCACGGAGAGGACGAGGAGAACGCCGGTGACGACGATCTGGGACTGGGCGGAGACGTCCTTGAGGCTCATCACGTTCTGCAGTGCGCCGAGCAGGAAGACTCCCGCGATCGCGCCGCCGAGCGTGCCCTTGCCGCCGTCGAAGTCGATGCCGCCCAGCAACACGGCTGCCACGACGGAGAGTTCGAGCCCCGTGGCGTTGTCGTAGCGAGCGCTGGCGTAGTGCAGGGCCCAGAAGATGCCGGTGAGCGAGGCCATCAGGCCCGTCACCGTGAACAGGATCAGCTTCTGGCGCTTGACCCGGATGCCCGCGAAACGCGCCGCCTCCTCGCTCGCGCCGGTCGCGAACACCGACCGCCCGAACGGCGTGGCGTGCAGGACGACCACGGCGATCGCGAGCAGGACCAGGAAGGGCAGGAAGGCCTGCGGGATGAACGTGTCCCCGACCCGCCCCGCCGCGAAGTTCAGGTACTGCGTGGGGAAGTCGGTCACCGCGTCGGAGCCGAGCACGATCTGTGCGATGCCCCGGTAGGCGGCGAGGGTGCCGATGGTGACGGCGAGGGAGGGCAGGCCCAGCCGGGTCACGAGCAGGCCGTTGACCAGGCCGCACACCACACCGAGGACGAGGCAGATCGGGATGATCACCTCGATCGTCAGGCCCTGGTTCCACAGGGCGCCCATCACCGCGCCGGACAGGCCGGCCGTGGAGGCGACGGAGAGGTCGATCTCGCCGGAGACCACGAGCATGGTCATGGGCAGGGCGATCAGCGCGATGGGCAGGGTGTTGCCGATCAGGAACGACAGGTTGAGGGCGTTGCCGAACCCGCCGACGGTCCCGAAGGACAGCAGCAGCACGACGATGAGCAGCGCGCCGACGACCGTGTCCCAGCGGATCGCACGCGTCAGGGAGTCAGGCATGGCGGGCGTTCCTCTTCTTCAGGGCCAAGGCCACGCGCAGCGCGACGATCCGGTCGACCGCGATGGCGAGGATGAGCAGGATGCCGTTGATGGCGAGCACCCACACCGAACTGACGCCGAGGGCGGGCAGCACGCTGTTGATGGAGGTCAGCAGCAGGGCCCCGAGAGCCGCGCCGTAGACGCTGCCGGAGCCGCCGGTGAAGACGACACCGCCGACCACGACCGCGCTGACGACGGTCAGTTCGTAGCCGGTGCCGGTGCCGGAGTCGACGTTGCCGAACCGGGCCAGGTACATCGCCCCGGCGAGGCCGGCCAGGCCGCCGCAGAACGTGTACGCGGCCAGGATCCGCTTGCGCACCGGGATGCCGGCGAGCCGTGCGGCCTCGGGATTGGAGCCGAGTGCGTACAGCTCCCGTCCGCTGCCGAAGTGCTTGAGGTAGTAGGCGGTGGCGATGAGCACCGCGAGCGCGATCAGGGCCAGCCAGGGCACGGCGGAGATGCCGCCGGAGCCGAAGTTCACGAAGCTGTCCGGGAGGTCGGCCGCCGTGATCTGGCGGGAGCCGACCCAGATGGAGTCGATGCCCCGGATGATGTAGAGCGTGCCGAGGGTGACCACGAGCGCGGGCACCTGGCCGAGGCTGACGAGGAGGCCGTTGAGCAGGCCGAACCCGATGCCGAGCAGGACCGCGAGCACGATCGCCACGACGGGGTTGCCGCCGCCCTGGAGGTAGGTGCCGGCGGCGAAGGCGCTGATCCCGAGGGTGGAGCCGACCGAGAGGTCGACGTTCCTCGTGATGACGACCAACGACTGGCCGGTGGCGACCAGGACCAGGATGGTGGCGTTCAGCAGCAGGTCCTTGATGCCCTGCTCGGTGAGGAAGTCGCTGTTCCCGATCTGGGTGACGACGATCATCACCAGGAACACGGCCAGGATGGCGAGCTCGCGCATCTTGAAGACGCGGTCGACGAGCCGGGTGGCACCGGCCTTCGGCACCTCTGCGGGAGGGGCCTGCTGGGGGGTGGTGACCGTCATGCGGCGGCCCTCCCGGTGGCTGCGGCCATCACGGTTTCCTCGGTGGCGTCGGAGCGCGGGATCTCGGCGGTGAGGCGGCCCTCGTGCATCACGAGCACGCGGTCGGCCATGCCGAGGATCTCGGGCAGGTCGGAGGAGATCATCAAGATGGCCACCCCGTCGGCGGCCAGCTCGCTGAGCAGCCGGTGCACCTCGGCCTTGGTGCCGACGTCGATGCCGCGGGTCGGCTCGTCGACGATGAGCACCTTGGGGCCGGTGGCCAGCCACTTGGCGAGGACGACCTTCTGCTGGTTGCCGCCCGACAGGGTGTTGACGGTGTCGGCGATCCGGGCGTACTTCACCTGGAGCTTGACGGCCCAGTCGAGGGAACGGCTGCGTTCGGCGCCGCGGTCCATGAGGCCCGCCTTGACGGTCGCACGGAGGCCGGTGAGGCCGATGTTGCGCTCGATGGACATGTCCATCACGAGGCCCTGGGCGCGCCGGTCCTCGGGGACCAGGGCGAGCCCTGCGGCCATCGCGGTCGAAGGGGCGCCGTTGACCAGCGCCTTTCCGTCCACGGAGACCTCGCCGGCGTCCCAGCGGTCGATGCCGAACACGGCTCGGGCGACTTCGGTACGGCCCGCTCCGACGAGGCCCGCGAGGCCGACGATCTCGCCCTGCCTGACCTCGAAGGAGACGTCGGTGAAGACGCCCTCCCGGGTCAGCCTGCTCACCGTGAGCGCGACCTCGCCGGGGCGTACGTCCTGCTTGGGGTAGAGCTCGTCGAGGTCACGGCCGACCATGCGGCGGACGAGGTCGTCCTCGGTCATGCCCTCGATCGGCTCGCTTGCGATCCAGGCGCCGTCGCGCAGGGTGGTGACCGTCTGGCAGATCTGGAAGATCTCCTCCAGGCGGTGCGAGATGAACAGCACCGCGGCGCCCTGCTCTCGGAGCGCCTTGACGACGCCGAAGAGACGCGCCACCTCGCTGCCGGTCAGGGCCGCGGTGGGCTCGTCCATGATCAGGACGCGGGCCTCGAAGGACAGCGCCTTGGCGATCTCGACGATCTGCTGGTCGGCGATGGACAGGCCGCGTGCCGGGCGGTCGGGGTCGAGTTCGACCCCGAGGCGCTGCATCAGGGCCAGGGTCGCGGCGTGCGTGGCCTTGTGGTCGATCCGTCCGAGGGCGCGCCTGGGCTGGCGGCCCATGAAGATGTTCTCGGCGATCGACAGGTCGGGGAAGAGCGTGGGCTCCTGGTAGATGACGGCGATCCCGGCGTCGCGGGCGTCGCCGGGGCCGTGGAAGACGACCGGCTGACCGTCGAGCAGTACCTGGCCGGTGTCCGGCCGGTGCACTCCCGCGAGGGTCTTGATGAGGGTCGACTTGCCCGCGCCGTTCTCGCCGGCGAGGGCGTGCACCTCCCCGGGAAACAGCTCCAGGGAGACGTCCCGCAGGGCGCGAACCGCGCCGAAGGACTTCGAAATGTCCCTGAGCGCGAGAACCGGGGCCGGACCCGTGGTGGACGGGTGGGTCATTGGGGGCTCCTCGACGACGCCGGCGGGACGGCCCTCACGGCGTCGTGAAAGGTTTCAACTTGGTTGCCGGGACGTTAGACATGCCGCGCATGTCACGTCAATGGGTTCGTGTCGAAAAAGTTTCGATGAACTCAGGTCACAGTGGAGTCACGGGCAACAGCCTTGGTCGCAGGGGTTGACACCCTCGCGTGACCCCCATACTTTCCCGTCTTGAATCGTTTCACAGGGAAGCAGTTCGGACAGCCCTCAAGACCCGACGTCACAGGAGCCTCAAGTGACCGAGCTCACCGCGGTGAAGGCCGCTCTCAAGACCCAGGCCGTCGAGACGCCGTCGTGGGCGTACGGGAACTCGGGAACCCGCTTCAAGGTGTTCGCCCAGCAGGGCGTACCGCGCACACCGCAGGAGAAGCTGGAGGACGCGGCGCAGGTGCACGCGTTCACCGGAGTGGCCCCGACCGTGGCCCTGCACATCCCCTGGGACAAGGTCGAGGACTACGCCGCGCTGGCGAAGTTCGCCGAGGAGCGGGGCGTGAAGCTGGGCGCCATCAACTCCAACACCTTCCAGGACGACGACTACAAGCTGGGCAGCATCTGCCATCCGGACGCCTCGGTGCGGCGGAAGGCTCTCGATCATCTGCTGGAGTGCGTCGACATCATGGACGCGACCGGCTCCCAGGACCTGAAGCTGTGGTTCGCCGACGGTACGAACTATCCCGGCCAGGACGATCTGCGGACCCGGCAGGACCGGCTCGCCGAAGGTCTCTCCGAGGTGTACGACCGTCTGGGCGACGGCCAGCGCATGCTGCTGGAGTACAAGTTCTTCGAGCCGGCGTTCTACTCGACGGACGTGCCGGACTGGGGGACGGCGTACGTGCACTGCCTCAAGCTCGGGCCCAAGGCGCAGGTCGTCGTCGACACCGGGCACCACGCTCCCGGCACCAACATCGAGTTCATCGTCGCCACGCTGCTGCGCGAGGGGAAGCTCGGCGGGTTCGACTTCAACTCGCGGTTCTACGCCGACGACGACCTCATGGTGGGGGCGGCTGATCCGTTCCAGCTGTTCCGGATCATGTACGAGGTCATCCGTGGCGGGGGCTTCACGCCCGACGTCGCCTTCATGCTCGACCAGTGCCACAACATCGAGGCGAAGATTCCGGCCATCATCCGGTCCGTCATGAACGTCCAGGAAGCGACGGCGAAGGCGCTGCTGGTCGACCGGGACGCTCTTGCCGTGGCTCAGCGGGAGGGGGATGTTCTGGAGGCGAACGCGGTGCTGATGGATGCGTACAACACGGATGTGCGGCCGCTTCTCGCCGAGGTGCGGGAAGAGAGGGGACTGGACGCCAATCCGATGGCTGCGTATCGGCGGTCCGGGTGGGCGGAGAAGATCATCGCCGAGCGTGTTGGCGGGGAGCAGGCAGGTTGGGGCGCGTAAGCGTCTGCCGGGTTTCTGTTCGTTACGGGGTGCGGGCCGGTTCGTGGCTGGTCGCGCAGTTCCCCGCGCCCCTCAAAGCATCTCCCTAGCCCTTTTCCAGATAGGACTGAAAGTTCATGGCAACCCACCCCGAAGCCGCCGCCCTCCTCGCCCGGTCCCGTCGGCTTGGCTCCGATCCCCGTAACACCAACTACGCCGGCGGCAACGCGTCCGCCAAGGGCACCGGCACCGATCCCGTCACCGGTGGTGACGTCGAGCTGATGTGGGTCAAGGGGTCCGGGGGTGACCTCGGGACGCTGACCGAGGCGGGACTGGCCGTGTTGCGGCTGGACCGGATGCGGGCGCTCGTCGATGTGTACCCCGGTGTCGAGCGCGAGGACGAGATGGTCGCCGCCTTCGACTACTGCCTGCACGGCAAGGGCGGGGCGGCTCCCTCCATCGACACCGCCATGCACGGCCTGGTCGAGGCCGCCCATGTCGATCATCTGCACCCCGACTCCGGTATCGCGCTCGCCTGCGCCGCCGACGGGGAGAAGCTGACCGCCGAGTGTTTCGGCGACACCGTCGCCTGGGTGCCGTGGCGGCGGCCCGGGTTCCAGCTGGGACTGGACATCGCCGCCATCAAGGCCGCCAATCCGCAGGCGATCGGCGTCGTGCTCGGTGGGCACGGGATCACCGCCTGGGGGGACACCGCCGAGGAGTGCGAGCGGAACTCGCTGCACATCATCCGCACGGCGGAGGCGTTTCTCGCCGAGCGGGGGAAGCCAGAGCCGTTCGGTCCGGTGATCGACGGCTACGAGGCCATGGAGCCCTCGGAGCGGCGCGCACGGGCCGCCGCCCTCGCACCGCACGTCCGAGCCCTCGCCTCCCAGGACAAGCCGCAGGTCGGGCACTTCAACGACTCGGAGCCGGTGCTCGAATTCCTGGCGCGGGCCGAGCACCCCCGGCTCGCCGCGCTCGGCACCTCCTGCCCCGACCACTTCCTGCGGACCAAGGTGCGGCCGCTCGTCCTGGACCTGCCGCCGACGGCCCCTCTGGAGGAGGCCGTCGCGCGCCTCGAGGAACTGCACGCCGAGTACCGGGACGAGTACGCCGCCTACTACCAGCGGCACGCCCTGCCCGACTCCCCCGCCATGCGCGGTGCCGACCCGGCGATCGTGCTGATCCCGGGTGTCGGCATGTTCTCCTTCGGCAAGGACAAGCAGACCGCCCGGGTCGCCGGCGAGTTCTACGTCAACGCGATCAACGTGATGCGGGGCGCCGAGGCCGTCTCCTCCTACGCCCCCATCGAGGAGTCCGAGAAGTTCCGCATCGAGTACTGGGCGCTGGAGGAGGCGAAGCTTCAGCGGATGCCGAAGCCCAAGCCGCTCGCCACGCGGGTCGCGCTCGTGACGGGCGCGGGCAGCGGGATCGGCAAGGCCATCGCGCAGCGCCTGGTCGCCGAGGGCGCGTGTGTGGTGGTCGCGGACCTCAACACCGAGAACGCGGAAAGCGTCGCGGAGGGGCTCGGCGGGCCCGACAAGGCCGTCGCCGTGACCGTCGACGTCACCTCCGAGGAGCAGATCGCCGAGTCGTTCCGCACCGCGGTGCTGGCCTTCGGCGGCGTGGACCTCGTGGTCAACAACGCGGGCATCTCCATCTCCAAGCCGCTCCTGGAGACCTCCGCCAAGGACTGGGACCTCCAGCACGACATCATGGCGCGCGGTTCCTTCCTGGTGTCGCGGGAGGCGGCCCGGGTGATGATCGCGCAGAAGCTGGGCGGCGACATCGTCTACATCGCGTCCAAGAACGCCGTGTTCGCCGGGCCCAACAACATCGCCTACTCCGCCACCAAGGCCGACCAGGCCCACCAGGTGCGGCTGCTGGCCGCCGAGCTGGGTGAGCACGGCATCCGCGTCAACGGCGTCAACCCCGACGGTGTGGTGCGCGGCTCCGGCATCTTCGCCGGGGGGTGGGGTGCCAAGCGGGCGGCCGTGTACGGCGTGGAGGAGGAGAAGCTCGGCGAGTTCTACGCCCAGCGGACCATCCTCAAGCGCGAGGTGCTCCCCGAGCACGTGGCCAACGCCGTGTTCGCGCTGACCGGCGGGGAGCTGACGCACACCACCGGGCTGCACGTCCCGGTCGACGCCGGCGTCGCGGCCGCCTTCCTGCGATGAGCGCGAGCGTGAAGTCGTACGCCGCGGTCGACCTCGGCGCGTCCAGCGGACGTGTCATGGTCGGCCGCGTCGGCCCCGACAGCCTGGAGCTGACGGAGGCACACCGGTTCGTGAACCGTCCGGTCCGGGTCCCGGAGGGCCTGCGCTGGGACATCCTCTCGCTGTACGGAGGTGTCCTGGACGGGCTCAGGGCGGCCGGTCAGGTCGACTCCGTCGGCATCGACAGCTGGGCCGTGGACTACGGGCTGCTGGACGCCGACGGGGCGTTGCTCGGCAACCCGGTGCACTACCGGGACTCCCGTACCGAGGGGGTCGCGCAGAAGGTGTGGGCGACCGTGCCCGCACCGGAACTCTATGCGGCGACCGGCTTGCAGCACGCGCCCTTCAACACGCTGTACCAGCTCGTCGCCGACCGTCTCACCGGCGCGCAACGGCTGTTGCTGATCCCCGATCTGCTCACCTACTGGCTGACCGGCGAGCAGGGCACCGAGCTGACCAACGCCTCGACCACCCAGCTGATCGATCCCCGCACGCGCGGGTGGTCGTACGACATCGCCGAGCGGGTCGGGATCGACCTGGACCTGTTCGCACCGCTGCGGCAGCCGGGCGATCCGGCGGGACTGCTGCGGCCCGAGGTGCTGGAGGAGACCGGGCTGCGCGGGCCGGTGCCGGTGACGGCCGTCGGGTCGCACGACACCGCCTCCGCGGTGGCCGCCGTCCCCGCCTCCGGTGAGCGGTTCGCCTACATCTGCACCGGCACCTGGTCCCTGGCGGGCCTGGAGCTCGACGCGCCGGTGCTGACGGAGGAGAGCCGGGCCGCCAACTTCACCAATGAGCTGGGGCTCGACGGCACGGTCCGGTATCTGCGGAACATCATGGGGCTGTGGCTGCTCCAGGAGTGCGTACGGGCCTGGGGCGACCCGGACCTTGGCGAGCTGCTGCTCGAGGCGGCCAAGGTGCCGGCGCTGCGGTCGGTGGTGGACGCTTCCGATCCGGTCTTTCTCCCGCCGGGGCGGATGCCGGAGCGGATCGCCGAGGCCTGCCGTGCCTCGGGACAGCCGGTGCCCGTCTCCCCCGCCGAGGTCACGCGCTGCATCCTCGACTCGCTGGCCCTGGCCCACCGCACGGCGGTGGAGGAGGCGCAGCGGCTGGCCGACCACCCCGTGGACGTCGTGCACGTCGTCGGGGGCGGGACGCGCAACGCCCTGCTGTGCCAGCTGACCGCCGACGCCTGCGGGCTGCCGGTGGTGGCGGGACCGACCGAGGCGGCCGCGCTCGGGAACGTCCTGGTGCAGGCCCGGGCCCACGGCCTGGTGGGCGACCTCGCGGGCGGGCGCGAGCTGCTCACCCGTACGCAGCCGCTCACGCGGTACGAGCCGCAGGGCGACACCGCGCGCTGGCGTGCGGCGCAGGCCCGGCTCGCCGGGGCCTGACCCGGGTCTCCCCCGGGGCCCGCGCCCGGACTACGCTTCACTCATCCGACGATCGACCACAAGGAGCCGCGATGCGTGTCGCCCTGTTCCTGACCTGTGTCAACGACACGCTCTATCCGGACACCGGGCGCGCTGTGGTGAAACTGCTGACCAGGCTGGGCGTGGACGTCGACTTCCCGATGTCCCAGACCTGCTGCGGGCAGGCGCACTACAACACCGGCTACCGGCACGAGGCGGAACCACTGGCCCGGCATTTCTCCGATGTCTTCCGGGACTACGAGGCGATCGTGACGCCGTCCGGCTCCTGCGGAGCGATGGTGCGGGAGCTGTATCCGCGGATGGGTGAGCGGGCCCGGGCCGAGGGGCGCGGGGAGAGCCTCGCGGCCGTGCTGGCGCCCGTGGTGCCGAAGACCTACGAGCTCACGGAGTTCCTGGTGGACGTGCTCGGGGTGACGGACGTCGGGGCGTACTACCCGCACACGGTGACGTACCACCCGACCTGTCACGGGTTGCGGAGCCTCGGGCTCGGCGACCGGCCCCGGCGGCTGCTCCGTGCGGTCAAGGGCCTGGAGCTGAAGGAGCTTCCGGGTGCCGACGAGTGCTGCGGATTCGGTGGCACCTTCGCGCTGAAGAACGCCGATGTCTCGGCGGCCATGGGCGCGGACAAGGTGCGCAACGCCGAGTCGACGGGCGCCGAGGTGCTGTGCGCGGCCGACAACTCGTGCCTCATGCACATCGGCGGCACGATGGGCCGGCTGGAGTCGGGCATGCGGCCGGTGCACATCGCGGAGATCCTGGCGAGCACGGAGGAGGTACCGGCCGTATGAGCGGGACGTTCGTAGGGATGCCGGCCTTCCCGAAGGCCGCGCACGAGGCCGTCAACAACAAGACGCTGCGCGGTAATCTGCGCCACGCCACGCACACCATCCGCGCCAAACGGGAGAAGGCCGTCGCCGAGGTCTCCGACTGGGCGGAGCTGCGTGAGGCGGGCAAGCAGATCAAGGACCACACGCTGCGTCATCTCGACCGCTATCTCGTGCAGTTGGAGGAGTCGGTCACGGCGGCGGGTGGCACCGTCCACTGGGCCGCCGACGCCGACGAGGCCAACGAGATCGTGACCAAGCTGGTCAAGATGACCGGCGAGTCGGAGGTCGTCAAGGTCAAGTCGATGGCCACGCAGGAGATCGGGCTCAACGAGGCTCTGGAGGCCGAGGGCATCCGGGCCTACGAGACCGATCTCGCCGAGCTGATCGTGCAGTTGGGCAAGGACCGGCCCTCGCACATCCTCGTCCCTGCCATCCACCGCAACCGGGGTGAGATCCGGGACATCTTCACGCGCGAGATGAGCGAATGGGGCCGCCCCGCCCCCGAGGGCCTCACCGACACGCCCGCCGAACTGGCGGAGGCGGCACGGCTGCACCTGCGGGAGAAATTCCTGCGCGCCAAGGTCGGCATCTCCGGCGCCAACTTCATGGTCGCCGACACCGGCACCCTGGTGGTCGTGGAGTCCGAGGGCAACGGACGGATGTGTCTGACCCTGCCCGAGACACTGATCTCGGTCGTCGGCATCGAGAAGATCGTGCCGAGCTGGCAGGATCTGGAGGTCTTCCTCCAGACGCTCCCCCGCTCCTCGACCGCCGAGCGCATGAACCCCTACACCTCGACCTGGACCGGCACCACCGACGAGGACGGCCCGCAGAACTTCCATCTGGTGCTGCTCGACAACGGCCGCTCCGACACCCTCGCCGACGAGGTCGGCCGTCAGGCCCTGCGCTGCATCCGCTGCTCGGCCTGTCTCAACGTCTGCCCGGTCTACGAGCGGGCCGGCGGACACGCCTACGGCTCGGTCTACCCCGGCCCGATCGGCGCGATCCTCAGCCCCCAACTCCGGGGAACGGCAAGCGAGATCGACGCCTCACTGCCGTATGCGTCGAGTCTGTGCGGGGCCTGTTACGAGGTCTGCCCGGTCGCCATCGACATCCCCGAGGTGCTGGTGCATCTGCGGGAGCGGATCGTGGAGGGCGGGCCGGTGGTCCGCGAGGGCAACAAGGTGGTGCTCAAGCCCGCCAAGGGACACGCGGCCGAGCGGTCGGCGATGCGGGCGGCCCGCTGGGCGTTCTCCCATCCCGGTGTCCTGCGTACCGGCCAGCGGGCGGCCTCGCGGACCCGCCGTTTCCATCCGCGCACCCTGCCGGGTCCCGGCAAGGCGTGGAGCGGCACCAGGGACCTGCCGCCCGTGCCCGCAGAACCGTTCCGCGACTGGTGGCAGCGCACCAACGGCGGCAAGGAGGGCGGCAAGTGAGCAGCAGGGAACGGATCCTGGGCCGGGTGCGGCGCGCGCTGGCCGATGCCCCGGGCGAGGATGCCCCGATCGAGCGGACCTATCTGCGGGAACACGGCGACCGGAGCGTCGAGGAGACCGTGGAACTGCTGGCCGAGAACCTCGCCGACTACCGGGCGACAGTGCACCGCTGCACGGCGGCCGACCTGCCGGCGACGCTGGCCGGGATGCTGGCGGCCCGGGGATCGAAGACGGTCCTCGTGCCGCCCGGTCTGGAGCGGTCGTGGCTGGCGGAAGCCGACGCCGAGCAGGTCCCGGACCGGGTCGAGAGCACTCCGGACGCGCTGGACCGGTTGGACAGTGTGGTCACGGCCTGCGCGGTGGCCGTCGCCGAGACCGGCACCATCGTCCTGGACGGCGGCCCGGACCAGGGCCGCCGCCGTATCACCCTCGTCCCGGACCACCACATCTGTGTCGTACGCGTCCCGGACCAGGTCGTCTCCTCCGTGCCGCAGGCCCTCGAACGCCTCGACCCGGTACGCCCGTTGACGTGGATCTCCGGTCCGTCGGCGACCAGTGACATCGAGCTGGACCGGGTCGAGGGGGTGCACGGTCCGCGCACCCTGGAGGTGGTACTGGTGAACGCTCAGGCGAGCGCGGAGGTCAACTCGTAGCGCCCGGAGGGGAGTTCGAAGGCCGCGGTACCGTCCTCGAAGCCCAGGTACCGCACTCCCTCGACCTGCGACAGAGCTGTGCTGCCCTCGCGCACGGAGCCTGGGTCGGCCGTGGGGATGCGCAGGGTCGCGGTGCTGTTGGCGGGGACCGCGACCCGGTGCGTGAACTCGCTCTCCCGCACCGCCCACGCGCTGACGATCTCGCCGTACGGTGACCGGTGCGCGCCGGTGACCCGGGTGATCCTTCCGGTCGGGTCGAGGTGGGGCCGCAGGAAGAAGTGCTTGAAGCCCGGGTGGGCCGGGTCCTTGGCGATGCCGGCCATGCTCTCGTACATCCACTCCATGATCGCGCCGTAGGCGTAGTGGTTGAACGAGTTCATCTCGACCGGCCCGAAGCCGTCCTCCTCGGAGTACGAGTTCCAGCGCTCCCAGACCGTCGTCGCGCCGTTCCTCACCGAGTACAGCCAGGACGGCATCGCGTCCTGGTGCAACACCTTGTAGGCCAGTTCCACCTGTCCCTCCTCGGTGAGGACGGGCGCCAGGACGTTCACGCCGAGGAAACCGACGGACAGGGTGTTCTCGGCGTACCCGACACGGGTGCTGTCGGGGTGGGTGGCCTTGTAGGCGGCCGAGTTGCCGATGTTCTCGACCAGGAGCTCGACGAGAGCACGCCGCTGGACCTCGGTGTCGTACAGGCCGAGCTTGAGGACCCAGAGCAGCGCGGTCTGGCTGTCGTCCTCGGTCCGGGTGGGACTGCCTCCCGGGGTCCACGGCGGCGGGGAGCCGAGGCTGGAACGCACGGTGAGGCGGCCGTCCTCGATGCTCAGGTACTTGGTGACGAACGCCCGTTTGATGTGGCCGAAGAGCTCCTCGTAGGCGTGGGCCTCGGCGGTGCGGCCGGTGGCGCGGGCCATGTCCGCCATGAGCCGGGCGCTGTGGGCGTAGTAGGCGTCGCTGATGAGCTGGGTGCTGGTGACCTGGAAGGCCAGCCAGTCGCCGAAGACCGCGCCCTGTCCGGCGTAGCTGTCGCCGGTGCGCGCGCGGATCCAGTCCAGGTAGGCCGTCATCGCGTCCCAGCTGCGGTCGACGATGGTGGTGTCCCCGCTCATCTGCCACACGGTCCAGGGGACGACGACCCCGCAGTCCGCCCAACCGCTCGCCGGGACCGGCTCGTTGAAGCGGGCGCCGGGCGCGATCCAGGTGAACTGGGCGCCGTCCGCGCCGTAGGTGCGCTGGGAGTCGATCAGGATGTCCTGGAAGTGGCTCAGGAAGGCGACCGCGTCGGCGTTGTAGAGACCGGTCGGGGAGAAGACCTGAGTGTCGCCGGTCCAGCCGCAGCGTTCGTCGCGCTGCGGGCAGTCGGTGGGCACCCAGAGGTAATTGCCGCGCTGGCCCCAACGGACGTTGCTGATCAGCTGGTTGATGTCGGGATCGTCCGTGTCGACGGTGCCGATGTCGTGGAGGGCGGAGGTGGCGACCCTCCCGGTCAGTCCGGTGAGGGTGACGGTGGCGGTCGTGGTGACGGAGAGGTGGCGGAAGCCGTAGAAGGTCAGGGAGTCCTCGTGGGTCTCGCCGTTCGGGTCGCCCTTGAGGATGTATGTGCTGGCCGCCTCGGCGGTGCGGAGGTTGGCCCGGTAGACGGAGCCCTCGGGGCCGTCCGCGCCCGCGCTGGTGTCGTTGAGCATCTCCCCCGGCCTGAAGGTGACTTCGGCTCCGGCGGGACCGCGGAGGGTGTAGCGGGGGACGCCGACGAGGTTCTGGCCGAGGTCGATCACGGCTGTGTCGCCGGGGTGCAGGGTGAGGGAGGTGGTGGCGGCCTCGGTGGGGTCGGTGACCGTGCGGGCGGGGTCGGCGACGAAGTCCGTGCCGCCGGTGTAGACCGTGATCGATCGCGGCCTGCGGTCCCACTCGGGCATCAGCCGGGCCGACTCGCCCGGGTAGGCGACCAGCCGGGAGTCGGGGAAGCGGGTGGTGAAGTCGTGCTCCTCCGTTCCGGACCAGGCGGAGGCGTCGAAACCGTTCCCGGTCCAGCCGGGCAGTTCCCGGCGGGCGTCGTAGGTCTGGCCGTCGTAGATGTCGTCGGCGCGGTAGGGGCCGGTGTCCGTGGCCCTCCAGCCGTCGCCTGCCGTGGTCACGACGGCCTGCGTGGAGCCGTCCTCGTAGCGGATCAGGAGCTTGGCCTTGAGCGCGAGGCGGTTGCCGGCCTCGGAGTAGTAGACGCTGTGGTCGGAGACGCGGCCGTTGTACCAGCCGTTGCCCAGCACGGCCGCGAGGGTGACCTGCGGCTGCTCCGCGAGCAGGCCGGTGACGTCGTAGGTGAAGTAGCTGACCGTGGTGTCGTAGTTGGTCCAGCCCGGGGTGAGGAGTTCGTACGTGGTGCCGCCGTCCTGGGGCACGGTGACCCGGCGGCCGTTGACGTAGGCCTCGTACACGCCGAGCGCGGAGACGTAGAGCCGGGCCTCGCGCACCTGGTCCGCTGTCAGGGTCGTCTGCCTTCTGAGGAGCGGCGCGCCCGCGCTGTTCGGCGCCTTGCCCGCCATGCTGATCCACTGCGCGCCGTCCCAGCCGGTCACGCCGTCGGTGCTGAGCAGGCCGGTCTCGAAACGGGCCGCCGGGGCCTCGGGGAGCCTGTGGCCGGTCTCGTCCCAGACCTGGACGGTCCAGTGGTAGCGGGTGGAGGGGCGCAGTTCGGGGCCGGCGTAGCGCACGGCCACCGAGTCCGCGGAGTCGGTGCGGCCGCTGTCCCAGACGTCCGCGCGGCCCTCGGCCAGCCGGTCGGGGGTGGACGCGACCAGGATGCGGTACGCCCTCTGCCTCCGGCCGCGGACCCGGGACGCGGTGCGCCAGCCGAATCGCGGGCGGGCCGCGTCCACACCGAGCGGGTCGGTGCGGTGCTCCACCGTGAGGCCCTCGACGGCGGTGTGCTGGACTCCGTCGGTCATACCGTGGTCCCTTCGGCGGCTCGGGGTTGTATCGATTCAGCCGGTTCGGCGGTCGAAGCTACTGGACGAACGGGACGGGTGTCCACTGTTCGCGTCGCACGTTGAAACCGTTCAAAAACCGGAAAGCCACCTCCCGCGCCGCCGTCACGTCAGCAGTAGACGATCGGGCAGCTGCGCCGCAGGGAGTGCTGGGCGGCGCGCAGGTACAGCGCCACGTAGAACGCGGCGTCCAGGTCCTCGGCCCACGGTCCCGGTCGTGCGGCCGCGACGTCCTTCGCCGGCCCGTCCAGGAACCACATGGTCAGGTCGAGGTTGTCGCAGGCCGCCGGTATCTCGTCCACCGGCAGGCCGACGGCCCGCGCGAGCCGTTCGGCGAGGGCGAGCACCTGCGGGGCGCCGACGACCATCGTCGTGTCGGCGTAGGCGTTCTCGACCGGCAGCCGGATCTCCTCGTCAAGCGCGAACGGCACCAGCAGCGACCAGTCGCAGAGCATCTCGTACTCCTGCTGCGACAGATGCGCGCGGCACAGCGTCTCGAACCCGTCCATGGGAGGCACCAGCTTCTCCTCGAACGAGAGCCCCGCCCCGCGCACCACCCGCTCCGGTTCATCGGGCACCGACTCGTACGGAGGCAGCCCCCGGCGGCTCAACTCCTCGGCGAGCGCCGCGGCGAGGGTGCCCCGGCCGCCCTCGTCCTCATCCGTGTCGAACCACTCCTGCGCACCCACACTCACCAGATAGATCCCCATGCCCGGAAACGTACAGCGCCCCACTGACAATGCCCCGCCCCTTCCCCGGGCCCTCGGTCAGGGGCCGGTCAGCAGGAGGGTGGGCAGGGTGTCCTCCAGGATCCGCTCGCGGGGCAGGGTGAGGCCGAAGTGCCGCTGGAGCACCTCCAGGCAGGCCCGGTGCACGGCGAGGTCTTCGAGTTCGTCGTCGGGCAGGCCGGCCGCGGTGAGCCGCTCCTGGACGGCGGCGACCACCTCGGGATCGCCCTCGGGGCTGCCGTACCCCCAAGTTCCGTCCAGGTGCAGGTTGAACGCGCACATCAGGTTCTCGTCGTGGCGGTAGGCGAAGTTCGGGGGCACCGGCTTGCCGTTCTCCTCCTCGTACTCCAGGTGAAAGACGTGCAGGCCGCCGCGGTCGACCGGCCGGCTGCCCGTGCCGAACTCGCCCTGCCAGCCGCCGTACTTGATGACGTACGACCACTCGTCGAGCTCGCCGTGGCGCAGCGCGATGCCGTCCAGGACCTCGCCGTACAGGCCTTCCAGCAGGTCCTGCACCTGGCGGCCGGTGAGTTCTCCGATGGCGCGGGGCCGGTAGGGCCGGTGGGCGGTCTCGGCGATCCGCCGCGCCAGCGACTCCGATTCGAGGTCGGGTGCGATCACCACGCTGTAGCCGCCGTACGCGATGGACTGCGGTTCGGCGAGCCAGGCTATTCCGTCGGTCATGGCGGTCAACCCTGCCGTATCCGCCATGGTGGTGTCACTGAGTACACCCCTGAAGACGGGTTCTGTGCCCAATGTCCCGAGGCCCGCGGCTCCGTAGTTTCTTCAGCGAGGCACACGGCGTGCCGGACGAAGGGGGACGACGATGTTTCGGACAGGCTCACGACGCACGTACGACACGGGACCCGCCGCCGAGGCACTGCGGCTGGTGAAGGTCAGCAGGACCTACGGCACGGACGACAGTGCCGTGACCGCCCTGGACGGGGTCACGCTGAGCCTCGCCCGGGGCACGTTCACCGCGGTGATGGGTCCTTCGGGGTCCGGCAAGTCCACGCTGTTGCAGTGCGCGGCCGGTCTGGAGCGGCCGGACAGCGGCATCGTGCGGGTGGACGGCACGGAGCTGACGGGCGGAGGCGAGGCCGAGCTGACCAGGTTCCGGCGGGGGCGGGTCGGGTTCGTGTTCCAGCAGTACAACCTGCTGGAGACGCTGACCGTCGCCCAGAACACCGTCCTGCCGCTGAAGCTCGCCGGCCGGAAGGTGGACCGGAGGCGGGCGGAGGAGGTCCTGACGGCCGTCGGTCTCGGCGACCGGCTCGGGCACCGGCCCGACCAGCTCTCCGGCGGCCAGCGGCAGCGCGTGGCGATCGCCCGCGCGCTGGTCGCGGACCCCCGTGTGATCTTCGCGGACGAGCCGACGGGCGCCCTGGACACCCGTAGCGCGCGGGACGTGCTGCGACTGCTCCAGGAGGCGGTGCGGGTGCACGGCAGGACCGTGGTGATGGTGACCCACGACCCGGTCGCCGCCTCCTATGCCGACTCCGTGCTGTTCCTCGCGGACGGCCGGCTCGCGGGCCGGATGGACGCGCCGACGCCGGACGCGGTGGCCGAGCGCCTCGCGCATCTGGGCGACGACATGACAGTGGGGGTGTGAGCGATGTTCATGCTGGCGATGCGGTCGATACGGCAACGGCCCGGACGGTTCCTCGCGACCCTGCTCGCCGCCTTCCTGGGCGCGGGGATCATCATGACGTTCAACTCGCTGTACGACACGGCCGGCCGGCCGGGTGTCGATCCGGTGAGCTCGGACACGCTGACCACGTCGGCGAGTGTCGTCGGAGGCTACGGCACGCTTCTGGTGTTCTTCGCGGTGGCCTCGACACTGACGGTCAACGTGCGTCAGCGTGCCGCTGAGCTGGAGCTGCTGCGCTGTTCGGGGGCGACGCCGGGGCAGATCAGGCGGATGGTCGTGGGCGAGTCCGTGGCGGTCGCCCTGATCGGGGCCGTACTGGCGATCGGTCCGGCGATGCTCGGCGGGCAGGCACTGCTGGAGGTGTTCCAGGACAGCGGCCAGGTCGCGAAGGATGTGGACCCCTCCTTCGGTGTCGTCGCGTTGATGTCCGGCATCGACATCACCCTGGTCGCGGCGGCGGGCGCCGCCTTCCTCGCCCTACGACGGGCCACGCGCCGGCGTCGGCCGCGGGGTCGGGCGCGCACGTTCCTCGCGTACGCGGCGCTCGGCGTCGGGGCCATGTCGGTGACCTCCACCTTCGCCTTCTCGGCGACGGACGAGGCGCTCATGGCGACTCCGGCCTATGGGGCGATCCTGCTGTCCGTGGGGTTTGCGCTGCTCTCGCCGCGGCTGCTGAAGGGTGTCCTGGACCGGTTGCCGCTGACCGGCGCGAGCGGCTGGCTGGCCGTGCGGAACCTGCGGCGACGGGTGGAACACCTCTCCGGGATCCTGATGGCGCTGATCCTCTTCACGGCCGTGTCCGTGGCCACGCTGTACATGCAGGGTGTGGAGAGCGACGCCATGAAGGCCTCGGGCGCGGTCAGGACGGTCGACGCGAAGAACCTCCAGACGCTGAACCTCACGGTCGTCGGCATCATCGTGGTGTTCGAGTGCGTGATGCTGGTGAACTCGCTGTACGCGGCGACGACCTACCGGGGCCGGGAGTTCGGCCAACAGCGGCTGGCGGGGGCGAGTCCGGGGCAGGTGCTGGGCACGGTGGGCGTGGAGGGGCTGATCCTCACGGCGGTCGGGCTGTTCTTCGGCACGGTGGCGGCGCTGGCCGGGATCATTCCGTTCACGGTGGTCCGCAGTGACTCGGTGCTGCCGCACCAGGGGCTCGGCATCTGGCTGGCGGTGGTGGCGATCGCGACGGCCGCGACGGTCGGGACGAGCCTGGTCACGGCCCGCAGGGTGCTGCGTACTCCGGCGGTGGAGGCGGTGGGACTGGCGGCGTGAGGAGCTGCGGGCGGCGGGGGCGTCACTTCGGTGACGCCCCTTCCTGCTGCCCCGCGTCCGCGTCCGCCGGCCTTCGAACACGTTTACAGACGGGGTGAACAAGCGCTTAGATAGTTGACGGAACGAGTTCGCGCCGCCCTGGAGGCCCCGTTGCTGTTCACATCCGTCGACGACGTCTCCGCACGCCTCGCCGAGACCGGCTACCTCGCCTCGCCCGCGGTCGCGACCACCATCTTCCTCGCCGACCGGCTCGGCAAGCCGCTCCTGGTCGAGGGTCCCGCCGGGGTCGGCAAGACGGAGCTGGCCAAGGCGGTGGCCGAGGTCGCCGGGGCGCGGCTGGTCCGGTTGCAGTGCTACGAGGGCGTGGACGAGTCCCGGGCGCTGTACGAGTGGAACCACGCCAAGCAGCTGCTGCGTATCAGCGCCGGCCGGGACGAGACCTGGGACGAAGCCCGCACGGACATCTTCAGCGAGGAGTTCCTGCTCCCCCGGCCCCTGCTGACGGCGATCCGCGGCGACGAGCCCACGGTGCTGCTGATCGACGAGACCGACAAGGCGGACGTCGAGGTCGAGGGCCTGCTCCTGGAGGTACTCAGCGACTTCCAGGTGACGGTCCCCGAGCTGGGCACGATCACCGCGTCCCGCCGTCCCTTCGTCGTCCTCACCTCCAACGCCAGCCGCGAGCTGTCGGAGGCCCTACGCCGCCGCTGCCTGTTCCTGCACATCGGCTTCCCGGACGAGGAGCTGGAGCGGCGGATCGTCCGGCTGAAGGTGCCGGGTCTCGACGAGACGCTGGCCAGGTCCGTGGTCCGGGTGGTGGGGGCGCTCAGGGCCATGGACCTGCGCAAGGTGCCCTCGGTCGCGGAGACCATCGACTGGGCGCGCACGCTGCTCGCGCTCGGCGCGGACCACCTCGACGAGACGGTCGTACGGGACAGTCTGGGCGTGCTCCTCAAGCACCAGGACGACATCCTCAAGGCCGGGGCCAAGCTCGACCTGGACGCGGTGTGAGCACCGCCGACCGGCTCACCTCCCTGGTCGGGGCCCTGCGCGCGCACGGTGTGCGCATCGGGACCGGCGAGACGGTGGACGCGGCGCAGGCGGTCGAGGCGCTCGGACTCGCCGACCGCGAGCGGCTGCGGGAGGGGCTGGCGGCGACCCTGCTGCACAGCACGGCCCAACGGCGGGTGTTCGACCCGGTCTTCGACCTGTACTTCCCACGGGGAGTCGGCGCACCCGGCACCGGCCCCGCGGACCGGGAGGAGCTGCGCGAACGTCTCGCCAAGGCCCTCGCCGCGAACGACGAGACATTGATGGCCCGCCTCGCGGCGGAGGCCGTCGACGGGTTCGGCGGGTACGGCAACTCCCCCTCCTCGGACGGCTGGTCGTCGTACCAGACGCTCGACCGGCTGCGCCCGCAGACGCTGCTGGCGCGCGTGCGCGACGACGTGCGGGGGCAGCAGGGCATGTCGGGGTTCACCGACCGGCTGCTCGAGGACGAGATCCGGCGGCGCATCGAGGCGTTCCGCGCGCTGGTGGCGGCGGAGGCCCGGCGGCGGGTGGCGGAGCGGCGGGACAGGGACGAGATCGCCCGGCGGGCGGTGGCGCCGACGACCGACCGGGTCGACTTCCTGTTCGCCGGGAAGGACCGGTTGGCCGAACTGCGGCGCACGGTCCAGCCGTTGGCCCGCAAGCTCGCCACCCGGCTCGCGGCCCGCCGCCGTCGCGCCGCGCGGGGCACCATCGATCTGCGGCGGACCCTGCGCGGTTCGCTGTCGACGGGCGGGGTGCCGATGAAACCGGTGCTGCGCCGACGCCGACCCGCCCGGCCCGAACTGGTGCTGCTGTGCGATGTGTCGGGCTCGGTGTCGGGGTTCTCGGACTTCACCATGCTGCTGGTGCAGGCGCTGCACGACCAGTTCAGCAAGGTGCGGGTGTTCGCCTTCGTCAACCGCCTCGACGAGGTCACCCGGCTCCTCCAACACGGGGCGGCCGACGCGGCGGGACTCGGCGCCCGGATCCGGGCCGAGGCCACGCTCACGGGGTGGCACGGCAGCAGCGACTACGGCGTGGCGCTGGGCGAGTTCGCGTCGCTGTACGGGGACGGGCTGAGCCCGCGCACGACCGTGTTCGTCCTCGGTGACGCCCGCACCAACATGAGCGACCCGAACCTGCCCGCGGTCCGGGAGATCACCGAACGGGCGCGCCGTGTCTACTGGTTGAATCCGGAGGCACGTGCGCAGTGGGGCACGGGCGACTCGGCCGCGTACGAGTACGCCGAGCTGGTGGAGATGCACGAGTGCCGCGATGTCCGCCAGCTCAGCGCCCTGGTGGGACGGCTGCTGCCGATCTGACGAACGGCTCGGGCGGGACGCGGGCGCGCTGGATACCGTCCAGGCCGGGCTGCGTGTCGACCGATCGCTGCGTTCCACGCCCCGGCGTGCGGTCGGTGCGCGGCGGCACCTGGGCGGCGATCGGTCCGCGAGTGTGGGGGCGGGGCCACGGCTCGGCGGCACGTTCGTCCACGCCGACATCCTGGGCCGGCCGCACCGGGGGCCGGCCGGTACGCGCCGGCCGGGCTCGCCGCGGCACCTGGCCTGCGATCCCGGTCCGCGGGTGGGGGCGGAGCCCCCGAACTCGGCGGCACGTGTCCGCACCGACGCCCGTACCGCCGCCGTCCTGTGGCGGCCGTGCCGGGCGTCCAGGTGGCTCAGGCCGTCAACTGCGGGTACAGCGCCGAGAGGTCTGCGGCGAGTCCGGCCTTCACCTGGCGGCTCAGGTCGTCGGCGAGTACCTCGAAGGCGCCGGAGGCGATGCCGTCGAGGGCCTGCGCGGCCACACTCTCGGGGGTGACCTTGGGGGCGTCGACGTTCGCGGTCATGTCCGTGTCGACGTATCCGACGTGCAGCCCGGTGACCTCGATGCCGCGCGGCCTCAGGTCCAGGCGCAGGGAGTTGGTCTGCGACCAGAAGGCGGCCTTGGAGGCGCTGTAGGAGCCGGCGAGACCGATCCATGACAGTACCGAGTGGACGTTCAGGATGTGGCCGCCGCCGTTGCGCTCGATGACCGGCACGAAGGCGCGGGTGACGAGGAGGGGGCCGTAGAAGTTGGTCTCGAACTCGCGGCGGACGTCGTCGACCGGTGAGTCCAGGAAGTTCGCGTTCACGGACGCGCCGGCGTTGTTGATCAGCAGGGTGACGTCCTGGGCCTGCTCGGCGGCGGCCGCGACGGAGGCGGGGTCGCTCACCTCGAGGGCCAGCGGCACCGCGTCCGGGTGGGTCACGGTCCGCGGGTCGCGGGCGGTGGCGTACACCTTCTTCGCGCCCCGCTCGTACAGCGCGGTCACCAGTGCCCGGCCGATACCGCGGCTGCCGCCGGTGACCAGGGCGACGGAACCTTCGATGGTGGTCATGCGAGTCTCCAGGAGCATTGAGAAACTGATTGGTTTACCTACACCGAATAGAGTAAACCGATCGGTTTCCGATGGCAAGCGAGGGTCCCTTCCCCACCGGTACGGCTCGGCGGACACGCCGGAGCTGAGGGAGGTCGAGCAACCCGTACCCGCCGCCGACGAGGTGTTCTGCGGGTGCACGCCGCCTCGGTCAACGCCTACGACTGGCACTACCTGCACGGTGACCCGAAGATCGCCCGGCTGTCGTTCGGGCTGCGCGCGCCGAAGGTGCGGATCCGGGGCCGGGACTTGCGGGCCACGCCGAGGCGGTCGGGGCGGGAGTCAAGGGGCTGCGTCCGGGCGACGAGGTGTACGGCGAGACGGACCTCAAGCCCGCCGGCCTCTCCTTCGAGCAGGCGGCCGCGATGCCGCTGGCCGCGAACACCGCGCTCATCGGACTGCGGGACGTGGCCGGAGTCCGGGCCGGACAGTCCGTCCTGGTGAACGGCGCGTCGGGCGGCGTCGGGACGTTCGCCGTGCAGATCGCGAAAGCGTACGGCGCCGAGGTGACCGGCGTGTGCGGCGCGCGCAACGTCGAGCTCGTCGGGTCGCTCGGGGCGGACCAGGTCGTCGACTACCCCCGGGAGGACTTCGCCTGTGCCGGACGTCGCTACGACGTGGTGCTGGACCTGGTGGGCAATCGTTCACTGGGCGATCTGCGGCGCGCGGCGACTCCTGCCGGCACGATCGTCCTGTCCGGCGGGGGTGTCTACGAGGGCGGCAGCGTCCTCGGCCCGGTGCGGCTCACGCTCCGGGGACTGCTCCTCTCCCCAGGACAATCTCCAGGTCCTGCGGGAACTCACCGGGGCAGGCGGGATCGCCCCGGCCGTCGAGCGGATGTATCCGCTCGACGAGGCGGCCGAGGCCATCCGGCATCTGGAGGTGGAGCACGCACGAAGATCGTCATCACCATGTGAGAGGTGACGGCCCGGGACGGACGTGCTTACCGGCCCTTCGCGTACTCCCTCGCCATGCCACCCGCGAAGTCGTAGACCACGCACTGCTCGTCGCCGACGACCCAGGCGTCGTGCCCTGGCCCCGCCACGAAGACGTCACCGGGGCCCACTTCGCCCTCTCCGCCGCCGTCCATGGCGATGTGCATACGGCCCTGGACCACATAGCCGTTGTGATGGACCTCGCAGCTCTTGGTGCCCGCGATCGGTGCCACGGACTCGGACCAGCGCCAGCCGGGCTCGAAGGTGCCCACGGCGAAGTCCAGTCCGGACATGTGGACCGCTTCCAGATGCCCCTTGGGGAAGTCCCTGCGCTCGTCCGGCTTGTCGAGCGTCTTGATCTCGAACATGACGGCTCTCCCTTCCGGCCGTGTCGCAGCACGGCCGGGGCCGGTCTCCGTCTCCCACCCACGCCGGGCGGCACCGGCGGGGGCCGAGCCCCATCCCTCCATCGTCCGCCCGTCCGGCCGGGACTGCCATTCAGGCGAGGTCGCCGCCCGCACAGAGCCGCGCGAAGCGCTCCGCGTCCACATTGCCGCCGGACACGATCACCCCGACCCGCTCGGGGAGGTCGCTCACCCGGCCGCTCAGCAGCGCGGCCAGCGGGGTCGCGCCGCTCGGCTCGACGACGATCTTCAGTCGCTCGAAGGCGAACCGCATGGCCGCGCGGATCTCGTCGTCGGAGACCAGCGCGATCTCGTCCACCAGCCGCTGGTTCACCGAGAAGGTCAGCTCGCCGGGCGTGTGCAGGGCCTGTCCGTCGGCGATGGTCTTGGGCACCGGGATGCTGACGCGCCGCCCCGCCTCCAGAGACCGCCTGGTGTCGTCGCCGGCCTCCGGTTCCACCCCGACCATACGGATGCCCGGGTGCAGTCCCTTGGCGGCGGTGGCGCTCCCCGCCATCAGGCCGCCACCTCCGACCGGCGCGAGCAGCGCGCCCAACTCGCCTGTCTCCTCCAGGAGTTCGAGAGCGGCCGTGCCCTGTCCCGCCATCACGTGCGGATGTTCGTACGGCGGGATGAGCGCCAGGCCCCGCTCGACGGCCAGGGCCTCGGCGATGGCCTCGCGGTCGCCGGTGTAGCGGTCGTACGTGACGATCTCGGCGCCGTAGCCCTCGGTGGCCGCCCGCTTGGAGCGTGGGGCGTCCTCGGGCATGACGATCACCGCGGTGGTGCCGAGCTCGCGGGCGGCGAGGGCGACGGCCTGGGCGTGGTTCCCGGAGGAGTAGGCGGCGATGCCCCGGCCCAGCTGCTCCGGGGTCAGCCGGGAGGCCGCGTTGTAGGCGCCGCGGAACTTGAAGGCGCCGACCCGCTGGAAGTTCTCGCACTTGAGGAGGACCTCGGCGCCGACCAGGGCGTCGAGGGTCCGCGAGCGCAGCACCGGTGTGCGGTGCGCGACGCCCTTGAGCCGGGTGGCCGCGTCCAGGACGTCGTCCAGAGTGACCGGCGGGGTGGCGGTCGTCATGAGTGCCCTCCAGTGGTCGTCACGAGTGCCGTCCAGTGGTCGTCATGAGTGCCCTCCGGTGTTCGCCTGTTTTCGGGACTGGGACAGATAGCTGTAGGCGGAGGCGCGGGAGATCCCGAGCCGTCCGGCCACCTGCTCGATCGCCCGCCGGACCGCGAACACGCCCCGTTCGTCCAGGCTGCGGAACAGGTCCAGGCGTCCGGCGCGGTCGAGCAGTGCCCACGACTGATGCCGGTGCGTATCGAGCATGACGTCGACGACGGAGTCGATGTCGTCACCGAAGGTGGTGACGGGCGGTTCCTCGGAGGGCGCGCCGGTCCCGGCCAGGGCTCCCAGCAGGGCATGGACCTCGCTCGCCGCGGTGACATCGACATTGACGCACAGCGCGCCGAAGACCGCGCCCGAGGAGTCCCGCAGGAGCATCGTCGAGGACTTGACCAGCTTGCCGGTATCGGTTCGGGTGACGTAGTTCAGCTCGTCGGCCGCCTCGTCGCCGCGGGCGAGCATCCGCATGCCGATCTCGCTCATCGCGCCGCCCACCGTGCGCCCGGTCACCGATCCCGCGATGGCCACCACCGAGTTCTCCGGCTTCCGGTAGTCGTGCAGCACCACCTCGCACACCGGCCCGAAGGTCGCCGCGATCCCGCCGACGACCGATGTGAGCGCGGCGATGATCGCGTCCCGCTCGGTCTCCATCAGGTCCTCCCACCCCCACCAGTCTCTCTAGACTAGCAATCCAGACGCTGGACAGCCAGTCCAATCCTGCCCTCCTTCCCGTCTTTGTCCATGGATCTTGACGGCCTTGATGTTACCGGTAACATCAGCTCCATGTCCTCCATGTCCTCGACGCTGGCGCCCGCGCGCACTCCGGTCTTCAGCCCGGCCGCAGTGGTCGCCTCCTGCGTCGGGTTCGTGCTCATCGGCGCACTCCAGGCGCTGTACGGTCCGGCGATCCCCGCGTTCCGCGAGGAGTTCGGACTGTCTCCCTCGGCAGCGGGGCTCGGTCTCAGCGCCCATTTCGTCGGCGGGGTGGCCGGCGTCCTGCTGTTCGACCGGCTCTTCGGCCGGATCGGCAACCGGCGGATCCTGGGCGCCTCGTACCTGCTGATGGCGCTCGGCGCGGCGGGTTTCGCGCTCGCGCCGAACTGGCCCGCCGCCCTGACCGCGGCGCTGCTCGCCGGTCTCGGCTTCGGGGGCATCGACTACGGCCTGAACCAACTGTTCGCGGTGGGCTTCGGCCACCGGTCCACCGCGATGCTGAACATCCTCAACGCGCACTTCGGAGTGGGCGCGATCCTCGGTCCGGCGCTGATCGGCGCAGTGGGTGCCGGGCACTATCCGGCGGTCTTCCTCGGTTTCGCGCTCGCCAACCTGCCGTTGCTGCTGTGCCTGAAGGGCGTACGGAACCGGGCGCCCCAGCCGTCCGGCGCGCTTCTCGACTCCCCCGGCGCGCTCGGCCGCAGCCTGGCCTCGGTGCTCTCGGTGTTCGTCGCCCTCTACGTGCTGCACGTGGGCATCGAGGCGGGCGTCGGCGGCTGGGAGCCCACCCATCTGGACACCGTGGGATACGGGGCCGGGGTGGCCGCGACCGCCACCTCCGTCTACTGGCTGATGATGACGGTGGGCCGCTTCCTGGTCGCCCCGATCGCCCTGCGGTTCTCGGCGCAGACCATCATCACCGTGTCCTGCGCGGGTATGACGGTCTGTCTGCTCCTGGCGTCCGTACGGGAGTTGGCGCCATACGCCTACGCGGGTGTCGGTCTGTTCATCGCACCGATCTTCCCCACCGGCCTGCCCTGGCTGCACCGGGCCGCCCCGGGTGCCCGACGGGCCGGCGCGCTGGTCATCGCCGCCTCGATGATCGGCGGCGTGGCGGCGGGACCGGCGCTGGGCAAGGCCATCGAGTGGTCCGGGATCCGGGCCGTGCCACTCCTGCTGAGCGGTGTCTCGGCGCTGTGCCTGGCCGCCACGCTCTGGCTCGTCCGCAGTACCCGAACCCACTGAATTCCGCCGACTCGAAGGGATGCCCCGCATGCCCGCACTGACGACGTCCTCCGACGCCTTCCTCCTGCACGGTGAGCCGTTCCGGATCATCTCCGGGGCCATGCACTACTTCCGTATCCATCCCGACCAGTGGAGCGACCGGCTGCGCAAGGCGCGGCTGATGGGCCTCAACACCATCGAGACGTATCTGCCCTGGAACCTGCACGAACCCGAGCCGGGCAGGCTCGTCCTGGACGGCTTCCTCGATCTGCCCCGCTGGCTGCGCCTCGCCCAGGACGAGGGCCTGCACGTCCTGTTGCGCCCGGGGCCGTTCATCTGCGCCGAGTGGGACGACGGCGGTCTCCCCGCCTGGCTGCTGGCGGACCCCGACATCCGGCTGCGCAGCAGCGACCCCCGCTTCACGGCGGCGTTCGACGGCTACCTGGACCGACTCCTGCCGGCCCTGCGGCCGTTCATGGCCGCGCACGGCGGTCCGGTGATCGCCGTGCAGGTGGAGAACGAGTACGGGGCGTACGGCGACGACACCGCGTATCTCAAGCATGTCCACCAGGCGCTGCGCGAGCGCGGTGTCGAGGAACTGCTGTACACCTGCGACCAGGCCAACGCCGGGCACCTGGCGGCCGGCACCCTCCCGGGCACGCTCGCCACGGTCACCTTCGGCAGCCGGGTCGAGGAGAACCTGGCCGCGCTCCGCGCCCACCAGCCCGAGGGTCCGCTGATGTGCTCGGAGTTCTGGGTCGGCTGGTTCGACCACTGGGGCGGCCCGCACCACGTACGGCCCGCCGCCGACGCCGCGGCCGACCTGGACCGGCTGCTGTCGGCGGGCGCCTCGGTCAACATCTACATGTTCCACGGCGGCACCAACTTCGGCTTCACCAACGGCGCCAACCACAAGCACGCCTACGAACCCACTGTCACGTCCTACGACTACGACGCCCCGCTCACCGAGAGCGGCGACCCCGGTCCCAAGTACCACGCGTTCCGCGAGGTGATCGCCCGGCACACAGCCACGCCCGACGAGCCGGCCCCGGCGCCCTCGCCCAAACTCCCGGTCACAGACGTGGACCTGGACCACCGGGCGCCGCTGCTGTCGTATGTCCGAGGACTTCCGTCGACCGGCACCGAAGCCCCCGCGACGATGAACGAGCTCGGCGTGCACACGGGTTACGTGCTCTACCGCACGACGCTTCCCGGTTCGGGCGACGGTCTGCTGCACTTCCCCGGCGGGGTCGGCGACCGGGCTCAGGTCTTCGTCGACGGCGCCTCGGTGGGCGTACTGGAGCGGGAGCGGCACGACGAGACCCTGTCCGTGCGTGTGCCGCACGCCGGTGCCGTTCTCGAAGTGCTCGTGGAGAACATGGGCGGGGTCAACTACGGGCCGCGCATCGGGGCGCCGAAGGGGCTGCTCGGCCCGGTGTCCTTCCAGGGCACCGACCTGCGCGGCTGGGAGTGCCGGGCCGTGCCGCTGGACGACCTGGCCGCCGTGCCGTTCGGGCCGTCCGGGGCGACCACGGACGCGGTACCCGCCTTCCACCGGGGCACCTTCGAGGTGGACAGCCCGGCGGACACCTTCCTCTCCCTGCCCGGCTGGACCAAGGGCCAGGCCTGGGTCAACGGCTTCCACCTCGGCCGTTACTGGAACCGGGGCCCGCAGCACACGCTGTACGTCCCCGCGCCCGTCCTGCGCCCCGGCACCAACGAGCTGGTCCTGCTGGAGCTGCACGCCACCACCGGTACGCGCGCCCGGCTCACCGACACGCCCGACCTCGGACCGGAGAGCGACTGATGTCCCGCCCGCACCACCTGCGCCTCCCCTCCCCCGCCGGGCCTCCGCTGACCGGGCACCTGCCCTTCGCGGACGCCCCCGGGCTGTCCGACCCGATCGAGGTGACCAGCCGCTGGCTCACCCGTGGCGGCCGCCCCTGGTTCCCGGTGTCCGGCGAGTTCCACTACTCCCGCTACCCGGCCGGGGAGTGGGAGGAGGAGCTGCTGAAGATGAAGGCGGGCGGGGTCACGGCCGTCGCCAGCTACCTCATCTGGATCCACCACGAGGAGATCGAGGGCCGTATCCGCTTCGACGGCGACCGTGACCTGCGCCGCTTCGCCGAGCTGTGCGCCCGGCACGGTCTGGCCTTCATCCCCCGTGTCGGCCCCTGGTCGCACGCGGAGGTCCGGGGCGGCGGTCTGCCCGACTGGGTCCTGGCCCGCGACTGCGTGCCCCGCACCGACGACCCCGTGTACCTGGACGCCGTGCGCCCCTGGTTCGCGGCGATCGCCGAGCAGTTGAGCGGCCTCGACCGAGCCCACGGCGGCCCGATCGTGGCGATCCAGATCGAGAACGAGCTCTACGACCAGCCCGGCCATCTGCTGACGCTGAAGCGGATGGCCCAGGAGGCCGGACTGAGCGCACCCCTGTGGACGTCGACCGCCTGGGGCGGTGTGCAACTCCCGCCGGACGAACTGCTTCCGCTGTACGGCGGCTACACCGAGGCCTTCTGGACCGAGGCCGACGGCGGCTGGCCCGACACCTGCCGCAAGCACTTCTTCTTCACCCACCAGCGCGACGACGAGGGCATCGGATCCGACCTGCGCCCGGTCACCGTGCGCGGCAGCGAGCCCGACGCCTTCGCGGACCGGTTCCCCTGGGCCACCTGCGAGTTGGGCGGCGGCATGGCGGTGTCGTACCACCGTCGGCCGTATGTCGACCCCGACGACATCGGTGCGCTCGGCCTCACCAAGATCGGCTGCGGCTCGGTCTGGCAGGGGTACTACATGTTCCACGGCGGCACCAACCCGGCGGGTGAGCTCAGCACCCTGCAGGAGTCGCATGCCACCGGCTATCCGAACGACCTGCCCGTGCTGACGTACGACTTCCAGGCCCCGCTCGGCGAGTACGGCCAGTACCGACGGACCTATCACGAACTACGGCTCCAGCACCTGCTGTTGGCGGACTTCGGGCACCTGATCGCGCCCATGGAGTCGGTGCTGCCCGAGCGGCGGCCGGACGGGCAGTTCGACCGGGACACCCTGCGCTGGGCGGTGCGCGGTGACGGCGCCTCGGGCTTCCTGTTCGTCAACAACCACCAGCCGCACGAACAGCTGCCGGACCACCCGGAGACTTCTTTCACGGTCGAATTTCCCTCCTCCGAGCGCGGGTTGACCCTGCCCAGCACTCCCGTCACGGTTCCGAGCGGTGCGTACTTCTGCTGGCCGCTGCGGCTCGACGTGGCCGGTCTGCGGCTGGAGTGGGCCACCGCCCAGCCGGTGTGCACGGTCGACGTGGACGGCCGTACGGTCCTGGTGCTGGCCGCGACCGACGGCATCGCGCCCGAACTCGCCCTGGACGCGGCCACGGTCTCGGTGGTGCACACACCCACCGGCGATGTCACCCCGGTCGGCGACCGACTGCTGGTGACCGGGCTGCTTCCCGGCACCGGCGCCCTCGTGGAGGTGGACACCGCCGAGGGCGGCCGGGTCGGCCTGCTGGTGCTGGACGCGGCGACGGCCCGTACCGTCTACCGGGGCGAGGCATGGGGTGCCGAGCGGCTGGTGCTGAGCGGGGACGGTGTGGTCTTCGACCGGGACGAGGTACGGCTGCACGGTTCGGGGGCGGCGACCTCCTTCGCCGTGCTGCCCGCACCCGAACGGGCACCCGTGGTGGACGGCGTGACGGCCGAGGCGGTCGCGGACGGGGTGTTCACCCGTTACGCGGTCCCGGCGGCACCGGCCGTTGAGGTATCCGCGCCCGAGGTCACCCTCGTACGGGCCGCAGGGCCCGCCCCCGAGACCGTCACCGGTGTCCTGGACCGGGCGAGCGCGCCGGCCGACAAGTACTTCGACACCGTGGCCGCCGAATACCACGTCGCGGTGCCGAACGGCCTGCCGCCCGGGACGCTGCTGCGGCTGCAGTGGAACGGAGACGTGGGGCGGGCGTACGTGGGAGGCACGCTGGTCGCCGACCAGTTCTGGGGCGGGCGGGTCTGGGACATCGGCCTGGACCGGCTGCCCGCGGACGCGCTGCGCGCCGGGGGTCTGCGGCTGCGGGTGCTGCCGCTGCACGCGCAGGCGCCGGTCCATCTGCCCGAACAGGCGCGCGGTGCCCGGGAGACGGCCACCGTCACACACGCCGAGTGGATCATCCGGCACACCCGGTCGGTGCCGGCGGGCTGACCTGCCCCGGAGCCCCATGCCGCCGCCCGATTCCCGGTACCGGCCCGCCTATGCTGTGCTCCCCGGGCGGGCCGGGACCGCCGTACCACCGCCCCCACCACGTCGAGGAAACCGCCACCATGACCCCAAGCGCCGCCGAGGGAGCCGTGCCGAAGGGGCGCAGCCGACGCAACTTCGCCGGCTCGCGTCCGGTGATGGACGATGTGGCCCGGCTGGCCGGTGTCTCCAAGCAGACCGTCTCCCGGGTGCTCAACGAGCATCCGTCGGTCCGTCCCGAGACCCGCGAGGCGGTCCTGACGGCCATGCGAACGCTCGGCTACCGGCCCAGCCGCAGCGCTCGGTCGCTGGCCAGCGGGCGGACCCGGATGGTCGGGGTCATCACCTTCGACGCGGCCCGCTACGGACCGTCGGCGATCCTGACCGCGATCAACACCGCCGCCCAGGAGGCCGGCTATCTGCTCAGCTCCATCGCCCTGGACACGGCCGAGCACGACACGGTCGTCGAGGCCGTCGACCGGCTCTCCGCCGAGGGCGCGGACGGATTGATCGCCATCGCCCCGCAGTTGTGGGTGGGCCACGCCCTGGCGGACGCTCATCTGGACACTCCGCTGGTGGTGCTGGAGAACGGCTTCGACCCCGAGACCGAGCGGGTCACCGGCGACTCACGGGAGGGCGCCCGCAAAGCCACCGAGCATCTGCTGCGACTCGGCCACTCCACCGTCTGGCACATCGCGGGCCCGAGCGGCTGGACCTCCGCCGACCAGCGGCTGGCGAGCTGGCGCACCACGCTGGAGGCGGCCGACGCACCGGTCCCGGAGCCGCTGTTCGGGGACTGGAGCGCCGACTCCGGCTACCACCTGGGGCGCAGGCTGGCTCGGCGCGGGGACGTCACCGCGGTGTTCGTGTCCAACGACCAGATGGCCCTCGGCGTCCTGCACGCCCTGCACGAGGCGGGCCGCTCGGTGCCGGGCGAGGTGAGCGTGGTGGGCTACGACGACATCCCCGAGGCCGCGCACCTGCTGCCGCCGCTGACGACCGTGCGCACAGACTTCGCGGAGATCGGCACCCGGTCCCTGCGGCTCCTGCTGAGCCGGATCGACGACTCGGCCTCGCCGCCCGGGCCCGAGTCGCTCGTCCCCGTCGACCTCGTGGTCCGCGCGAGCAGCGGGGCGGCGCCGGAGGCGGTGAGAGCGGGGCGGCCCCGCTCCTGACGCGTCACGAGCCCGTGGACGCCCGGACGATCATGTCGATGGCCAGGGTGCGGGCCGTGCCGCGCCGGGCCTGGCCGGCGAGTATCTCGCAGAGCAACCGGACGCACTCCGCGCCCATGTGACGGGGCTTCAGGTCGATGGCCGTGATCGGGGGTTCCGCGGTCCGCATCGCCGGGCTGTCGACGCAGGACGCCAGCAGCAGGTCCTCGCCCACGACCCGGCCCGCCGAGCGGATCTCGGGCAGGACGGCCGCCGCGGCCCCGTCGGCCGCGCACACGATCGCGTCGGTCTCCGGGTTCGCGGCGAGCAACTCCCCTACGACGCCCCGGAGCACCTCGGGCGAGGAGCCGAACGGCGCCTTGCGCAGCAGCGGTGGGGCGTCGTGCCCGGCGCACCAGTGGGCGTAGGTGCGCTGGAGGGTGAGGGCCCAGTCGCCGGTGGTGTCGGAGGCGATGAACGCGGGCCGACGGGCACCCCTCGCGTGCAGGTGGTCGAGGAGTTCCGTCAGGGACGTCTCGTGGTCGGACCAGACCACACCGGCGGGTTGTCCTTCGCCGCCGTAGCGCTCGGCCGTGACGACCAGGAGCCCCGTGTTCATCAGCTGGTCCACGACCGGGTTGTCCGGCATCGGGTCGCACAGGATCAGCCCGTCGGCCTGCGGGAGGCGGCCGGAGGACACCAGGGTCACGTTCAGCCCGGCGCGCGCGGCCTGTTCCGCGACGCCGAACACGAACGACATGTAGTACTCGGCGCTGGTGAGGAACTCCGGGATGTGCAGCGCGATGGTGTCCGTGACGGAGGTGCGCAGGGTGCGGGCGCTCCGGTTGGGCGTGTACCCGAGGCGCACGGCGGCGTCCAGAACTGCCTGGCGGGTCGTGTCGGACACCCGGCCGTGGCCCCGCAGCGCGTCCGACGCGGTGGTCTTGGAGACCCCCGCGCCACGGGCGACGTCGGCGAGGGTGGCGGGCGCGACCGGTCCGGTCGGCAGGCGGGGGCTGCTGGTCGGCACCCTGCCTCACCAGCCGTGGGTCAGCACGTCGTCCAGGGCGGCGGCGAATACGTCGGCGCTCCGGCGGGTCAGACACAGCGGCGGCTTGATCTTCAGCACGCACTGGCGGTCCGAGGTCGGCTGGACGATCACGCCGAGTTCGCGCAGCCGGTCGCAGATCGCGGCGGTCTCCTCGGTGGCCGGCTCCAGGGTCTCGCGGTCCCGGACGAACTCGACGCCCAGATACAGCCCCGAGCCGTGCACCGCGCCGATCAGCGGGTGCCGGGCGGCGAGTTCCTCCAGCCGCCGTTTCAGGTACCCGCCCGTCTCCAGGGCGTTGTCCTGGAGCCGTTCGTCGCGCAGCGCGTCCAGCACGGTCAGCCCGACCACGCTGCTGACCGGGCTGCCCCCGGCCGAGGAGAAGAAGTAGCCCTGTGTGCGGTAGGCGTCGGCGATCTCCCGCCGGGTGATCACCGCGCCCAGCGGGTGCCCGTTGCCCATCGCCTTGGCGACGGTGACGATGTCCGGCACCACGCCCTGCTGCTCGAACCCCCAGAAGTGGGTGCCGAGTCGGCCGTAGCCGACCTGTACCTCGTCCGCGATGCACAGACCACCGACGGCGCGGGTGGCGTCGTAGACCTGCCGGAGGTAGCCGTCGGGCAGCGGGAGGCCGCCCGCGTTGCCGTAGAAGGGCTCGCAGACGAAGGCGGCGGGCCGGTGGCCCTGTGCGGCGAGTTCGGTGATCCGCGCGGCGGCCTCGGGCCCGTACCGCCGTGCCTCCGTACCGCGGTGGCGGCCGCGGTAGGAGTTGGGAGCGGCCACGGTGTGGACCCAACTCGGGCGTGAGGACAGGGCGTTCGGGTTGTCCGCGATCGAGGTGGAGACCGCGTCACTGGCGTACGTCCATCCGTGGTATGCCTCCTCGACCGCGACCGTGTCCTGCCGTCCGGTCGCCGCCCAGGCCAGGCGCAGGGCGAGATCCACGGCTTCGGAGCCGCTGTTGACCAGGAAGACGGTGTCCAGTTCCGCGGGCAGCAGCGCGGTGAGCCGCTCGGAGAGCTCGACCACCGAGCCGTAGTGGAAGCGGGAGTTGGTGTTGAGGCGGCGCCACTGCCGGTGCACGGCGTCGCTCAGCCCGGGGTGGCCGTGGCCGAGGATGGTCACGTTGTTGAGCATGTCGAGGTAGCCGCGGCCCTGGGTGTCGACGAGGTGGTGGCGCCAGCCGCGTTCGATACGGGGCGGCTCGTCGTAGTAGTGCTCCTGGACGCCGGCGAAGGCACGGTCGCGGCGGTCGAGGAGATCCTGGTCGGCAGACGCCTCCCCCGCGTCCCGCCCGGTGATCAGTGCCGTGGGATCCGGGCTCACCGCGAGCCAGCCGGCGGCCAGGGCCGGGGGCGCGAACCGAGGTGGCCGCCGGTCGGCCAGGGTCGACAGCTGGATTCCGAGGGTGTGTCTGCCGTCCCGCTCGGCGACGGTGCCGAGGCGCTGTCCGGCGGCGATCGGACCGGATGCGGCCGGGCCGGCGATGCCGGACAGCCACAGGACCGGTCCCTCGCCGCGCAGGTCGAGCGTCCCGTCGGCGTGCCGGGTGAGCGTGCCCGCCCAGGGCGCGTGCACCTCCAGGGCGTCCGCGAGATGGACGTCCACCGCGAGGGCGCAGGTCGCCGGGGCGTCCGCGGTGTCGATCGTGGTCCGGGTCATGCGGAACTCGCCGTGCCGGGTGCGGGCCGCCGGCCGGCCGGAGGCCAGGGCGGCTTCGGCGTCCGCGTCCAGCCATCGGCCCGTGTGCAGGTCGTCGCTCTGCGGGGAAAGGTCGAGGACCGGTATGTCCTCGGGCAGGTCCGGCAGCATGCGGTGGGCGGGTGCGGCGGCGACCTGGGGCAGGGGGCGGCCGAGCGTCTCCCGCAGCTGGGCCGTCATCACCTCGGCCGGGACGGAGACGGCCGACTCGAACATGGCCCACTCCCGGTCCAGGGCGGCGGAGGCGTAGCCGTTGCCGGGATCCTGGAGGACGTCGTACTGCCCGCTGACCACCATGACGGCCGCCCGCAGCACGACGAGCGGCCACAGTACGGCCGACTCGGCGTCGGAGAGCGGGCGTACGGCGTCGAAGGCGCGGGCGGCGGGCAGGACCGAGGCGGGTCCGGCGCCGTGGTGATGCAGGACGGAGGTGCAGGTGACCGCCAGTTCCGCCACGGTCCAGCCGGTGCCGAGGTCTCCGAAGTCGATCACTCCGACGGGCATCCGCCGGCCGTTCCTCGCGGTCTCGCAGACGACGTTGTTGTCGGTGAGGTCGCCGTGCACGAACTGGACCGGCAGGTCCTTCGCGTGCGGCTCCACAAGGGCGTACGCGGTGCGGGCGGCGTTCAGCACCTGGTCGGCGCGGGTCCGGTCGGGCCAGTGCGGGGCGAGGGCCTCGACCACGTCGAGGGCGTTGCGCAGGTCCCACGGCCGGAAGCGGTCGGGGTCGGGGGCGGTGAAACCGGCGAGGGCCGCGGCGACCTGCCCCGCGAGTTCGCCGAGGCGGGCGACGACGGCGGGGGCGAGATAGCGGCTGTCCATGATCGGCTCGCCCGGCACGAACTCCAGCAGGCGACAGGCCAGTTCGGCTTCGTCCGCGCGGAAGGGCTGCACCACGTCACCGTCGGCGCCGGGGACCGCCCGGGGCAGCCGGAGGCCGGGCAGCGCACGCGCCAGGTGCTCCACGGCCTCGCACTGGGCCCGCAGCTCGGCCGTCCGGGTGGCGGGGTTGGCGACCTTGAGGACGTACTCCCCGGTCTCGCCGCGCACCCGGTAATTGCGGTCCTGCTGGCTGCCCAGGTCCCGCACCGTGCCCCGCACCCCGAACCGGGTCGCCAGCACGGCCGACGCGGCGGCTTCGTCGATCGGTGCGACGGGTCGCACCAGCCAGTCGGTGGACGGCAGGCCCATGGGTCCGCTCCGCTTCCGCGGCGAGGCGCCGCTGCTCTGCCGGAACGTTCCGGCACATCGTGCGACGACGGTAGGACGAACCGTCTTCCCCGGTCAATGCTCCTCGGTCCCACTCGTCACGGCTCACGAGGATTACCTCGTGGGATACGGGTTACCCCCACGATGGGTCCCTGGGGAGCCGCGGCGGCGGCCCACGGTGGCTTGTCCCTTGTGTGCCCGCGGTGTGGGGCTGCCGGCACACAGCGGCGTCGGCCCGCTCAGCAGGTTCGAGCGGGCCGACGCGCACCCTCGCGTTCATCGCCGTCGAAGCACGGCCCCCGGGTCGCTTCCGGCAGAAGGACGTCAGAGCCAGTGGCGCAGGAACACGGCCGGGGCACGACGTGCGAGCCAGGCGCCGGCCAGGCCGATGGCGGCACCGGCGACGACATCGCTGGGATAGTGGGCCCCCGACTGCACCCGTTCGACGGCGACCACGGTGGCCGGCACCGCGCACAGCGCGCCCGCGGCCGGCCAGGTGGGGGCGACCCCGGCGGTGAAGGCGACCGCGGCCGCCGTGTGTCCGGAGGGGAACGAGGACGAGTCGGGGCGGTCGGCGACCTCGTCGTGCGGGATCCACTCCGCGGGCGGCCTGGGACGACCGGCCAACTGCTTGCACAGGCCGTTCGACACCAGTTGGGCCACCACCAGGGCACCCAGTCCGGCGGCCGCCGCCCTCCGGCCCCGCCAACCGCCCTTCCACGCCATCACGGCGGCGGCACCGCACCACAGCTTGGTGCTCTCGGCGGACTCCTCCACCGCCGACAACGCCTTGGCCACGCCGGGCGGGATCCGGGAAGCCGCCCGCCGTGTCAGAGCCTCGTCGACCTCATACAAGTCCGTCAGCAACCTCATGACCTGCGGTTGTCCCAAGTTCCCCGAGATAAGCAGTCCGGACCCGGATCAACCCGTCACTCGCCGTGCGCCGGTCCTGGGTCGTCGAGGCTGCGGAGGTCCTGCTCGTCCCACGTCCTGGTGTCGCGCGGCTCCGTGTAGGGCTCCTTGTCGGGCGGCAGCCCTCCGGCGATAGCCCGCTGCCGGACGGTCTCGGCGTCGAACTCCAGGCCCAGGAGGATCGCCAGGTTGCTGATCCACAGCCACACCAGGAAGACGATGACGCCGGCCATGGTGCCGTAGGTCTTGTTGTACGAGGCGAAGTTGGCGACGTAGAACGCGAATGCGGCGGATGCGACCAGCCAGATGACCAGGGCGAGGAAGCTGCCCGGCGTGATCCACCTGAACCCCTTCACCTTGGCGTTCGGTGTGCCCCAGTACAGGAGCGCGATCATGACCGTGACCAGGACCACCAGGACGGGCCACTTGGCGATCGACCACACCGTCAGGGCGGTGTCGCCGATCCCGATCGCCGTGCCCGCCTTGCGGGCGAGGGTGCCGGTGAAGACGACGATCAGGGCGCTGATGACGGCGAGCACCATCAGGACGACCGTCAGGCCGACCCGCACCGGAAGGATCTTCCAGATCGGGCGGCCCTCCGGCATGTCGTAGACCCGGTTGGCCGCACGGATGAACGCGGCCACGTACCCGGAGGCCGACCACACCGCCAGGACGATGCCGACGATCGCCATGAGCGATCCGACGCCGGCGTTGTTCTGGAGCTGCTCGACGGCCCCGGTGATGATGTCGCGGGCGGAGCCGGGGGTGAACTGCTTGAGATTCTTCAGCACCGTGTCCGTGGCGGACTTGCCGGTCAGGCCGAGCATGGACACCAGGACCAGGATGGCCGGGAAGAGCGACAGCAGACCGTAGTAGGTCAGCGCCGCGGCCCGGTCGGTCAGTTCGTCGTCCTTGAACTCCCGCAGGCTGCCCTTCAGCACCGCCCCCCAGGCCGTCTTCGGCAACTGCGACGGCGAGTCCGGCGCACGCTCCTCCACGGCGGGTCCCGGGCCCACCTCCTCGGACGGCGGGACCTCGCGCTCCGGAGCCTCGTCGCCGCCGTGGTGGTCTTTGCGTCCAGGAAGATGCAGCTTCATGCCCGCCGAGTACCCCCGGACCTCCGCCCAATCAGGACACCGGTGAATTCCGCTTGTGTCCTCGACGGCTCGGTCCGCCCGGCCGCCCCGGCAGTGACGTCACGCCGCGTCGAGGTCTTGCGCGGGCTGCCCGGCAGAACTGTGCCCGGTGCGGGACGGGGCCGCGCCACGGACCAGCCGCAGGTGACGTCCCCTGGCGTGCCGGGGTGTGGGCGGCCCGGCCGACAATCGGTCCTCGATGCGGTCCATGGCGTACAGCAGCGCCCCCAGGGCGGGCAGCAGCAACAAGGCGACGGCGATCACAACGCGGGTTCCCTCCCGGCGACGACGTCCAGCCGGGTTCCCCGCAGCGGCCGCCCAAGCCTCCCGAACCGGAAGCCGTGCGCTGCTCACCTCAACCCCCTTCCCTCAAAGCTTACTTCATCTCTTGACGTAAGTGGTCCACACCTTTAGGTTCACGGGTCAGCCAGACACCTCGCGATACCCCACCCCCCCACCATGAAGGGCTCTGCGCATGCACACCCTCACGCGCCTTCGTAGATCCGGCGCCGCCACCCTCGTCACGGTGGCCGCCGCGTCCGCCCTGACCGCCGTACCCGCACCCGCGGAGGCCGCCACCGCCCTCCCCACCGCGCTCCCCACCGGCTTTTCCACTGTCATGAACGCGGCAAGTGGGCGGTGCCTGGACGCCAGATCGGCCGGTACCGCCAACGGCACTTTCGTCCAGCAGTACGCGTGCAACAGCAGTACGGCCCAGCAGTGGAGTTTCACCGCCACCAGCGACGGCTACGTCCGCATCGGCAACCGCAACAACACCGGCCAGGTCGTGGACGTGGCCGACGTCTCCACCGCCGACAGTGCGCCCGTGCACCTCTGGGCGTACGGCGGCGGCGCCAACCAGCAGTGGCTGCCCGTCGACGAGGGCGGCGGCGCATATCACTTCGTCAACCGCAACAGCGGCAAGTGCCTGGACGATCCGGGCGCCTCGACCGCCGACAGCGTGCAGTTCGTGCAGTACACCTGCAACGGGAGTGCGGCCCAGCGTTTCCAGGTGGTTCCCCTTACCCCGTCCGCCACCAACCCCGACCTCGGCCCCAACGTCGTCGTCTTCGACCCGTCGATGTCGTCCTCGACGATCCAGTCGCGGTTGAACTCGATCTTCCAGCAGCAGGAGACCAATCAGTTCGGCGCCCAGCGCCACGCCGTCCTGTTCAAGCCCGGCTCCTACAGCGCGGACGCCAACGTCGGCTTCTACACCCAGGTCGCGGGGCTGGGGCTGACCCCGGACGCGGTCACGATCAACGGGGCGGTGCACGCCGAGGCCGACTGGTTCCAGGGCAACGCGACGCAGAACTTCTGGCGCGGGGCCGAGAACCTCTCCGTCAACCCCACGAACGGCAGCGACCGTTGGGCGGTCTCGCAGGCGGCGGCGTACCGTCGGATGCATCTGCGCGGCAACCTCGCCCTGGACGACAACGGCTGGTCCAGCGGCGGTCTGCTCGCCGACACGAAGATCGACGGTCAGGTCGACTCCGGCAGCCAGCAGCAGTGGCTGACCCGCAACTCCCAGCTCGGCAGCTGGACCGGCGCCAACTGGAACATGGTCTTCGTCGGCAGCCACGGCGTCCCCGGCACCACCTTCCCCAACCCGCCCCACACCACGGTCGCGCAGTCCCCGGTCAGCCGGGAGAAGCCCTTCCTGTACATCGGCGGCGACGGCGCCTACAAGGTGTTCGTGCCGTCGGTGCGGTCCAACTCGACGGGCACCAGCTGGGCGAGCGGCTCCCCGCCCGGCAGCTCCCTCTCCCTCGACACCTTCTACGTCGTCAAGCCTGGCGCAAGTGCCGCGGACATCAACGCGGCTCTGACAGCGGGCAAGAACCTCCTGGTCACGCCGGGTGTCTACCACCTCAACCAGACGCTCCAGGTGAACCGTGCCGACACCGTGGTCCTCGGCCTGGGGCTCGCCACCTTCGTGCCGGACAACGGCGTCACCGCGATGAAGGTGGCCGACGTCGACGGTGTGAAGGTCGCGGGTGTGCTCTTCGACGCGGGCACCACCAACTCGCCCACCCTGATGGAGGTCGGGCCGACGGGCTCCTCCGCCGCCCACGCCGCGAACCCGACCTCCCTGCACGACGTGTACTTCCGCGTCGGCGGCGCGGGCGTCGGCAGGGCGACCACCAGCCTCGTCATCAACAGCGACAACGTCATCGCCGACCACACCTGGATCTGGCGCGCCGACCACGGCAGCGGCGTCGGCTGGACCAGCAACACCGCGGACACCGGCCTCATCGTCAACGGCGACAACGTCACCGCGTACGGCCTGTTCGTCGAGCACTACCAGAAGTACCAGACCATCTGGAACGGCAACGGCGGCCGCACGTACTTCTACCAGAACGAGATGCCCTACGACCCGCCCAACCAGGCGGCCTGGATGAACGGCTCCACGCTGGGCTACGCCGCCTACAAGGTCGCCGATTCCGTCACCAGCCACCAGGCGTACGGACTCGGCAGCTACTGCTACTTCAACGTCAACCCGGGCGTGGCCGCCGAACGGGCCATCGAGGCGCCCAACACCTCCGGTGTGCGTTTCCAGAGCATGGTGACCGTCTCCCTCGGCGGCACCGGCACCATCCGGCATGTCGTCAACGGCACCGGCGGCCCGTCCAACTCCTCGACCAACGTGGCGAATCTGACCAGCTACCCGTAGAAGAGCCCGTCCTTCGGCCGCTTTCCAGAGTTCAGCAACGCCGGGCCGTGCCATCCACTGGTCGGCCCGGTCACCGTCAACTGCGATGTCATCGACCGCGGCCCCGCTGAGTCAGACCGGTCGGTCCCCTCGGACACCCGTGGGCGTACTAGTCTGATGTTCCTCAACGGCCGTTCGCGGTAGGGACATAGGAAGGTGACCGGCGATGTCGCTGAGCCCCGCCGACGCGGAGTCCATAGGCGGCTATGCGCTGGAGCACCGGCTCGGCAGCGGCGGCATGGGTGTCGTGTATCTGGGGCGCTCGGCCTCGGGGCGGCAGGTCGCGGTCAAGGTCGTGCACGCGCAGTACGCCCTGGACGAGGAGTTCCGGTCCCGCTTCCGTCAGGAGGTCGCGGCGGCCCGCCGGGTGAGCGGGGCGTTCACCGCCCCCGTCGTGGACGCCGACCCGGACGCCGAACTGCCGTGGATGGCGACGCTGTACGTGCAGGGTCGCACGCTGGCCGAAGTCGTGACCAGGGACGGACCGTTGGCCGGCCAGGACCTGCGCAGTCTCGCGCTGGGGCTCGTCGAGGCGCTGCGGGACATCCACGGGGCGGGTGTCGTGCACCGGGACCTGAAACCGAGCAACGTCCTGATGGCCGAGGACGGTCCGCGCGTCATCGACTTCGGCATCTCGCGCGCCGTCGACAACGAGGCCCTCACCGTGACCGGACGACTGATCGGCACCCCGCCGTTCATGTCCCCGGAACAGTTCGCCGCGCCCCGCGACGTCACCGGCGCCTCCGACGTGTTCTCGCTGGGTTCGCTGCTGGTGTACGCGGCCACCGGCAATCGCCCCTTCAGCGGCGGCAGCCCGTACGCGACGGGCTTTCAGGTGATGTACGAGGCACCGGCCCTGGACGGCGTACCGGAGTCCCTGAGAAGCATCGTCGAGCGCTGCCTGGACAAGGAGCCGGCCGCCCGGCCCGAACTGGCCGAGCTGCACCGGATGCTCCGCGCGTTGCCGGTCACCGCCGCGCCGACGACGCCGGGGGCCACCGATCCGACCGTGACGCCGGGATCGGGCGACCGGACGGGATCCCGCCGCCGGGCAAGCCTTACACACGCCGATCCACGCCGTGCGGCCGCTCGGAGAGCGGGGGAGACAAGCAACAGCAGAACCGGTCACGGCCGACGAGGGCGGCGCATCCTCGTCGGCCTCGCTGCGGCTCTGGCCGTGACCGGGCTGATCATCACGGCGGTGAAATGGGTGCCGGACCGGCTGACGGCCTCCGGACAGCCCACAGCGTCCGACTCCGCGGGCCCGCCCACTCCGGAACTTCCGGTCGGCTGGCGGCCGTGGCGGGCGAGTCTGAGCGTCGCCGTCGAGGGCGAACCGGTGGACGACCTCGCGTACGGGTGTGTGCCGGACGCAGCCACCCTGTACTGCGCCGGAACAGGCTTCACGGTCGCCAGGATCGACGCCGCCACCGGCCGCGTCCTGTGGCGGTACGGGACCAGTCCGCAGACGTCACGGCCCGTCGGGGTCCGGAACGGGCTGGTCTACGTGTATGAGAAGCCGGCCGACGCGATCTACGAGAACGCCACCTATCTGACCCGGCGGCTGGTCGCCCTGGACGCCGACACCAAGCAACGGCGCTGGTCACGCCCCGTCAGCGACGACCGGCCGGCGTACCTGTTCAGCCGTGGCGTGCTGGCGATGTCGAAGGACGCGAAGAAGTTCGTCGCCTACGACGAGGCGGGCAAGGAACTGTGGACGGCGCCGGCGCGGGCGTCCGCCGGGCACACGTGCATACCGGGGGTGCTGGACGGCGCCCCGTACGGCCTGTGCACACCGGACGACCCCGCCAGGGGCTCGGTCAGCCTCCTGCGACTCGATCCTGGCGACGGCACGCGCCACGAGGTCGCGACGCTGCCCGCCGGGTCTCAGCCGCTCGGCGTCGTCGGCGGACGGACGCTGCTGCTGGTGCCGCAGGACATGGAGTATGTGTCCGACAGTGGAGGGGACGAGCCGTACAGGCAATTGTTGAGCGTCGACCCGGGAAGCGGCGCCGTCCAGCGCATCCCCCTGCCGGCCGGTACCCGCGGCACCGCCGACCTCATCGGCGGGGTCGTGTACTTCGTACGGCCCAATGGAACGGTCACCGCCGTGCGGGCGGACAGCGGCAAGCGGCTCTGGCAGAGGTCGACGGACGGCGAGAACCTGTCGGCACCGGTGGCGTCCAGGACGTACGGCGACCTGTACTTCATCAACCGGTACGGCCGACTGCTGGCGCTGGACCGCGACACCGGCGCACCGAAGTGGCACACGACCGCGCTGGACAATCCCGGAGGCTCGGTGGAGGACACCACGCCGAGCGTGTTGCTCATCGACGACGCGATCGTGGCCGTGGCGGGCAACACCGCCTTCTCCGTACGACCGGACCAGCCCACTGTCCGGCCGTCACCGGCCACTGCGGGCTGAGTCGCCTCTCGGGAGTCACGGGACGCACAATGCCTGGCGCCAGTGATCGGTGACGGTGTGGCGCAGCCGCGCGGTGTCGACGGCACCGGGGTCGAGGAGGCGTTGCAGTCCGATGCCGCGCAGTTGTCCGGCGACCGCGACAGCGACATCGTCCGGCTCGGCGTCCGGACGTACGTCGCCGTCGGCGATCCCGGCGGCGACATCGTCGTGCAGGTCGCGGCGGAATGCCTCGTCGCGCTCGCGGAAGATCGGTGCCAGGTCGGAGGCGGTGGCCGCCTCGGCCCACAGGAGCAGGAAGGCCCGGTGCATCGTTCCGGCGTCCCCGAGGGCGCCGACGTAGCCGTCGATGAGTCGCAGGAGCCGGTCGAGTCCGGGCGGGAGGTCGGTGAGTCCGGGCACGAAGCCTGCTTGCGTCGAGCGGGCCAGCCGGTCGAGCAGGGCCTGCTTGGAACCGAAGTGGTGGGTGACGATCCCTCGGCTGTAGCCGGCCCGCTCCCCCACCCGCGCCAGTGTCAGCGACCGCACCCCCTGCTCGACAACGAGCTCGGCGGCGGCGTTCAGCAGTGCGGCTTCGGCATGTACCCGGCGTTCTTGCTGGGTGCGGCGAGTGGTGGTCATGAGGACATCCTACAAAAAACTTGCGTGTCAACCGACAAGTATGTGAGGTTGGCGTCTCCGAACGACTTTCTGACCGGGAGCCTCGCATGATCGAGATCGAAGACCGCGACCTGGACGTCCTGCTCGCGGAGGACCCGGGCGGTCCCGTGGTGATGCTTAACCTCCTGCGCTTCCGCCCGGACGGCGGCAGGGAGAGCTATCAGCGCTACGCCGACGCGCTCGGCGCGGGGATCAACGCGCGCTACGGGCTGCAGGTGGAGTACCTGGGTGCCGGCGGGCGTGCGCTGGTCGCCGAGGAGGGGCAGGCGTGGGACATGGTCGCGCTGGTGCGCTACCCGAACCGGCAGGCGTTCGTGGACATGATCCGTGACCCCGAATACCGCGCGGTGACCCATCTGCGCAGCGAAGCGCTCGTCGAGGCGGTGCTGCAGCCGACCTCACCGATGGGGGCGTGAGCGCGGCGGGGCGGCCGCAGGGGGTTCGTTGTACGCGGAGCTCGGCTCGACCGGGCCGGTTCGCCCCGAGCCGGGCTGATCTGCCTCGAAGCACGCGCAGAGGTGTCCTTTCTTGGACCCTGCGGTCACGAGCCAAGGGTGCACCGCGCCGGAGAAAAGAGCGAACGAGATGCTCGGCCGGATCCGACTGTTCGGCCCGGGAACCATGCGGGTCACGGGGCGAACAGACCGGGCTCGTGAGCGAGGGCGGCCTTGGCGCGCCGGCTGAGATCGTCCGCGACGATCTCCGACCGGCCTTTTTCCAGCCCGTCGAGAACGATCCGCACGAACTCGGCCGGATGGGTCTTCTCGACATCCAGCGCCGCGGTCATGTCGGTGTCGACCATTCCGACATGGACGCCGGTGACAGTGGTTCCCTGGGCCCTCAGCTCCAGCCGTATCCCGTTCGTGAGGCTCCACTGCGCTGCTTTGCTCACCGCATAGGAGCTGCTTCCCGGATAGGTGAACCAGGAAGCGGCTGACAGGATGTTGACGATGGCGCCCCCGCCGTTGCGAGCGAGCACCGGGGAGAAGGCGCGGACCATCGCCAGCGTCCCGAACACGTTGGTCTCGATCTCCGCCCGGATCTTGTCGAGATCGCCGGTCACGACGTCCTGGGCGTGGGCGACCCCCGCGTTGTTGACGAGCAGGTTCACGTCCTGGGCCTGCTCGGCCACGGCGGACACGGACTGCGGGTCGGTGATGTCGAGAGGCAGCGCCACCACCCCCGGGACGGTGATCCGTTCGGCATTGCGCGCTGTGGCGTGATTTTCGTAGGCGGAGATCATCTGGGTGCGGTGGTCGGCCGGCCCGCGTAACGGCGGCGGAGGTGGGCGATCAGGACGACGCGGTGGCGCAGGAGTGGAACACCGGCGCGTCCTGCCATCAGGCGTTTTTGGAGTTTGACGTCGGTGATGCGGCCTTCGTTGACGCCGGAGTTGTAGGTGGTGGAGATTCCCTGGGTGACGGCGTGCTGGTCTTCGCGTAGGGCTCCGGCGATACCAGCAAGTGGTGGCAGTCCGCTGTGGGAGAGCTCGTCGAGCCAGGCCGGCAAGGGTGCGGCGTCGCGGTTGGCGAGCATGGCGGCGAACCGGCGGACCAGGTCGTGGGTGTGCTTGAGTTCCGGACAGTGATCGAGGAGCCGGTGCAGGCGGTGGGTGACGTGCAGGCCGCGGTGATCCGGGTGGGAGGTGATCCAGCAAGCGGTCTCGCGCGGGGATGGCGGGCGCTCGCGGGGCTGGTCGAGCGGCAGTCCGCGTCGCAGGGGAGCGATGGCCATCTTCACGCGCTGGTAGTGCCCGAGGTAGCCCTTGGTGCGGAGTTCCTGATGGAGGATCATCGCGTTGTGTTCCCCTTGGTCCCAGCGTTGTTGCAGGTAGTCGCGGTAGGGATCCAGGGTGGAGGGCTTGCGGGGTGGGCGGCGAACGACCTCCTGCCAGTTGCGGGCGCGGGCATACTTGCCCACGGTGCGGCGGTCCAGGCCGAGCTCTCGGGCCACGGCGCTGTAGCTCCGGCCGGATCCGGTCAGGGTGTGGACGGCCTGGAACAGTCTTTTGGCGTGCTGCTCGGCTCGTGTGTCCGCTGCGGCGTTCTCGGTGGCTTCTTCGTCTGGTGCCGGATCGGCCTCTTCGGTCGGCAGGAGGGCTGTGGGCAGGCAGCTTCGGTGGGCGGCGGCGATGTCCTGGACGCGACGCGACAGTCCTTGCCACAGGTGGAAGCGGTCGCTGACCTGCATGGCTTCGGGGGCGCCGACGGCGATGCCCTGCCGGTAGGTCAGCGAGCCGTCGCGGCATACGATCTCGACGCCGGGATGCTCACGAAGCCAGCGGCTGAGTTGTTCGGCGTCCCGGCCCTCCCAGAGCGTGAGGGGCAGACGGGTGGTGGCATCGACCAGGAGGGTTCCGTAGGTGTCGCTGTAGAGGGCGAAGTCGTCCACGCCCAGCACCCGCGGGGTGACAAGGGTTGGCAGCGGCATCCGCATCAACTGCGACAGGACGGTGCATCGCGAGAGCGTGACGTTCAGGACGCTCAGCATGCGGGCGCCTCCCCGGCCTGCCAGCAACACCCCCGCTGCCTCGACCACCTGCTGCAGCAGCGGCGTGCGCCGTTGGTAACGCACGGTCAGACCCGGTACCTGCTCGGCGAACGTCACCTTTTCGCAAGCGGCGTTCTCGCAGTACAGACGGCGCACGCTCAGCTCGATCAGCACGGCGCGGTCGCCCAGTGACGTATCGCCGAGCCGTCTGACGTATCGGCTGTGACACCATCCGCTCGGCGTCCCGCAGCCCGTACACGGCGCGGGAGCAAGGGACCGCGTACGCGCACGGACAACCACCACAGGTCCGGAGCCGTCGACCGAGAAGACCGACACGCCCGCCAAGTGCGGTAACAGGTAAGGAAGTTCAACAGAACACACTGAAAGGCTGCCCGCTATGCGTGCCGGCCGACCACGGCACCCAGATGATCTCCGCCTACGAAAATCTTGCCAGAGCCCTCACCGTGTACCGCGTCGTGCAGGAGTCGCTGACCAACACGCTCAAGCACGCGGGGATCGGCACCTCCGCCGAAGTCACCCTCGGCGTCGAAGAGGGAGAGGTACGGATCCGGGTCGCCGACACCGGCGCACCGCCAGGGGCTCCCCCGCCGCCGAAGCCGGCAGCACAGGACCACGACGCCGGCCACGGCCTGGTCGGCATCCGCCAGCGTGCCGCCATGTACGGCGGCACCGTCATCATCGGACCTCGCGACACCGGACACGGCTGGGTGGTGGACGTCGTACTCGACGTACCCTCCGCACCCACATCGTCCGCAACGGAAGCACCGGGAGAACACCACCCATGACCACCGTGCTGATCGCCGACGACCAGCCCCTCCAGCGCATGGGCGTGCGCATGCTCCTGGAGGGCACCCCGGGCCTGGACCCGGTCGGCGAGGCCGGGCACGGTGCCGAGGCCGTCCGAATGGCCGCCGAACTCCGCCCCGACGTCGTCCTCATGGACATCCGCATGCCCGGCATGGACGGCATCGAGGCCACCCGCCGCATCGTCGCCGTCGGCGGCCGCACTCGCGTCCTCATCGTCACCACCTTCGACCTCGACGAGTACGCCTACGACGGCCTGCGCGCCGGCGCCAGCGGCTTCCTGCTCAAGGACGCCCGCCCCGAAGAACTCATCGCCGGTATCCACGCGGTCGCCACCGGCGACGCCGTCGTGGCCCCCCGCCTGACCCGCCGTCTCCTCGACGCCTACGCCCACCAGGTCCTCGCACCGGCCGACGCCGCCCTCGGGGACCCCCGGCTGCAGACCCTCAGCGACCGCGAACGCGAGGTCCTGATCGCCATCGGCCAGGGCTGGACGAACACGGAGATCGCCGAACGGCTCGTCCTCACCGAATCCACCGTCAAGAAGCACGTCGGCCGCGTCCTCGCCAAGATCGGGGCCCGTGACCGCATCCAGGCTGTGATCACGGCGTACGACGCCGGGCTGGTCAGGGCCAAGCCATAGCCCGGGAGGCCCGGTCGGGATGTCTGGCGGCGGTGGCCCGGGCCCTCGGGTGCCACGTCCTTCCACTACCCGGCGCGCGGCTGCCCCGGTTGGCCGAGGCAGGGGGCGCGACCGTTTGCGATCTTCGCGCACCCACCGACGCACTGGGGCCGGTCACGGGACGCACAGGGAGGCGAGCCCCCGCACCCGTTGGTCAACGGAGACCCCCGCCTTGGCGACCTGGCTGCGGCCCGGCCGCGGTAGCGGACGGAATGAGACTGCTCGACCGAAGAGTCTGCCCTCCACGTGCAGCCCGGCCACCTTCGTCCACGCTCCGAGGCCGGAGCAGATGAGAGCTGGTGCATGTGACGTCGCTGACGTCGACGCACTTGCCGCTGTGGACTGCGGCGAGTTGATAGTCCTGACTGTTCCCGAGTGCGGTGACGCTTCTCAGGAGCAGGACCACCAGCACGACGAGGCTGCGAGACAGGCCGACTCGTCGGCGCCGGCCCCCGAACAAGATCCGGACCATACCCGGGCCGAAAGCCGCTCTCCGCTTCCAGCGGGGTCATTTCCGCAGCGCACTTCGCATCGGACGAAGAGTGCAGTGCGAGGTGAGCAGTGACGACACCTGGCCTTGTCGACTCCGCACAAGGCGACAGCGCGAGGCACGTGAATCCGCGCCAATCGACTCTGCTCCGAAGGGAACCTTCACCGTCGCCTGACGGGGCATCAGGAAAGGCAGCAAAAGTCAGCAAGAGCTCTGCCGCAGCCGCCCACAGACGGCCACACCGTGGAATCGCCGCCCACACGGGCCCAGACGGCAACGCGGTCGACTGCCCTCCGACAAGCGGTCGACCGGCGAAGGTGTTGCCCGGCCGCGCCCCACTCGATAACGCCGCCGACACGCCAGGCATCCCTGCAGGTCAGCGCACCCTGCCCCGCGGCTTCAACGGCAGCGGCGGCAGTTCCGGAGCGGGCAGCGGATCGCCGTCGTAGCCCTTCACCTCACCGAAGCGGGAACCCGTCATCCAGTCCTGACGCGCCTGCTCGATCTCCTCCTGGGACCGGCCGATCCAGTTCCAGAACATGACGAGCTCCTCCTCGAACGGCTCGCCGCCGAGGAGCATCAGGCCCGCGTCGGACTCGGCGCGCAGCGGGAGTTCGGTGCGGCCGCAGCCGAGGTAGAGCATCGAGCCGGGCAGCACCGCCACCCCGTCCACGTGGGCCTCGCCGGACATGGACAGGACGGCGTACTCGAAGTCCGGTTCCAGCGGCAGGCGTACGTCCGTGCCGCTGGCGAGGCTCAGGTCGGCGCCGACGATGGGGGTGTACGCCGTTCCGGGTGAGCGTGCGCCGTCGAGCTCGCCCAGGATCAGCGTGGCCGTCAGGCCGGGGGCCGTGATCTGCGGCAGCCCGGTGTGGTGCTCGAAGTGCGGGTCGGTGTGGCGGTGCCCGTCCGGGAGGGCTACCCAGAGCTGCGCGCCGTGCAGGAACCGGGCGTGGGACTTCGGGCTCTCCTCGGAGTGGCTGATCGCGCGGCCGGAGGTCATCAGGCCCAGCTCACGGGGGCGGATGGTCTGGAGGCTGCCGGTGGAGTCACGGTGCAGGACCTCGCCCTGGTGCAGCCAGCTCACGGTCTGGAGGCCCATGTGCGGGTGCGGGGGCACCTGCATGCCCGGCTCGTCGGCGATGTCGTCGGGGCCGTAGTGATCGACGAAGCACCAAGCGCCGACCATGCGGCGGCCCAGGTTGGGCAGCAGTCGGCGCACCTCACTGGACTCGCCCAGCTTCACGCGGCGGGGGCTGAGGAGTTCGCGCACGGGTTCCGCCACCACGAAGCCGCGGCCGCCGCACAGGGAGGGAACCGCCTGGCGATCAAGATTGCTCATGTCGCCCAACCTAGACCCGTGAGACGTTTCCCGTCAGGCCGTCCCGCCGAGAATAGTAGCCATGGACATAGTATCCATGTACCGTATCGAGCATGAGTACGACATCCGAGGACGCCACGCCCGGTTTCCTGGTCTGGCGACTGTCGATGAAATGGCGGGTCGCGGTCGACCGTGCGGTGGCGCCGCTCGGCCTGACACACGCCCAGTACTCGCTGGTGGCCTCGCTGTACGGCATGCAGCGCGGCGGCGAACGCCCCAGCCAGCGACGCCTGGCCGACCAGACCGGCCTGGAACCGCTCTACGTCTCCAAGCTGGCGCGCTCCCTGGAGAGCGCCGGGCTCCTGGAGCGCGCCCGCGACCCGCGCGACCCGCGCGCGGTGCAACTGGCGCTCACCGAGGAGGGCCGCGAGCGCACCCGGCAGGCCATCGAGGTCGTCCAGGGGCTCCTGGAGCAACTGCTGGCACCGCTCGGCGGCCTGGACAGCGCGCGCACGCGGGAGTTCAGGCGTGAGCTGACAGCCCTGCTCGACGCACCTCTCGATCCGACGAACGAGAACCTCAAGGAGCAGTCATGACCACCACCACTCCCACCGCCACTGCCGTCCTCAACCCCCGCGTCATAGCCCTGGCCCACTACGCGGCCCGCGCGGTTCTCGAGAAGGTCCTGGCCCGCCACGGCGTGACCTTCCAGCAGTCCGTCACCTTGCGACTGGCCGCCGTCGCGGAGGGGCCGGTCGAGCGTGACCGCATCGCCGGGGACGTCGTCGGCGCTCTGAAGATCGACGCGGCGGAGGCGCACTCCGTGGTCGACGAGCTCGTCTCCGCCGGACTGCTGGCTCCCCATGAGTCGCCCCATGAGTCGCCCCAGGTGCGGATCACGGACGCCGGCCGGGAGCTGTTCGAGACGACGTCCGCCGAGACCGCCCCCGTCACCGCCCGGGTCTACGCCGACATCCCCGCGGAGGATCTCGCGGTCGCCGGACGCGTACTGAGCCTCATCACCGAGCGCGCGGACGCGGAGCTCGCCGCCCTGGCCGAGTAGTGGAATATTGAACTACCCGGTTCCGTTGACGGCCTCGAAGGCTTAGGAGGCACGAGTGGAGACCACGTACTACGACCACGGAACACCGGCGGAGCGCTGGGAGCGCGCGCAAATGTTCTTCGACGCCAAGGAGTACGCCACGGCGGCGCGCGTCCTGGACGGACTGGTCGAGGAGGTTCCGGAGCAGACCGGGCCGCGGCTGCTGCTGGCGCGCGCCTACTACCACTCGGCCCAACTGCGGCGCGCGGAGAGCGAGTTGCGGGTGATCGTCGAGCGGGACCCGGTCGAGCAGTACGCCCGGCTGATGCTCGGCCGCACCCTTGAGCGGCAGGGCAGGCAAGAGGAGGCCGAGCCCCATCTGCGCCTCGCCTCGGCGCTGGCGGGCGACTTCGAGTAGGCCTCGACGACACATGGGCCCGGTTCCGCACAGGAGCCGGGCCCACGTCCGTCTCAGGCCGTCGCGTTCCTCTGCCCCCGCCGATGGGCGATCTCGCCGAGGACCACGTCGGCGACGATGAAGCCGGCCAGTGGAATGCCGAGCAGCGGCACGAAGTAGCCGAGGACGGCGACCAGTACCACGCCGGGCACCAGGATCTGCGGCGGGACCTGCTGCCAGGCGCCGCGTGGGATCGGCCGGCCGAAGGCGGATCCCCGGCCGCGCTGCCACCACATGCGGTAGCCCCACACGATCAGCAGGACCAGCGAGAGTGCGAGCAGCATCAGGGCGATCTGGTTGACCAGCCCGAACAGAACACCGGTGTGCAGGTCGATGCCCCAGCGGGTCAGCTTGGCGAGCAGCGGGTAGTCCGCGAACCGCAGCGTGTCGGTGACCTTGCCGGTGGCCGGGTCGACGGCGACCGAGTCCTGCTTCTCGGGCCAGCCGCGCTGCACCTGCCGTACGACATAGGCCGACGAGGCGTCGGCGGGCGGGACGATCTCGACCGGGTCGCCGAGACCTTCGGCGCGGGCGGCGGCCAGCACCTTGTCGAGGCCTACGCCGTGCTCGGCGTCCCCGGCCGAGGCGGACGCGCCGTGGCCCGAGTGGTCGCCGCCCGCAGCCGAGGAGACCGAGGGCGTGGACTGGCCCAGCGAGGTGCGCAGTTCGTCGATGGTGGCGCCGGCGTACGTCGACCAGGTCAGTCCGGTCGCCGACAGGAAGACGAAGCCGGCCGCGGCCCAGACGCCGACGGTGCCGTGCAGCCCGAGAGTGCGGCGCCGCCCGCTGGCGCCCCGGACCTTGCGCAGGGCGCGGCGGCGGGAGAACCACAGCACGATGCCGCCGCCCGCGATCACCCACAGCCAGCTGGCGGCGAACTCGCTGTAGAGGCGGCCATTCTCGCCGAGGTGGAGGTCGCGGTGGAACTCGTCGATCCAGGTGCGCAGCGGCAGTGCGCCGGTCGAGCCGTACTGCTCCAGCGCGCCGCGGACCTTGCCGGTGTACGGGTCGACGAACACGGCCAGGGTGTGGTTCGGGTCGACTCCCTTCACGCCGGACAGCATCACCCTGGTCGTCGCGTCGGCCGCGGGCGAGGGCCGTATCGCCGAGACCGTGCCCTCGGGGTGGGCCTTGCGGGCGGCGTCCACCTGGTCGGAGATGGGCAGTTCGGCGTCACCGACGGCGATGGTCATCTCGTGCCGGTAGACGATCTTCTCGGCCTGGAAGGCGCCCGCGTACAGGAAGCCGGTGACGGCGGCGATGAGCAGGAAGGGGGCGACGAACACACCGGCGTAGAAGTGCAGACGCAGCACGAGCGGGCGCAGCGGGGCCCATCTGCTCGGGGTCGGCGCCGGGGCGACCGGTTGCGCGGCCTCGTCCGTGGACGTCGGGGGGGCGATGGACATCGGCGGTTCTCCGAGGACTGGGGACGGACGGTGGCGGTCCAGTAGTCGGAGAGCGGGGACGCCGAGTTCCCGGCACTTCCAGTGACCTGCGTCACACACGTGGTTCTCGTGACATCCTGGCGCGATGGCAACTCCGAGTCACCGCAAGCCCCTTGCCGAACTGGTCGAGGAACTCCTCAGCACGGACGGCCCGCTCCCGATCGTCGCGGCCGGCGATCCGGTGCTGCGCCAGGGCATCGAGCCTTACGACGGCCACCTGGACGGCACCCTCCTGTCCCGTTTCGTCGAGGCCCTCCGCATCACGATGCACGCGGCGCCCGGCGTGGGGCTCGCCGCCCCTCAGGTCGGAGTCCCCCTGCGGATCGCGGTGATCGAGGACCCCGCGCCGGTTCCCGAGGAGATCCGGCTGGCGCGTGGACGCGTCCCGCAGCCGTTCCGGGTACTGGTCAATCCGTCGTACGAGCCGGTCGGCACCGGGCGGGTGGCGTTCTTCGAGGGGTGTCTGAGCGTGCCGGGGTGGCAGGCCGTGGTGTCGCGGCCCGCCGAGGTCCGGCTCAGGTGCGAGGACGAGAACGGCCGCGCGGTCGACGAGGTGTTCCGCGGGTGGCCCGCGCGGATCGTCCAGCACGAGACGGACCACCTCGACGGAGTGCTCTACCTCGACCGCGCCGAGCTGCGCTCGCTGTCCTCGAACCAGGCGATGGCCGAGCGCTGGACGCAGCCGACGCCGGAGCAGGCGGCCGCGTCCCTCGGCTTCGAACTGCCTCAGGCGTACCTCTAGTTGTCCCGGTAGGCCTCCAGCAGCCGCAGCCACACCTCGCTGATCGTCGGGTACGACGGGACCGCGTGCCACAGCCTGCTGATCGGGACCTGGCCGGCGACCGCGATCGTCGCGGAGTGGATCAGTTCGCCGACGCCGGGGCCGACGAAGGTGACGCCGAGGAGGATCTCGCGTTCCAGGTCGACGACCATGCGGGCGCGGCCACGGTAGCCGTCGCCGTAGAGACCGGCGCCCGACACGGACGCGAGGTCGTAGTCGACCGCGCGGACCCGGTGGCCGGCCTGTTCGGCCTCCGCCAGGGAGAGGCCCACGGAGGCGGCCTCGGGGTCGGTGAAGACGACCTGGGGCACGGCGTCGTGGTCGGCGGTGGCGGCGTGGGCGCCCCACGGGTCCGCCTGGACCGCGGTGCCCGAGGCGCGGGCGGAGATGGCGGCTCCGGCGATGCGGGCCTGGTACTTGCCCTGGTGGGTGAGGAGCGCGCGGTGGTTGACGTCGCCGACGGCGTAGAGCCAGTCGCTGCCGGTCACGCGGAGGCTGTCGTCGACCTCCAGCCAGCTGCCGGGTTCCCGGCCGATGGTGTCGAGGCCGATGTCGTCGGTGCGCGGGGCGCGTCCGGTGGCGAACAGGATCTCGTCGGCCTCGATGCGGTCGCCGGTGTCGGTGACGACCACGACCGTGCCGTTCTCGCGGGCGACCGACTCGACCGAGGTACCGGTGCGGACACTCACGCCCGCCTCGGTGAGCGCCTCGGCGACGAGTTCCCCGGCGAACGGCTCCATGCGGTTGAGCAGGCCCTTCCCGCGTACCAGGAGCGTCACCCGTGAGCCCAGCGCCTGCCAGGCCGTGGCCATCTCGGTGGCGACCACTCCCCCGCCGACCACGACGAGCCGCCCCGGTGCCGCCTTGGCGCTGGTCGCCTCACGGCTGGTCCACGGCTTGACCTCGTCGAGGCCCGGCAGGTCGGGCAGCACGGCGCGGGTGCCGGTGCAGACGGCCACGGCGTGCCGGGCGGTCAGCACCTTCCGTACGCCGTCCGGGCCGGTGACGGTGACCGTGCGCTCCCCGGTGAGCCGGCCGTGGCCGCGGTGGAGGTCGGCGCCGATGCTCTCCAGCCAGCCGATCTGGCCGTCGTCCTTCCAGTCCGAGGCCCAGTAGTCCCGGCGGGCGAGGACCGCGGCCGCGTCGAGGGGGCCCTGCACCGAGGCGCTCAGACCGGGCAGGCGGCGCGCGTCCGCCTGGGCGATCACCGGCCGCAGCAGTGCCTTGCTGGGCATACAGGCCCAGTAGGAGCACTCTCCGCCGACCAGTTCGCTCTCCACGACCGCGGTGGACAGGCCGGCCGCGCGGGTGCGGTCGGCCACGTTCTCCCCCACGGGTCCGGCACCGAGCACCACTACGTCGTAGGTACTGGAGGCGATGTTTTCCGTTTCCGTCATGGGCCCAGTCTGGTGGGTGGTGTGCGCTCGGGCCAGCAGGGGTACGCGCGGCGCATGTCCACAGGTGCCGGCTGTGGAATACCGGGCCGACCGGCCGTGTTGTGCCGACGGCTTCGCTCCGAGACCAGGAAGAGGGATCACGTCATGAGCAGCACCGTGGAGCTCACCAAGGAAAACTTCGACCAGATGGTCACGGACAACGAGTTCGTCCTGATCGATTTCTGGGCTGCCTGGTGCGGTCCTTGCCGCCAGTTCGCGCCGGTCTACGAGAAGGCCGCCGAGGACAACCCCGACCTGGTCTTCGGCAAGGTGGACACCGAGGCGCAGCCGGAGCTGGCCCAGGCCTTCGGTATCCAGTCGATCCCGACGCTGATGATCGTCCGCGACCAGGTCGCGGTGTTCGCCCAGCCCGGGGCGCTGCCCGAGTCCGCCCTGACGGACGTCATCGGGCAGGCCCGCAAGCTGGACATGGACGAAGTCCGCAAGTCCGTGGCCGAGCAGCAGGCCCAGGCCGGGCAGAACGGCGAGTAACGCCCCGGATCAGAAGGGGTACGTCGCCACGTCCGCGCGTACCGTCGTCCAGCGCACGTCGGTGAACGCCTCCACATTGGCCTCGCCGCCGAACCGGGCGCCAGTGCCGGACGCGGCGATACCGCCGAAGGGCGCGACCGCCTCGTCGTTCACGGTCTGGTCGTTGATGTGCACGATGCCGGTGGGGATCCGCTCCGCCAGGTCGAGGCCGCGGGCCGCGTCCCCGGTGACGATGCCGAGCGAGAGGCCGTAGGGCCCCGCGGCGGCCAGCGCGGCTGCCTCGTCGACCGAGCTGAAGGACCGTACGGGCGCGACGGGTCCGAAGACCTCCTCGGCGTAGGCGGGTGTGCTGTCGTCGAGGCCCGCGAGGACCGTCGGGCGGTAGAAGAGCCTGTCGTGCGTGCCGCCGGCGGCCAGCTTGGCGCCCTGCGCGGTGCTGGCCTCGACCAGGCCGTGCACCTTGGCGAGTTGGTTGTCGTCGATGATCGGTCCGAGGTGGACCTGTTCGCGGTTCGGGTCGCCGACGGCGAGCGAGTCGGCCTTGGCGGCCAGGCGCTCCACGTACTCCTCGTACAGCGACGCGTGGACCAGGTGGCGGCCCGTCGTCATGCAGATCTGGCCCTGGTGGAAGAAGGATCCCCAGGCCGCCGTGGAGATCACGGCCTCGATGTCGGCGTCCTCCAGGACGATCAGCGCGGAGTTGCCGCCGAGTTCCAGGTGGGCGCGCTTGAGGTGGCGTCCGGCAGCCTCGCCCACCGCGCGGCCCGCCGCGGTCGACCCGGTGAAGGAGATGACGGGGATCCGCGGGTCGGCGACCAGGGCCTGGCCGACGTCCGGGCCACCCGGCAGGACATGGAACAGTCCCTCGGGCAGCCCGGCCTCGGCGAAGACCGCGGCGAGCGAGAGGCCGCCGCAGACCGCCGTGCGCGGGTCGGGCTTGAGGATCACGGCGTTGCCGAGGGCGAGGGCGGGGGCGACCGAGCGGATCGAGAGGATCAGCGGGGCGTTGAAGGGCGAGATCACGCCCACCACGCCGACCGGGATCCGGCGCGTGTAGGACAGCCGGGGCGCTTCGCTGGGCAGGACCTGGCCGGCTGGGCGAGAGGCGAGGGCGGCTGCCTCGTAGCACTCCTGGGCGGCCACGTGCAGTTCGAAGTCGGCCTTGCCGGGGATGGACCCGGACTCCCGGACGAGCCATCCGCGCAGTTCGTCGGCGTGCGCGGCGAACAGGTCACCGGCCTTGCGCAGCACCCCGGCGCGGACGAAGTGCGGGAGCCTGGCCCACTCGGCCTGGGCGGCGCGGGCTGCCTCGGCGGAACGCTCCACGTCGGCGCCGGTGGCCAGGCCGACGGTGGCGAGCGTGTCGCCGGTGGCGGGTTCGGTGACCGCGTACTCGGGTCCTGAAAGGGGGTGGGGCTGCCAGCTCTTGGGGTCGAGCAACGACATGACGGCTCTCCGTTCGATCACCGGTGGGACTCACACGGGGAGCGGTAGTCCCGTGTAGTTCGCGGCCAGTTCGGCGGCCGCATGGCGGGATGCGGTGATGCGGCGCAGCCGTGCGAGCTGCATCCGGCTCTCGAAGGCATCCCCATTTGGTTGAGCGTGCAACATCCTAGTCATGTCATACGAGAACCGGGTGGCCTGCCACACACGAGAAAGACACAACTCCGAATAATCGTCGATCAGTTGTGTCGAGCCTGTGCGGTGCAGACCGATCAGGGCCCGGGCCAGGAGGGACACGTCCGACACGGCGAGGTTGAGGCCCTTCGCTCCGGTCGGCGGCACGATGTGCGCGGCGTCGCCGGCCAGCAGGAGACGGCCGTGCCGCATCGGTTCGTGGACGTAACTGCGCATGTGCGTCACGGACTTGGCCGTGACCGGACCTCTCGCGAGGGTCCAGTCGGCGTCGATCGCGAAGCGGGCGGCGAGCTCGTCCCAGATCCGCTCGTCGGGCCAGTCGTCCGGGTCGGTGCCGTTGGGGACCTGGAGGTAGAGCCGGGAGACCGCGGGCGAGCGCATGCTGTGCAGGGCGAAGCCGCTCTCCCCGCGGGCGTAGATCAACTCCTCGCAGGACGGGGCGACATCGGCCATGATCCCGAGCCACGAGTACGGGTAGTCGCGCTCGTACGTCCGGCTCGTCGCCGTCGGGAACGCCCCGCGCGAGATGCCGTGGAAGCCGTCGCAGCCCGCGACCCAGTCGCAGGTCAGGGTCTGTTCGCGGCCCTCGTGCCGGAACCGCACCACCGGGGTGTCGCTCTCCGGCTTCTCGACCGCCAGGGCCTCCGCCCCGAACAACAGCGGTGGCCCGTCGGCCAGGTGGAGCGCGACGAGGTCCTTCACGATCTCGGTCTGGGCGTAGACGGTGACCGTGCGGCCGCCGGTGAGGACGGGGAAGTCGAGGTGATGCCGCTCCCCGGCGAACCGCAGCTCGATGCCCTGGTGGACCAGCCCCTCCGCGTCCAGCCGAGCGGCGGCGCCGGCCGCGCGCAGGGCGTCGACCGTGCCCTGCTCCAGCATCCCGGCGCGCTGGCGGTGCTCGGCGTACTCCCGCGTCCTGCTCTCCAGGACCACGCAGTCGATGCCGGCCAGGTGCAGCAGGCGGGCGAGGAGCAGTCCGGCGGGGCCGCCGCCGATGATCCCGACCGTGGTGCGCATGGCAGGCCCTTCCGCGTCAGCTGGAGTCGCGGTGCACGACCGTGGCACCCAGCACCGTGTGCGTCTCGGTCGCGGCGCCCGGTTCGCGCACCGCGCGGTCGACCAGTTCGGCGAGGTCACGGCCGGACGGGAGCTCGAGGTGGACCGTGCTCAGCCGGGGCCGCAGCAGCCGGCCGAGGAGCAGGTCGTCGGCGCCGATCACCGCCGTGTCCTCCGGGATGCGCACGCCCTCGTCCTGGAGGGCACGCATTAACAGCATCGCGTACTCGTCGTTGTACGCGAACACGGCGTCGAGGTCGAGTTCCCGCCAGCGGGCCGCGAGGCCCGCCGCGGCCTGCTCCTCATAGGCGAGGGACAGCTCGGTCAAGGTGGCGTCCGTGCCGTCCAGGGCCCTGCGCACGCCGGCCAGACGGGGCAGCGAAAAGGCCTCCAGGCCGGCCTCCGCGGGCACCACGACCCCGATGCGGCGCCGGCCACGGGCATACAGGTGGGCGGCGGCGCTGTGGCCGACGCCCGCGTGGTCCATGAGCAGGGCGTGGGCCCCCTCGACCGCCTCGGGACCGAGGGTGACCACCGCGCGGGCACCGGAGCGCCGCAGCAGGGCCACGCCCTGCGGGCCGAGTCCCGCGCCGGGCACCAGGACGGCGACCGGGCGCAGCTCGGCCCAGGCACGGGCCGCCTCGTCGCCCTGGAGGCCGACGCTGCCGTACTGCACGACGGTGTAGTCCAGCCGGCCCAGAGCCCACTGAAGATCGCTGATGAACTGGCTGTAGAGCGGGCCGACCGGAATCGCCGGGGCAGGCATCAGGACCATCCGGCTGTGGCCGGCGCGCAGGCTGCGGGCGGCAGCGTGCGGGACGTACCCGAGTTCCTTCGCCGCCGCGTGGACACGGCGGCGCGTCGGCTCGCTGATCCGGACGGCGCTGGTGTTGTTGAGGACGTAGGAGACGGTCGCACGCGAGACGCCGGCCAGGCGGGCCACATCGGCGCTCGTGGGAACCGGGCGCGTGACGGAGGACGCGGACGTGTTCTGTATTTGCACCATGACGACCGTCATCTTTGCAGAAGCTGTGAAGGTGCTCACATGGGGGTTGCCGCTTTCGCTCAGCGCGAGGCGTCAGTGCCGGTCACCCGGCAGACGAGGTCGTTCCAGCCGGCCTCCAGGCGCTCCAGCGGCATTCCGCACTGCCGGGTGAGGTGGTGGATGAGGGCCGGGTCGAGATACCCCATCAGCGTCTGCGCCAGGAGCTCGCAGTCGGCGTCCGGGAGGATCTGCCGCAGCAGCATGGCGGTGTGCATGTGCAGCGCCCGGGTCGACGGGTGGGAGTGGCGGCGGGTGGGCTCCGCCTGCGCGGCCAGCTGCAGGTCCAGCTGTTCGGCGGAGCGGTACAGCACGGCCACGCCGAGCGCCCGCAGCCGGTCCACCGGAGGGGCGCCGGGACCCAGCGGCGGGGGGCCGCCGAGGAAGTCCGCCTGGAGGGTGTGCGCGGAGTGGTCCAGCAGCGCCATGAGCAGTCCGGTGCGGTCGCCGAAACGGCGGAAGACCGTGCCCTTGCCGACTCCGGCCGCCGTCGCCACCGCTTCCATGGTGACTCCCGCCACCCCGTGCTCCGCGATCAGCCGGGTCGCCGCCTCCAGCAGACGGGCACGGTTGCGGGCCGCGTCGGCGCGCAGGCAGGGCTCGTCGAGGGCGGAACCGACCTCCAGAAGCTGCGGCTGGTCGAAGGGCTCCTGAGGCGTCGGGAACGGGGGCAGGGTCGCGGACATGAAGCCAGCGTAAAGCATCGGGAAGAAAACTGGACCTCGGTCCGCTTATGATGCTAGAACCAATAAGCGGACCCCGGTCCGGAACATAAACGCAGTGTTTCAGCCTCCAGGAGTTACCCATGTCTGTTCGCATTCTCGCGCTCGTCGGATCCCTCCGCGCCGGTTCGACCAACCGCCAGCTCGCCGAGGCGGCCGTCAAGCACGCCCCCGAGGGCGCGGAGGTCGTGCTCTTCGAGGGCCTCGGCGACATTCCCTTCTACAACGAGGACATCGACGTGGAGGGCAGCGTCCCCGCGGCCGCCGCCAAGCTGCGTGAGGCCGCCCAGGCCTCCGACGCGTTCCTGTTCTTCTCCCCCGAGTACAACGGCACCATCCCGGCCGTGCTGAAGAACGCCATCGACTGGCTGTCGCGCCCCTTCGGCGCCGGCGCCTTCGGCGGCAAGCCGGTCGCCGTGGTCGGTACCGCGTACGGCCAGTTCGGCGGCGTGTGGGCGCAGGACGAGACCCGCAAGTCGGTGGGCATCGCCGGCGGCAAGGTGCTCGAGGACGTCAAGCTGTCCATCCCGGGTTCGCTGGTGCGCTTCGCCGAGACCCACCCGGCCGACGACGCCGAGGTCGCCGCGCAGCTGGCCGAGGTCGTCGCACAGCTGCACAGCAACACGGGTGAGTCCGCCGCGGCCTGATCTGCCGCACGGCAAAGGGGCCGGAGTCCTTGCACTCCGGCCCCTTTGCCGTGCCCGCCGGCCCGCGGGACAGGCCCTAGTCCAGTTCCGCGAGCCGCTGTACGGCGGGTGCCGTGAAGCGTTCGATCCACTCGGCGGGGGCACCGATGCGCGGGGCGAGGATGACGGTGTCGATACCGAGCTTGGTGTAGCCGGTGATGTCCCGGAGGGGGGCGGCACGCGCACGCACGCGCGCCCGCGCGCGCGAGACCCCGAAGTCAAGGGCGGATTGCTCCGAGAGCCGCGCGGGGCCGGGTTGCCGTCACGCCACGGGTTCCGCCTCCGCCTGCTCCTGCTTCTTCGCGGCGCGCAGGCTCGTCAGGGTGGTGACCGCCAGGACGAGGACGATGAAACCGAGGGAGAAGGGGATGCCGATCTCGGGGACGTGGACGCCGGACTCGTGCAGGGCGTGCAGCACCAGCTTGACGCCGATGAAGCCCAGGATGATCGACAGGCCGTAGCTGAGGTGGACCAGCTTCTTCAGCAGGCCGCCGATGAGGAAGTACAGCTGGCGCAGGCCCATCAGGGCGAAGGCGTTGGCCGTGAAGACGATGTACGGGTCCTGGGTCAGGCCGTAGATCGCGGGGATCGAGTCGAGCGCGAAGAGCACATCGGTCGAGCCGATGGCGAGCATCACGACCAGCATCGGGGTCATGACCCGCTTGCCGTTCTGCTCGATCCACAGCTTGGTGCCGTGGTAGCGGTCCGCCACGCCGAAACGCTTCTCCACCATCTTCAGCAGCTTGTTCTCCTCGTACTCCTCGTCATGTGTGTCCTTGCGGGCGTCCTGGACGAGCTTCCAGGCGGTCCAGATCAGGAAGGCGCCGAAGAGGTAGAACACCCAGGAGAACGCGGAGATGATCGCCGCTCCGGCCGCGATGAACCCGGCGCGCAGCACGAGCGCCATCACCACGCCGACCATCAGCACCCGCTGCTGGTACTGCGAGGGCACCGCGAACTTCCCCATGATCAGGACGAACACGAAGAGGTTGTCCACGCTCAGGGACTTCTCGGTGACGTATCCCGCGAAGAACTCGCCCGTGGGCTTCCCCCCGCCGAAGAGGAACAGTCCGAGTCCGAAGAGACAGGCCAGCACGACCCAGACGACGGTCCAGATACCGGCTTCCTTGACCGACACGTCATGGGGTCTGCGGCCGATGAAGAAGTCGGCGCCGACCAGGACGCACAGGGCGACGACGGTCAGCAGCCAGACGGTGAGCGAGACGTTCACTGGTTCTCCTGTGCGTGGGGGGCACCGACAGCGTTGCCATCACCGGGGATCCCTTCCACCTGCAGAAGGTGAACAACAGGTCACGCGATGGCAAGGAACCGCAGGTCACGCCGGAACACGGCAGAATCTCCGCGCTCACCACCCGCCGTACGGACGCCGTTGCCCCGACGATGACGGCACGAGCCGCCGCGCCCCACGTGAGGAGAAGTCATCACACCTGTGCCGCCCCCGTTCGACGTCGTGCGTCAGGGGGCGGGCATCGACATGCCGGCCGACCAGGACCTGACCCTGGGCGGGTTCTTCGAGGTGGAGGACCGCTCGGTGCCGGGGCCGGAGGGTGCCCCCGAGATCTCGTTGCTGATCTGCCGGCCCGCCGCCGCGGCACGGACCCCGCGGCCGGCGCGCTTGCGCTGGCCCCGCTCGATGGGCGGCCCCGGGTCGTGGCCGGGCGGGCGGGCGGACGCCGAACTGCCCGCGGGGCGGGTCGGGGTGGGCCCCGCCGTGCCCGTGCTCGATCTGCCGCGGTCCTGGGCCGACGCCCGCACCGCGCTGCGGTTCACCGCGGAGGGCACGGCTCAGGACCCTGGACCGACGGTCGTCCACGCCGACGAACTGGGCGGTGTCGCGCGCCGGCCGGCCTCGTCGCGCCGGGCGCGGAGCCGCCGCCCGACGTCCGGGCGCTGGAGGCGGCGGGGGCGGGTACGCCCTGGCTGCTCGCCACGCCGCACTCCGTGGTCTCGACGGCCAACCTGCGCGCGGCTGCCGCCGAGATCAACGTCCACCCCACGCGGAGCATCTGCTGGGCTGGCCGCTGCGCACACCTCAGGGCCGACTGCGGCTGCAACTGGCCCTCACGATGCGGCACTTGGCACGGCCGTAGCGGGAAGCGCGGGGGTCAGCGGAACTCGTGCACGACTTCGATCCGGCCGACGATGTGCGCGTTGAAGTCGTCCAGTTCCTCCGCGGGGACCCACAGTTCGAGGATCGTGCGGCCGCCCGCCTGCTGTACGGGATAACGGCTCACGAACTCCGACTCGACCTCGAAGCGCGTCACGAAGCCGGCACCGTCGTGCTTGACGTTCCAGTCCCTGGCGATCCTGATCGCGTAGTCCTCGTTGAGGACCGGGTAGAAGATCGGCTGCTCGGGCAGCCTCGGTGGCCAGGCGCGCCAGTCGAGTTCCCGGACCAGGTCGAGTTCCTTGGGGCCGGTCGGGCGCCAGAGGGTCGTGGTGGAGGGCCTGGTGGTCATCGGAATCGCTCTCTGCGGGTGCGGACGCGTACGGGGCAGGCAATAGTTGCGCGCGCACTATAGAAGCTGACGCTGAAAGTTTCAGCGATGCAATATCCTGGGCCCATCCGTATCGGACGTCCGTATCGGGACGGAGGAAGCAGGCCCCATGACCGCCACAGACCCCGCGCTGACCGCCCTCGCCCAGGGGTGGTGCGCGCTCTCCCTGCTGCACGGGCGGATCGAGGCGCACATCGAGAAGGCCCTGCAGTCCGCCCACGACCTCAGTGTGCGTGAGTACTCCCTGCTCGACGTCCTGGGCCGGCAGCACGACGGCGAGGGCGGACACCTGCAGATGAAGCAGGTCGCCGACGCCGTCGTCCTCAGTCAGAGCGCCACCACCCGCCTGGTCACCCGTCTTGAGGACCGCGGCCTGCTCGCCCGCTACCTCTGTCCCACCGACCGCCGAGGCATCTACACCGACGTCACCGACGCCGGCCGCACCCTCCTCGAACAAGCCCGCCCCACCAACGAGAAGGCTCTGCGCGAGGCCCTCGACCAGGCCGCCGCCAACCCTGAACTCGCCCCCCTCGTGCGGGCTTTGGAAGCTCACGGCGTACCGGCCTGAGTCAGTCCCCGTTCCTAGGGGTGAGCGCCTTGTGCCGCCCGGCCGGCCTCCTCCGACTGCGTTTCCCGGGAATTGTCGACGGCCGCCATGGGCAAGGTCTTCAGGGACCAGCGGTGAAGGAACGCGACACATTCCGCGCAGAGGAACGGAGACCCAGCGTGACGACGAGCCAGGCCACCACCCCCGGCGAAGACATGTCACTCACTCGGATAGAGCGTCTCGACGAGGAGATCATCGCGCTGCTGGCGCGCCGTCGTGAGATGGCTCAGGAGCTCCCCGCCCCGGCCCGGGCCCGCGCCGTCGACCCGGGCTTCGTGGAGGCCGTACGGGAGATCACCGACCGCTACCGCCAGGAACTCGGCGGGGCCGGAGAACTCGTCGCGCGCGCGGTCATGGTGCTCTGCCACCCGGGCCGCGAGAACTGAGCGCCGGGCCGAAAGGGCCGTACAAAGGAGCCCGGGAGACCTCGCCGGGACGTCGTGCCGTGGCGAACGCACAGGTCGCGGGGGCTGGCCGTCGTTGACACCCTCTCGGATCGGGCCGTACAAAGGCCGCATGAGCGTGCCGCAGCTACCCCTGTCCGGGATTACGGTGGTCAGCCTGGAGCAGGCGGTGGCCGCGCCCTACGCTACCCGCCAACTCGCCGATCTCGGCGCCCGGGTGATCAAGGTGGAGCGACCGGGCGAGGGTGACTTCGCCCGCCGCTACGACACGACCGTGCACGGCCACTCCAGCTATTTCGTGTGGCTCAACCGGTCCAAGGAGTCGCTCACCCTGGACCTGAAGGACCCGCGCGGCCTCGAGATCCTCAACCAACTCCTCGACGGTGCCGACGTGTTCGTCCAGAACCTCGCTCCGGGCGCGGCCGACCGGCTGGGCCTCGGCGTGGACGTCCTCGCCGAGCGCCGGCCGCGGCTGATCCCGTGCACGATCTCCGGGTACGGCACGGACGGGCCCTGGGCCGACCGCAAGTCGTACGACCTGCTGGTGCAGTGCCAGACGGGCCTCGTGTCGCTGACCGGGACCGCCGAGGAGACCGCGCGGGTCGGAATCTCCGTCGCCGACATCGCGGCCGGGATGTACGCCTACAGCGGCATCCTGACTGCCCTGTACACCCGCGCCACCACCGGCAGGGCGCACCCGGTGGAGGTGTCCCTGTTCGAGGCACTGGCCGAGTGGATGAGCCAGCCGGCCAACTACACGCGCTACGGCGGCAGCCAGCCACCACGTCTGGGCACCCAGCACGCCACGATCGCCCCGTACGGTGCCTTCACGGCCGCCGACGGCAACGACGTGCTCTTCTCCATCCAGAACGAACGCGAGTGGACGGTCCTGTGCGCCGATTTCCTGCGGCGGCCCGAGTTGGCCGAGGACCCGCGCTTCGCCACCGGCTCGGCCCGGGTCGCCCACCGCGAGGAGATCAACGCCGTGGTCGCCGAGCGGATCGCACGCTCCGAGGCCGCGCAGGTCCTGAAGGACCTGGAGGGCATCGGTATCGCGTGTGCCGGGGTCAATGACGTCGCCGCGTTCCTCGACCACCCGGTGCTGGCCGCCCGCGGCCGCTGGCACGAGGTCGCCGTCCCCGGCGGGGCCACGGTGGAGGCGCTGCTGCCCCCTGCCGACCTGGCGGGGCTGCCGGCCCGCATGGACCCGGTGCCGGGGGTGGGCGAGCACACCGAGGCGATCCTCACGCAGCTCGGCCGTACCGGCGAGGACATCGCGGCGCTGCGTGCGGACGGGGTCGTCTGACCCCTGGTTCACCCGGGTGTCACCAGGGCAGTGGGCCCTTGGCGTCGAAGTAGCCGCCGGTCGGGCCGTCCGGGGCGACCTGTGCCATGCGGACGATGATCTCGGCGCCCTCCGCCACGGTCTGTGTGCCGGTGTTGCCGTTCAGGTCGGTCTTGGTGAAGCCGGGCTCCACGGAGTTGATCCGCATGGCCGGGAACGCCTTCGCGTACTGCACGGTGAGCATGTTGAGCGCGGTCTTGGAGGTCGGGTAGGCGATGCCCGGGTAGAAGTGCGCGGGGTGGTCCGGGTCGGAGAGGTGGGTCAGCGAGGCCAGGCCGCTGCTGACGTTGACCACGACGGGGGCGGCCGAGCGCTGGAGCAGTGGCAGGAAGGCGTGCAGGACGCGGACGACGCCGAAGACGTTCGTCTCGAAGGTGGTGCGCATGTGGTCGGCGGTCACGGTCTCCGCGACCGGCACGCTGTTGTCCTCGGTCCGGGTCTCGATACCGGCGTTGTTGATCAGGACGTCCAGGCCGCCCGCGGCCTGAAGGGTCTTGGCCGCGGCCTCGACGGAGGCGTCGTCGGTGACGTCGAGCTGGACGAACCGTGCCCCGAGTTCGTCGGCGGCGCGTCGGCCGCGCTCGACGTCACGGGCACCGACGTGGACGGTGTGCCCCGCGGCGATGAGTCGTCGGGCGGTCTCGAAACCGAGACCCTTGTTCGCTCCGGTGATGAGTGTTGTCGTCATGCCGACCAGGTTGCTGGAGCGCGGCCGGGTCAGCCAGAAGACCCTTCTTCCTGGGACTGGCGGTACCAGGCACATCGGCGGCCGGCGGTGTTCACTGAGGAGCATGGCGGCAACAGAACTGGGACAGGCGCTGCGGCGTTGGCGCGACCGGGTCCCGCCGGACGCGGCCGGTCTCCCCCTGGGAGGCCATCGGCGGGCGGCCGGGCTGCGGCGCGAGGAGCTGGCCCTGCTGGCCGGCATCTCGGTCGACTACGTCACGCGTCTCGAACAGGGGCGGGCAGCCAACCCGTCGGTGCAGGTGGTCGAGGCGTTGGCCCGGGCGCTGCGGCTCTCGGGGGACGAGCGGACGTACCTCTTCGGTCTCGCGGGACTGGTGCCGCCGGGCCCTGAGGTCGTGCCCGCTTTCATCACGCCCAGCGTGCAGCGCCTCCTCGACCGGCTGGTGGACACTCCCGTCGCCGTCTCCGACGCAGCCATGACGTTCCTGATGGCCAATCCGATGTACGCGGCCCTGATGGGCGATCCGTCCGTCCTGCGCGGTTTCGAACGCAACGGCGTGTGGCGCAACTTCACCGGCATGCCGACCCGGGTACGGCACACCCCGGAGGAACGGCGTGACTTCGAGGCGGGCATGGTCGCCGAACTGCGCGCGACCGCCGCCCGCTATCCCGCGGACCGTCAACTCACCACCCTCATCGCTGAGTTGCGTACGAGGAGCGAGAGGTTCGCCGAGCTGTGGGACGCGGGGGTGGTGGGCCGTCTCGCCGCCTCGCACAAGACGATCGAGCATCCACAGGTCGGCACGCTCACGCTCGACTGCGACCTGCTCCGGGTGGAGGAGAACGACCTCCACATCCTCGTGTACTCGGCCGAGCCGGGCACCGAGGCCGCCGAGAAGCTACGGCTGATCTCGGTGCTCGGCACACAGAACCTGGTGGAGAGCGGCTAGCGGAGCTTCTCCTTCCCCGCCGACCGCCCCGTGCCCTCAGTAGCCGTACCGGCTCTTCAGGTGGCGCCAGAAGTCGCGCAGCATCCACTTGTCGAAGTCGGTGATCCGGGTCGCGCTGCCCGCGTTCATCAGGAAGCAGCACTGGCCGGTCGGGGTCCAGTCGTAAAAGTCGTCGAGGCCGAAGGTGTGGCCGACCTCGTGGAGGTAGATGTGGATGTCCTCCTGGGCGAGGGCCCCGGTGAAGTACTCCTGGCCGACACGCTGGCCCCAGTCCCCGCCCGCGCCGCCCTGGAAGCCCTTGGTGAGCCAGAGCGACTGGTCGTAGTGACGGGCCGCGCCGCCGGGGCACTTCGCGTAGTTGCCGTCCTGGTGGAAGAAGCGGCCGCAGTCGGGGGCGCACTGCGGGGCGCCGCCGTCGTCGAGGTTTCCGGCGTAGATGTCGACCGAGTTGTCGGTCCACTGCAGGGTCGAGCGGTTCTTCACCGCCCAGCCGACGATGTTGACGGGCACGGTGGTGTACGGCCAGGCGTTGGTGCCGGTGCCGTTGTCGAGCATGGCCGCCATCCACTTGCCGAACTGCTTCTTCAACGCGGCGTGGACCTGGTCGCGGAGGGCGACGCTGACCGGGGCGTCGGACTCCCACCGGACGCAGTAGTTGACGCTTCCCCTGTTGGCCATGACCTGGTCCCAGCCGTAGTTGCGGAAGCCGTAGAGGTCGGAGTAGGTCGACTCGACGTGGTTCCACACCTCGCCCAGCGGTTGCACGAGACCTGCGGGCGGGTTCCAGTTGTCCGCCGCCTGGGCGGGGGGCGCCGTGACAGCGGGGGTGGCGAGTACCGCGAGCAGGGCGGCGAGGAGGGTGACGAGACGCGCGATGCGGGTGCGCATGGAGTGAACTCCCTTCGTGGGGGCCGGGATTCACTGTGAGGGTCGCCGCCGGGCCGCCCTGGGTTGCCCCTGACCGCGACCGGAAAACGCAGCCGGGATGTGAGCCACCCCACAATCGATACGCTCCCGTATCGATTGCCCGGGAGTTACGCTGATCCCCACGAGAACGAAACCGTTTCGTTCAGCAGGTAGCCGCTGGACGAGGATGGAGCACGCCATGACCAGCGTCCTCATCGCCACCGGCCAGTCCCTTCAGCGGGCCGGCCTCCGCATGCTCCTCGACTCCCAGTCGGACCTGACCGTCGTCGGCGAGGCGGCGCGCGGGCCGGAGGCGGTCCGGCTGAGTGCGCTGCTCCGGCCGGACGTCGTCCTGCTGGACGGCCGCAGCACCGGCGCGGACACCGTCGAGACCGTCCGCCGTCTCGCCCACGCGCCGGACGGGCACGCCCCGCACGTCCTGCTGCTCACCACCGGCGACGACACCTACCCCTACGGCGCCCTGCGCGCCGGAGCGGCCGGACATCTTCCGGAGGACGCCACCGCGGACGAACTGGTCGCGGCCGTCCGGGTGGTGGCCGCCGGTGACGTCGTCGTCTCCCCCGGACTGACCCGCGCGCTCATCGACGCCGTCCGCAGCCGGAGCGCCGTCGAGGACTCCGTCCCGGGCAACCGGCTGGACACCCTCACCGGACGCGAACGCGATGTGCTCACCGCGGTGGCCTCCGGGGACTCCAACGCCGAGATCGCCGACCGGCTCTCCATCGCCCCCACCACAGTGAAGTCGCACGTCAGCAACATCCTCACCAAGATCGGCGCCCGCGGCCGGGTCCAGGCCGTGGTATTCGCCTACGAGTCGGGCCTGGTCCGGCCCACACAGCACGTACTGCACGCGTGAAGAGGCCCGCCCGACGGACCTCTCCGGCGGCCATGTCCGCGACGCCCACTCCGTGCCGCCGGTCCCGGACCGGCAGCGCGCGGTGAAGCGTCCCGGCCGCGGGGAGCCATGACCACTGGGGCTCCCGCGCCGGGCGACCCCGCTCTTCCGGTTCAGCACCCGCCGAGGCGCACCTGGCCCGAGGCGACCGTCGTCGATCAGGCCGCCGTATAGCCGAGTTGGCGTCGCATGTAGGGCGTCATGAGGGTCTTCGCCTTGGCCAGGGTGCTGGTGCGGCTGCCGAGCACCGCCGTCTCACCGCCCGGCACGGGCAGCATGGTCACCCCGTCGGCCGGGCCGAAGGGCACGATCAGCGGGGTGCGGTGGAAGGGCCGGTAGAAGCGGGGCTCCTTGCGGTGCCGGCCCGAACTGTGCAGGTGGGCACGGATGTTCCAGGCGGCGAGGTCGGCCTGGGCGAGCGCCGCCGGGGTGATCTTGAGCTCGGTGGCGTCGTTGACGTCGCCCACAGCGAAGACGTCCAGCTGCCCCTCGGCCCGCAGTGACCGGTCGACCTTCACATGCCCGGAGGGGGTCAGCCAGTCTCCGTGGCCGCCCAGGCGCAGCCAGAGCGTGTTGGGGGTGGTGCCGGTGGCCCAGAAGGAGAGGTCCGCGGTGATGATGTCACCGCGGGCGTCGCGGTAGGTGCCGAAGTCGCTGCCCGGGGACATGAAGGAGTCGAGCCGTACCTCCACGTCGTGGGATTCCAGCCAGGCGCGCGCCTTGCGGCCGGCCCGTTCGCTGCCCGTGTTGCTCAGCAGTGCGGGTCCGGAGTGCGCGAGTGTGACCCGGGCGTCCGGTCGGGCCAGCCGGATCTCGGCGGCGAGTTCGACGCCGGAGGGCCCGCCGCCGACGACGAGGACGTGCTCGGCGAAGGCGATCTTCTGCTGGTGCTCGGCGAAGGACTTCATCGCCTCCTCGGTGGTGGTCCCGGCGAAGCGGGCCGGTTCCGGGTAGTCGGCGCCGGTCGCGATCACCACCACGTCGTAGGGCAGCCGCGTGCCGTTGGCCAGCACCACTTGCCGCTCGGTGGTGTCGATGCGGACCACCTTGCCCACGACGACCTGGCCGTGGCGCAGCAGCCGGTCGTACGGGATGAAGGGGGTCGCGCTCCACTCCTTGCGCACTCCTGCCCGCAGGGAGGAGATGCGGTGGAAGAAGACCTCCTTGCGGTCCACCAGCGTGACCCGGGCTGTCGTGTCCAGCCGTTTCGCCAGTCGGACGCCCGCATAGCCGCCGCCGATCACCACTACGTCGCCGTCACTCACGCCGTTCTCCTGAGCCGTGGGGGGAGGGAGCGCCATGACGGACGAGCCGCTCCCCCGGGCACTCGGATGCCGGTGAGCGTAACGCTTGAAACATAAAGTTACGGTGGGGTCCTGTGTGCTTTCCGTGAAGTTCTCGGAGGCGGGGCGTCAGCCGAGTTCGTAGTCGAGCCAGATCCGGTGGGTGCCGTCGGCGTCGACCGCGAGGCCCCCGGTGCCGGAGATCCCCGTCAGCTCCCCGGTGCCGCTGGAGGGGACGATCGTGAAGAACTCCGCGGTGCGGTCGCTTCCGGAGGTGGTCGCCGAGTGCGCGAAGTTGAAGGCGCCGGACCGGTCGTGCACCGAGCCCTCGAAGGACTCCATGGCCACATAGGTGCCGACGCCGGACTCCTGGTCGTACGCGGCGGTGAACAGGGTCGCCGAGCGGCCTGCGACCTCGCCCTCGAAGTGCTTCTCCAGCGTCGCGACACCGACCGGGAGCCCGGTGGCCACGGCCGGCTCGGGCTTCAGCTCGGTCGGGACGAACGCCTTCACGCTGAATGTTCCGTCTGCTCTCATGGGCCGACGGTACCGGCCGGGTCCGACAATGCCCGGCCGGCCGCTCGCGGCTACTCCGGCGGGGTCGGCGTGTCGTGGGTGCGGTACATCGCCTGGACGTCCAGTTCCAGCTGGACCGTGGGGCCGACGACCGCGATGCCCCGGGCCAGCATGGACCGCCAGTTGAGGGTGTAGTCCTCGCGGTGCAGCTCCGCCGTCGCAAGGGCCGCGCAGCGCAGTTCCTCGCCGTAGCCGCCGTTGACCGTGCCCAGGTAGGTCGTGTCGAGGGCGACCGAGCGGCTCACGCCGTGCATGGTCAGGGAGCCCTGGAGCGTCCACCTGCTGCCGCCCCGGTAGGCGAAGCGGCTGCTGACGAAGTCGATGTGGGGGAAGCGTTCCACGTCGAGGAAGTCACCGGAGCGCAGGTGGTTGTCGCGGGTGGTGTTGCCCGTCGTGATGCTGGAGGCGTCGATGCGGACCTGGACCCGGGACTGGGACATGTCCTGCGCGACCTGGATGCCGCCCTCGAAACGCTCGAAGCGGCCGTGCACATGGGCCATGCCGACGTGCTTGGCGATGAAGCGGATCGCGGTGTGCGGCGGGTCGAACAACCAGACACCGGGCGTGGGCAGTTGGAGCGCCTGGGCCGGCTGGAGCCAGACCCGTTCGGTGGGTGTCACGCCGTACGGCCCCACCTCGACCGTCTCGCGGTGCGGATGGAGTCCCTCGGCCGCGACCATCAGGCTGTAGCGGCCGGGCGGCAGTACGGCGACGAAGTAGCCGTAGGGATCGGTTGTGCCGCGCGCGGCGACCCGGTGCGTGTCCAGGGCGGTGACGGTGACGTCGGCGCCCGCCATGGGCGAGCCCATTGGGTCGACGACCTCACGGGCCACGGCGCCGGCGCCTTCGGGGAGGGGGACGGAGAGGCCCGCCGCCTCGGCAAGGGCAGCCTTGGACCGCCGGCGCCTGAGGAGTGCGAGGGCCATGATGTTCACCTTTCCTAGGGGACTTGCTGTTGTGCTGCGGGACTCACGGTCGACGGCCCTCGTAGGCCGCCTGGAGTACCTCCCGCACGCCGTCCGCGGTCACGGGACGCGGGTTGGCGTACGGCTGCCCCGCCACCTGTGCGGCCGCCTGAGCCAGGTCGGTCTCCTTGAGACCGAGTTCGGCGAGGGAGCGTGGGGCGCCCAGGCGTCCGGCCAGGTCCCACAGGGCTCCTGGCGGGTTATCGGCGTCGAGTGCCCGGCCCAGTGCGATCAACGCATCGGGGGCGGCGGGGGCGTTGTACGCGAGCGCGTACGGCAGGACGACCGTGTGCGTCTCGGCGTGCGGCAGGCCGAAGGTGCCGCCCAGGACGTGGCAGAGCTTGTGGTGCAGGCCCATCGTCGTGGCCCCGAGGCAGGTGCCGCACAGCCACGCGCCGTACAGGGCCCGGCTCCGTGCGTCCAGGTCCTGCGGGTTCGCGGCGAGCGCCGGCAGCGCCTCGGCCATCGCCCGTACGCCGTCCTGGGCCATCAGGGCGATCAACGGCGAGGTGTCCGGAGCGTAGAGCGCCTCGACCGCGTGCGCGAGGGCGTTGACGCCGCTGGTCACGGTCAGCGGCACCGGCAGGGAGAGGGTCAGCTCGGGGTCGTAGACGACACTGCGGGGCTGGACGCTCGGGTCGCGGCCGGTGCGCTTGGCTCCGCCCTCGGTCAGGCCCCAGACGGGGGTCATCTCGGAGCCCGAGTAGGTCGACGGCACGGCGATCAGCGGCAGTCCGGTGCGCAGGGCGATCGCCTTGCCGAGGCCGATGGACGAGCCGCCGCCGACCGCGACGACACCGTCGGCCCCGGCCGCCCGTGCCACCGCCACGGCCCGGTCGGCGTCCTCGACGGGGACGTGCATACGGGCCTCGGCGTGCAGCCCCGCGCAGGAGTCGCCGAGGGCGTCCGCCACGGCCCGCGCGACGGCCTCGCCCCGGCTGCCGCACACCACCAACAGCCGCCGCAGGCCCAGCTGCTCGGCCTCCGCAGGGGTCGCGGTCACGGCCGCCCCGGGCCGGAAGACGACCCGCCCGGGCCGGCTCTCGTAGGTGAAGTCGCCCGGGGACGTCATGCGTTCGGCTCCAGTACGAGGTCGAAGCGGGCGTGCCGGAACGGGTTCGGGATGCCGAACTCCGAGGCCAGGGACGTATCGTCGGTCGTCGCGAAGTCCTGCACCAGACTCTGTTTCACGGCGAAGACGGCGTCGGAGTCGAGGTAGTCGCTGCCCGCGACGAAGATGTGGGTGGTGACGGGGGTATGGCCCTCGGCGGCGGCGATGAAGTGGATGTGCGCGGGCCGGTAGGGGTGCCGGCCGGTCGCGCGGAGCAGGTCCCCGACCGGGCCGTCGGTGGGGATCGGGTACGGCGCCGGGACGCAGGTGCGGAACCAGAAGCGGCCCTCGGCGTCGGTGGTGAACAGTCCGCGTCCGTTGCCCGCGGGCTGCACGTCGGGCTGCTGGACGTCGTAGAAGCCCCGGTCGTCGGCCTGCCAGACGTCGAGGGCGGCGCCGGGCAGCGGGGTGCCGTCCGCCGACAGCACCCGGCCGCTGACCACGCACGGCTCGGCGCCGCCCACCAGATCGATGTCGTCGCCGAGTTCCCGCACGGGCGACTCGGTCATGTGGAAGGGGCCGAGCACGGTGGACTCGGTGGCGCCCTGTACGCGGTCGCCGTTGAGTGTCTCGACCAGCATGGAGACGCCGAGGACGTCCGAGAGGAGGATGAACTCCTGGCGGGTGTCGGTGCACTTCTGCCCGGTCGCCGTGAGGAAGGCGATCGTCTTCTCCCACTCCTGCTGGGTGAGACGGGTCTCGCGCACGAAGTCGTGCAGATGACCGATCAGACCGGTGAGCAGTTCGCGCAGGCGTGGATCGGTGGTCGCGTGGAGGCTGGCGAGGGCCCCCTGGGTGACGCTGCTTCCGATCGCGTCGGTGGTCATCCCGGCTCCTCGTTCTCGACGGCGTTCCGCTTCTGCCATGGTCGCGCGTTCTCAGGCGTGACCGAGGATCCGCCGCAGCGCGTCCGTGAGCAGCGCTTCGGCGTCCGGTGCCGCGGTCGCGTGCCGGAAGGCCACGAAGCCGTCCGGCCGTACGAGCAGGGCGCCGGCGTCGGAGATCTCGCTCAGACGTGCCCAGTCGCCGTACGGGTCCTCGTACTGCTGCCCGGGACCGACGACCACGGTGGCGATCTCGATGTCCTGTGCCTCGGCGGCCCGGAGCCAGCTCTCGCCGCCGATGCCGGTGAGCAGGGTGAAGCGGCCCTTTCCGACGGTGTCGAGGGTGGAGAGGGTGCCGGTGCCGGAGGTGATCCAGGCGTGCGGGACGCGGGCGCCGGGGCGGGAGGTGGGCTGGTGGTGGAGCTCGGGGTCGCGGGCGAAGGTCTCCGCGGGGGTGCCGTCGGGGACGATGGCGTCCGAGGCGTAGCGCTGGTTGAGGTCGACGCCGTGCGCGTTGAACTCGTACATCTTGAAGGCGATGGCCTCGCGCAGCCGGGCCCGCTGCTTCGCGGCGGCCTCGGTGGCGTCCTTGCGGGCGGCGATGTTGGCCCACAGTTGCTCGGGGGTCTGCGGGGAGAGTCCGTCGAGGGCCTCGAAGATCGGGGCGGTCTCGCCGATGGACCGGTTGGCCCGGGTGACGACCTGCTTGCCGATCGGGGCGCGTTCGGCGGTGTAGGTGTCGAGGAGCTTCGGGGCGGCGGTGCCGTCGAGGACGAGTTTCAGCTTCCAGGCGAGGTTGCAGGAGTCCTGGATGGAGGTGTTGGAGCCGAGGCCGTTGGACGGCGGGTGCCGGTGGGTGGCGTCTCCTGCGCAGAAGACCCGGCCGCGAGAGTAGGTCTCGGCGTACATCTCGTTGACGGTCCAGGCCGAGGACGACGTGATCGTCACGGGGATCTCGTCGTCGCCCACCAGCCGGCGGACCACGGACTCGGCGTACTCCGTGGTCAGGTCGGGGGCGCCCGCCGTGACGTCGTACCCCCACACGATCATCCACTCGTTCCACGGCCGTACGCAGCGCACCAGGCCCGCGCCGATGGCCGCCGACGGTGGCACCGGGGGCGAGCACCCAGTAGAGGGTGGCGGGCCGGTGGGCGGTGTACCGGGTCAGGTCCGCCTCGAAGACGATGTTGATGCTGCCGGCCACGCCCATCCTGCCGCCCATCGGGAGCCCCACGTCCTCGGCGACCTTGGAGCGGCCGCCGTCCGCGCCGATCAGGTACTTGGCGCGGATCTCGTACGTGTCCCCGCGCAGCCGGTCCCGCACGGTGACGGTCACGCCGTCGGCGTCCTGCCGCCGCTGCGGGAACGCACCGAGGACATCAGGGAGTTGCTGTCGGCCCTCGCGCCGCGCCCGGCACCGGGAGCTCCTCCGCTGACCTGGACCCTGGATGCCCTGAGCGCGCTCGAACAGCATCCGTGGCCCGGGAACGTCACCGAACTCGCCCACGTCGTCCAGTCCCTGGCGGAGCACCGACGCGTCCGGGGCCCGGTCTGGCCTGGTCGAGTTCCTCGGCGCGCTGTCCGGGTCCGAGGTGTGGCTTCTGGGGCTCCTGGTGTTCCTCCCGGGTGCCGCCTCGGCGCTGGGCACGGTGCGGCAGACGGCGTTCGTCGCCGTGTGGACCACGCTCGTCGTCACGGCCAGCGTGCTGCTGCGGGACCGCAACGCGGGCCACTGGTTCGACCGGTTGCTGCTGGTCCTGTTCACCCTGGTCCTGGCGGCGACCTCCGTCTACGGGTGCCACCGCCGGATCAAACGCGAGCACGCGATGCTGCGGCTGCGTTCCACCGCCGCGGCCATGCAGCGGCACATCCTGCATCCCCTCCCCCTGCTGACCGACGACGTGCTGGTCAACGGCGTGTACGAGCCACTCCAGGAGGAACGCCTCGTCGGCGGGGACATCTACGACGTCGTCGACTCGCCCTTCGGCACCCGGGTGCTGATCGGGGACGTCCAGGGCAAGGGGCTGGCCGCCGTGGGCTCCGCGTTCGCCGTCATCGGCGCCTTCCGGGAGGCGGCCTACCGCGAGCCCACCCTCACCGCGCTCGTGGACGCCCTGGACGCCGCCGTCGTACGGCACAACTCCTACGCCATGCACACCGGCGACGACGAACGCTTCGTCACCGCGCTCATCGTCTGCGTCGACGCGGACACCGAGGTGCAGGCCGTGAACTGCGGACACGTGCTGCCGCATGTGCTCCACGAGGGGTCCGTGCGCACTCCCGAACTCGAGCCCGGGGTCCCGCTGGGCCTGGCCGAACTCGCCCACGAGCCCACGACCGTGGGCTGGTTCGACTTCCCCGAGGGCGCGACGCTGCTGCTGAGCACCGACGGCCTGACGGAGACCCGCTCGGCGGACGGCGCCTTCTACCCGGTCGACGAGCGCCTGACGAAGTACGTCGGCCTCTCCCCCACCGAGCTGCCGCAGGCCCTGCACGACGACGCCCGCGCGTTCGCCGGCCGCGGCGGCCCGCACGACGACGTGGCCGTCCTGACGGTCCGCCGCTCCCTGCGTCCCTGAGGCCGCTCAGCCGTCGGCCAGTTCCCCCAGCAGCTTCCAGGTGCGGCGCTGGTCCTCGTCGCCGCCCAGGTCCGTCGAGGTGAACACCACCTCCGTGGCCCCGGCGTCACGGTAGCGGCGCACTTCGGCGGCGACGGTCTCCTCGTCGCCGATGACGGCCAGGTCCGCGGCCCGGGTGGCGCCGGAAAGGCCGAGGACGCGCTGGTAGGAGGGGAACTGTTCGTAGAACGCGAGCGTCTCGGTTGCCGTCCGCCGAACGGCCTCGACGTCGGCGGTTACGACGCCCGGCACGAAGGCCACGATCCGCGGTGCCGGGCGGCCCGCCGACTCGGCCGCGGCGGTGACGGCCGGGACGATGTGCTCGGCGAGGGCGCGCGGGCCCGCGAGCAACGGCAGGATGCCGTCGGCGAGTTCACCGGAGGCACGCAGGGCCTGCGGTGCCATGGCGGCGACCAGGATCGGGACCGGCGGTTCGGCACCGGGCACCGTGGCCGGCAGCGGGGTCGTGGCGGTCAGCAGCTCGCCGTGGAAGTCGGCGCTGCCGGTCTCCACGAGCAGGCGCAGGGCGGTGAGGAACTCCCGGAGCCGGGCGATGGGGCGCTCGTACGGGATGCCGAACCCGGTCTCGGTGAAGTGCTTGGTGCCGAGCGCGAGCCCGAGGTGGTAGCGGCCGCCGGTGGCGGCCTGGGCCGTGAGCGCCTGACTGGCGACGAGCAGGGGATGGCGGCCGAAGACGGGGATCGCGGAGGTGCCGACCTGGAGTCCGGGCACCTCGCGGCCGACGATGGCGGCCAGCGAGGGAGAGTCGTATCCGAAGGTCTGCCCGAACCACACGGAACGCAGTCCGGCCTCGTGGGCCTCCCGCGCGAGCTGCACCGTGGGGTCGATCCGATGATGGAGAGGAAGAGCCAGTCCAAGGGTCATACCTGAAGCAACTGCCGTGCCCGGCACGGGAATTCCTCTTCACAGCGTGTCCGAGGCCGAGCCTGGCTGCCGGAGCCCGTGGACACCGGTGTGGATTCGCAGGTCGGCGAGGTGGGCGGCCTATGCGCAGGACTGGCCGGCGCCGGAATCTGTGACACTGGCCGTCACACCGCTCGCCTTCGCCGGTTCGCTCGGCGGGCGGATCCGAACATGTGGGGCTGATCTGAACACCCACCCCTGTGCGCCACGTTCTTAGGAGTGCAGGACGCGAGGCGAACCAGAACCGTGAGGCCATCTTGTCGAACGCACCGACCGCCACCCGCCGGGGCTGGGGAACCCGCAACTGGCGCGTGGCCAGAAAACTCCAGGCCATCCTCCTCATCCCGGTCATCGTGGCCCTTGTCCTCGGCGGTATACGGGTCAAGCGCTCCATCGACACCTGGCAGGACGCCGACGACGCGGTCCGCGTGGCGGAACTGGTCCAGGCGGCCAACAAGTACGCCAGCGACGCCATCGACGAACGCGATGTGTCGGTGATCCCCCTGGTCAAGGGTGACAAGACGTCGACCGTGGTCGCCAAGGCCCGCGCGATCACCGACGCCGACGCCGAGAGGTTCAACGAGGCGGTGGAGCGGATGCCGCGGACCGCCGGACTGCTGCGCCGGGTCGAACTCGTGCGCACCGGCGAGAAGCAGCTCACGTCCGTGCGCGCGAACGCCTTCACCTCCCGGCTGACCGGCGTGCAGACCGAGGAGAGCTACCACGCCGTCCAGCACCCGCTGATGGAACTCTCCAACGAGCTCGGCTTCGGCAGCAGCAACCAGGCGAGCTTCGGCCGCACCCTCTACGCCGCGTCCCTCACCCAGGCCGCCGAGTCCCTGATCCGGGCGATCGGCACCCACCTCCTCGTCGAGGACCGCGCCAAGCTCACCCCGGGCGAACTGCAGGCCCAGCTCGGCTCGTTCAGTTCCTACGTCTATCTCGAACAGGTCGCGCTCCAGGAGTACGCCGGCGCCGGCACCGCCGACGACATGACCCGGCTGCGCAAGGCGCTGTCCGACGCGGAGAAGCGGGGCAAGGCGCAGGCCGAGCAGGCGCAGACGCAGGCCGAGGCGGCGGGGAAGACCTTCGTGGCCGCGCCGGGCCTGGCGAAGATGGCCGCCGGGATCGCCTCGGGCAAGTCGGCGCAGCAGCTCGCCGCCGAGGGCATCACGCCCGAGGCGTTCTTCGCCGCCTCCACCCTCAGCTTCGACGCGTACCGCGGTGTCGAGGTGTACCTCACCGACAGCGCGCTGGCGGACGCCCACAGCATCGCCGACAACGCCCGCAACGACGCCGTCATCAACGCCGTGCTGGTGCTGACCGCGGTCCTCGTCGCCTTCCTGCTGGCCGCCTGGGTGGCCCGGACGATGAGCACCAGCATGCGCCGGCTGAGCGCCTCGGCCCACGAGATCGCCGGGCAGCGGCTCCCCGCCCTGCTCACCCAGCTCACCCGGGCCATCCCCGGCCGGGTCGACGCCCAGGTGGTGCCGATACCGATCACCACCACGGACGAGATCGGCGAGGTCGCCCGCGCCTTCGACCACGTGCACCGCGAGGCCGTCCGGCTCGCCGCCGAACAGGCCCTGCTGCGCGCCAACATCAACACGATCTTCAGCAACCTGGCGCGCCGCAACCAGTCGCTGATCGAGCGTCAACTCGCCCTGATCACCAGTCTGGAGGGCAAGGAGGCGGACCCCGACCAGCTGGAGAACCTCTTCAAGATGGACCACCTCGCCACCCGCGTGCGTCGCAACGGCGAGAACCTCCTGGTGCTCGGCGGTGAGACCCCCGCCCAGCAGTGGGACCAGCCGCTGCCCCTGGTCGACGTGATCCGCGCCGCGGCCTCGGAGGTCGAGCAGTACGAGCGGGTCGAGCTGGCGGGGGTCCCGGAGGCCGAGATCCACGGCCGTGCCGTGACCGACCTGGTGCACATGCTGGCCGAACTCGTGGAGAACGCGACGACGTTCTCCTCGCCGCAGTCCCGGGTCCGGGTCACCGCGGCGCGGCTGCCCGACGGCCGGATCATGGTCGAGATCCATGACCGGGGCATCGGGCTGCCGCCGGAGGAGCTGGCCGACATCAACCACACCCTGGCCGACCCGCCGACCGTGGACGCGGCGATCTCCCAGCGTATGGGCCTGTACGTGGTGGGCCGGCTCGCGGACCGGCACGGCATCCGCGTCCAGCTCCGCCCCTCCGAGGAGGGCCAGGGCACGACGGCACTGGCGATGCTCCCGGACACGATCACCTACCGAGGAACGCCGGCGGAGTCCGACATCGACACCATGGCGCTGGCGACCTTCACGGACCCCGGCTTCCCCGAGGCCACCGCCCGCGGTTACGAGGCCTGGAACGACAGGTAGACGTCCGGCACCGGGACGGTGATCGAGCGCGATAGGTTCCCCCAGCAGGAACATACGGAGGTGCCGTGGGCGAGCAGGACGCTCAGAGGGAGATCACGACTGCCAAGGAGGCGGCCGACGACGCGCTGGTCCTGGCGTTCGGGCGGCTGCAGGGCGCCGCGAACCGGCTCGAGTACATCCTGGGCCGGCGGATAGAGGAGGAGTGCGGGATCAGCCACCTGATGTACGAGGTGCTGCTGATCCTGGGCCGGGCGGGCGAGCCGGGACTGTCGATGCGGGCGATCGGCCAGGAGCAGGTGCTCAGCACGGGCGGGGCGACGCGGCTGGTGGACCGGATGGAGGCGGCCGGGCTGGTGCGGCGCGTCACGGATCCGGACGACCGGCGCGGACGCCTGGTCCATCTGACGCCCCTGGGTGAGGAGACGGCCGTACGCGCTTCCCGGCTGCACGTGGAGAACATCAAGCGGTATTTGCTGGAGCCCCTGCCCGCCGCCCACCGGGAACGCTTCGCGGAGGACCTGCGCATTCTCAGCCACGCGGCCCGGGACTCCCTGCCACTGCTGCCCTGAGTCCCCCGAGGCAGACGGCACGCGCTCCTGGCAGGATGGCCGGCATGGAACGTGTGCTGGGAATCGGCGGATACTTCCTCAGGTCGGACGACCCCGTGGCCCTGAGCGCGTGGTACCGCGACTGCCTGGGCCTGGAGGCCGACGAGAACGGACTGTGGCGGCAGGAGGCCGGGCCCACGGTGTTCGCGACGTTCGAGTCCGGGACCGCCTACTTCGGGTCCCACGCGCAGCAGACCATGCTCAACTTCCGGGTCCGCGACCTGGATGCCATGCTCGCGCAACTGCGCGCCGCCGGAGCGGACGTGGCCGAGGAGACCCAGGACATGGAGGGCGTCGGCCGATTCGGCTGGGTCACCGACCCGGAGGGTAACCGCATCGAGCTGTGGCAGCCCGCCTGACCGGCCGACACCCCGGCCTCAGCCGGTGTGCCTGATCCGGAAGCGGCCGGGTTCCGACGGATCCCGATCGACGATCCGGACCGGTGTCCGGTCCCACTGCCAGACGCTGACGCCGGGCACGCGGGAGAACCGGATCGGCCCGCGGGTGCCTTCGACCGCCACGCGCGGCCAGGCCGCGGCGATGTCCGCCCGGTCCGTCCCGTGCGAGCGGAGCATGTCGGCGAGGACGGCGATCGTGTCGTAGCCCTCGAAGCCCACGAAGGAGGGCGCCGCGCCCAGCCGCTCGCGAAGGGCGGTCTCCACCCGCGTACCGAGTGGGCCGAGGTGCTCGGGCAGATAGCGCAGGAACGGGATTCCGGCGCCGTCGTCGCCCAGCAGGGTCGCCCATTCGGCGAACTCGGGTTGCCCGGCCGGAGCGCCGATCATGCACTTGGCGAGGCGCTGGTCACGGCGGACGGATCCGACGATCGACACGGCCGGCTCGGGGAAACCCGCCAGGAGCAGGAGGGCCGTCGCCCACCGGTCCACGAGCCGGTCGCACACGTCCTCGGGGGTGAGTGCCCGGGCGTCGAGTTCGATGACGGTTCCGCCGTGTGGAGCGAGGTGGTCGCGCAGGATGCGGGTCCCCGCCGCCCAGTAGACGCTCGGTTCGGTCGCCACGGCGATCCGGCGGTGACCCGCTCCGAGGAGGAAGTCCGCGTAGACCTGCCAGCCGTGGGACTGCGGCGGGGGGAGCCGCGCGACCCATTCGGTCGGTTGTTCGGTCAGCGTGTCGAGAACCGCCGACGAGCAGAGGAACGGCAGGCGGAGGGCGTCGGCCCTGGTGGCGGCGGCGCGGGCGACGACGCTGTGGTACTCGCCCGCCACGGCGGCCACGCCCAGCCGAGCCAGTTCGTCCACGGCCGCCGCGGCCCGCCGCGGATCAGCCGCGGTGTCCCTCACCAGCAGCTCGAGCGGCCTTCCGCCGATCCCGCCGGCGCCGTTGACGTCACCGACGGCCAGCTCCAGGCCGGCGAGCAGGTGCCGTCCTGCCTCGACCCACCCGGGCCGGGTCAGGGGAACGAGAGCGCCGATCCGGACCGGCCGTGTCGCCGGACGCGTCTTGGTGATCATGCCGGACATTGCACCCTCCCTCTCGCCCGCAGGCAACCCGTCAACGGTCCCCGCTCCACCCGGCCGACGGCCCCGTCCGGGCTACTCCGTGGTTCCGGGGGGCGGGATGATGCCCGTCGTCGCCAGTTCCCGGTACCACAGGGCGCTGTCCTTCAGCGTGCGGCGCTGGGTCTCGTAGTCGACGTGGACGATGCCGAAGCGCTTCGAATAGCCGTATCCCCACTCGAAGTTGTCCATCAGCGACCACACGAAGTACCCGCGCAGATCGACACCGGCGGCGAGCGCCCGGTGGGCGGCGGCGAAGTGCCGGTGGAGGTAGTCGACGCGCTCGGGGTCGTGGACGGCACGGCTGCCGTCGGGGCGGGTGGTGAGGTGGTCCTCGAAGGCCGCTCCGTTCTCGGTGACGACCAGCGGCAGGTCCGGGAAGCGGGCGTGCAGGTCCAGGAGGAGTTCTTCGAGTCCGTCGGGGTCGATGTTCCAGCCCATGGCGGTGTGCGGGCCCTCCTGCGCGACGAACTCGACCTGCGGGGAGCCGGGCCAGGGCGAGCCGCCCATGTCCTTGTGGCCGTCGTTGTTCTGACGTGCCGTCGTGCCGTCCCACAGGCGAACCCGGGTGGTGGCGTAGTAGTTGACGCCGAGCAGGTCCAGGGGCTGCCGGATCAGGGCGAGGTCACCGTCTTCGACGAACGACCAGTCCGTGACGGCCGCGGTGTCCTGAACGAGGTCCCGCGGGTAGTGACCGCGCAGCAGTGGTTCGGTGAAGGCGCGGTTGGCCAGCGCGTCGATGCGGCGTACGGCCTCCTCGGCGCCGTCCCCCTCGCCGCGCAGGACATGGAAGTTGAGGGTGACGGAGTACTGCGGGTCGTTGGTGGTGACCTCCCTGAGCTGCTGAACCGCCAGCCCGTGGGCGAGGTTGAGGTGGTGGACCGCGGTCAGCGCCGCGGCGCCGTCGCTGCGGCCGGGGGCGTGGGCTCCGGCGCCGTAGCCGAGGTAGGCGGAGCACCAGGGCTCGTTCAGCGTGGTCCAGATCGCGACCCGGTCGCCGAGGGCCTCGCCGACGACACGGGCGTACTCGGCGAAGGCGAAGGCGGTCTCGCGGTTCGTCCAGCCGCCCTCGTCCTCGAGGGCCTGCGGCAGGTCCCAGTGGTACAGGGTCGCGACGGGGGCGATGTCCCGCTGGAGCAGGCCGTCGACCAGCCGGCTGTAGAAGTCCAGCCCCTTGGGGTTGGCCGGACCCCGGCCGTTGGGCTGGATGCGCGGCCAGGCGATGGAGAACCGGTAGGCCCTGAGGCCCAGGGACGCCATGAGGTCGAGGTCCTCGTCGAGGCGGTGGTAGTGGTCGGCGGCCACGTCACCGGTGTCGCCGTTCCACGTCTTGCCCGGCGTGTGGGAGTAGGTGTCCCAGATGGAGGGACCGCGCCCGTCCTCCTCGGCTGCGCCCTCGATCTGGTAGGCGGCGGTCGCGGAACCGAGGAGGAAGTGCGCGGGGAAGGACAGGGGCTGGGCTGTCGACATGCGGGTCGCTTTCCGGTGAGGGCCAGGGGATGGGGGCGGTGCCCGGGAACCACGGTGATGTTAACGTTAACAAGCTGTCAAGACCTCCGCCCCGGTCCATTCCCGCTCCCACCCCGTCTGCCTCGGAGTACGCCCGTGCCGACCTTCTCCAACCCCGTTCTCGCCGGCAGCCACCCGGACCCCTCGGTCTGCCGGGCAGGCGAGGACTTCTACCTGGTCACGTCGCCGTTCGCGTACTATCCCGGGCTCCCGGTGTTCCACAGCCGCGATCTGGTGAACCGGACGCCGCTCGGGCATGTGGTGGACCGCCCGACTCAGGTGTCCCTGACCGACCTCGACGTCTCGGACGGCCTGGGCTGGTGGTCCTTGACGGATATCCCGAAGAACCTGATCTTGCCCTCCTGCTTGAGGGCGTCCACCGTCTCCAACAGGTCGCCCCGGCCGGTCCACTCGTCCTCCCAGGTGTGCAGCTGGAGGAGGTCGACGTGGTCGCGGCCGAGTTCGCGCAGGCTGGTCTCCAGGCTCTCGCGCAGATGGGAGCCGGGGAACACCTCCATGGGTCAGGACCGCTGGGCGCCAGGGAGACGTGCACCCTCGGCCCGGCCTTCGTCGCCACATGGACGCCGTCGCCACCGCCCGGAAACTCCTTGAGCGCCCGGCCGACGACGCGCTCGCTGCGGTCGTAGCCCCGCGCGGTGTCGATGAAGGTGACGCCCAGGTCGAGCGCGCGGTGCAGGGCGCGTACGGCGGAGTCGTCGTCCGAGCCGACCCAGGCTCCCTGGCCCAGTCCCCAGGCGCCGTAGCCGATCTCCGACACGGTCAGTTCGGTGCGGCCGAGTTCGCGGTAACGCATGTGCTGTCGTACTCCCTGGGTGAGGCCCGTGGCGCAGGGCGGCGAAAGGTCGAACGGAAGTCGCGCTTCAGGAATCCGCGCGGGGTACGGCCGTGCTGTGCCGTACGACGAGTCGCGGCGTGATCTTCTGCCGGTGCGCCGGTTCCCCGTCCACCCTGCGCACCAACAGCTCGATGGCGCTCCGGCCGAGGTGCGCGAAGTCCTGGCGGACCGTGGTCAGGGCGGGTACCAGGTACCCGGCGCCCTTCATGTCGTCGAAGCCGACGACCGACACGTCGTGCGGCACCTTCACACCTCGTTCGGCGAAGGCGGCCAGCACACCCATGGCCATCTGGTCGTTCCCCGCGAAGACGGCGGTGGGCAGGCCGCTGTCGGCGTCGCAGAGGTCGTGGGCCAGGCGGAACCCGCTCTCCGCGCCGAAGTCGCCCTCCAGCAGGGGCCCTTCGGCTGCGGCGGCGGTGAGTTCGGTCCGCCAGCCCTCGACCCGCGCCCGGGCGTCGAAGGTGCGCAGCGCACCCGTGAGGTGGGCGATGTCCCGGTGTCCGAGGTCGAGGAGGTGCCGGACCGCGAGCCGGGCGCCGAGTTCCTGGTCGACCTCGACGAAGCTCAGCTCGGGGTCGGGCACGTTGCCGGACATCACCACCGCCACCGGCACCCCGAGGGCGAGCCCGGACAGCGCCTCCACCGTGTCGGGCCGGTCCGCGACGACCGCGATCGCCTCCACGGACTGGTCGGTGAGCCGTTGCAGGGTCTCCATGAGGTCACCGGTGGTGCTCTCGCCCTGCCTGCTAGCCAGGCTCACCCAGTAACCGGCCTGCTTGGCGGCCGTCTCCACGCCGAGGAGGATGCGGGGCAGTTCGAACAGCTCCGACCCGACGATCACCACGCCGATCGTCGAGGAGCGCCGGCTCTTGAGGGCCCTGGCGACGCTGTTGCGGCGGTATCCCAGCTTCTGGATCGCCGCCTCGACCCGGGCCCGGGTCTCCGGCCTGACCGACGGATGGTCGTTGACGACACGGGAGACGGTGATGTGCGAGACGCCGGCCTCCCGGGCCACGTCCATCATGCCTGGCGGCCGGTCCATGTCACTCGTCCTCCGCGCTCGACCCCAGCAGGCGGCCCACGCCCACCGCCGATACTGCCACAGGCGCAGGACCGCCTCTTCGCCTCAGGAGGGGTACGGCGCCCTCGGGCCGGTGCGCGGCGCCACCGCGCTCCGGCCCGGCCGTCCGGAACGCCTCGACGCCCGGCCTGTGGGTGAGCCGGTGAGTCTCAGGACGTGTATCGCGGTGTCCACTGGGCCTGCGCGATCGCTTCGCGCAGTTCGGCCTCCGTCGCCTCCGGGGCGACGCCGTCCTCGACGGCGGCCTGGGCCACGGCGAGCGCGATCTCACGGGCCGCGTCCCGCATGCTCCCCAGCGGGGGCAGCAGCGGGGTGGCGCCGTCGGTGCCGGCCCGTACCGCGCAGTCGCCCACGGCCCGGGCCGCGGCCACCATCATGCGGTCGGTGACCCGGGTGGCCCGGCAGGCGGTGACCGCCAGACCGACCGCGGGGAAGACGTAGACGTTGTTGGCCTGCGCGACCGGCACCTCGCGGCCGTCCACCTTCAGCGGCGGGAAGGGCGATCCGGCGGCGATCAGGGCCCTGCCGTCGGTCCAGCGGGCGAGGTCGGCGGGGTCGGCCTCGGCGTTCGAGGTGGGGTTGGACAGGGGCAGGATCACCGGCCGGTCGCAGGAGGCGGCCATGGTCCGCACGATCTCCTCGGTGAAGGCGCCGTGCGCGGTGGACAGCCCGATCAGCACCGTCGGCTTCACCTCGCCGACGACCCGGGCGAGGTCGGGCGCGTCCCCGCCCCACTGTCGTACCTCTTCGTCGTCGCGGGCGTAGACGCGCTGCTCGGGGGTGAGGTCGGTGCGGGAGCTCACCAGCAGGCCGTCGACGTCGACGAACCAGAACCGGTCGGCCGCGTCCTGTTCGGAGAGGCCCTCCTCCACCAGTGCGGTGCGGATCATGTCGGCGACCCCGATCGCCGCCGATCCGGCGCCCAGGACCACGATCCGGTGGTCGGTCAGGGACGTTCCGGCGACCTTCGTGGCCGTGCTCAGCGCGCCGAGTGCCACGGCCGCGGTGCCCTGGATGTCGTCGTTGAAGGTGAGCAGCCGGTCCTGATACCGGGTGAGGATGGGGCGGGCGTGCGCGGTGGCGAAGTCCTCCCACTGGAGCAGGGTGCCGGGGAGTTCGGCCTCCACGGCGGAGACGAACGCCTCGATCATCTCGTCGTAGGCGTCGCCGGTGACGCGGTGCTGCCTGCGGCCGAGGTAGTGCTCGCCCGCGAGCAGTTCCTCGTTGTCGGTGCCGACGTCGAGGAGGATCGGCAGGGTGCGGGCGGGGTGGATGCCGCCGATGGCGGTGTAGAGGCTGAGCTTGCCGATCGGGATGCCCATGCCGCCGACGCCCTGGTCGCCGAGACCCAGGATGCGCTGGCCGTCGGTGACGACGATGACGTCGACCTCGCCGCCCGGCCGGTTGCGCAGGATCTCCCGGAACCGGTGCCGGTCCTCGTAGGTCAGGAACAGACCGCGCGGCCTGCGGTAGATCTCGCTGAAGCGCCGGCAGGCCTCACCGACCGTCGGGGTGTAGACGACCGGCAGCATCTCCTCCATGTGCCGGGTGAGCAGGCCGTAGAAGAGCACCTCGTTGGTGTCCTGGAGCTGACGCAGGTAGATGTGCCGGTTCAGCGGCTTGTCGTAGCCGAGGAACGCCTCGTACGCCCGGTCCGCTTGCTCCTGAAGCGTCTCCATCGCCGGTGGCAGCAGCCCGTCCAGGCCGAGGTCGGCGCGTTCCTCGGGACTGAAGGCGGTCCCCTTGTTGAGCAGGGGGTCGGCGAGCAGGGCGGTTCCCCGGACACGGTCGGAGCTGGCTGTTGCCATGGTGTTCCTCGGTTCGAAGGACAGCAGGGACGGTTTCGGCGTGCACAACTCCCCCCGTCCGCATCCCTACTGCCCCGTCCCCGGGCGGCGAAATCACCGGCGTCACCCGATGGGCGGCTCAGGCGTCCCCCGCCGCGTGCACCCGCTGACCGTCGACGAACGTCTGCAGGACACGCGTGGCGGCGATCTCCTCGGGCGGCCCCGCGAAGGGGTCGCGGTCGAGGACGACCAGGTCGGCCGACTTCCCCACGGCGATGGTGCCGGTGATGTCGTCGAGGTGGTTCACATAGGCACTGCCCGCCGTGTACGCGGCGACGGCGGCGCCAAGGTCGAGGCGCTGCCCGGGGAGAAACCGCGGGGTGCCCTCGGGGGCGTCGGGAGCGATCCGGTTGACGGCGACATGGATGGCCTGGAAGGGGTCGGGGCTGCTGACGGGCCAGTCGCTGCCGGCGGCCAGGGTGGTGCCGGCGCGCAGCAGGTCCCCGAAGGGGTACTGCCGTGCGCCGCGTTCGTCGCCGAGGAAGGGCAGGGTCAGTTCGTCCATCTGGGGTTCGTGGGCGGCCCACAGCATCTGGAGGTTGGCGCTCGCGCCCAGGGAGCGGAACCGGGGGATGTCGTGCGGGTGCACGACCTGGAGGTGTGCCAGGTGGTGCCGGGTGTCGCGCCGTCCGTTGGCCGTGCGGGCGGCCTCCACGGCGTCCAGTGCCTCGCGCACCGCGCGGTCGCCGAGCGCGTGGAAGTGGACCTGGAAGCCGGACGCGTCCAGTTCGGTGACGTATTTCCGCAGGTCGCCCGGCTCGACGAAGCTGATGCCGCTGTTGTCCGAGGCGCAGCCGCAGCCGGTCAGATAGGGGTCGAGCATCGCGGCGGTGTGGTTCTCCGCGATGCCGTCCTGCATGACCTTCACGGTGCCGGCCCGGAACCGTCCCCGGTTCAACTCCTCGCGCCGGGTGACGAGTTCGGGGATCTGTTCGCCGCCCCGCTCGCGGTCCCACCACAGAGCGCCGACGACCCGGGCGGTGAGCAGGCCACGGTCGAGGGCCGCGAGGTAGGAGGGCGCCGGGTCGGTCATGTTGGCGTACGCGCCGACGATGGCGTCCTGCCAGGCGGTGACGCCGTACGAGTGCAGTACGGCCTGCGCCCGCAGGAGGGCCGTGAGTTGTTCCTCCGGGGAGGGTTCCGGGACGAGCCTTCCCACCAGGTGGACGGCGCCCTCCTGGAGCATGCCGGTGGGGTTGCCGTCGGCGTCGCGTTCGATCCGGCCGTCGGCGGGGTCCGGGGTACGGGCGTCGATGCCCGCGCGTTCCAGGGCGCGGCTGTTGACCCAGGCGCCGTGGTGGTCACGGTTGGGCAGGAAGACGGGCCGGTCGGGGACGACCGCGTCGAGGGCCCTGGCAGTGGGCGCCCCGCCGGGAAACGCCTCCAGGGACCAGCCGCCGCCGGTGATCCACTCGACGTCCGGGTGCCGGTCGGCGTACGCCTTGATCCGGCGCAGGTACTCGGCCGGGTCGACGGTGTCGGCGAGGTGGCACAGGCCGAGTTCGAGGCCCGCGCCCTGCGGGTGGACATGGGCGTCCTGGAAGCCCGGCAGGAGCAGCTTCCCCGCCAGGTCGACGACTTCGGTGCGCGGGCCGATCAGCTCGTGCACCTCGTCGTGGCCCACGGCGGCGATCCGCCCGTCGCGCACGGCCACGGCGGTGGCGCGGCTGCGGGCGGCATCGACGGTGTGCACGGGACCGCCGGTGAGGACGAGGTCCGCGGTGTGTGACATGGGGGTGAACTCCAGGAAGGGTCAGACCGCCGTGCGGTCCATCGGCAGGGTCAGGGACTCGGCGTCGGTGCCGCGCCCCGTACTGAAGTACGGCGAGTGCCGCACGTACTTGGCGACGGCGGCCATGCCGAGGCCGGCGAGGACGATCGCGGCGGGCAGCGAGAACATGAACCAGCCGTTGTCCGGGCTGAGTTCGAAGTGGTCGCTCATGGTCAGGTACGAGTATCCGAGGTAGCCGCCGAGGCCGAGCAGGATCAGGCCCGACACGGCGGGCACACCGATGGCGAGCAGCGCCTCCCGCGGCCCGTCGTGACGCGCGGAGCGGAAGCGCACGGCGCAGGCGAGCGCGGTGAGGCCGTAGTAGAGGGCGACGATCAGGCCGATGGCGTTGACGGCCGCCAGCAGCATGTCGCTCAGCTTGGGGATCGCGACGGCGAGCACGGCGACCACCGCGGCGATGGCCATCACGACGACCGTGCCGGCGGCGGGGGTGCCGTAGCGCGGGTGGAGGCGGGTCCACACCGGTCCCATCGTGCGGTCGCGGCTCATGGCGAACAGGCCGCGTGCCGTGGGGATCAGGGTGGCCTGCACGGAGGCGACCGCGGAGAACATGAGTGCGACCAGGGGGAGGGTGGCCCAGGGTTCGGCGGCCAGTTTCTCGCCGAGGTACGGCAGTGCCTGGGGGCCGTTGCGGACGAGTTCGGCCAGGCTCATCTCCCGCTGGAAGGCGACCGAGGCGAAGAGGAACAGTCCGAGCATCGCGAAGAGGGCGATGAGGCCGCCGCGCGCCGCGTCGCCGGGGCTCTTCGTCTCCTCGTTGACGCTGAAGGCCGCGTCCCAGCCCCAGAAGAAGAACACCGCGAGGACCATGCCCTGGGCGAAGGTGGTGCCGCTGGAGATCTCGAAGGGGTTGAACCAGGACAGCGAGAGCGCGTGGTCGCCGGTGATCAGGGCCCAGCCGCAGAAGGCCAGCAGGACCGTGTACTCGAAGACCAGGAGGGCGAACTGGAAGCGGGTTGCGGCCCGGACCCCGGTGACGGCCAGCGCGGTGAGGCCGAGGAGGATCACCAGTCCGACCGCCGTGGTGACACCGGTGGACGTCGGGTCGAGGGCGATGCCGGCGAGGCTGTGCACTCCGGCCTTGTTGACGAAGGCCAGGACGACCGAGCCCATGATCGCGCTGGTGTAGGCGCAGAAGATGACGGAGCCGACCAGGGTGACCCAGCCGGTCAGGAAGCCGGGCCAGGGGCCGAGGGACTTGCCGACCCAGACGTAGCCGTTGCCGCAGTTCGGCTCCGAGCGGTTCAGGCGGGCGTAGGCGGTGGCGATGCCGAGGACCGGCAGGAAGGCCAGGAGCAGCAGGGCCGGGGCCTGGAGGCCCACGATGGTCGCGATCGTGCCCATGCCGATGGCGATGCTGGTGGTGGCCGCGGTGCTGGACGCGGCGATGGCCACGCCGTCGACGACGCCGAGGGAACGGCGCAGATCCGGGCTCGGAGCGGAGGAGAGGGACGGTCTGGACGACATGGAGGGCTCCTCTGGGACGGGAGGCGGGGAAGAGCCGCGCGGTGAGGTGATGGAACAGCCGATGTCCACATTGGGTCAACCCTGTTGACGTAAGGCGGCAGGGGGTCGTTCACTGAGGACCCGGGTCGTTCACCGAGGGCCCCGGCGAGAGGATCCCGGTCATGTCCAGCCGCGTCCCGGAGGAACGCCGACGTCGGCGGCCCACCCGCTCCGGAGTCCTGCTGTCCGAGGGACTGATCGTCGAGACCGCGCTGCGGCTGATCGGCGAGCACGGATCCGAGGCGCTGAGCGTGCGCCGGCTCGGCGCGGCGCTGGGCTGCGACCCGACCGCCCTGTACCGCTACTTCCACGACACCGACGACCTGGTGCTCGCCATCGCGGACCGGATCATCGGCGATGCGATGGCGGGGTTCGTGCCCGGGGACGACTGGGTGGCCTCGCTGCGCGAGATGGCCCTGCGGGTCCGTGCCGGATACCTCGCCCATCCGCGGGCGGCCGCCCTGGCCGCACACCGGGTGACCCGGCGCAGCAGCGAGATCCGGGCGGTGGACACGGGGATCGGCCTGCTGCTGTCCGCGGGCTTCGCACCGGCCGCCGCCGCCCGCCTGTACCTGGCCTTCATCGACACCGTGCTCAGCCACGCGGCCACGGACGCGGCGTTCCAGGCACTGCCCCGGCAGCAGCGCGAGGCCGACCGGCGGGCGTGGCGGGAGGTCTACCAGGACCTGGACCCGGTGACGTACCCGGCGCTCACCGCGGTACGCCGCGAGCTGCCGGGGATGGCGGACAGCTCGTTCGAGGAGGCGGTGGATCTGCTCCTCGAGGCGTTGGCGGCGCGCGCGCCGGCGCGGTCAGCGTCCACGGGGGGTTCGTCACCCGGATGAGTGTTTCCGTACGTTCCCTGGGGCGGCGGTTGGCTGGAGTGGCTGGCCGGTAGCAACGCCAAGTTCGCACACCCGTCCACAGGGGGGAACTCCATGATGAGACACAGACGATTAGGTGCCCGCGCCACGGTCGCGACGCTCGCGCTCGCACTGCTCGGACTCGGCTCGGGCCCGGCGCTCGCCCACACCGCCAAGCCGTCCTCACGGCACTACACCGCCATCGACCTGGGCACGCTCGGCGGCACCTACAGCTCGGGGTTCGCCCTCGACCGTGACACGGTTGTCGGCAGCTCCACACGAGCCGGCGACGACTTCAACTCGCATGCCTTCGCCTACGACCGGTCCACACACGCCATGACCGACCTCGGCACGTGCGCTGTCCGGCTGCTGCCGCCGGACGTCAGGCGGCGCTGAATTCGTGGGCGGGGCCGCCTCGCCCCCATTCCGTCCGCTGCGGGTCGTCGAGGATGGCCTCGGGGTCGGCGAGTCGGCGGCTTCAAGGGAGACGTCCAGGTCGTGGTCGCTTTACGCGGTGTCGAGGATCTCGTCCCGGCCGCCGCTGTGCACGGTGCCCCTCCGGCCGCCCGAGATGGACGGCCGGTGCACGACGATCGGCGCGCTGGTCACGCCTTCCAGCCTGACCCCGGCCTGTTGCGGAGCGAATCGGTCGTGGCGGTCAGGGTGTCCTGTGACAACGAATGCGTGCCATCGAAGTCTGAGCGATCGCTCGTGAGGGCTCGTATGCCACCTCAGACACGAGGCTGAGCGTCCAGGAACCGGTGGAGGGATGCCGTCATGCTCGCCACGAACGCGTCACGAGTCCGGTCGGAGACCAGGTCCAGGGACAGGTACGGGTTGAGGTCCTCCAGCTCTACGAGGAGCAGCTCGCCGTCCTGGGTGCGGCAGGCGTCCACGCGCTGGATGCCGTGGTCGAGGGTGTTCCAGTCGATGAAGGACCGGGCGAAGGCCAGGTCGGCGTCGGTGGGCTCGTAGGGCGCAAGGACCCAGCGCCGTTCGGGGTCGGGGGCGTGCAGGGCGTACTGGAAGGTGTCGTCGACGTAGTAGAAGGACACCTCGTAGCGGAAGTCGATGCGCGGCTGGACCAGGATGTCGCCGTAGACGAGGTCGCTCAGCTGCTCTCGGGGCACGAAGGTCAGGCCGATGGAGTCCGCGCCCGCTTTCGGCTTGACCGCGTACCGGCCGACCTCGGGCAGCAAGTGCAGGTCCTCGGGCCGGTCGATGGTGGGGATGACCGGGTATCCGGCGGCGGTCAGGTCCAGCAGGTACTGCTTGCCGGCCATGTCGCCCCGGCCGGACAGCGGGTTGTAGACCCGGATGTCACGGGCCATGGCCTGCTCCCGGAAGGCCTCGTACTCCTTCTGGTAGTGCAGCACGGGCCCGCTGTTACGGACCACGACCCCGTCGAAGGCGTCCATCAGCGCGGCGGCATCCAACGGGTGGCACAGGCCGATGTCGAAGCCGTCGCGCAGTCGGGAGGTCAGGAAGATGTCCTCATCGCAGTAGCGCCGCCCCCGGGCCTGGTAGGCGAGGTCGGTCACGAACAGAACTCTGCGGCGCTCGGGCATCATGCATCTCCTCTTACGGTGCCCCAAACCTACCTATCCCGCGGAACACGGCCTCGGGCAGCCGTGTAGTCGTGGGCTCAGCACGCTCACCTCCCCGACGGCCCTCGGTGTCGTCTACCGCTCAGACTTCCCTAGGTTTTTCTCCGGGATCGGGCGAGGTTCGGTGGCACACGCTCATGATGCGATGTCACAGGACGCTCAGCCCCGGGGCGCCGTTGACGAGCGGCGAACCAAGCGACAAGTAACTCACCAGTAGCCTTAGGGTCGCCCGGGTGCCAGTCGGGCATCCCGTTGAACCGTCGCACGACGGCCCATATGGCAGCTGCGGAGCTGGTGAGGGCCGAGCTCCAGTACGCCTGTGCCATGGCGGGGTAGTCCTCACATTTCAGGTGGCGGGCGACCGCGTGGCGACTGCCCGCCGTCTGCTCCGGTTGTCGTGCGGGGATGGGAGTTCCCGTCGGTGATCAGCTGGTCAACGGCTTCCTGGCCGCGGGCGGCGAGGGACTTGGCCCTGACGGCACCGATACCGGAGGAGGCGGTGATGACGACCTTGACTTCAAGGTGGTTCATCGGGATCTCCCCGTGGGAGGGCAGCGCATCGCCCCTGTCGAGGGCTGGACGGCCGGGTGCTGAGCAGGCCCGCGCAGGGTTCAGTGCTTGCGGCGCTTGACGACGTAGGCGTACTGGTCGGGCCAGCGCGGCTCGGCGCCGAGTGTGAGGGCGGCGTGCTGCGGCCAGTAGGGGTCGCGCAGCAGTTCACGGCCGAGCAGGACGGCGTCCGCCTGCCCGGAAGTGATGATCTCTTCGCCCTGGTGGGGGTCGGTGATAATGCCGACGGCGGCGGTGGGGATGCCGGTGGCCTGGCGGGCCTGGGCGGCGAAGGGCACCTGGTAGCTCGGTCCAGCGACGATCTTGGCGTCGCGGACCATGCCGCCGGTGGACACGTCGAGCAGATCGACGCCGTGAGCGGTCAACTCCTTGGCGAGGCGGACGGTGTCCTCACCGGTCCAGCCCTCGCGCGTGTCCTCGGGGTTCTCGGTCAGCCAGTCGGTGGCCGAGGTGCGGAAGAAGACCGGCAGTTCGGCGGGCCACACGGCGCGCACCGCGTCGACGACCTCCAGGGCGAAGCGGATCCGGTTCTCGAAGCTGCCGCCGTAGGCGTCGGTGCGGTGGTTGGAGGCCGGGGAGAGGAATGAATTGATCAGGTAGCCGTGGGCGCCGTGCACCTCGGCGACCTCGAAGCCGGCGGCCAGCGCGCGGCGGGCGGAATCGGCGAAATCAGCTACCAGCTGCCGGATCTCGGCCACGGTCAGCTCGTGCGGGACGGGCAGGCCGTCGTACGCGACCGCGCTGGGCGCCACCGTCTGCCAGCCGCCCTGGCTCCGGGGCACGGACCGGTCGGACAGCCAGGGCTTGTCCACCGACGCCTTACGGCCCGCGTGGGCGAGCTGGATCGCCGGGACGGCGCCGTGCGCCTTGATGGCCACGGTGATCCGGGAGAACGCCTCCTGCTGGTGGTCATTCCACAGGCCCAGGTCCCAGGGACTGATCCGCCCGTCGGGACGGACCCCGGTGGCCTCGGCCATGACCAGGCCCGCGCCACCGGCGGCGCGCGAGGCCAGGTGGGCGAGGTGGAAGTCGGTCGGCGCGCCGGTCTCCGGGCCCGTGGGGGCGGCGGAGTACATGCACATCGGCGACATCCACACCCGGTTGGGTATCTGGAGGGAGCGCAGCTTGAGGGGGGTGAACAGAGTGCTCACGGTGTTTCCCTTTCAGGTGGGGCATCGCCGGCGGGCAACGCCGTCGACGGGGAGATGAGTTGAGGTGCGGAGCGCCGGTTCAGCGGGCGGCGTGGGCTGCCACGGCGCCGCGATGGGGGCGGTGCCCCCGATGACCTCGGCGGTCCGGTCGTTCAGACGCGGTTCGTCGAGCAGCGCCAGCAGGACGGCGGTGACATCGGCCCGGGAGATGGGGCCCGGACCGGTCTGCTCGGCGAGCGCCACCGGCCGGTGCCGGGGGTGTCGTTGAGCAGACCGGGGCGGACGTTCGTCGCCTGGAGCACGGTCCGGGACCGGATGGCGTTCTCGGCCGCGAGCTTGGCCCGCAGATAGGTACGGAAGACCGGGTCGAGGCTTTCGTCGTCGACGGCCCGCAGATCGGCGCGTATGCGGAGAGCAGCGGGTAGCGTCCGACTCCGGCGCTCTCAGCGGCGTCGGTCGGCAGGATCGCCGCGCCGCCGTCCACGCTGTCCTTACGGCCCACCGAACTCCCGGGACCCACCGCGGCGGCACCCGTCAGATGCCGGGCGACCTCGTCGCCGGCGGCCTTCTCCAGATCCACGAGCCGGGCCCGGGCCCCGGCCTCCGCCAACGCGTCGGCCTGGGCCGGGTTTCGGATGAGGCCGGTGACCGCATCGCCGCGCCGGGACAGCAGCTGCTCCAGGAGAAGGGCGATCCTGCCGTGCCCTCCGGCGATCAGGACCTTCACGATCAGGCCGGCAGGCGGGTGTCGAGGACGAAGTTGACCTCGATGAGCTGGCCCGGGAAGAACAGCGACGCGACGCCGATGGTGGAGCTGGTGGGGCGGTGGTCGCCGAAGTAGGCCAGGTTCGCCGCGGCCATCGCCACGTTGTACTGCGGCAGGTCCACGATGAACTGGGTCTCGGAGACGACCTGGTTACGGGTGGCGCCGTAGTGGGCGAGCACCTTCTCGAAGTTGGCGTAGGACTGCTTCAGCTGGGCGTCGAAGTCGCCCGGGTAGAGGAAGTTGCCCTGCTCGTCGTGCGAGAGCTGCCCGGACACGTAGATCGTGTCGCCGACCTTGATGGCCTGGGCGAAACCGAACTCCTTCTCGCCGGAGACGTCGTGGCTGTAGGAATCGATGGCGGTGATGGTGCTTCTCCTTGCTGACGGTGCTGTGGTTGAGGTGCGGGGGTGAGCTCAGGCGGCCGTGAGGCGGGTGACGGCGTCCGCGACGGGGGTGTCACCGGAAGTGAGTTCGACGATCACGCGGCTGAGGGCAGGCGCGTGCAGGGCGGCGTCGAGGAACGCGGCGACGTCGTCGCGGTGCACGTCGCCGTACTCGACGGCGGGACCGGCGGTGACCCGGCCGGTGCCGGGGGTGTCCAGAAGGGTTCCGGGACGGACGATCAGCCAGTCCAGATCGGTGCGCGTCAGATAGACGTCGGCGGTTTTCTTGACCTTGATGTAGTGCTCGAAGCCCTCACTGCGTGTCCCGTCGCGCAGCGCGTCGGGGAACACCGAGACGAGGACGAACCGCGCCGCCCCGGCCAGCGCGGCCGCGTCGGCGGCCTTTTGAAGGCCACGGCCGTCGATGAGGGTCGTCTTGTCCTGACCGGTGCCGTGTGCGCCGGCCGAGAAGACCACGGCGTCATGGCCGCGCATCTTACCGGCCAGATCCTCGACCGAGTCGGCGATGAGGTCACCGATCACCGGCGTCCCGCCGGCCGCCTGTATGGTCTCGCCCTGAGCGGGCCCGCGGTGCATGCCAGTCACGACGTCACCGCGTTGGGTGAGGAGTTGAGTGAGGCGGCGGCCGACTTCTCCGGCGGCACCGATCTGGAACACCTTCATGAGCTCGTCCCGTCTTTCGCGTGTGGGGGTGGGTGGTGCCGGCCGCCGGTCAGGCGGCGAACACCTGGGAGTCGTCGGCGAACGCCTTGAACTCCAGCGCGTTGCCGGCCGGGTCGAGGAGGAACATCGTCCACTGCTCGCCCTTCTGGCCCGCGAAACGCACGTACGGCTCGATGACGAACTCGGTGCCCGCCGCCCGCAGCCGCTCGGCGAACTCCTGGAAGGCCTCGACCGTCAGAACCAGACCGAAGTGCGGCACGGGTACGTCGTGGCCGTCGACCGGGTTGTGTATGCGCTGCGCGCGCTCCGGCGCGAGGTGCGTGACGAACTGGTGGCCGTGCAGATTCCAGTCCACCCACGTGTCCGCACTGCGGCCCTGCTCCAGGCCCAGGACGTCGCCGTAGAAGCGGCGCGCGGCAGCCAGGTCGTCGACCGGCACGGCCAGGTGGAAGCGGGGGATCGGGGAGTCGAGAACGGTCATGGCACTGCCTTCCTGCTGGGGACGGAGCGGCCCGTGGGCGATCCTGCTCCGCTTGTCCTAATGTTGACATCACGACAACGGCTGAATGTTAACATTAGGTCATGGGTCGAGGTGTAATTCGGGCATGAGTGATCAGGGCAAGGTGGCCCCGGCTCGCCGCCGGGGTCTGGCCGACGAGGTTGCGGACCGTATCCGCGAGGCCATCTTCAACGGGGCATACGCCCCCGGCGAGCAGCTGCGCGAGGTGGAGCTGTCCGGCGAGCTGGGCGTCAGCCGCGGTCCGGTGCGCGAGGCGCTGCGGCTGCTGGAGCGCGAGGGCCTGGTGCACTGTGCGTGGCACCGGGGCACGACGGTGACGACGCTGTCCGCCGAGGACGTGGCTGAGCTCGACAGCCTGCGCGGCGCGCTGGAGGACCTCGCCGTACGGCAGGTGATCGCCCACGCCTCGGACGAGGACCTCGCGTCCATCGCGAAGACGGCCGACATGATGGAGCGGGCCGGCGATGCGCACGAGATGGTGCGCCTGGACATCGCCTTCCACGACGCGGTGTTCGCCGCCGCAGGGCACCGGCGCCTCGCCGACGCCTGGGACGGCATACGCTGCCAGGTCCACCTGTTCCTGCTGACCCGGATCGGCCGCAGCACCGCCGGCTACCTCGACCGCATCCCGCGCGAGCACCACGGACTCGTCACCGCACTGCGCGCCCGGGACACCGACACCGCCCTCGACCTCTTCGCAGCACACCGGCGCCACGCCGTCGACGTGGTCGCCGGAACCACTGCCTGAGTGTCGGCAAACGATGGCATGTGATCGTGGAGGCACAGGTGCGTGGCTACAAGGTTTCGCCAGCTCGGCAAGACGAGATCTGGAGACGCTGGCGGAGGGGCAGTCGTTCACTTGATCGGGCGGGCGCTCAGGGCGCTGATGCAGAACGCCCGTCGCTTCCTGTACCAGAGTGGCGGCATCCGCCTCACACCACAGACGCGGTCAAAGCGGCATATGAGCGGCAGCGAGCGCGAGGAGATATCCCGCGGCATCGCCACGGGGAATCAGCCCGGCAGTTGGCCGAGCGGCTGGGCAGATCTCCTTCGACCGTCTCCCGCGAGATCGCCCGCAACGGGGGCCGGGACCGCTACCGAGCCGCCTCGGCCGATGCAGCCGCCGACCAGCGCGGGCGCCGCCCCAAGCAGGCCAAACTCGCTCAACGGCGGCCTGCTTTAAGGGCTCTGGTGGAAGCCAAGCCGGCCCTGTGCTGGTCAGCCGAGCAGATCTGCAGGATGGCTGCGACGGCAGTTTCCTGGTGACACCTCCATGCAGATCTCGCACGAAGCGATCTGCCTATCGCTCTACGACCCTCGCCGGCGCCAGGCGATCAAGCACACCCTCACCCAGCGGCTGCGGTCAGCCAGGCCCATGCGCCGTCCGAAGATCGCCCGCCGGCCCACCGGGCGAGGCATCATCCGCGGCATGGTGTCCATCACCGTCCCCCCATTAGCGTCTTTCATAGCCCCGCAACGGGGTTACCGGCCTTCGGAGTTGGCATGACTACCTCCCCTTATCGAGTGCATGGCCCGGGGGGGGTGGTGTCTCCAGCTCCGAAGGCACTGACCGCTCACCTGGGACCGCGGCCGGAAAATCGCCGAGCACCAGGCCATCACCACCGAGACCAGGAAGCCGATCTACCTCTGCAAGCCGCGGAGCCCGTGGCAACGCGGCACGTTGACTCCAGCCGCCGGTTGGGGCTGGTGTTGAGCAGATTGCTGTGCCCGGCTCGCAGCCGGGCCAGGATCTCCGCCTTGATCGGTCGATCGGCTGACCCGGCGCGGCGGAAGGCCGCGGGCAGTGGCCGTTCGGCCGAGGCGCGGGGTGCCGCTGGGCGGCGAGAGTGAAGGCGGATCACAACCCCGGCTTCGAGAGGCACAGCATGCGGCGCAAGTCCATGATCGTTATTGGTTCACGGTGGCTGCCGTCCTCGGCGCCGGGACCGCCGCCACCCACGCGTTGAGCGGTACTACATCCACAACTGGGCTGGACCAGCAGAGCACGGTGACCGTGGACGGCCAGAAGGCGCTCGCGGCGAAGCTGGTCGTCGGCCGCATCCAGTCGAGGTACCGCCGCTTCCGTGGGTCGGCCGCAAGGTGACCGGAGTGCTCAAGACCCCGGTGCGCGTCATCAAGGCCGACTCCGCCTCCAGCACCTGGAAGTTCGACCGCTGAGAAGCGCCGAGAGGCAGCGGAAAGCTCCTTTGAACCGTTTGAGAAGGGAACGACACACGATCATGGGAACCGTCCTGACCGGCATCGGCCTGGTCAAAAATACGCGTCCACCACCGCCCTGGCCGGGGTGGACGTCGAGGTCGGCGAGCGCGAATCGCTCGCCGTCATGGGCCCGTCCGGGTCCGGCAAGTCCACCCTCATGCTCACCCTTGCCGGGATCATCCGTCCCGACGGCGGACAGGTGCTGCTACGTGGCGAGCGCATCGACAAGCTCGGCGAGGACAGGCTCAGCGCACTGCGCAGGCGGCGCTTCGGCTTCGTCTTCCAGTTCGGCCAACTGCTGCCGGAACTGCCCGCCGAGGAGAACATCGCCCTGCCCTTGATGCTGGAGGGCACCCCTCGGGGGCAGGCGGTGGCAAAGGCCCGCCGCTGGTTCGCCCCGCTCGGCCTGGAGGGCCTGGAACAGCGCCGCCCCGGTCAGTTGTCCGGCGGCCAGGCCCAGCGGGTCGCGATCGCCCGCGCCCTCGTGGTCGAACCCGATGTCGTCTTCGCCGACGAACCCACCGGCGCGCTGGACCAGTCCACCAGCGAGGAGGTCATCGGCCTGCTGACCTCGGTCACCCGGCACCAGGGCGCCTCGCTCGTCATCGTCACCCACGACGTCGACGTCGCCGCCGACTGCGACCGGATCCTCCAGGTCCGCGACGGCCGGATCACCGGCCCCCTCCAGTACACGGCCGCTCATTGAGCCCCGTACATCACCACTGTCTGATCCTCCCGGAGCCCTTCATGTCCTCCCCCGTCCTGCCGTTGACCTGGCATCTAGCCCGCCGTTCCGGCCGACGCGGTTGGCAGGGTCAGCTCTTGGCCGCCGCGGCCGCCACCGTCAGCTCCCTGGTGCTGCTGGTCCTGTTCGCCGCCTGGCACGGGGCCGGCGCACGGGCAGACGCCACCGCGTGGCGAACCCCGCAGCCCGACCGGCACGGCACCGCAGTCCAGGCATTGACCACGACCTTCGTCCGCGGCGAGCCGGTCACCGTGGTCAGCCTCGCCCAGTTGCCCGGCCGCAAACCCACGCCCGCGCCGCCGGGAGTGGCCGCCTTCCCCAAGCCCGGCCAGGTCTACCTCTCCCCGGCCCTCGCCGAGCTGGCGCACAGGTTGCCTGCCCGGCAACTCGCCGACCGGTTCCCCAAGACCGCCTCCTACGAGACGATCGGCGCAGCCGGACTGGCCGCCCCGGACGAACTGGTGGCGGTGGTCGGACGCTCCGCCTCCGATCCCGCAGTCTCCCCTGCCGCGGGTGACGCTCCCCTGGACAGCGGGCTGATTGCCCGCGTGGTCATCTCCGGCTACTCCGGCACCACCCCGAGCCCGTTCACCGTCTACGACCAGTCCGGGATGCTGCTGGGCGCCGGCCTGCTCGTCGTGCCCGTGCTTATGCTGGCGACCGCCTCCGGACGGCTCGGGGCGGCCCGCCGGGAACAGCGGCTCGCCGCGCTGCGGCTGGCCGGAGCGACCCCCCGCCAGATCCTCGCCATGACCGGCGCCGAGACCGCGGCGGTCGGCGCGGCGGGAGCGGCGGCGGGCGCCCTCGCCTACCGGCTGCTGCTCCCGGCCCTCGCCCACCTGCCCTTCGGCATCGGGACCTGGCACACCGGCGACCTCTGGGTAGGCGGCTTGGGCGTGCTCGCGGTGGTCGCCTCGGTCTCGCTGCTCACCGCCCTCAGTGCGGTGAGCACACTGCGGCAGGTCGCCCGCTCACCGCTGGGCGTCGCCCAGCAGTCCAACCCGCGCCGCACTCGCATGATCCGTCTGGTCCTGTTCGCCGCTGCCGTGCTCTACATCCTCGTCAGCGTGGACGGCGGCGGCCTCAAGACGTCGCAACAGGCCGCCCTGGTGATGCTCTTCTACGGCGCGTTCTGGATCATCGGCCCCTGGGTCGTGGACCGCCTCGGCCGCCTCATGGCCCGCTTCGCCCGCCGCCCCGCCACCCTGCTGGCCGCCCGCCGGCTGAGCGACGACCCTCGCAGCGCCTGGCGTACCGTCAGCGGCCTGGTGATGGCCGGATTCGTGGCCGGATTCCTCTCTGTCGCCCACCTCGACTTTGGCGGCCACGACTATTCGGGGCAGGTCGCCGTGTCCGTGCCCGCGGCGGAGTATCGTCCCGCCGCCGCACGGAAGGCTGCCGAACGGGCCCGCGCGCTGCTGACGGAAGCCGGGGTCACCGCCACCGTGCACGCCCGCACCGACGACAAAGACGACGACTCGCTGCTGTGGGGCCGCGCCGGCGTCACGGTCCGTCTCCCAAGCGGACCGGCACAGGTCGACACCGCGCTTACCGCGCTGACGGCCCTCAACCCCGCGTCGCCGCCGTACACCCAGAAATACTTCACCGCCGCCGACGACCTCGGCTCCGCCGCGCGGCGTGAGCTGGGCCTGGCGGTCCTGACCGCGGGCTTCGTCGTCGCCACCGCCTCCGCGGGCCTGACCGCCGCCGCGAACGTCCTCGACCGCCGCCGCGTCTACGGCCTCCTGCGTCTGGCCGGAACCCCGATGAAGGTACTGGACCGGGCCAGAGTCCGCGAGACAGTCGTCCCGCTGGTGGTCCTCGCCGGAGGCATGACCGCCTCCGGGGTCTACGGCGCTGTCAAGCTCAACGAAGCGGGCGATACGACGGTGGACTCCTCCGGCGCTCTGCAGCTGACGGTCTGTGTCCTGATCGGAGCCGCCGCGATGTTCGCCGCGATCGCCGCCAGCCGTCCCCTCCTCCGGGCCGTCACCGACAACCCGGCCCAACAACCGGACTGAACAGCGGCCGGGGGGGGGGGGGGGGGGGGGGGGGGGCCGCGCGCCCCCCCCCCCCCCCCCCCCCCCCCCCGCCCGTCTCCGACTGCGGGGGGACTCGAGCCGGGGACGCATGCCAGACAAGTGGCTCGAATACGACGTACGTCCCCCGTACCCACGGCACCCCTGGGACATCTGCGCAGGAGCATCACACAGGCTGCACACCGCCTTTCGAAAGCCTCGCTACTTTTGCCTCGGCTCGATCCTCCGTGCGAACGAGACCGGCCACGGCCATCGGGCCGATGGTGCAGTCGACTCAGGAAGACCAGATGGACTACTGCTCCTCGTGCCGTCGGCATCTCAACGGCGCCCTGGCGTGTCCCGGATGCGGCGCCTACGCCCCGGACATCGCTCCCCCCTCCCACCTCCTCGCGACGACGGGCACGGCGTCAGCGGGGTGGGGCGAAGCACCCAAGTGGCACGACGCGGGCCTCCCCGAGGAGCCGGCGACCGGGACCGACCCGGACGTCCCGTCCGAGGACGTGGCGGACGCTCCCGTGGTGGCGGAGGGGCGGGCGGCACGCCGGCGCCAGCGGGCCCGCTGGAAGAAGAACCAGCGCAAGGCCGTGGTCGCGACCGCCGTCGCCCTCGTCGGTGGCGGCCTGACCGTCACCGCGATGAGCCAGCAGTCCAACACCCGCAACCAGGCGGCCGCCTCGCCGGACAACCGGTCCATGGGTGTGGCGGAGCTGCCCGCCTCGGACGACGCCCTCCCGGGGTCGAAGCCCGCCACGGCACAACAGGCGTCGACGTCCACCCCTGCCACGAAGGCCGGCTCGCACCGGCGGACCGTCGACTCGGCGTCCACCACGACCCGGTCGTCGGTCCACACCGACTCCGCCACCTCCCCCACGCCCACGGCGACGACCGCCTCGCGGTCGCAGTCCCAGGGCACGCTCTCGACGTCGGCCGCGGCCGGCACCGACACCGGCGGCACGAGCGGTACGACCACGACGACCACGGGCACGACCGGTACGACGACGGATCAGACCTCCTCCTCGTCCACCACCGGCACGACGACCACGACCACCAACACGGGCACCGGCGCGAGCACGAGCGGCGACAGCTCGACCACTTCACAGACGGGCACCTCGTCGTCCGCGACCGATCCCTCGGGACTGTGCGTGCTCAACCTGCTCTGCATCAGCTGACCACCGGGCCTGCCCGTCAGGTCCGCCACCAGGACAGCGGAAGCGTGGCGAGGCGGTCGTCGAGCAGGCCCGAGATGATGCGGTGGTCCCGCACGGAGGGGTGCCAGTCGCAGCCGAGGTGATCCAGGGCGGTGTCGTCGTAGTACCAGTGGCCGACCCGCTCGTCGCCCCGCGCGTTCCGGGTGCGGGCGATCCTTTCGACGGTCTCGGCGAAGGGGGTGGAGCCCAGACCGGTGGCGCTGACGACGAGGAACGTCCTGGGGCCGTAGCGGGCGCGCAGCTTGTCGAGGAAGCCGTGGTAGGCGGACTCGTAGGCAGTGACGAGTTCGGCCTCCGTGCTCCAGCGCTCGCCCGGGTTCAGGGGTGTGGAGAAGTCGTTGAGGCCCAGCCCGATGACGACGACCTGTGGCCGCCAGCCGGCCGGCTTCTGCCAGACGTCCCCCGCCACGCTCAGCAGGGCGCGGTCGTAGTAGGTGCGGAAGTCGGTGCCGGGGCTGCTGCCGTTGTAGTTGCGGACCATGCCACGGCCGGAGAAGGCGTTGATCTGGTAGTCGGCGCCGAGGTGCCGGGCGGTGAGGGCGCCGAAGGAGAGGTCGGAGTCGGTGTTCCGGTCGACTCCCCCGTTGCCCGAACAGTCACGGGTGCCGGAGAGGTTGCCGTAGCCCGCGGTGTAGGAGTCTCCGATGAACTCGATCTGCCTGCGCCGGGCCGGAGGCGGAGCGAGGATCGCACCGCCCGCAGCGGCGACGAAGCCGCCGAACCTGCCCTCGCCCCAGGGGCTTTCGGTGCGCTTGACGAGGCGCACGCGGTGCTCGCTGTCGGAGAGTCCCCTGACCCAGGCGGTGGTCCGGCCCGGGGACACGAGGGTGGCCGCGGTCCTGTCGTCCACCTGGACGTCGTAGTCGTTGACGGAGTCGTCGAGGAGGATGCCGACGCCGGTGCCGCGGAACCGGGCCTCGAAGTAGATGCCGGGCCAGCTGTAGCGCACGAACCCGTCGGCGGAGGCTTTGACCCGGCCCACCGTGTGGAACCGGGCCGAGGCGGCGCCGGACGCCCGCGAGGGGGCGGCGACGGCGGCGACCAGGCCGGCGGCGGTGGCGGTCACCAGGGTTCTGCGGGATAAGCGACGGGGCGAAGGGGGCTGCATCTGGCCATCCTTGGCTGGTGGGCGCGGTCGGGGCGGGGTGCGGTGCCCGCCCCGGAATGCTCAGTACGGCCAGTACTGCCTGTACGACCCGTACGGCACGGGAGCGCTCCCACACCCCTGGCATTGTTCAAGGTGACCGCACCACGCGTGTCCGTCAACCGTTCCTGTGGACTGAGCGGGAGTGAGCCCGTTCAGCCGCGCGCCCCGAACGGTCTTGGGCGAGCTGGTCCCCGGCGTACTCGACCCCGGGTGGCGACACGCATCCTGTGCGTGGTCCGGGCCCGGGAGGCCCCCGCGGCCGGAGGCCGCTGATGGACGCCGCCCTGTGCGACCTGGCCAAACAGGTACGGCCAGAGGCGGCGGGGAGACCCTGAATCATCCCCTGGTGGAGCAGGGGCCCTACACGCTGACGCCGCACACGGTGTCCCAGGCCGCGCGATCACGTTAGCCCGATCGGCCCAGGACTCCGCAAGCCCGCCAGCAGGCGATCGCCCGATCGAGCTAACTCGACCTCGTACGCACTCCCTGGCGAGCAGTTACCAACCCCTCCTGCATGAGTCCGGATCTTCGGGGTAGCAGAGTCGATGCTTACCCGGGGGAAGGGCCGTCGCACCTGGGGAGGTCGAGGCGGCCCTTCTCCCACCCCTCGGCCCGTGCGCGGCAGCGCCGTCACAGGTCGAAGAGGCTTCTCGCGTTGTCGTGGCACACGGCCCGCAGCCACTGCGGTCCGAGGTCCAGGCGTTCCAGGGCGTGGAGCTGGTGCAGGTAGGGGTAGGGGATGCTGGGGAAGTCGGAGCCGAGCAGGATGCGGTCGCCGAGTGCGGCGAGCCGGGGCAGGGCCGGGCGCGGGAACGGCGCGAGGCGCTCGGTGAAGTCGGTGAACGCCATCGTGGTGTCCAGCCGTACCTGGTCGTACCGCTCGGCGAGGTCGAGGAACTCCTCGTACTCGGGCATGCCCATGTGCGCGACGATCAGCCGAAGCCTCGGGTGGCGGGCCAGCACCCGCGCGACGGGCTCGGGGCCGGTGTGCTTGCCGGGCGCGGGTCCGGAGCCGCAGTGGATCACCACGGGGATCCCCGCCTCGGCCAGCAGCCCCCAGGCCCGATCGAGGAGTTCGTCGGCCGGGTCGTACCCGCCCACCTGGACGTGCGCTTTGAACACCCGCGCCCCTGCCTCGACGGCCTCGCGGACGTATGACTCGACGTCCGGCTCGGGGTGGAGGGTGGCGGTGTGCAGACAGTCGGGGGTGCGGCGGGCGAAGTCGGCCGCCCATCCGTTCAGCCACCTGGCCATACCGGGTTTGTGGGGGTAGAGCATCGCGGTGAAGGCCCTGACGCCGAACTCCCGCAGCAGGGCCGTTCTCTCCGCCTCCTCCTTCCGGTACGTGATCGGCCACTCCAGTCCGCCGGTCAGCGGCCCGACACCGTCGAAGTACTCCCAGACCTTGTGCAGGACCGGCTCGGGCATGAAGTGGGTGTGGACGTCGATCAGGCCCGGCAGACCGAGCCCGCCCCAGAAACGGCGGATCTCGCCGGCCTCCGCGTTCGGCGCGGCCTCGCGATCGTCCATGTCGGGTCAGGCGCCCAGCGCCGACAGCACCACGGACCTGGCCTCCTCCTGAACCCGGCTCAGATGGTCGGGGCCGAGGAACGACTCCCCGTAGATCTTGTAGACGTCCTCGGTGCCGGAGGGGCGGGCCGCGAACCAGGCGTTGGCGGTGGCCACCTTGATGCCGCCGAGGGCGGCGCCGTTGCCGGGTGCCTCGGTGAGGACCTGGGTGACCGGCTCTCCGGCGAGGGTGTCGGCGGTGACCTGGCGCGGGGACAGCTTGGCGAGCAGGGCCTTCTCCTCGCGGGAGGCCGGTGCGTCGACGCGCGCGTACGCGGGGGCGCCGAAGCGGTCGGTGAGCGCGGCGTAGTGCTGCGAGGGGCTCTTGCCGGTGACCGCCGTGATCTCGGAGGCGAGCAGGGCCAGGATGATGCCGTCCTTGTCGGTGGTCCACACGGAGCCGTCGCGGCGCAGGAAGGACGCGCCGGCCGACTCCTCACCACCGAAGCCGATCGTGCCGTCGGACAGGCCGTCCACGAACCACTTGAAGCCGACGGGTACCTCGACCAGTGTCCGGCCGAGGTCCGCGGCGACCCGGTCGATCATGCTGGACGACACCAGGGTCTTGCCGATCCCGGCCCCCGCGGGCCACTGCTCCCGGTGCGAGAACAGGTACGAGATGGCCACGGCCAGGTAGTGGTTCGGGTTCATCAGGCCCGCGTCCGGTGTGACGATGCCGTGCCGGTCGGCGTCGGCGTCGTTGCCGGTGGCGATGTCGAACCGGTCGCGTTGCTCGATGAGCGAGGCCATGGCGTAGGGCGACGAGCAGTCCATGCGGATCTTGCCGTCCCAGTCGAGCGTCATGAAGCGCCAGGTGGGATCGGTGAGCGGATTGACCACCGTCAGGTCGAGTCCGTGCTGTTCGGCGATACGGCCCCAGTAGGCGACCGCGGCACCGCCCAGCGGGTCGGCGCCGATGCGCACCCCGGCGGACCGGATCGCCTCCAGGTCCAGCACGTTCGGCAGGTCGGCCACGTAGGCGCCGAGGAAGTCGTGGCGGCCGGTGCCGGGGGCGGCCAGGGCGCGGGCGTAGGGGATGCGTCGTACGTCCTTCAGGCCGCCGGTGATGATCTCGTTGGCGCGGTCCTGGATCCAGGAGGTCGCCTCCGATCCGGCGGGGCCGCCGCTGGGCGGGTTGTACTTGAAGCCGCCGTCGGCGGGCGGGTTGTGCGAGGGGGTGACGACGACTCCGTCGGCGAGTGCCGAGGTCCGCTGCCGGTTGTGGGTCAGGATGGCGTGCGAGACGGCGGGGGTGGGGGTGTAGCCGTCGGCCTGGTCGATGAGGACGGTCACGTCGTTGGCCGCGAACACCTCCAGGGCCGTGATCCGGGCGGGCTCGGACAGGGCGTGGGTGTCGGCGCCGAGGAAGAGGGGGCCGTCGGTGCCCTGGGCGGCGCGGTACTCGCAGATGGCTTGGCTGGTGGCGGCGATGTGGTCCTCGTTGAAGGCCGCCGCGAGGGACGAACCGCGGTGTCCCGAGGTGCCGAAGGCCACCCGCTGTCCCGGTTCGGCCGGGTCGGGGTGGAGGGTGTAGTACGCCGTGACCAGACGGGCCACGTCGATGAGGTCTTCGGGCCCGGCGACCTGCCCCGCTCGCGCGTTCTGCATTTCCCCGCTCCTCCGCAAGGGTCGACCGTTGGGTACGGGGCCCATTCTCCCCTGTCGGGGGGTCGGGGACGCATGTGGGGCGCGGTTGCGTCGTCGCAACTGCCCGCGAAGTGGCTGGCGACGGGGGTTCAATGGCACCCATGATGCGTAGAAGCACCTCGTTCACCGCCGGCGTCGCCACTGTGGTCGCCTGCGCGTCCGCCGTTCTCGTGTCGTGTTCCTCGAACTCCTCCGACGGGTCCACGTCCGAGGGCCGGCCCGGCAGGTCCGGATCCGGATCGGCCTCCGGCCCCGCGGAGACGTCCACGCCGTCGTCCACTCCGTCAGCCTCGCCGACCGGACCGTGTGCCGACGGCACGTGTGAGATCAGGGTCGCCGTGGGGGACGCCGTGAGCGTGCCGGAGGCGTACGGCCTCGGGCCGATCAGGGTGACGGCGATCGCGGGCGGCAAGGTCGACATGGTCGCCCGGCTGACCGGGTCCGGCTACAGCGTCTCGGGTTGTTCCGGGGGCGGCAGCGTGTCGTCGGAGGGCGGGGGCGGTGTCACGTTCAACTGTGAGGAGGGACCCGCCGCGACCATCAACAACGCCATGAGCCTGAAGGTCGTCGATGTCCTCGACGCGGCCGCCGTCCTGCGCATCGAACCCGCCGGGTGACGTGTACGGCCCGCCCCTCGCGCCAGGGCCGTGACCGCGACTCCCTCAACGCCTTCGTCGAGTGTCCCGCACGGAAGGCGAGGAACGGGGCGAGCCCCCGGCCCGACCAGTCCCGGCGCCGTCGCGGCCGGTGCGCCGACCGGTCAGCAGGACGAGGGCCAGAACGCCCGCGAGCACCTGGCATGCGCCGGCCCCCAGCATCGATCAGGACTACGGCTGCGCGCCAGAGCCGTGACCGCCTACATCCTCAACTCCCTCGTGGAGTGTCCCGCACGGAAGGCGAGGAACGGGGCGACCCCCCGGCCCGACCAGTCCCGGCGCCGTCGCGGCCGGTGCGCCGACCGGTCAGCAGGACGAGGGCCAGAACGCCCGCGAGCACCTGGCATGCGGCGGCCCCCAGCATCAGAGGCACGGCTCCCAGCCCGCTCAGGACACCCGCCACACCCGCCCCGGCAGCGGCGAAGGTGCTCTTCAGGCCGGCACCGAGGGTGAAGATCTGGGTTCGGACGGGCGCCGGGGCGTACCGCTCACGGCTGGCCAGCAATGCGCTGAACAGCGGACCGGTACAGAAGCCGGCCATGGCGAACAAGGCCGCCGCCGCGACGGCATGACCGGCCCACGGCACCATCGCCAGGGGGATCCCGGTGGCCGGGAGTCCCCAGAGCACCACGCGCTCCGGGCGGTGCCGGCCGACGGGGCGGTAGGCGTAACTCAGGGAGCCCGCCAGCGCACCGGCGGCGAACGCGGTCATCAGCCCGCCCGCGGCCCATGAGGCGTGGTACTCGGCGGCCAGCAGTACGCTCACCACCGGCAGCGCCCCCACTCCCAGCTGCGCCACACCGCTCCCCCACGTGACCGACCGCAGCGGGGGGTTGCGGACCACTTCGACCACTCCCCGCACCAGGTCGGCAGGCCGGAACCGCCCTCGTTCGGTACGCCTCGCGGCCCGTGGACGCGGTCGCAGCCGCAGCGAGAACAGCAGGAGCCCACCCGCCGTCGCTCCGGCCCCGAGAACCGCGAGGGCCGCTCCCGCGCCCGCCGCCGTGCCCAGGGCCGCCGCGACGGCGGGCCCGCAGATGCCCGCCAGGTTGTACGACACGGCATCGGCGCTGAAGGCCCTGGTCAGCCGCTCCTTGCAGAGCAGTTCCGCGAGGAGACCGGTGAGGCCTCCGGTCAGCAGGGGCGCGACGCACCCGGCGGCGGCCGCCAGCGCCAGCGTCACGACGTCGTCGACCGTGCCCACCAGGAAAGCCAGGGCGACGAGCGCGGCGCCGTAGAGCGCCACGGCACTGCCGTGGAAGAGACGGCGTCGCCGCACCGAGTCGGCCAGCACGCCGACCACGGGCGCGGCCGCCACGTGGGGGATCATCAGCGCGGCCACCAGGGCACCGCCGAGCGCCGGGCTGCCGGCGCGCTGGGTGGCCAGCATGACAAGTGCGACGCGGGCTCCCTCGTCGGCGGTCCGGGCGAGGACGGCCGAGGTCAGGTACACCGGGAGGGGCGAGGAGCTTCTGGTGCGGGGCGGGGTGCCGGTCATGCCTTTCATGCGGGATCGCAGACCTCGGGGTGAGTCGACCTGGTGGGCAACGGCGCTCCACGGGTGAGGAGCCAGCGCGTCCGGCGTCTCCCGCCAGGGCGAGGCCGACGGACAGGCGAGGTTCGGCACAGACGCCCCGGTGCGACCGGCCCGGACGGTGCGGCACAATCGTCCGCGGACGCTGCCCTCCCCCAGCAGCCGAGTTCAGATGAGGAACGGTGACCGACATATCGCCAACAGGCCGACCCGGACAGCTGTCCGTCGCGCACTCCACGGTCGACGGCATCCGCGTGGTGACCCTGCACGGAGACATCGACCACGACGTCAAGGACACACTGACCACGGCCCTGCTGCCCGGGGACGGCCCTGACGACGGTCCGCCACCTCGTGTCGTGGCGGACCTCAGCGGCGTGACCTTCCTGGACTCCACCGGCATCAACGTCTTCGTCCACGTCCACCACCAGGTCAGCGCGGCTCACGGATGGCTGCGCCTGGCGGCCCCCCGGGAGTCGGTGCTACGTGTTCTCGAACTCGTCGGCCTGGACACCGTCATCGCCTGCCATCCCACGCTCGAGCAGGCCCTGAACCCCTGACCCCCTGACCTCCGCGTTCACGGCCGACGCGATGCCCGGACCGCTGCGAATCAGCGCTGTGGGTCCGGTCTGGTTCCGACCGGTCTGCGACGATCGCCGTGCCAGTCCAGTATCAGGACCGTGGCGTCGTCTCTGAGGCTGCCATGGCAGGCATCGAGGACCGCGGCGGTCAGGGCCCGGACGGCTTCTCTCGGATGCAGCGCGCCGGTGTCGTGGATGACCGACGCCAGGTCGGCCGTCGCGGCACCGCGTTCCAGCATGCCGTCGGTGAGCAGGATCAGCCGGTCCCCGGGACGCAGTTGCAGTTCCTGGAGCTGGTAGGAGGCGGGTGTGGCCACCCCGAACGGCAGATTGACGGCGAGCTTGATCTCTTCGACGACGCCGTCACGCAGCCGCAGCGGCCAGGGATGGCCGGCGTTGACCAGTTCGCACAGGCCCGTTTCCAGGTCGACGCAGAGCAACTGCCCGGTGGCCAGCCCACGGCTGTGGCTCAGCAGGGCCTGATGGGCGTCGTCGGCCTGCTCCAGGGCGTCACAGCCGCTGCGCCGGGACCGCCGCAGCGCGCCGACCAGCAGGGTGGCCAGCAGCGCGGAGTTCGTGTCGTGACCCATCGCGTCGGTGATGGACAGGTGCAGGGTGTCGCGGTCGAGGGTGTAGTCGTAGGTGTCGCCACCGATGTCGTCGGCCGGCACCAGCCCGGCGGCGAGGGTGAACTGCTCCGCCTCGCAGCAGGGTGCCGAGGGCAGCAGCTGGTGCTGGATCTCGGCGGCCAGGCTGGTCTCGGTGGTGCGCCGGCCCAGGTGGTACAGGTCGGTGAAGCGCCCGTCCGTGACGATGATGTAGGCGAGCGCGTGCGCCGCCTCGCGGACCTGCCCCAGCACGGTGTCGTCCGCGGACTGCAGGGTCACCTCCAGTACGCCGATGCAGTCGCCGCGGTTGGTGACCGGCGTGATGACGCGCCGTCCGCCCTGGCCGTCCGGTTCCACATGCTGGCGCTGAGTGCGCAGCACGCTGTCGTAGACGCTGCCCTGCAGGTCTATCGGCTCGGCACGATCCGAGCCGTCATCGGCGTCGGCCGCGGCAAGCCGCACCAGCCGCTGACCGATGAGGTCGACGAAGAGGAACGACACCCGCTCCGCACCGAACCGCTTCTGCAGATCGCGGGCCACTACGTCGACGGACTCACCGGGCGGGGCCGCTTCCGCAGCGGCCAGCAACTCGCCCAGTTCCAGATCTCCACCCTCCACAACAACCTCCCATCGGTTGCCGCAACTTCTTCCCCGCATCTGGGCGCCTTCACCTGATACCGGCATCTTGCCTGGTCAAAGGTGTCAGGACGGCTGGCACAGGGTGTCGTTGTCCGCACAACCGTGCTGGTCATCTGTTGATCCACAGCCATAACGGGTAGACGCGTGGGCATGGCTGAAGTGGTACAGGCTGGACTGTGGGGGCTGGTGGCGGGCTCGGCGCTGCTGCTCGGTGCCGCGCTGGGGTACGGGCTGCGGGTGCCGCAGAAGGTGATCGCGACCGTGATGGCATTCGGTGCCGGGGTGCTGTTGTCGGCGGTCTCCTTCGAGCTGGTCGGGAAGGCGTACGACGAGGCGGGGCTCACTCCCGCGGCCGTCGGCACCCTCGTCGGCGCACTGGCCTACACCGCGGGCAACGTGTGGCTGGCCCGCCGGGGAGCCCGGCACCGCAAGCGCTCCGGTCACGCGCAGTCGGCGGCGCAGCCCTCGGAGGCCCAGCAGGGCGGCTCGGGGATGGCGCTCGCGCTCGGCGCGCTGCTCGACGGAGTGCCGGAGTCCGCGGTGATCGGTGTCAGCCTGCTCGACGGCGGCGCGGTCAGCCTGGTGACCGTGGCGGCGGTGTTCATCAGCAACGTGCCCGAAGGACTGTCCAGTTCGGCGGGGATGAAGAAGGCCGGCCGCACCAAGGGGTACGTCTTCGGCGTCTGGGCCGCGATCGCCGCCGCGAGCACCGTCTCGGCCGTCCTCGGCTACACCGTGGTCGGCTCCCTCTCCCCCGCGTGGATCGCCGCGGTGACCGCCGTGGCGGCCGGCGCGATCCTCGCCATGGTCGCCGACACGATGATCCCCGAGGCGTTCGAGGACGCCCACCTGGCCATCGGACTGATCACCGTGAGCGGCTTCCTGGTCTCCTTCGCCCTCTCACACGTCTGAGCGCGAGGTCGGGCGCTGCCGTGTGCGGCCTGGGCTCGGTGGCGACCTGCGCCTCAGCCGACACTCCCATTTTTCAGTGCTGGTCAGGGCCTACTGAACAACTCCCCGCCCTTGCAGAGTCGGTGCCGGCCGGTGGCACTCCCTCGCCATCGGCCCTTCAGCAGGCGGCCCCGGGTCATCGACCCCCCTCGGTGATTCGGGGCCGCCCTTCCGCTCGCGTCCACGACGACCTGCGGACGGCGCACCGATGACGGGGAAAGGGACCTTCCTTTGCGGCACCAGCACCGACGAACCACGCGGAGACCGACCGGGCACGCCAGGGACCTTGTGCGGCATCGCCGCCGTCCTGGCCCTGACCGGCCTGACCGCGACCGTGACGGTCACCTCCGCCGCACCGATCACGTCGGACGGCCCGCCCACCGTGCCCCCGGGCGCCTTGCCCGGCCGCACCTCGACCACCGCGCCCACCGCGCGCGTGACGCTGCTGACCGGTGACACCGTCGCCGTGAACGGCCACGGCCGGGTGGTCGAGGTGCGGCCGGGCAAGGGCCGTAACGGCATCGGGTATTCGGTACGGCACTTCGTCGGCCACACCTGCGTCGCTCCGTCACCGCCGACCGCAGCAGGGGCTACAGGATCAGTGACTGCGTCGAGGGCGTGTGGACCTTCACCTCGGCGAACACGCCCGAGACCCAGGTGGTCGCCTGGCCGATGTCCGTCGTCCGCTTCCACCCGAAGCTGAGCCTGTCCGGCACAGGGCCCGGCCGTCGCCAAGGGGCACCTGAGCTCGCTGACAGTGAAGGTGTCGTACGACGGCGGGCGCACCTGGAAGCCGGTCACCGTGCACGGCGCGGCGAGCGGCAAGGCTTACCTGGCCCTTACCAACCCAAAGCGGCCCGGCACCGTCTCCTTCAGGGCAGACCTCGCCGACACCGCCGGCAACACCTACACCGGCACGATCCGCAACGCCTACCGCACCGTCCGGTAACCGGAAGGCACACCCGGCGGTGGCTGACCGGGCCCGGTCCGGCCGCCACCGCCGCGCACACCCCAGCCCGTCAGTCTCTTGCTCACGAACGGAACCACCATGGCCGCACAGGGTCACCGACGTCCGACCCGTCGCGACGTCCTGCTCAGAACCGCCGCCGGCGGACTCGTCCTCGGCGGGGGCGCCGCGGTCGCCGGCCCCCTGCTCGCCAGCGCCGACGCGGCGCCCAGCGCCTTCGGGTACCGCGACGACGGACGGGCCTACGTCATCACCACCGGCGCCGACCTGGTCTTCAAGGTCGACCACCGCAACGGCGACCTGACCTCCCTGGTCCACAGGGGCACCGAGTACCAGGGCTACGGCAACCGCAACTCCCAGGTCGAGACGGGTCTCGGCGCCTCGTCCGTGAGCATCCGCAAGACCGGCGACACGATCCTGGTCACCGTCGTGCACGGCACGATGCACCACTACTACGCCGCCCGCCGGGGCGAGAACAACGTCTACCTGTGGACGAACAAGGCGGACGCCTCCATCACCGCCACCCGCTACATCGTCCGCGTCAGGCCGGGCCTGTTCCCCAACAACGACCCCGACACCTGGGACGCCCGCACCGACACCCTGATCGAGGCCCAGGACATCCGCCGCAAGCCGAACGGCACCACCCGCTCCAAGCACTACTCCAACCAGCGCGTCATCGACTACGACCACGTCGGCTGGAGCGACGGCAAGACCGGCCTGTGGATGGTGCGCAGCAACCACGAGAAGGCCTCCGGCGGCCCGTTCTACCGCTCGCTCATGCGTCACCACTACGAGGACGGCGCCGGGCTGTACGAGATCCTCTACTACGGCGAGAACCAGACCGAGCCGATGCGCTTCGGCCTCCAGGGCCCCTACGTCCTCGCCTTCACCGACGGCGGCGCACCCGCCCCCTCGCTCAGCCACGACGTCATCGACACCTCCTGGGTCGACGGTCTGGGCCTGGTCGGCTGGGTCGGCCGCGCCGGTCGCGGACGGGTCGCCGGCGTGGGCGTCAGCGGCCGGAGCGACGGCCACGCCTACACCGTGGGCTTCGCGAACGCCGCCGCCCAGTACTGGGCGAAGGCCGACGCGGCCACCGGGCACTTCCTCTCCCCGTACATGCTCCCGGGCACCTACACGCTCACCGTGTACAAGGACGAACTCGCCGTCCACACCGAGTCCGTCACCGTCACGGCCGGGAGGACGACGGCCCTGCACACACTGAAGGTCACCGCGGACCCGAGCCGGAACCCCGCGATCTGGCGCATCGGCGACTGGACCGGCACCCCCGGCGGCTTCAAGAACGCCTCCCTCATGACCACCATGCACCCCTCCGACGCGCGGGCGAGGCCCTGGGCCACCGGTGTCCACACGGTGGGCTCCTCCGCCGCGGCGGACTTCCCCTGCTACCAGTGGGCGGACATCAACAACAAACTGAAGATCCGCTTCAGGCTGACGCAGCAGCAGCTGACCTCCGGCCACACCCTCAACATCGGCATCACCACCGCTTTCGCCAACGGCAGGCCCCGGATCAAGGTCAACGACTGGGTCTCCCCCGTGCCCCAGCCCGCCAAGGAACCCACGACCCGCTCCCTTACCGTCGGCTCCTACCGGGGAACCAACCACACCTACAGCTACGCCATCCCGGCAAGCGCCTGGGCCAGGTCCGCCGACGCCTACCAGGAGCTGACGATCGACATCGTCAGCGGCTCCGGCGGCACCGCCTACCTCAGCCCCGGGGTCTCCTACGACGCCATCGAGCTGGTGCCCTGAGCGGGGCGTTCTCGCGTGATGGACGGGGATTGCCTGTGGATGACTGAAAACGTAGGTTGAGCTCCGTTTTGTGTTCCAGGGTTGTTCGAGAGTTGTTCGCGGGTGGAAAGGTGCCACCAGGTGGGCCGACGAGAAAAACCGGTCGACCCCGGTGCCGGTCCGGTCCAGCGCCTCGCGCACGACCTGCGCCTGCTGAGGGAGAAAGCCGGCAAGCCGCCGTACCGGGAGATGGCCGAGCGGGCCGGCTACTCCACGACCGCGCTGTCGCAGGCCGCGGCCGGCGACCAGCTGCCGACACTGGCGGTGGTGCGCGCGTACGCGGAGGCGCTCGACGCCGACCCGGACGAGTGGGCGGCCCGTTGGCGGGAGGCGGACACCGAGCTGCGGGCCCCCACGGCCGACGAGCGGGCGCCGTACCGTGGGCTGGCCCGCTTCGAACCGGCTGACAGCGACCTGTTCTTCGGCCGGGCGGAACTGGTCCGCGAGCTGCTGCACCTGGCGCACGCGCACCGCTTCGCGGCGGTGTTCGGGCCCTCCGGCAGCGGCAAGTCCTCGCTTCTGCGGGCCGGACTCATTCCGTTGCTGCGGGACGACAGGGGGGCCGCCCGTCCGGCCGTGGTCCGGGTTCTCACCCCCGGCGAGCGGCCCGCCCACACGCACCGGCAGGCGCTGGTTCCCCAGCACGGTGAGCTGGACACCTGGGTGATCGTCGATCAGTTCGAGGAGCTGTTCACGCTCTGCCACGACCGTGAGGAGCGGGACGCCTTCCTGGACCTGTTGCTCCGCGCGCGTGAGCCGGAGAGCCGGCTGCGGGTGGTGGTCGCCGTACGCGGTGACTTCTACGGCCACTGTGCCGAGCACCGGGAGCTGGCGGAGGCGGTCGCTCACGCGAACCTGCTGGTCGGGCCGATGAACGCGGACGAGCTGCGGGAGGTCGTCACCGGCCCGGCCACCGCGGCGGGGCTCAACGTGGAGCGGGTGCTGAGCGCGCGGATCGCCGAGGAGGTCGGCGACCGGCCGGGCGCGCTGCCGATGCTCTCGCACGCCCTGCTGGAGACATGGCGCCGCCGCCGGGGCCGCACGCTGACGCTGGCCGCGTACGAGGAGACGGGCGGTGTGCGCGGGGCGATCGCCGCCACGGCCGAGCAGGTCTACGGCGACCTGGACGAGGGCCAGACCCGTACCGCCCGGCGCATCCTGCTGCGGCTGATCGCCCCGGGCGACCGTACGGCCGACACGCGCCGCCCGGCATCGCGGTCCGAGTTCGGACCCGGTGCGCCGGACGTCCTGGAACGTCTGGCCGCCGCCCGCCTGGTCACCCTGGACGGCGACACCGTGGAACTCGCCCACGAAGCGCTGATCACCGGCTGGCCGCGTCTCGCCGGCTGGATCGAGGAGGGCCGGGAGCGGCTGCGCGCCCAGCGGATTGTCGGGGAGGCCGCCCGCGCCTGGGAGGAGCTGGACCGTGATCCCGGCGCGCTGTACCGGGGGGCACGACTGGACCGCGCCGAGGAGCTGTTCGGCAGGCAATGGCAGGCGGCGGAGAACGACGACCTCATCCTGCTGGAGCGGGCCTTCCTGACCGCCTCGGCCGCGGCCCGTGCCGCCGAGCGGGACGCCGGGACGCGCGCCGCCCTTCGCACACGGGCCCTCGCCATCGGTCTGTGCGTGTTCCTCGTGCTCGCGCTGACCGCGGGACTCGTCGCCTGGCAGCGCGAGCGGGCGAGCGAAGAGGAGTCCGCCAAGGCCGCTGCCCGGCGCCTGTCAACCGTCGCCGAGAGCCTGCGCGCCACCGATCCCCGTACCGCGTCCCTGCTCGGCGCCGCCGCGTGGCGGATCGCGCCGCTGACCGAGTCCCGCTCGGCGTTGTTGCGCGCGCTCGCCCAGCCCGAACGGGACGCCTTCACCGACCCGCAGGCCGGCGAGGACGTCCGGCGCTTCCTCACCGACCGGGGACGCACCCTGCTCAGGGCCGACGGCAGCCGTGTCACCGCCTGGAGCGTGGCCGGGCACCGTCGCACGGGCGCCTACCGCCTGCCGAGCGGCACCGAGGCGTCCGGCGTCGGCCCCGACGGGCGCTTCCTCGTCCTGACCGGGGCGGCCGACGACACCCTGTGGAACCTCCCCGAGGGGAGGTCCGCCGCCGATATGGGCGATACGGAGATCGGGGCGACCACGCCGGCCGGAGACGCGTACCTCACCCAGCCGATCGACGGGCCCGGCCAGGTGCAGGTCCGGCGGACGGACGGCAGGGTCCTTTTCACCACCGGCGTCTCCCGCACCATCACCACGTCGGCCCTCGGCCCCGGCGGACACCTGGCCGCGCTCTGTCCCGCCCAGGGCCCGCCGCAGGTGTGGGACACCGTGCGCGGCAGGCGGCTGTCCGGGGAGTGGGACAAGGCGGACGCCCTGGTCTGCGGCACCGGCACGGGAGCCGACGGCGGGGAGCGGCTGCTGCGCCTCAGCGCGGACGGCAGCCGGCTGGCTGTGGCCCACGGCACAACGGCCACCGTCTGGAACGTCCGCAGTGGGCGTGTCGTCGCCGACTTCGCCAGCGGCGGCACCACGGGCTTCGCCCAGGCCGACCTCTCCCCGGACGGAGAGTTCCTCGCCACGACCGACGACCAGGAGATCGCCGTATGGCGGCTGGCGTCGGGTGGCGGGCAGGTCTTCCACCGGCCGCTGGCCGGCGCGGAGGTCAGGGGGCTGACGTGGACCCCGGACCACGGCGGCCGGACCCTGCGCTACCTCGACCGCGCCACCGTTCACACCCTCGACCTCACCGACCGCCTCGCCGCCCCCTGGCAGAGCACCCCGGCCGACGCCACGCTCCTCGACCCGGACGGCACCACCCTCGCCACCGTCACCCGGTCCGGGCACGGCTACCGCCTCGACCTGCGCTCCACCGGCAGCGGCGCGGTCCTCGCGCGGAGCACGCTCGGTCCCCTGCCGGAGGACACCGGCGACGACACCCCGCTGTCGGCCTTCAGCCCGGACGGCCGGACGCTCGCCGTCGCCGACACCACCTCCTCGGGCGGCTCCCTGCGGCTGCGGTTCACCGTGTGGGACGTACGGGCCCATACGGTCCGTACGAGCTTCACCACCTCCGGAGCGGCCGACCGCCCGGTCTCCGCGCTCGCCCTGGGCACCGGCGGGCGCACATTGCTGGCCGTACGTTCCGCGGGCGACGGCGAGGCGGCGGAGGTCTGGGACACCCGGAGCCACCGCGCCCCGCGGACCCTGCACGGCCTCTTCGGGCAGGCCGTGGCCGTGCGGCCGGACGGACGGCTCCTCGTCGGCGGCCTGGACCAGTACGCCGACCTGACCTCCGGCAAGGTCACCGGATGGGCTCTCGCCGACGGCCGTCAGGTCACCGCCCTCGCCTTCAGCCGTGACGGCAGCCGCCTCGCCGTCGGGGACACGACCGGGCACGTGACGCTCTGGGACGCCGACCTGCGGCACGCCACGGGTGTGCTGACCGGCACCGCCGACACCGCTCCGCCCAGCCTGACCGAGGCCGTGGGCGCACTGGCCTTCTCCGCCGACGGCAGCACCCTCGCCGTGGGGGGAGCCAACGGCACCCTCCGCCTGTGGGACACCGCGGGCCAGCGGCTCCTCGGCGGCGACCTGCCCACGGCCGGGGACGAGATCCGCTCCCTCGCCTTCGGACGGGACGACGGCACGGTCTACGCCACCGGCCCCGACGTGGTCCTGCAACGCCACCCCATCGCCCCCGACGCGGCCGTCCGCGCCGTCTGCGAACGTGCCGGTGGCGGACTGACCCGGGCGCAGTGGCGGCGGTACGTCCCCGACGCGCCGTACCGGCAGGTCTGCCCGGCAGCGCACTGAATTGTTCACGGTGACTTGGGGGCTCGCTGAAAAACACCCCTGCCCAGAACGATCGGAGATCACAACGGCCGTCGCATCACTCGGACGCGGCGGCCGGTCCTCCTCTCCACAGGTTCTGGTCACATGCGCTCTCGCACCCTGCTCCCCGCCCTCCTGCTGCTCGGCTCGCTCACCTCGGCCTGTGCGCACGGCACGTCCGAACCACCGGTCACGGACGGCGCACGGCCCGGCTCGTCACCGTCCCCGGCCCGGACGGTCGACCCGTCGAAGATCAAGGGCCTGGAGATCGTCGACGACAACAGCGAGAACAGCTCCTGCCCCTTCGCCACCAGCTACCCGGACGTGCCGGGCGCGGAGGCGATGACGGCCACGATGAAGAAGGACGTGGAGCATCGCCTGGCGATCTTCCGCTCCGGGGCGTGCTCGGACGGCTCGGACAGCGTGGAGGGCGGCGAGCTCAACATCAGCCACCAGTTCCTGGTGGCCTCCGGCGACGTACTCGGCGTCCGCCTCACCACGCAGGACCACAGTGCCGCCTCGGACGGACAGTCCGCGACGACGTACTGGTACGACGGCAGGGCGGGCGCCTCCCGCACGGCCCTCGGACTCGTCGCCGGCGGCTCCCGGGACGCCTTCGTCGCCGCTGTGAAAGATCAGCTCAGGGGCCGGGAGGGCGTGGAGTCCGCCACCCTGGACGCCACGCTCTCCGACCCCGACGCCCGGGCAGCCGCCCTGGACGACATGGACTTCACCTCCGACGGCGCACTGCGGGTGAACCTCGACCGCGGCGAGGTGGGCGCCCCGCCCGCCGGGGCCTACACGGTCACCCTCCCCGAGGCGACGATCACGCCGTGGCTGTCCCGGTTCGGCAAGCGCGCCCAGCGGCAGACCGTGAGCCCCAGCCCTTCCCTCGACCTGGGCGCGCCCCACGTCCCCGCCCCGGCCGTCCCCACCCACACCGCCTCCGGTGACGACGACACCGACTGCAAGAAGGTCAAGTGCATCGCCCTGACCTTCGACGACGGACCCGCCGCCCCGGAGACCGCGACCCTGCTCACCTACCTCGCCCAGTACCGGGCACGCGTCACGTTCTTCACCGTCGGCCAGAACGTCGCCGCCCACCCCGACCTCGTGCGCGCCGAGGCGAAGGCCGGCCACGAGGTCGGCAACCACTCATGGAACCACCCCGACCTCACCCGGCTCACCCGCGAGCAGATCGCCTCCCAGCTGGACCGCACCAGCGCCGCCGTCAAGGCCGCCACCGGCACGACCCCCACCCTGTTCCGTCCTCCCTACGGCGCGATCAGCCCCGTGGTCCGGGCCGCCACCCGCCTCTCCGCCGTGCTGTGGGACGTGGACACCGAGGACTGGAAGTACCGCGACCCCGCCAAGGTCGCCCGGACCGTCATCACCAAGGCCCACCCCGACGACGTCGTCCTCCTGCACGACATCCACCCCACGTCGGTCGCAGCCGTCCCCGAGATCCTGCGTACCCTCACCGCCCGCGGCTACCACTTCGTCACCGTCAGCCACCTGCGCGCCACGATGTGACGCGGACGGGTGCGGAGGCTGGGCCGGGGGCGGCGCGTCGTGGGAGCCGAGGCCGTAGGGGTGTTTCGTGGAAGTCCATGGCCATCTCCCCCTCCGCGGAGTGGCATCCGAGGTCGGTAGCACGAACCGCGCCGTCTACAGCCTGTTCGGGTCCGAGCAGGGACGAGTCAGGTCCGTGTTGATCACCGCGAAGCACGCGGTCGTGACACTGACGCCGTGAGCGGCGAGTTCGACCCGCAGCCCACGGCCGAGCTGCTCGACCGCCGCCTTGCTCATCGCGTACGGGATGGCGCCGGCCCCGTTGACGAAGGCGAACACCGACGAGATGAGTACGAGCCGCCCACGGTCCTCGACGAGCCTCGACAGGGCGGCACGGACCGTCTTGAGCGCGCCCCCGACGTTCAGGTCGAAGAGTCGATCGACCAGCGAAGTCGAAGACGTCCGCAGGGTTGCGCCCCGCCCAAACGCGGGATTCGTGCGGTGATCCCCGTACCGGCGGACCAGCAGGTGCACCGGCTGCGGCGCGGCAGCCAAGTCGGCAGGCCACCGGCCTTCGCCTACAAGCAGCGCAACAGCGTCGAGCGGTGCATGAACCGCCTTAAAGCAGTGGCGCGGCATCGCAACCCGCTACGAGAAGACCGCCGCCATGTACCTCGCCGGACCCCACATCGCGGGTATTTTCCTCCGTCTACGAGCGACTCCAGCCCGACGAGGCCACCATCGCCCGCCAACAGGCGGCCGGCCGCGACCGGGAGGCTTATGCGGAACTGATGCGCGACAGCTCAAGGCCGACATCGAGGCCCTCATGGGCGCCATGCACCAAGCGACTGTCGAGAAGCGTCCCCTCCGTGAACAGCTCTCAGAGCGGCGTCCAGCAGTCCGCGCCCTGCCCTACCGACTACGGCCAGGGACCCCTCACCCGTAAGGCCACCACAGCGGCCGGTTGTCCACCATCTCAGCGCTGGTCAGCCTTCCACGCCGACAAGCCAGAATTGGCGTGTTGGTTCGTCAGCGGGGAGGCAGGAGTACCAAGCACCGTGCGGCACTCGAGCCAGGCGTCAGCACTCAGCAAATCCTGGAGTCTGGTGAACAGGGCGAGCAACTGAGGGCCCCACTTATCGCGGAAGCCGGAATCGACGATGGCGAGATCGAGTTCGTTGGCCGCCGACAGTTCGGTGAAGTCCCGGCGCAACTGTGGCCCTGGAACGTGGGAGCGGCCGGTGAACCTGTCGTGAAAGGCAGCATCGGCCTGATTGAGAGCCGGGTACGTTGCTTTCCGGTCGCATGAGGCGTACAGGTACACGATGGCCTCGGCCTCGGCGCCAATCACCGCTGCAAGGTCATTGCGACGGTCCAGTTGCAGCAGTGCTGTGGAAAAGCCGTCCGTGCCGTAGAACGCGTGACACAGACCGGCGAGTTGGAGGTCCGGACGGGCCTTCCACGTCGCCAGCCGCGCCTGTACACGCTGGAGGTGGGTAAGGAGAGTGCCGCCGGGGTGGGCGATGCTTTCGGCGCCGAACTCACGCAGCAGGGTGACAGCCCGGTCAGTCGTGGCAGGGAGAGCGGGCACCGTGTCCGTGTCCCTTCAGTAGTGGGTTGGTCGGCACCCGCACAGCGCCTTCGCCGGTCCGGATCCGTACGAAGGCACCGGGCGGGTTGCCGCCTGGGCCCTGCAACGATCTTCTGCCCCCCCTGACGTGACCGCGATCAATCGCGAGGCGGCCGATGCAGGTAGCGACCGGGCTGGCTCTGGTCACCTGTGTGTGCGGTCTAGGCCGGGGCGCCCCCCGGGCGTTGTGCGACCGACCCTTCAACCGGACTACGTCAGGATGAGAGGCACGGTGATGGTGAGGTGTTCGTCGGTGGTTGGCAGAGCGGTAGCAAGAGCGTTCATACGAGCTGCGAGGTGGCCGATCACCCGGCTGGTCAGTTCCTCGTCCCACTCCGCTGTGCCTTCCGGTGGCAGGCGCATCTCCTCCCTGGCAGGTGGGTTGTCACCGACATAGCGCGCGGTATCCATGTTGACGACCCAACAGGCCAGTGCGATCTTCACCTGCCCGGGTGCCGCCCACTGCGCCCGTATGTGGGCGCACATGCTGAAGTCGTCCCCGCCGAATGTGACCGTCGTGGAGAACGACCTGCCACGGGGGTATTGCCGTATCAGCTTGAGTATCGCTGGTTCCACAACGGCTCGCGCCATAGGTTCCGCATACACCGTCTGCCCCCCTGTCGAGCCTGGCCTTCAGCATCCCAGACGGGGCCTGCGACGGACAGATCGGCCGCCGTCCCGACCGTTTCCCCTCCAGGGGAACGCTGTGCACCTCGTGGGCATGCGAACGGCGCCGCACCCTGGGGGATGCTGTTGGCCAATTCGGGACATGGCGTGACGTCGGTCTTCAGGATCTGGCCCGGGTGGCTGGCTGCTGCGGAACAATCGCGGGGCAGCCCGTAAAGGCATGGGGGCACCCCCCGACGCCCACTACCGCTCAAGAAAGTCCAGGGCTTCCGACACGAACTGCTCGTGGAACTGGAAGATGCCTCCGTGGCCGGCGTCGGGATAGACGACCAGATCGGCGTTGGGCAGTCGTCGGGCCAGGTCGAACGAGTTCTTCGTCGGCACCATCCTGTCGTTGTCGCCGTTGGCGACGAGTACGGGCCGAAGGATGACGGAGAGGTCCTGCGGCCGCGCGAGCCCCCAGCGGTGAATGGCCTTGAGCTGGGCGAAGTACGACGGGAGAGAGATCGCCTTGTCCCGGTCGTGGGTGCGCTCCTTGAGCCGGGCCAGGAACTGCTTCCCGGCTCGACGTCCACGTGCGGTGCGGGTGAAGAAGAGGAACTGCTTCGGGTCCTGCAGGGTGAGCAGGCCCCGGGCGGTGTCGAGGTGGGACAGCCGGGTCACGTTCCTGATGCCTTCGCCGCCCGCGGGGCCGGTACCCGTGAGGATCAGCCTGCGGACGAGCCGCGGTTCCTCCTGCGCGACCACCTGGGCGATCATCCCGCCCATCGAGAAGCCGTGGATGTCGACCTGCTCGAACCCGAGCCCCCGGATGAAGGTGACGGCATCCCTCGCCATCTCCTCGATGGTTCTCGGTGTCGTGCCACTGGAGGCGCCGACACCCCTGTTGTCGAAGGTGATGACCCGACGCCTGGCAGCGATGCCGTCGACGACCCGGGGGTCCCAGTTGTCGAGGACCGCGGCAAGGTGGGTGATGAAGACCACCGGGACGCCGGCCTTCGGCCCGAGGTCGCGGTAGGCGAAGGTCACTCCCCCGACAGTGAGAGTGCGGGTGGGAGCCTTCTTGTACGACGTCACCACGTCGCTTCGTACTTCTTGTGCGTCGTTCATGACCGCCCCTTCTGCATGTGGGGGTCCTGCACTGCGACTGCAGTCAGTTCGGCCGACGACAAAAGCCATGTAGAGGTCGACGACTTTTAAAGTATGACCGTAATTTCATGTGGTGACAAGAGATGCGTCGCACACCACAATGATCCGCCGCGTCAGACGCGTTGCCCGGCGTCCAGTAGGGCGAGGACGTTGTTCACGCCCTGTTCGAGGAGTTCAGCGGCGAGCCGGCTGTCGGTCAAGGCGCGGGACAGCTGCAGCGTTCCAGCCATCAGACCGAGGAGGCTGAGCGCCTCCACACGGGCGGAGGAAGGGTTTTCGGGCGCGATGCGGGCTGCAATGCCCTCGACGAGAACCAGCACGCCGTCGGTGTATGCCTGCCTGGTCGCGTCGGCGCAGCGCCCGATCTCGTCGAGCAGGGCGGCGTTGGGACAGCCGTCGCCAAGCCTTGCGCGGTGCTGGGGCGAAAGGTAACCCCGCACGATCTGCTCGAGTCCGGCACGGCCGGGTGCGGCCTGCTCGACAACACTCTCGGCCTGCGCCTTCAACTGGTCGGCGATCGCCGTGGTGACGAGGTCTTCTTTCGATGCGAAGTGGGCGTAGAAGGCCCCGTTGGTGAGCCCCGCGTCCTTCATGAGGGTCGAGACCCCGGAGCCGTCGATACCGTCTTGCTTGAACCGGCGGCCCGCCGTCTCGATGATCCGCCGCCTCGTCTCCGACTTGTGCTCTTTTCCGTACCGCACCACAGCGCACGCTCCCTCGCCGACCCAGAGAGCCGGTTGTCCTTTACCGACCGCGCCAGTGTATGGTATTGCGAACGTAATCCAAAGAGGGGGCGTGCCCGCTCAGGACTGCGGCTGAGCGAAGAGCGTCGCGAGGTCGCCACCTTGAACATGCGGACCTCCAGCACCTTGATCGGTCGGCCGGCGCGGCGGAAGTCGGGTGGTGCCGTCGGCGACGTGATCGCGGAAGTCCGGCGCGTACAGGCGGGGTGCCGGCGCTCCGGTCGGCGTGGCCTTCCGGCGAGGAAGGCGGCCCCCTCGGCCGGTTTGAAGGCGTCGCCGTGCCGGCAAAGAAGGTGTCGCTGTGCCGGCAAAGGTGGGGGACACCCGGCGTCGGCATCCGCCGGACCCGATACCCGTCCCCGCCACGGAACCGCGACTGACGCCCACCGCCGCCTGGCCCGCCACCGCGAGGTCGACGGGTCACGACCGGAGGCGGGCGCCTGTTCCCAGCCGGGCGGTGACGTCGCGGGCGGTGAGAGCGGAGTGATCCGCGGAGCACTCGACGACGACGCGGACGGGGGCGTCGCACTCGGTGTGGCGCACGTCCAGAACGGGGCCCTCGGGACCGAGGGCATAGGTCTCGCCCCACTGGGTCAGCGCCATAAGGACGGGCCAGAGGTCCCAGCCCTTGCGGGTCAGGCGATATTCGTTGCGGGAGCGGCTGCCGGGCTCCTGGTAGGGGACGGTCCTGAGGATGCCGGCCGAGGTCAGCTTGCGGAGTCGGTCGCTGAGGACGGCCTCCGACAGGCCGATGTGACGGTGGAAGGCGTCGAAGCGGCGGACGCCGTTGACGGCGTCACGCAGGATCAGCAGCGTCCATTTCTCCCCGATCACGTCGAGCGTGCGCTGGACGGGGCAGTTCTCCGTGCTCGCCTCAAGCCACTCCATCCCGCCATCGTAGGGGGCCTGACTTCCCCATTGACAGTCAGTGGAGCACACATCTAGCTTCATTCGACAAAGCCAGCTGACAGTCGGAGCGAAGGGCGCCGGACCGTGGGGCGAACGCGTACGTATCAATGGGACGATCCCGCGATCGCGGCGGAGGCCGCCGGGCGCATGGCCGGCATCGACTTCCTGCGTGAGCTGATGGCGGGGCGGCTGCCGGCGCCGCCGATCAACTACACCGTCGACTTCACCCTGGACGAGGTGGAGCCCGGCAGGGCGGTCTTCTCGCTGACACCGGGCGAGGAGCACTACAACCCGATCGGCAGCATGCACGGCGGTGTCTTCGCCACGCTGCTCGACTCGGCGGCGGGCTGCGCCGTCCAGACCACGCTCCCGCAGGGGATGGCGTACACCTCGCTCGACCTGACCGTGAAGTTCCTGCGGCGGGTCACCGTGGAGACGGGGCCGGTGCGCGCCATCGGCACGGTCGTCAGCAAGGGCCGCCAAACCGCTCTCGCGCAGGCGCAGTTGGTCGACGCCACGGATCGACTGCTCGCCCACGCCACCAGCAGCTGCATGCTCTTCCCGGTCCCCGCACCCCGGGCGTGACTCCCACGCCTTGTCCGCCGAGCCCCGGCACGCGCGCGTCCGCGGCGCGGACAGGTGCCCGTTGCGCTTCCCGGACGGAGTGAGCACGCTCCGACAGACGCGGCCCTTGGGCTTCTGGCGCAACCCGCGCGGGGCTCCTCCACCAACCTCGATAAGTCGCTGACCGTGCTCAAGCCCGGCGGGCTGGCCATCAGTGTCGTCGGCCCGCCGGACGCGGGCTTCGCCGAGCAGCTCGGGACTCCCTCCTTCCTGGGCCTGGCCATGAGCGTGCTCAGTCGCAGGATCCGCAGGCAGGGGAAGGCGCTGGGCGTGCGCTACCAGTTCTTCTTCATGCAGGCCAACGGCTCCCAACTGCGCGAGCTCGGCGCCCTCTACGACAGCGGGAAGCTCCGCCCGGTCATCGACAGCACCTTCCCGTTCGACCGGACGCTCGAGGCGATGGCGTACGTCGAGCAGGGCCGCACCAAGGCCGGCAAGGTCGTCGTCTCGATGGTGCCCGGCAACGACTGATCGCCGGCGCCCGGCATCGACTGAGGCCCTGCCGACCGCAGGGCCCCTACGAGCCGTACGGCAGCGTCCCCGCGTCGAGCGACGCCCCTTGCCAGTGCGGTGTGCGGTCCTTGTCGACCAGGGCCGCGCGGACACCCTCCAGGAAGTCCGGCGTGCGGATGATGGTCCGCCCCAGGGCGAGTTCCGCGTCGAGGCACTCGCGCAACGTGCGCTGCCTGCCCCGGGCCAGCAGGGCGTGAGTGATCTCCAGGCTCTGCGGTGAGGCGGACTCCAGGGCGACCGACGTGGCCGCCGCCCACGGGGTGTCGAGGTGGCGCAGACGTTTCTCCATCTCGCTCAGGGTCGGCGCACCGAACACCCGGTCCACCTCCTCGCGCACCTCCGCCAGCCTGCTCTGCGCCACCGGGGAACGGCCGGCGAGGCGGTTCAGGACCACGTCCACCGGGTCGCCGGGACGGTCGGCCAGAGCGTCGCCGACCGCGTCGATGCGGTGAGTGGGGACGAAGTGCGTGGCCAGTCCCGTGTAGAGGGCGTCGGCCGCGTCGAGCCGGTGCCCGGTCAGTCCCAGGTACATGCCGATCGCTCCGGGCAGCCGTGGCAGGAAGTAACTGGCCCCGACGTCCGGGAAGAAGCCGATCCCGGTCTCGGGCATCGCCAGCGCCGCGCGCTCGGTGACGACGCGGAAGCCGCCGTGGACGGACAGGCCGAGGCCGCCGCCCATGCACAGGCCGTCGATGAGCGACACGACCGGCACGGGGTACTCGGCGATCCGGGCGTTGAGCCGGTACTCGGTGGCGAAGAACCGCTCACTGGCCCCGGCGTCCCCGGCGAGGCTGTGCTCGCGGATCGCGCGGATGTCTCCGCCCGCGCAGAACGCCTTCGGGTTGGTACTGGCGAGCACCACAGCGGACAGCGGTGCGTGTTCCCACCCGGCGAGGACACGGTCGATGGCGACGATCATGTCTGTCGTCAGGGCGTTGAGTGCCTTGGGCCTGTTCAGCAGGATGCGGCCGACGCCCCGGTGGACGTCGGCGAGAATCTCGGCCTCAGCGGTGTCGGTCATCGGTCGTCATCCCGTTTCCGCGCGAATCCGGCTGTCGTATGGGCGAGTGGGCACCTCAAGATCCTGACACAGGACCCGGAGCGCTCCACGAGCTCGTCGGCGGCCAAGGCGTTGCGATCGGTGACGGCATCGCGATTCCTGATCACGCACCATCAGTCGCGACGCTGTCCACCGCAGCGCGCAAGGTCATGTCGAAGGGACAACGAGCACCCATGCAGTCACTCCCCCGCAGCGCGGTACGTCTTCTCCCCGGCCCGTTCCTGGACGCGCAGGCCACCGCTCTGGATTATCTGCTGTCCCTCGACACCGACCGGCTCCTCGCGCCCCTGCGCCGCGAGGCGGGCCTGCCGGCGGTCGCCGAGTCCTACGGCAACTGGGAGAACTCGGGTCTCGACGGCCACACCGTCGGGCACGCACTGTCGGGTGCGGCTCTCATGAGCGCGGTGACCGACGATCCCCGGCCGAGGGCCATGGTGGAGCGGCTGGTTCAGGGGGTCGTCGAGTGCCAGGACGCCCTGGGCACCGGCTACGTCGGGGGCGTTCCCGACGGTGTTCGGCTGTGGCGGCGGGTGGCCACAGGACAGGTGGACCCGGACTCGTTCGTCCTCGGTGGCGCCTGGGTGCCGTGGTACAACCTGCACAAGCTCTTCGCCGGCCTGCTGGACGCCCACCGGCACGCCGGCTCGGACCTGGCCCTGGCCGCCGTACGACGGCTGGCCGACTGGTGGGACCGGGTGGCGGCGGGGATGGACGACGACACCCACGAGGCCATGCTCCGCACGGAGTTCGGTGGAATGTGCGAGGCGTTGGCGGACCTCGCCGACGTCACCGGCACGGACCGGTACGCCGCCCTGGCACGGCGCTTCCTCGACCGGTCCCTGCTGCAGCCCTTGCGTGAGCACCGAGACGTCCTCGACGGGATGCACGCCAACACCCAGATCGCCAAGGCCGTGGGGTACCAGCGGCTCGGGGAGGTCGTCGACGATCCCGGCCTGCGGGACGCCGCCCGGTTCTTCTGGCGGACCATGACGCGGCACCGGACCTTCTCCTTCGGCGGCAACTCCGTACGCGAACACCTGCATCCCCGCGACGACTTCGGCTCCGCCCTGGAATCGCCCGAGGGTCCCGAGACCTGCAACACCTACAACATGCTCAAGCTGAGCCGCGCCCTGTTCCTCGAAGAGCCGGACGCGGAGGTGCTCGACCACTACGAGCGCGCGACGGTCAACCACATCCTGTCGTCCCTGCACCCCAAGGGCGGGCTGGTGTATTTCACGCCCGTGCGACCCGGCCACTACCGCGTGGTGTCGACGCCCCAGAACTGCTTCTGGTGCTGCGTCGGCACCGGGCTGGAGAACCACGCGAAATACGGGGAGTTGGTGTACACCGCCGAGGACGGCGACCTGTTCGTCAATCTCTTCATCGCCTCCCGGCTCAGCCTGCCCGAGCGGAACCTGGTGCTCGAGCAGACCACGACGGCCCCCTACGACAGCGAGGTGCTACTCGCGGTCCGCAGTGCTCCCGCCACCCCCGTGGCGATCCACCTACGCGTCCCCGGCTGGCACGAAGGGCCGCCGCAGGTCCGTGTCAACGGCACACCGGCCGAGGGGGGACCCGCCCCGCTCACGACGCGCCGCGGGGAAGGCGGACGGCCCCTGACCTACGTGCGTCTGGAGCGGCAGTGGCGTGCAGGGGACACGATCACCATGCGCCTTCGCCCGCGTGTCAGCGCGGAACTGCTCCCCGACGGCTCGCCGTGGGTGTCGTTCCGCTACGGTCCCACCGTGCTCGCGGCCGAGGGCGACCGGGGTGACCTGGTCGGACACTTCGCCGACGACTCCCGGATGGGACACGTCGCCGGCGGCCCGTTGCGCCCCCTGGAGCACCTGCCCGTCGTGCTCGCCCGCAGCACCTCCGAGCTGGCGGCCGGTGTGCGCCGACTCGCCCCGGACCGGCCGGCGTTCGCCCTGGAGCACGTGGACGCACGACCTGGTGAGTCCGTCGTTCTCGTCCCGTTCGCCGGCATCCATGAATCCCGCTACGTTCTCTACTTCCCCGTGGCGGAACCGGAACGGCTCCAGGAGCGGCGGGCGGAGCTGCGCAAGGCCGACGAGGCGGCACTGACCCTGTACGACCGCACGGTCGACGCCGTTGCCGCGGGCGAGCAACAGCCGGAGAGCGACCACCGGTTCGAGGGGCAGGACACCTGGTCGGAGCTCACCGACGGGGTGAGGTGGCGGGCCGCCACCGGATGGTGGTCCTACCGTCTGACCGACCACGCCGGCGCCGCCACCGGTCTGCAGGTGATCCTCCTTCCCTCAGCGGGAGCCGGGCCGACCCGCGTCCTGGTCGACGGGCAGGTGCTGGACACGCTCACGCCCGAGGCCGAGACCGAGGAAGTCTCCCGAGTGCTCCCGCTCCACGCGGATCGTCCCGCCGGGCCCGTCGAGGTGCGCTTCGAAGCGGTCGGTCCGGCGGCCACCATCCGGCTGCGCGAAGTACGCCTCGTGCGCTGACCTGGCTGTCGAAGCGCATCAACGCTCGCTGTCGCCCCTGCTGACGCGCGATTTTCCCTGATCAAGAAACTTTCGCTCTGCCGTTGCTCTTGTTCCGCAAGAAACACGTCCGTTAACTTCCCCTACAAGTGAAGCGCTTCGACACTGCGCAGGGTCACGCGAGCGGTCACACCGACAAGCGCACCGAGCCGGACGCTCGCTGAGCGCTCTGCCGTTCACTCGACGAAAGGACGACCGAGGGTGCCCCCTCCAACCCCTCCCGCCCGCGCCGCCAACCCCGTGCTCCCCGGGTTCCACCCCGACCCGAGCATCTGCCGTGTCGGCGACGACTACTACCTCGCCTGCTCAAGCTTCGAGTACTTCCCCGGCGTACCCCTCTTCCACAGCCGTGACCTCGTGCACTGGCGGCAGATCGGCAACGCGCTGGACCGGCCGGAGCAGTTGCGTCTGCCCGCATCCATGACGTCCTCGGGCGGCATCTACGCCCCCACCCTGCGCCACCACGACGGCCGTTTCTGGCTGATCGTCACCAACTGCAGCGAGGGCGGCGGCAACCTCGTCGTCACGGCCACCGACCCGGCCGGCCCCTGGTCGGATCCGGTCCCGGCGCCGGGCGTGCCCGGGATCGATCCCGACCTGGCCTGGGACGAGGACGGCACCTGCTGGTGCACGGTCGCCGGGGTGTCGCAGGTCCGCCTCGACCCGGCCACCGGTGAGACGTACGGAACCCCCCGCAAGCTCTGGTCCGGCGGCCCCGGCGCGAAGGCTCCGGAGGCGCCGCACCTGTACCGGATCGGCGACTACTGGTACCTGCTCATCGCCGAGGGCGGCACCGAGCGCGGCCACGGCGTGTCGATCGCCCGCGGCCGCACACCCCAGGGCCCGTTCGAGGCGTGCCCCGCCAACCCGGTCCTCACCCACCGCGGCACCGACCACCCCGTGCAGAACACCGGCCACGCGGACCTGGTCCAGGCGCCCGACGGCTCCTGGTGGATGGTCTTCCTCGGCGTACGGCCACGCGGCGGCACTCCCGGCTGGCACGTGCTCGGCCGGGAGACCTTCCTGGCACCGGTGACCTGGGAGGACGGCTGGCCGGTCGTCGGCGAGGTCACCCTGGAGCCGCCCGAGCTCCCCTGGCCGCTCTCCCCCGCGCCCGCCGAGGAACGGCGCGACGACTTCGAACTCGGCGAGCTCGGACCGGCCTGGATATCCGTGCGGGACCGCGACCCCGAGCTCTGCACCGCCAAGGAGCGCCCCGGATGGCTGACGCTCCGCGCTCGGGGCGGCTCCCTGGACGAGCCCGACGTGGTGTTCACCGGCCGGCGCCAGCAGCACCTCACCTGCCGGGCCCGCACCCTCGTCGACCCGGAGCAGGGCCGCGGCGGCCTCGCCGTCCGGCTGGACGAGCGGCATCACTACGCGATCGAGGCGTCCGGGACGGACGTACGGGTGATCGCGCGCGTCGGCTCCCTGCGCACGGTCGTGGCCGAGGGCTCCGTGCCCGCCGGACCCCTGGTCCTCGCCGTCACGATCAGCGACCCACCGCCTCCGCACGGACCGTGCACCGGACCCGACGTCGTCTCCCTCGGCATCGAACGACCCGACGGCAGCTTCACCGAGTTCGCGTCCTTCGACGGCCGCTATCTGTCGACCGAGGTCGCCGGCGGCTTCACCGGCCGGGTCATCGGCATGTACGCCGCCGAAGGCACCGTCCACTTCGACTGGTTCGACTACGAGCCTCTCGAAGGCTGAACCGGCCCAAGGGCACGACCGACCGAGAGGGACGACATATGAAGGACAGCCCTGATCTCCCGCAACCGTGACAAGCTCGACGGTCTCGTCGGCAAGCTCGGCGCCCAGGGCATCACCGCCGCCGCCTTCCCCGCGGACGTCCTCGACCGCGACGCGCTCACCCGGGCACTCACGGACGCCGCCGCACGGTTCGGCGGGATCGACATCCTGGAGTACTCCCCGGTGGGGACGTTCGCCTCCACTGCTCTGACCACTCCGGCCGAGACCGAGCCGTCCCATGTGCAGCACGAGATCGAGTTCCAGCTCTACGGCGCCATCAACGCCACCAAGGCGGTGCTGCCGGCGATGCGGGAGGCCGGCGCGGGCACGCTGCTCTACACCACCGGAGCGGGCTCCATCGACCCCGTCCCCCAGGTCGGGAACGTCAACGCGGCCGCCGCCGCGCTGCGCAACTGGGCGATCAACCTCCACAAGGAGCTGGACGGCACCGGCGTCCAGGCCGCCCACGTCGGCATCGACGTGTCGATCGGCACGCCGGCCGTCCCCGGCTTCCCGACGGCACAGCCGGAAGAGATCTCCCCCCGTCCACTGGGAGCTGCACACCACCCGGCGCGACCAGGCCGAACTCGTGTTCAGCCGCTGACGCCGCACATCCAGGTCACGAAAGGGAAGCGGCGTTCGATCGTACGATTGGTTGCCCTACGGCAGTCCGGTGAGAGAGAGCAAGCCGTGACCGACACCAGCAACACCCGGCCCGCCGACCGGGAAGCGCAAGCTCCGCGGCAGAGCCGACTGCTCCGCCTGATGCGCTACCTCCCCCTGATCGCCCCCGTCCTGCTGTGGGCCGTGCCCTGCTGGGTGCTGCTGTACACCGGCCAGCATTGGCCGCTGCCCGTGCCCCTGGCCGGCACCGCCCTGTTCGTTCTCGGCCTCGCCGGTATGCCGCTCGCGATGGCGCGCGGCCATGGCCGGCGCCAGCAGGACCGGGCGGCGATCCTCGGCGACACCCTGCTGGGCGCCAGTTGGGTCCTGTTCACCTGGTCCGTTCTGCTCGGCGTCTTCCTGCGGCTCGCTCTGACCGTGGCCGGCGTCGGCGAGAGTCAGGACCGGGCCCGAACCGTCACCTGGGCCGTCCTCGGCGTGACCGCCCTCCTGCTCGTCTGGGGCTACGCCGAGGCCCGCCGTGTGCCGCGGGTGCGCCGACTCGACGTACGACTCCCGCGGCTGGGTGCCGGGTTGGACGGCCTGCGCGTCGTCCTCATCACCGACACCCACTACGGCCCGCTCGATCGCGCCCGCTGGTCGGCACGGGTGTGCGAGACGGTGAACACTCTGGAAGCGGACGTGGTCTGCCACACCGGCGACATCGCGGACGGCACGGCCGAACGGCGCCGCGCGCAGGCCACCCCGCTCGGGACCGTGCGGGCCACCCTGGCCCGTGTCTACGTCACCGGCAACCACGAGTACTACAGCGAGGCGCAGGGCTGGGTCGACCTGATGGACGAGCTGGGCTGGGAGCCGCTGCGCAACCGCCATCTGCTGCTCGAACGCGGAGGCGACGCCCTCGTGGTCGCCGGCGTGGACGACGTCACCGCCGAGTCCTCGGGCCTGGCCGGTCACCGCGCCCACCTCGACGGAGCCTTGAACGGCGCCGACCCCGACCTGCCCGTCCTGCTCCTGGCCCACCAGCCCAAGTTCGTCGACCGGGCGGCGGCCGCCGGCATCGACCTCCAGCTCTCCGGCCACACCCACGGCGGCCAGATCTGGCCCTTCCACCACCTGGTCCGCATCGACCAGCCCGCCCTCGCCGGCCTCAGCCACCACGGCACCCGCACCCTGCTCTACACCAGCCGCGGCACCGGGTTCTGGGGCCCGCCGTTCCGCGTCTTCGCCCCCAGCGAGATCACCCTGCTCGTGCTCCGCTCCCCTTACCCGGCCCCTGCGCCGTAGCACTGGGCGGGCCGGCACGACCGCCCGGTGAGCTCAGGGTGTGAGGCCGAGTTCGACCCAGACGGTCTTGCCGGGGTTGCGTGGCGTGACGCCCCAGCGGAGGGCGATTCGTTCGAGGAGCTGGAGGCCGAAGCCACCGGGCTCGGTGTTCCGGGTGGTCCTTCTGCGGGGCCGGCGGTCGCTGTGATCACTGACGGCGATACGCAGCAGTCGGCCGTTCCAGGTGAGCCGGACCAGAGGTGGGCCGGTGCCGTGGCGGATGGCGTTCGTGATCAGCTCCGAGACGAGCAGTTCGGTGGTCTGGATCATCGAGTGCCTGCGCAGCGGTCCGCCGAAGCCTTCCACGCAGTCGCGGGCCCAGCGCCGGGCGGCGGCAATGCTCGCCGTGACCGCGGGGAAACGCGACTCGCAGGTCAGGGGTGTCGGTTCGCCGTTCACCAGGTTCCTCCAGCCGGGGCGCCCTGTGCCGCTGGTCGGTGGCCGACTGACGCGGTGCACGGTCGACGCCGACCATCTGCCGGGTACCCACGCCCGTCCCGTGAACCGCGTCTGTCGCGCGAACCGACCGCTCGGCTCTCCGGGTACCGGTACGCACGCGACGGCGAGCTCGGCACGGCAGCACCGCACGCGAAGCCCGACGTCGTGGATCAGCGCTGCTCGTCGGCCGCCCTGGCCGGGTGGTTGCCGGGACCGTGGCCGGACCCGGTCAGGGGGGTCGGGGAGAGGTCGGTGGGTTCCTCACCGGCCTCCAGCAGCGTGTTCGCGGCGCCCACGATCAGTGGGTCGGGCTTGCCCACGGCCGCGTGATCCTTCGTGGGATAGTCGCAGCGGTCCAGGAGGCTGCGCATCGCCTCCAGCCGACCGCGGCGTTTGTCGTTGTTCTTCACCACGGTCCACGGGGCGTGGGGAGTGTCCGTCGCCCGGAACATGTCGACCTTGGCCGCGGTGTACTCGTCCCACAGGTCGAGCGAGGCGAGATCCGTCGGGGAGAGCTTCCAGCGGCGTACGGGGTCGACCGTGCGGATCGCGAAACGGGTCCGCTGCTCGGCCTGGGACACCGAGAACCAGAACTTCACCAACAGGATGCCGTCCCGGGTCAGCATCTCCTCGAACAGCGGGGCCTGCTCCAGGAAGGTGCGGTACTCCGCCTCGGTGCAAAAGCCCATCACCCGCTCGACGCCGGCCCGGTTGTACCAGGACCGGTCGAAGAAGACGATCTCGCCACGGGACGGCAGATGCGCCACATAGCGCTGGAAGTACCACTGACCCGCTTCCCTCTCGGTCGGCTTCTCCAGTGCCACGACGCGGGCGCCTCGCGGGTTGAGCCGCTCGGTGAACCGCTGGATCGTGCCACCTTTGCCGGCCGCGTCACGGCCCTCGCAGAGCACGACCACCCGCTGGCCGGTCTCCTTCACCCAGCGCTGCATCTTCAGCAGCTCGACCTGCAGAACGCGTTTGGTCCTCTCGTACTCGGACCTCTTCACCTTCCGGTCGTACGGGTAGTTCTCCAGCCACGTGTCCACCGGACTGCCGTCCGCGTCCAGGAGGATCGGTTTCTCCGGCCGGCGTTCGTCCACACGGAGGCCGTCGAGCAGGTCCGCCTCGACCCGGGCCCCGTCGTCCTCGTCCGGCCGGGTCTTGTCGTCGTGCTCCGACATCACCAATCTCCTGAATCATCCTCGTGTGCCGCCACCGGACGGCCGTTGCGACGGACCGCAGTCCTCAGAACGGAAGGCGGCCTCGCGCCCGGCGGCCGGCGGAGCCGCTGCGACCGACCGCGCGGGAGCTGGAGCTGAAGGGTTTGCTCAGCAGCCGCCCGAGGACCCCGGGCGCCTTGGACCCGGCCCGCGAGCCGGCCCCGAGGCCACGCTGGGCACCGTTCTGCGGATGCCGGGAAAGGCGCGGCAGGAAGAAGGCCAGCACGGCCAGGAGGACACATGCGGCGATGACAACGGCGATGACCATCAAGGGCTCCGGGGTCGGTGGGAATTCGCTCTTCTCCGCTTCTGCTGGACCGCGTGCCCCGTCCACCCACAATCACGCCGCACCGGTTTCTTCCCGGTCGGTTCACCCACCTTCGGGACCGTCTCAGTGCGTGCTGTCGTCACCGTGGCTGCGCACGATCTCCTTGACCTTGGCCACGGCGAAGCCCCAGCCCTGCTCGACGGTCGGCTTGGCCGGCACCGCGATCTCGTCCGGGTTGGTGAGCACGTCGAGCAGCACGGGACCGGGGGTGTCGAAGGCGCGGCGTACGGCCTTCTCCAGGTCGGCGGGGTCGGTCACGCGGATTCCGGCGATGCCCATGGCGGTGGCTACGGCGGCGAAGTCGGGGTTGTCCAGGACGGTGCCGAACTCCGGCAGCCCGACCTGTTCCTGTTCGAGTTTGACCATGCCCAGGCGGCGGTTGTCGAAGACGACGAGCTTCACGGGGAGCTGGTGCGTCTTCAGTGTCATGAGGTCGCCGAGGAGCATGCTCAGCCCGCCGTCCCCGCAGAAGGCCACGATCTGCCGCTCGCGGTCCAGGCACTGGGCGCCGAGCGCCTGCGGCATCGCGTTGGCCATGGAGCCGAGGTTGTAGGAGCCGATGAGCCGCCGCTCGCCCCGCATCTCGACGAACCGCGAGAGCCACACCGTAGCCATGCCCGTGTCGGAGGTGAAGACGGCGTCGTCGTCGGCGAGCCGGTCCACCACGGCCGCCAGCGCCTCCGGCCGGATGTCGTGGGTGCGGTTGTCGAGGGAGGAACGCACACGGCCGAGCAGGCCCCTGTCGTGTGCGGGATCGGCCAGCCGTGCCTGGCCCTCGCGCCAGTGCTCGAAGCGCTCACGTGCCTTCTCCAGGTGCGAGCGGTCCCGCGCACCGTCCGTCCCGGCGGGCGCGGCGGCGAGGTGGGTGAGGAGGTCGCGAACGGTCACGCCCGTGTCGCCGACGAGGCCGACGTCGACCGACACGCGCCGCCCGATGTGGGCGGGCTCGGTGTCCACCTGGATGACGGTCTTCCCCTCCGGATACCAGTCCCGGTAGGGGAAGTCGGTTCCCAGGAGCAGCAGGGTGTCCGCGTCCTGCAGGGCCGAAGCGGCGGCCGGGTTGCCGATCAGCCCGGTCTGGCCGACCTGGAACGGATTGGTGTCGCCCTCGAAGCCCTCCTTGGCCTTGAGGGTGAGCACCATGGGTGCGGCCAGCCGGTCGGCGAGGGCCAGCACGTCCTCGCGCGCGCCGCGCGCGCCCCGTCCGACGAGCAGCGTGACCCGTTCGGAGCGGTCCAGGAGTTCGGCGGCCCGCCGTACGGCGGATTCCTCGGGCCGGCTGAGCGGGGCGTTCAGGGAGAAGCGGGCCGGGCGGTCCGAGGTCAGTTCGCGCTCGCCCAGGTCGCCGGGCACGGTCAGGACCGCGACGCCCTTGCGGCCGAGGGCGTGGCGTACCGCTGTCTCGAGCATCTGCGGCAGCTGGTCGGGAGAGGTGATGGTCGCGCGGAAGACGGCCACGTCCGAGAAGAGCGCGTCGTTGTCGACTTCCTGGAAGTAGTCGGTACCGAGTTCGGCGAGCGGTACCTGCCCGGCGATCGCCAGGACGGGGGTGTGGCTCTTGGCCGCGTCGTACAGACCGTTGAGCAGGTGGACGGAACCGGGTCCGACCGTGCCCATGCAGACACCGAGGGTGCCCGAGAGCTGCGACTGGGCGCTCGCGGCGAACGCCGCTGCCTCCTCGTGCCGGCAACCCACCCACTCCAGGTTCTCGGTCGTGCGGATGGCGTCCGTCAGGGGGTTCAGCGCGTCTCCCACGACGCCGAACACCTGGTGCACGCCGAGTTCGCTCAGTGCGTCCACGATGACGCGGGCGACGGTGCGGGCCACGTGAGTCCTCCGGTTTTTCAGACGGTGAATCGGTCGGGATCGGCGGCGGTCCAGTCGGCCGCCCAGGCGGCAGGCGGCTCGGCGAGCAACTGCCCCGGTTCGAGCCACTCGTACAGCTCCTCGTAGGAGCACTCGGTGTAGGGATCGATGCGCCGGCGCAGCATGTGCGGACGCAGGTCGGCGGGATCGGTGACGCCCATGGATGCCATGAGCTGCAGGGCGCTGGCCACGGTCGCCTCCTGGAAGCGCTGGACGCGCGGCGTCTTGTCACGGACGTCGAGGGCGCGGGCGCGTCGGGGGTCCTGGGTCGTCACCCCGGTGGGGCAGGTGTTGGTGTGGCAGCGCTGGGCCTGGATGCAGCCGACGGCGAACATCATCGCCCGCGCCGCGTTGCCGTAGTCGGCGCCCTGCACCAGGCGTTTCACCAGATCGGTGCCCGTGGCGATCTTGCCGCTCGCTCCGATCCTGATCCGGTCGCGCAGGCCCGCGCCGACGAGGGCGTTGTGCACGGTGAGCAGGCCCTCGGTCAGCGGCGTTCCCACGTGGTCGGCGAACTCCAAAGGAGCGGCTCCGGTGCCGCCCTCGCCACCGTCCACGATGATGAAGTCGGGGGCCGTGCCCTCCGCCAGCATCGCCTTGCACACGGCGAGGAACTGCCGGCGCGAGCCCACGCACAGTTTGAATCCGGTCGGCTTGCCACCGGAGAGCTCACGCATCCGGGCGATGAAGCGGACGAGTTCGCGCGGGGTGGAGAACACCTTGTGGTACGGCGGCGAGATCACCGTCCGCCCCTCGGGCACGTCCCGTACCTTCGCAATCTCGGCGTTGACCTTCGCCCCCGGCAGGACTCCGCCGATGCCCGGTTTGGCGCCCTGCGAGAGCTTCAGGGACACACACTTGACGTGATCGTGAGCGGCCTTGTCGGCGAACTCGGCGGGGTCGAAGTCACCGTCCGGGGTACGGCAGCCGAAGTAGCCGGTGCCGATCTCCCAGACCAGATCCCCACCCGGCTTCAGGTGGTACTCCGACAGGCCGCCCTCCCCCGTGTCGTGGGCGAAACCCCCGGCCGCCGCACCGCCGTTGAGGGCGAGGATCGCGTTGGACGACAGCGAGCCGAAGCTCATCGCCGACACGTTCAGCAGTGCCATGTCGTAGGGGCGGGCGCAGTCGGGTCCGCCGATCCGCACCCGCGGAGGCGTCTTCGGCACCGGGCACGGCGCCATCGACGGCACCAGGAACTCGTAGCCGGGCAGATAGACGTCCCGTTCGGTGCCGTACGGCTGCTCGGCGTCGGTGCCCTTCGCCCGCTCGTAGACGATGGTGCGGACATCCCGGTCGAAGGGACGACCGTCGAAGTTCCGCTCGATGAAGTACTGCTGCAGCTCCGGGCGGATCCGCTCCAGAAGGAAGCGGGCATGGCCCAGGACGGGATAGTTGCGCAGCACCGAATGCCGGCGCTGCAGCAGGTCCGCCGCACCCAGCAGACCCAGCAGGGTGAGCGGTACGGCGGCCGCCCACCACCAGGGCGAGAGGCCGACCGCGGCAACAACCGCCACCATGCCGGCGGCCAGAGCGAGGACGACGATCGCGATGCGTTTCACTCCTCGCTCATTGCCCTGCGTCAGCTGTCCAGTCCTGCCCTTTCGTCAAGAAACCTGCAAGACGTGTCAGCCTGCGACGTGGATGCCGGGGCGGCGGGTGGGGTCGGGCTGGTGCCGGCGGATGATCTCCCGGGTGACGGGGGCCGTGTCTCCGCGTCCGAGGAGGAAGTAGCGGAACATGTGAGTCAGAGGGCTTCCCTCCGCCCAGGCGAAGTAGCAGTGCGGCTGGACGCCGGTGGTGTCGTGGAGGGTGAGAAGGATCGCGGCGATGGCGTTCGGAGCCGCGGGCGCTTCGGCTCGCAGGATCCGGTGCCCGTCGACTTCGACGCCGTGGACGGTGAGGGTTTCGCTGAAGTCGGAAGGGTCGACGACGTCGATCTCCAGGAACAGGATGTCGGCGAGGCCGGGCACCGGGTTGATGGCACGCTGTTCGCGTTCCTTGTCGGCGTACTCGGCGCCGTCCCCGGCCTCGCGGCGGTTGGCGACGATGTTGATGGCGTTGTCGTGGGCGAGGGTGTCCCTGATGAACTGGCGGGCGGCCTCGTCGAACACGATTTTGTCCGCGCGCAGTTCGGTGGTGCGTGAGATGCGGGACACCAGCGAGATGATGATGATGCCGACGATGAACATCGCGGAGATGGTGATGCCGTCCGGCTTGTCGACGATGTTGGCCACCAGCGCGTAGAGCAGCACCGCGGTGAGCGCGGCGAATCCCACGCACAGGGTGCGTTGGCGGCGGCGCAGCGCGGAGACGGTGACGGCGAAGGCCCCGGAGACCATCATGGCGAGGATGCCGGTGGCGTAGGCGCCGGCCTGGGCGTCGATGTCGGCGTCGAAGGCGATGGTGATGATGACGCACAGAACCGTGTAGACCAGGACGACGGGGCGCACCGCGCGACCCCATTCGGGGGCCATGCCGTAGGCGGGGAGATAACGCGGGACGATGTTGACCAGTCCGGCCATCGCGGAGGCGCCCGCGAACCAGAGGATCAGAATGGTGCTGATGTCGTAGGCGGTGCCGAAGGCTTCTCCGACGTGTTCGTGGGCCAGCCAGGCCAGAGCCCGGCCGTTGGCCGCACCGCCCGCCTCGAACTCCTTGTGCGGGATGAGGACGGTGGTCACGAAACTGGCGGCGAGCAGGTAGACGCTCATGATGAGCGCGGCCGTGGTGAGCAGTCTGCGGGCGTTGCGGATGCGGGCCTTGAGCCGCTGCTCGGCGGTCTCGCCCTCGGCGGAGATGAGCGGCATCATGCTCACCCCGGTCTCGAAGCCGGACAGGCCCAGCACCAGCAGCGGGAAGGCCAGCAGCGCGGGCTCGACCAGGTCACCGAACCCGCGGCCTTCGGTGAGTGCGCCGGTCCAGGCCGAGAAGGCGTCCGGGCTGGTGAACACATCCACCAGGCCGACGCCGATGGTCACCGCGTTGAGCGCGAGGAAGACGGCGACCAGAGGGATGGCCACGCTCACCGCTTCGCTGAACCCGAGCAGGAAGACCCCGCCGAGGAGCACGAGGAGCGCCACGGTGATGACGACCTCATGTCCTTGCAGAGCATGCGGGGCGTAGGAACTCTCCACCAGATGTACGGAGGCGTCGGCCGCGGAGAGGGTGATGGTGATGATCCACGAGGTCACCACGAACCCGAGCAGGACCAGGACGAACAGTTTGCCCCGCCAGAAGGGCAGCAGGTCCTCGAGCATCGCCACCGATCCGGCCCCGTGCGGACTCTCGCCGGCCACCCGCCGGTACATCGGCAGCATCCCCACCAGGGTCAGCAGCACGAGCAGAAGCGTGGCCAGCGGCGAGACCGCACCGGCCGCGAGCGCGGCGATCGCCGGAACGTAGGCCAGGCTGGAGAAGTAGTCGACGCCGGTCAGGCACATCACCTTCCACCAGGTGTGAGACTCCCCGGCGCCTGCCTCCGCCGCCGGGTTGACCGCCTGCACCCGGTGTCGCAGCAACCACTGTCCCAGAGCGCCACTTTGGCGCCCCGTTGTGCCGGGATCCTCCACCACGTCCACAGCGGCCAGATCGTCCACGTCGGTCATGTCCCCCCACACCCTTCGCCCCGCCCAGCATGCTGGGCCCCACAGCCCGCAACGATCACCGAGTATGCGGCCTCCGGCAACCTTCTCCCTACCAGGGGCGGAAACACGCGCGTCGTTCCGGGAGGAGCCCCGCCGCTGACCCAGGCCGGCAGCGGTGCAGCTCAGCCCCAGGCCGCCACCGGCACGAACGAGCTGTCCTGCCGGAACAGATCCGTCCCCGCCGTCCGCTCCAGCCGGAGCTGGTAGTTGTAGTGGCGAAGGTAGTACCCGGGATAGTTGTACGACTCCCAGCGGATCGCGCCCGAGGACGTGCCCGTGCGGGCGATGAACGTCGCGTCCTTGGCGAAGGTCGACGTGCCGTCGTTGGCGTCGAAGCGGCCGCGGAAGTCCCAGTGGCGCAGGTAGTTGCCGGAGGAGTCGCGGAAGGAGTAGCCGCCCAAGTCGGCGAGGCCCGCGACGACCGTGAAGGTGGACGCCGTCTTTTCGGCAGCCGTGCTGGAGCCGGTCACCACCGGGAGGTTGAGCAGCGAGGACTGGGTCTGCCAGTACCGCGTGGAGTAGTTGGCCGACCGGAAGGAACGCGTGACGTTCTTGGCGAGCGAGGGGCCGCCGGAGACCGTCTCCTTGATGACCGTGAAGTGGCGGGCGGTGCCGGAGACCACCGGCAGCGCGGTCGGGGCCGACCAGCTCGCGAAGGTGTTGTAGCTGTCGCTGTAGTAGTAGTTCCCGTCGCCGTAGCCGTCGAAGAAGATCCGCCAGCCGCCGTTGTCGAGCTGGATCACGGACGGGCCCTCGCGGTAGCTGCCCCAGCCGGCCCAGTCGCCGGTCCTGGAGATCGTGTAGGGGCCGGTCAGGGACGACGCCGTCGCGTACTCGATGTACTTCGTCGTCTCGTTCTTCGTGAAGGCGTGGTAGGTCGAGCCGCTCTTCACGATGTACGTGTCGATGTGGTTGGGGCCGATCCCGGCCAGGGCGACCGGTGAACTCCAGGCCGTCAGGGCGGAGTTGGTCGCCTTCAGGCGGTACGGCGTGAAGATCCACTCGTCGCTGGTGAGCGAGCAGGACACGATGACGTTCACGCTGCCGTCGCTGTCGACGAACCACTCCGGTGCCCACGCGCGGGACAGATTGGCGAGGGGGACCGTGTAGTCGTACAGGAAGGTCCAGTTGGCCCGGTCGGAGCTGCGCGCGAAGCCGATCGTGGTGCTGACGTCCTGCCAGGTGTGGGTCGTGTACGTGAGGTAGTAGTAGCCGTCGGCGTGCTTGAAGACGCTGGCGTCGCGGATCCTGTTGCTGGGCGGCGTGTAGGCGGAGGACTTGAGCAGCCGGAAGTCCGTGGCGTCGTCGGACTGGTAGACGTTCACGGTGCCGTCGTTGCCGTTGAGGAACGGCACGATCGTGTAGCGGGTCGCGGAACCGCTCGGCGGGGCGGCGGCGAAGGCCGCGCCGGGCAGTTCGCCCAGCAGGACGGCGGAGGCAGGCAGGGCCGCCATCGCGCGCAGCAAGGTGCGGCGGGACGGCGTGCGGGGACGTGTGGTCACGGCGGCTCTCCCTGGGGCAAGGACACAACGCGGCTCGATATGTCCGACATACCGAACGAGGTTCGGAAAGTCGATCAGAAGGTAGGGCTGTGACCCGAACGCGTCAATGCTTTGCGCATGACCTGGTGAGCGCTGTGAGATGGCTGTGGAGCCTGCCGAACAGCCGCTGCCGCCGGGGATACGTTCCGGCGAAGCGCTTTCCGACGTTACCGTTCGGTAGGCAAGGTCGTCCCGGACTCCCGGAGGTGCCCCGTATGACGTACGACCGTTCCGCAGGCCTGGTGGAAACCGCCCGCGCGCTGGCCGACGGCACGATCACCTCCCGGGCACTCGTCGAGCAGACCCTGGCGCGGATCGAGGCCTCCCAGGGTCCGCTCAACGCCTTCCGGATCGTCCGGACGCGCGCCGCCCTCGCCGAGGCTGAGGCGGCGGACGCCCAACTGGCCGCCGGTGTACGGAAACCACTGCTCGGAGTGCCCGTCGCCGTCAAGGACGACATGGACGTGGCCGGTGAACCCACCGCGTTCGGCTGTCAGGGGGAGTATCCGGCGGTCGCCCGGGACGGAGAGGCGGTACGGCGGTTGCGCGCGGCCGGGGCCGTGATCGTCGGCAAGACCAACACCTGCGAGTTCGGGCAGTGGCCGTTCACCGAGGGCCCGGCCTTCGGCGCGACCCGCAATCCATGGAGCCCGGAGCACACGCCGGGCGGCTCGTCCGGCGGGTCCGCCGCGGCCGTCGCCGCAGGTCTGGTGCCCGCCGCGCTCGGCTCGGACGGGGCCGGTTCGGTACGGATCCCCGCCTCCTGGACCCACCTCGTCGGCATCAAGCCGCAGCGCGGCCGCATCTCGACCTGGCCGCGCGGCGAGTCCTTCCAGGGCATCACGGTCAACGGCACGCTGGCCCGCACGGTCGCCGACGCGGCCCTCCTGCTCGACGCGGCCGCCGGCAACCATCCCCTGGACCCGCATCGCCCGCCTGCCGTCGACGCCTCCGCGGCGGTTGGCCGCGACCCCGGCCGGCTGCGTATCGCGCTCGCCCTGAAGCCGCCGTTCACCGCACTGCCCGCCCGGCTCCAGCCGGAGGTACGGGCGCGGGTCGTCGAACTCGCCGAGAAGCTGAGCGCGTTGGGGCACCTGGTCGAGGAGGCCGATCCGCCGTACGGACAGATCGGGCTCACCTTCATCCCACGCGCCACCGCCGGTATCGCCGAACGGGTCCGCGAGGCGCCCTTCCCCGCGCTCCTGGACCGCCGCACCCGGGACGCGGCCCGGCTCGGCGGACTGCTCGGCGGAGTCCCGCTCAGGGCGGCGCGGCGCGCGGAGGCGGTCCTGCACCGCCGGATCGGCGGCTTCTTCACGTCGTACGACATCGTCCTCGCCCCGACCACGGCCGCTCCCCCGCCGCGCATCGGGGCGATGCTGGAGCTGAGCGGGCTGGCCACCGACCGGGCGATGATCGCGGCCTGTCCTTACGCCTGGCCGTGGAACGTGCTGGGGTGGCCCGGGGTCAATGTGCCCGCCGGGTTCGTCGGCGGCGGACTGCCCGTCGGCGCCCAGTTGCTCGGACCCGCGAACAGTGAACCGCTTCTCCTGTCGCTGGCGGCGCAGTTGGAGGACGCGCTGCGCTGGCACGAGACGTGGCCGCCCCAGGAGGCGGCCGTGGATTCCCCGGCCGTCTGACCGCGTTCCGCCCGTACCCTGTGACCATGGACGATGCGTCGATGGTCGGGCTCATGGGGCGGGTCACGGGGACGATCGGGCCGGGGCTCGTCGGCGAGGTGATCGTCCGGGTGCGGGGCGGCGCCGAGCACTTCCTCGCCTACCCGGCCACCGCCACGGACCGGATCGAGCGGGGCACCGTGGTGATGGTGGTGGAGTACCTGCCGCCGAGGACGGTCTACGTGCAGTCGGCGTACGACAGTTGAGCCTGCTCACGCGCAGGTGAGAGGCGTGTATCAAGGTTTCGACAAGGATCCGCCGGCGTCTTCACCACGGCCTCGAACAGGCGCACACTCCCTTCGTTCGGTGCCGAAAGGGCACCATGCAAAGGGGGCGTATGCCGATGGTTGTCGGCGTCGTTGCGGGGGTGGCCGTAGCTGCCATCGCCGTTCTGATCGGTCTGTTCAAGCTCATGTGGCGTGTCGCGGAACCCAACGAGGCACTGATCATCTCGGGGTCCAACCACAAGACCGAGGGTCTTGAGGCGGGCATGGGATTCCGCATCGTCACCGGGCGCGGCACGCTGGTGCTGCCCGGTGTGCAGGCGGTGCGCAAGCTCTCGCTCGACCTGAACGAGACCGAACTGCACGTGGACTGCGTGACCCACCAGGGCATTCCGCTCAAGGTGCGGGGCGTGGTCATCTTCAAGGTCGGCGACGACTTCGTGTCGATCGCCAACGCGGGGCGTCGCTTCCTCGACCAGCAGAAGCTGATGTCCGAGCGGGTGCACAACGTGTTCGCCGGTCATCTGCGGTCCATCGTCGGCGGGTTGACCGTCGAGGACATGATCCGCGACCGGGAGAAGCTCACCGGGCAGACCCGGGCCGCCTGCGGCACGGAGATGGAGAAGCTGGGTCTGATCGTGGACTCGCTGCAGATCCATGAGATCGAGGACCCGACCGGGTACATGCAGAACCTGGCGATGCCGCACGCGGCCGCCGTCCAGCGGGACGCGCGGATCGCGCAGGCGGAGGCGAACCGGCTGGCCACCGAGGCCGAGCAGCAGGCGTACGCCCGGATGGCGCAGGCCACCCGGGACAGCGAGATCCTCCAGGCCGGCTACCAGGCCGAGCGGGACAAGGCGGGCGCCAAGGCACGCCAGGCCGGTCCGCTCGCCGACGCCGCGGCCCGCCAGGAGGTCGTGGTCCAGGAGACCCGGATCGCCGAACTGGAGGCGAACCGGCGGGAACAGCAGCTCCAGGCGGACGTCCGCAAGCCGGCGGACGCCAAGGCCTACGAGAAGCGCACGCTCGCCGAGGCCGAGCGCGACGCGCGGATCTCCGCGGCCGAGGCCAAGGCGAAGGAGACGGAGCTCGCCGCGGCCGCCGAGGCCACCCGGGTCAAGACGGCCGCGGGTGCCGAGGCCGAGGCGACCAAGGCCCGCGGTACCGCCATGGCGGCCTCCACCCGGGCCACCGGTGAGGCGGAGGCCGCGGCGGCTCAGGCCAAGGGTCTCGCGGAGGCCGCGGCGGCCAGGGCGAAGGGTCTCGCGGAGGCGGAGGCCATCAAGGCCCGCGCCGCCGCCCTCGCCGAGAACCAGGAGGCGGTCGTCGCCCAGCAACTCGCCGAGAACTGGCCGGAGATCGTCAGGGCCGGCGCGTCCGCGTTCGGCAACGCCGACAACATGGTGATCCTCAACGGCGCCGACGGTATGGCGGACATGTTCGCCAAGGCGCTCACCATGGGCGGCACCGGTCTGGGTCTGGCACGTCAGCTGCTGGCGTCGATGAACCAGACCGGGCAGAGCGTCAACGGCACTTCGCTCAACGGGGTGGCGTCGCCGCCCTCCCAGAAGGTGCCGGTCCAGAAGGTGCCGGTCCAGGAGTAACGGGCGGGCCGGCCGGGGTCCTTGCAGAAAGGGGCCCCGGCCGGCCTGTTCACAGCGCCGACAGCGTGACGCCCAGGCCGAGCAGCGCGACGACCTTGGCCGCCTCGAAGGCGACGTAGAGGAGGTGTCCGCGCGAGCGGGGCAGGTCCTCGCCGGCCAGGACGCGGTCGGAGCGGCGGTTCAAGCGGGGGCGGATCAGCGCCAGTTGGACGATGAGCACGACCACCGCTGCCGCGGTCCAGGCGAGGACGCGCCCCGGTGCGTCACCGGCGGCGACCGCGCCGACCACCGCGGCGGCCAGGACGCACTCCACGAGGTTCAGGGCCCGGAAGACCAGGCGCCCGATCCCCAGACCGATCCGGACACTCACGTCCGGGGCGCGGAACTTCAGCGGCGCCTCCAAGAAGGAGATCGCCAGCACCATCCCGAGCCACACGAAGGTGACCGCGCTCGCCGTCGCGGCCGAGGTTGCGTTCATCCGATCGACCGTACCCCCCGCCCGGTTCGGGACGCCTTAAGGTTCCCCCGTGACTGCGTTTACCGATGAGAACGTCCCCGGCCGCTTCGGCGCCACCGCCACCGCCGAGACCGACCCGCGCCAGGTCGGCCGGGTGCGCACCGAGTACTCCCCCGCGCACGACGGCGACCCCGACCCCGGGGAGATCGTGTGGACCTGGGTGCCCTTCGAGGAGAACGACGGACGCGGCAAGGACCGTCCCGTGCTCGTGGTCGCCCGGGAGGCGGCCGGCACCTTCCTCGCCGTCCAGCTGTCGAGCAAGCGGCACGACGGGGACCGGGAGTGGGTGCCGATCGGCAGCGGCCCCTGGGACCGGACCGGACGGGACTCCTGGGTGGACGTCGACCGTGTCCTGCGGCTGCACGAGGAGGGCATGCGCCGGGAGGCCTGCGCGCTGGACCGGGGGCGGTTCAACCTGGTCAGGCAGCGGCTGCACGAGCGGTACGGCTGGACCTGACGGCTGACCCCGACCGGGTACCGCCGACCCCGACCGGCGCTACGGCTGAACCTGGCGGTTAACTCTTTCGGAGCAACCGACTGGCCGCTCTGTCATGAACGTCCGTTCGAACGCCGCTCGCACCACCTCGTCCCGCGTCCGGTCCAGCACCCCGAACACCACGCGCTCGAAGGCACCGCGGAACCGTCCGCCGGGCCCGAGGAGCGTCCGGAACGCCCCCGCCACCTGCGCGGGGTCGTTCTGGAAGACCCCGCAGCCCCAGGCGCCCAGCACCAGCCGTCGGTAGCCCTGCGTCACGGCCACCGACAGGACCTGCTCGGCGCGTGCCGCGAGGGCCGGCGGCAGCTCGGCGACCCGCTCGGGCGCCGTCCGCCGCACCACCCCGGCGTTCGGGGCGGCCGCCGTCAGGAACCCCACGAGGTACGCCGACTCCAGCAGACGGCCGTCGTCGTCCCGGAACACCGGTACGGTCGGCGAGTGGATGACGCGGTCCGTGTAGAACGGGTCGCGGTGGGCCCGGTGATGGTCGTAGAACGCGCGAGCCCGCAACTGGCAGGTGTAGAGCGCCGAGGCGCGGCACAGGGCCTCTTCCTGGGCCTGGGCGCCGTTCAGGTAACCGCCGCCCGGATTGCGGGCCGAGGCGAAGTTCAGCACGGCCGTCCGGCCGCCCAGCCGACGGGCCGCTTCGAGGCTGCTCTCGCCCGTGACCTCCACGCACGTGTCCACGGCAGCGAAGGCGGGCACCTGCACGGGTTCCGGTCCGTACATCCGCGTCCCCGCCCGCGCCGCCTCGATCGCGGCGGTCAAGGAGACCTCGCGTCCGTCCGGTGCGCGATAGTGCCCCGCCGCGACGATCCGTTCCGTCTCCCGCGCGAGCCCGCGCAGACGCGCGCTCATGGCGCCACCCCCGTAAGCGCCATGACCGCACGCCGCGCGGTCTCCCCCGTCGTGCCCATGCAGGAATGGTCGGTGATGCGGGGGATGTGGTGCAAACGAGTTTTCGACGGTGGGCACAACCGGAAAACACCTTGAAAACCCTGGGAAACGGAGATCCACAGCCCCTAATGCGAGGAAGCGCCCCCTTGTGCGGAACGAGATGAGGGTCTTGGGTGGAACGAGCGTTGCCGGTCCGACCCACCTGATCCCCGGACCGGTGGCATGGTGGAATCTCAGGAGGATCCCGACATGTCCGACTCACCAAGCGACTGTACGAAGCCCCGTACGTCGCTCCCCGAAGCAGAGCTCGAGGCCCTGGTCCGCGGCATCTGCTTCAAGACCGGCCCGCCCCGCCGTATCGGGGTGGAAGTGGAATGGCTCGTCCATGAGCTGCGCAGCCCGCGGCTCCCCGTCACATCCGAACGACTCGCGGCGGCCTACGCCGCACTGCGGACCGTGCCCCTGACGTCGGCGCTCACCGTCGAACCCGGCGGCCAGCTGGAGCTGAGCTCGCAGCCCGCCGACTCCCTGATGGAGTGCATCGGTACCGTCTCCGCCGACCTCGCCGCCGTCCGGGCCGCCCTCGCAGAGCACGGACTCGGCCTCGTCGGCCTCGGCCACGACCCCTGGCATCCTCCCCGCAGATACCTGCGGGAACCGCGCTACGACGCCATGGAGACCTGCCTCGACCGCACCGGACCGGCCGGCCGCGCCATGATGTGCACCTCGGCCTCCGTGCAGGTGTGCGTGGACGCCGGCCACGAGGAGCCCGGCCCGCTGGGCCTGGGACGCCGCTGGTGGCTGGCGCACCAGCTGGGCCCCATCCTGGTGGCCGCCTTCGCCAACTCCCCGCTCGCCGGGTCCGAACCCACCGGCTGGCTCTCGACCCGCCAGCTGCTGTGGACCGAGATCGGCAAGGACCGGGCCGGCGGCCCCGACCTGAATGCCGACCCCCGCCGTGCCTGGGCCCGGCACGTCCTGGACGCGCCCGTGATGTGCATACGGCGGGACAGCGGCCCCTGGGACGTCCCGGAGGGGCTCACCTTCCGGGAGTGGGCCAGGTCGGGGACGCCCAGGCCATCGACCCGGGAGGACCTCGACTACCACATATCGACCCTGTTCCCGCCGGTCAGACCGCGCGGCCATCTCGAACTACGCATGATGGACGCCCAGCCCGGCGAGGACGGCTGGATCGTCCCGCTCGCCGTGACGAAGGCGCTCTTCGACGACCCGGAGACCGCCGAGACCGCCTACCGGGTGGTGAAGCCGCTGGCCGAGCGCACCGTGTCGCTGCCCGCCCCGCACAATCCGCTGTGGATCGACGCGGCCCGTCACGGCCTGGCCGACCCGGAGCTGCACGAGGCGGCGATCGCGTGCTTCTCGGCGGCCCTGGAGGCCCTGCCCCGGCTCGGCGCCACCACCGAGGTCACGGACGCCGTGGGAGCGTTCGTGCACCGCTATGTGAACCGGGGCCGCTGCCCCGCCGACGATCTGCTGGACCGCACGCACGGTTCGCTCGGGAGGGAAATCCGCACATGACCGACCCCACCGCCGACCTGTCCGCCGATCCCGAGACCTTCCGCGAGCGGGCCGTGACGACCCTGGTCACCGCCAGGGACCGTACGACACTCCTCACCAGCTGCGTCGAGGACCCCGACCTGACCGCCCAGCACTCGCCGCTGATGTCGCCGCTCGTGTGGGACCTCGCCCACATCGGCAACCAGGAGGAGCAGTGGCTGCTGCGGACCGTCGCCGGGCAGGAGGCGATACGGCCCGAGATCGACGGCATCTACGACGCCTTCGAGCACCCGCGCTCCGAACGCCCCACCCTGCCCCTGCTGTCGCCCGCCGAGTCCCGGCGCTACGCCGCGGAGGTGCGCGGGCGGGTCCTGGACGTCCTGGAGGGAACCGCGCTGCACGGAACCCGGCTCACCGAGGCCGGGTTCGCCTTCGGGATGATCGCCCAGCACGAACAACAGCACGACGAGACGATGCTGATCACGCATCAGCTCCGCACTGGACCGCAGGCCCTGACCGCCCCGGACCCGGAACCGGCTCCGCTGTTCACCGGCCCGGCCGAAGTCCTCGTCCCCGGCGGCCCGTTCACCATGGGCACCTCCGACGAGCCGTGGGCCCTGGACAACGAACGCCCCGCGCACCGGCGCGAGGTGGACCCCTTCTACATCGACACCACTCCGGTGACGAACGCCGAGTACCAGGCGTTCATCGAGGACGGCGGCTACGACACCGAGCGCTGGTGGGCACCGGCCGGGTGGGCGCACATCCGCCGGCACTCCATCCACGCCCCGCTGTTCTGGAGCCGCGACGGCAAGCAGTGGCTGCGCCGGCGCTTCGGCGTCACCGAGGTCGTGCCGCCCGACGAGCCGGTGGTCCACGTGTGCTGGTACGAGGCCGACGCCTACGCCCGCTGGGCAGGACGGCGGCTGCCCACCGAGGCGGAGTGGGAGAAGGCGGCCCGCCACGACCCGGCCGGTGACCGCTCGACGCGCTACCCGTGGGGCGACGCCGACCCGGCCCCGGAACACGCCAACCTGGGTCAGCGGCACCTGCGCCCCGCCCCCGCCGGAAGCTACCCGGAGGGCGAGTCACCGCTCGGCGTAAGGCAGCTGATCGGTGACGTGTGGGAGTGGACGGCGAGCGACTTCGAGCCCTACCCCGGGTTCCAGGCGTTCCCGTACAAGGAGTACTCGGAGGTGTTCTTCGGCCCCGACCACAAGGTGTTGCGCGGCGGTTCGTTCGCCGTGGACGCGGTGGCCTGCCGGGGCACGTTCCGCAACTGGGACTATCCGATCCGACGGCAGATCTTCTCCGGCTTCCGCACGGCCCGTTCCTCCGGAGCCGTCTGATGTGCCGTCATTTGGCCTACCTGGGACCCGAGGAGCCGCTCGGCCGGCTCCTCGTGGAGCCCCCGCACAGCCTGTACCACCAGTCCTGGGCGCCCAGGCGGCAGCGGTACGGCACGGTCAACGCCGACGGTTTCGGGGTGGGTTGGTACGCCGAGGACGACCCGGCACCGGCGCGGTACCGGCGGGCGGGGCCCATCTGGGCCGACCTGTCCTTCGCCGATCTGGCCCGGGTCGTGAGGAGCCGGGCGATCCTGGCCGCCGTACGGGACGCGACCCTGGCGGGAGCCGACGCCGAGGCCGCCGCGGCACCGTACGCCTCGGGTCCCTGGCTGTTCAGCCACAACGGCGCGGTCAAGGGCTGGCCGGTTTCCCTGGCCCCCCTGACCAACTCGCTCCCTCCGGCGGATCTGCTGTCTATGGAGGCCCGCAACGACTCGGCGTTCGTGTGGGCCCTGGTCCTGAACCGGCTGCGCGGCGGCGACGAGGAGGGCCAGGCGCTGGCCGACACCGTCGTGGAGGTCGCCGAGGCGGCCCCCGGCTCCCGGCTCAACCTGCTGCTGACCAACGGGGAGTCCATCGCGGCGACCGCCTGGGGCGACACCCTCTGGTACCTCCACCGCCCCGGCGCCGGCACGGTCGTGGCCTCCGAGCCGTACGACGACGATCCGCACTGGCAGGAGGTCCCGGACCGCACGCTGCTCGCGGCGAGCCGCACCGGCATCCTGCTCACGCCGCTCAAGGAACCGTCCGTGGAACCATCCGAGGAGCCCCGCACGTGAGTCCGTTCCTGCTGACCCGCACCCTGCCCGAGGACGCCACCGAGGCCGCCCTGCGCGCCGATGTCCTCAAGGGCCTGACGCACACGCCCAAGACGCTGCCGCCGAAGTGGTTCTACGACGCCCACGGCAGCGAACTCTTCGAGCAGATCACCGAGTTGCCCGAGTACTACCCGACCCGCGCCGAACGGGAGATCCTCGTCGCGCGCTCCGGCGAGATCGCGCAGGCCACCGGCGCCCGCACCCTGATCGAACTGGGCTCCGGCTCTTCGGAGAAGACCCGGTACCTGCTCGACGCGCTGGCCGGGCTGCACACCTACGTCCCGGTCGACGTCAGCGAGAGCGCGCTCACCCAGGCCGGGCACGCGCTCATCGCCCAGCGGCCGGAGCTGAGCGTGCACGCGCTGATCGCCGACTTCACGGCCGGTCTGTCCCTGCCGGGAACGCCGGGCCCGCGCCTGGTGGCATTCCTCGGCGGCACGATCGGCAACCTGCTGCCGGTCGAGCGCGCCGCGTTCCTCGCCTCCGTCCGCTCGCTGCTCTCCCCCGGTGACGCGCTGCTGCTCGGCACGGATCTGGTCAAGGACGAGAACGTGCTGGTCAGGGCGTACGACGACGCGGCCGGGGTGACGGCCGCGTTCAACAAGAACGTCCTGACCGTCGTCAACCGCGAGCTGGGCGCCGACTTCGATCCCGGCGCCTTCGACCACGTGGCCCTCTGGGACGCCGGGAACGAGTGGATCGAGATGCGGCTGCGTTCCCGTACGGACCAGACCGTGAAGGTCCCGGCGCTCGACCTGGCCGTCGACTTCGCGGCGGGCGAGGAGCTGCGCACAGAGATCTCGGCGAAGTTCCGCAAGGAGGGCGTCCGCGGTGAACTGGCTGCCGCAGGGCTGGAGTTGGCCCACTGGTGGACGGACAGCGAGGGCCGGTTCGCGCTGTCGCTGAGCGTTGCGCGGTAACGCGGACTCGCGGGGGCCGGTTCACGCCGGCCCCCGCGGTCAGCCGAGGGCGGCGGCCATCCGCCGTACCGCCTCGGTGATCAGCTCGGGCGAGGTCGCGAGGTTCAGCCGGACGAAGCCGGCGCCCCCGGTGCCGAACGGGACACCGGAATTCAGGGCGACCCGCCCGCGCTCCAGGAAGACGGCCGCCGGATCGTCGCCCAGATCCAGCGCACGGCAGTCCAGCCAGGCGAGGTAGGTGGCCTGGGCCGGCTCGTGGCGCACGGCGGGCAGCGACTCGGTGAGCAGTTCGGCCAGCAGCCGGCGGTTGTCGTCGAGGCCGGTGAGCAGGGCGTCGAGCCAGGCGCCGCCGTCCCGGAGCGCGGCGGTGTGGGCGATGACGCCGACGTGGCTGGGACCGTGACCGACCTCTTCGGGAAGGCGCGCGAGGTCGTCGGCCGCGTCGGGCCCCGCGATGGCCACTGCGGCCTTGAGTCCGGCCAGGTTCCACGCCTTGGACGCCGACATCAGCGACAACCCGCTCCCCGCGCCGGGAACGCTCAGGTAGGGCACGAACGTCGCCCCCGCCGCCGTGAGCGGGGCGTGGATCTCGTCGGCCACGACCCGCACGCCGTAGGTCCGCGCCAGCGCCGCCACCTCCGCCAGTTCCGCGGCCGAGTGCACGGCGCCGGTCGGATTGTGCGGGCTGCACAGCAGATACGCGGGCCGGGCCGCGTCCTTCCGGACCCGCCCGAAGGCGTCCTCCAGGACCGCGAAATCGATCCGGCCGTCCCCACCCAGCGGAGCCTCGACGACCCGCCGGTCCATGTGCCCGACGAACTGGTAGAAGGGCGGGTACACGGGCGAGTTGACGACCACCGGATCGCCCGGTCCGGAGACCAGCTTCAGCATCTCGACGATGCCCAGCATCACGTCCGGGACGATCGCCGTACGCTCCACGGCGATCCCGTCCCAGCCCCACCGCTCGCTCGCGAAGCCGGCCAGCGCCTCGGCGTACGCCGTCCCGGCCGGATACCCGGTGTCGCCCAGCGCCACCGCGTCCCGGACGGCCCGCACGACCGGTTCGGCCGGCGGGACGTCCATCTCGGCGACCCACAGCGGCAGCACGTCCTCGGGGTACGTCCGCCATTTCATGCTCGTGCGACGCCGGAGCTGCTCCAGGGTGAGCCGGCGCAGGGGGTTCACGGCAGTGGGCGCGGAGATGTCACCGGGCAGACCGTCCATGGGCCAAAGATAGGCCGGACGGCTCGCGCTCCACGGCTGCCTGGGGCACGGTGGAACCATGACGAACCACACCTACCGGGTGACCGAGATCGTCGGCACCTCGCCGGACGGCGTCGACCAGGCGATCCGCAACGGCATCACCCGCGCCTCGCAGACCCTCCGCCATCTCGACTGGTTCGAGGTGACCCAAGTGCGGGGCCAGATCGAGGACGGGCAGGTCCTGCACTGGCAGGTGGGGCTGAAGGTCGGTTTCCGCCTGGACGAGTCGGACTGACACGGCTCTCAGGTCCGCCCCTCCCGCTCCTGCGCCACCTCCAGCGTCGCGGAAGGGGCGGTCCAGCGTGCCTGTACGACGGTGAATCCGGCCCGTCGGGCGTCCTCGCAGACCAACTCGTCGTCGTCCACCAGGACCTGGATCTCCCGAGTGCGGGCGAGCCGCTTCAGGATCTCCAGTTTGGTGCGCCGGGCGGGCCGCCGGTCGTCGTTGCGCCGCATGTGCACGCGCCCCTCGGGCAGCCCCTGCGCGGCGAGCCACGCGAGCGTGTCGCGTCGGCAGCGCTCGGGCCGGCCGGTGAGGTAGACGATCTCGCACTCCTCGGCCAGCTCCAGCACCAGCGCGATGCCGTCAGGGATCGGCGGGTCCTCGGGCGCGGCCGCGAAGAAGCCGTCCCAGTCGCGCGGCCCGCGCTCCAGGAACCGCTGCCGGTGGGCCGTGTCGGCCAGGGTGTTGTCCAGGTCGAACACGGCGAGCGGGCGCTTGCTGCTGTCGGTCACCTCACCCACCCTAGGGCCCTCTGACGGATCCTGGCCCGGCAACCTTCCCGCCCCGGGCGGCCACTGACTGAGGAGAGAACAGTCGGTCGAGGCGGGAGACTCCATGCGTGTGAACACGGCGATCTGGACGGCGGTACTGGTGGGCGCGGCCCTGGCCTTACCCGTGACCGAGGCGTCCGCGGCGCCGACGACCCTGATCGTGGCGACGAACGGCAACGACACCGCCCCGGGCACGCTCGCCCAGCCGCTGCGGACCGTCCAGCGGGCCGTGGACCTGGCGAAGCCCGGCGACACCATCGCCGTCCGCGGGGGGACGTACGCCCTCACGGACAACATCACCATCGCCACCTCGGGCACCGCGACCCAGCCCATCTCACTGGGCGCCTACCAGGGCGAGCGGGTCGTGATCGACGGCGAGCAGCTGGCCGCGAGCCACACCCCGGTCGGCGGCAGCATTCCGCGGGCCGAGCGCGGGGCGATCCACCAGGAGGCGTCCTACTGGCGGATCTCGGACCTGGAGATCGTGAACGGCCCGTACGGGGTCTACTGCGACGGCTGCAACGGTAATGTCTTCGCCCGTCTGAAGACCCACGACAACTACGAGTCGGGCTTCCAGCTCCAGGGTGCCTCCGGCAACAACCAGATCCTGAACCTGGACAGTTACGCCAACCGCGACCCGCGCAAGAACGGCGAGAGCGCGGACGGCCTTGCCATCAAGGAGGGTTCGGGCACCGGCAACCTCGTGCGGGGTGCCCGGCTGTGGAACAACGTCGACGACGGCTTCGACGACTGGAAGTTCACCTCGCCGGTCGTCATCGAGAACACCATCGCCTACGGCAACGGGTTCAACCGCTGGAACTTCCCCGACTTCGCCGGTGACGGCAACGGTTTCAAGCTGGGTGGCGGCAGTCCGGCACCGGCGGTGGCACACACCGTGCGCAACTCGGCCGCCTTCAAGAACGCCGCCCATGGCGTCACGGACAACGGCAACACCGGTGCCCTCGTCCTGACCCGCAACTCGACGTGGGCTAACGGCGGCACCGGCTTCGACGCCGACGTCTCGGGCGGCAAGGCCAAGCTGACCGCGAACCTGTCGGTCGCCGACTCGAAGGCGGCCGCACTCGGCTCGGCGACCGTCTCCAGCGGCAACTCCTGGGATCTGGGCGGCACGTGGAACGCGTCCTCGGTACTCAGCACGGACCCGGCGCCGCTCACGGGCGCACGCGCGGCCGACGGTTCCCTGCCGTCGGCGCCGTCGTTCCTGGTGCCGCGCAGCGGGGCCGCCGTAGGAGCGAGGTTCTGATCTGGCCGACCCGGTGGCGCGGGGCGCGAGGCGTATGGATCATGCTTCTCCCATGCCCCCGACGCCCCGTACGTTCCTGACCGGCTCCGGCTCCTGCACCCTCGTCGTCTGCCGGGGCTGCTGCTGCGGCGATGCCCGCAAGCACCCCGGCACCGACCACACCTGGCAGCTGGAACTGCTGCGGGCCGGCGCCGCCGAGCACGGCTTCCAGGTCCGTACGACCGATTGTCTGGGCCCGTGCGACCAGGCCAACGTCATCGTCGTACGGCCCTCGGCGGCCGGGCGCCGGGCGGGTGGCCGGGCCGCGTGGATCGGGTTCGTCATGGACGACGAGGGCACCGAGGAGGTCGTGCGGTGGGCGGCGGCGGGCGGTCCGGGGGTCGCCGAGCCGCCGCCGACGCTGGAGCTGCAGTTCATCGAGCCGCCGAGGGAGGCCCGGGTGCGGTCCCGGCGCCGACGCTGACTGTTAATGGGATCCATTTTCATGTAGCGTCTGCGGTGCTCACCCCCGAGGCCACCGAAGAGGTTCCCGCCATGGCTGTCCCCAAGCGGAAGATGTCCCGCAGCAACACCCGCCACCGCCGCTCGCAGTGGAAGGCCACCACCACCCAACTGGTGCCCGTCACGATCGCCGGCGTCGCCCATCTCGTCCCCCAGCACCTGGTCAAGGCGTACGAGCGCGGCCTGCTGCGCCCCGAGGGCTGAGGACCACCGAGGCTCAGGTCACGCCGCCGTGTCGTAGAACTCCGCGCGGACGCGGCGCAGCCACGCCTCGGCCGGTGCCTCGTCAGGCCGGTCCGGCAGCGCGCTGCGGGTCTCGGTGAACGCGGCCTCGTAGTGGGCGAGCAGCGCGCGGGCCGAGGCCGGGTCGGCGGCGACGGCGTCCCCGAAGCGGTGGTACTCCTCGGGGTCCTCGACCCGCACCGAGAGCCGTCCGGTGGTGTACAGCTCCAGGCCCTGGTGGCAGAGCCGCTTCAGGTGCCGGGCGTGCTTGGCGGTGCGGTGGTCGCCGGCCCGGCTCTCCAGTTTCCTGAACTGCTGGGCGGCGTAGCCGAGATAGGCGTCCCGGACCCGCCGGGCGCTCAGGAACGACCCCCGGACGGCGATGAGTTCGTCGCCCAGCGGGGTGCGCACCTCGTAGAGCTCGTCCGGCAGCCACACCAGTTCCATGACGGTCGGATTGCCGCCCAGGGCGAGCCGGCACCACTTCGCCGCCTCGTGCAGGGTGCGGTCGGGTGCCGTGGTGACGTGGGACTCCTTCGGCGTGTGCAGGCCGAGCAGGGTCTCGGTGGGCGCGGCGAACATGCCGAGCCGGTCCACGTCGGAGCCCTCGCGGGCGAGTCCGTACGCGGTCGAGCCGACGATGCCGGAGAGCAGGATGTTCTGGACGGTCACCCGGCCCATTGTGCTGACCTGCGGCGATCGCGGTCATCCGGTTTTTCGCGGGAATACCGCATCCGGTCGGGCGTTGAACCCTGTGTGAGTTCCCTGACCGCCGCCACCCGCTTCTCCGTCCTCGACCGCTCCCGCACCCGCGAGGGCGGCACGAACGCGCAGGCGCTCCAGGACACCGTCCGGCTGGCGCGGGAGCTGGAAGGACTCGGCTACCACCGCTTCTGGGTCTCGGAGCACCACGGCGTGCCGGGGGTCGCGGGCTCCGCGCCGACGGTGCTGGCGGCCGCCGTCGCCGCGGCCACGGACACGATCCGGGTCGGCACCGGTGGTGTGATGCTGCCGAACCACCAACCCCTGGTCGTCGCCGAGCAGTTCGGGGTACTGGAGTCCCTCTTCCCGGGCCGGATCGACATGGGCCTGGGCCGCTCGGTCGGCTTCACCGGCGGTGTGCGCAAGGCGCTGGGCCGCGACAAGGACGACGCCGACGACTTCGCCGTACAGCTGGAGGAGCTGCTGGGCTGGTTCCGGGGCACCTCCCCGACAGGGGTGCACGCCCGCCCCGCCGAGGGCCTGACCGTGCCGCCCTTCGTGCTGGCCATGGGCGAGGGCGCCGCGATCGCGGCCCGCGTGGGCCTGCCGATGGTCATCGGCGACCTCAGGAACCGGGAGAAGATGCAGCGCGGCATCGACCACTACCGCGCGCATTTCCGGCCCTCTCCATGGGCCGGGGAGCCGTACGTCGTCATCTCCGGGACGGTCGCGGTGGCCGCCACCCCTGAGGAGGCGCGGCGCCTGCTGATCCCGGAGGCCTGGTCGATGGCGTACTCCCGGACCCACGGCACCTTCCCGCCCCTGCCGCCCGCCGAGCGGATCGGGACGCTCCCGATGACGGACAGGGAGCGGGGCCTGTACGAGTCCGGGCTCGCCGGTCACATCGCGGGCACCGAGGAGCAGGTCGCCCACGAGCTGGAGACGGTCCTGAAGGAGACTGGGGCGCAGGAGGTGCTGGTCACGACCAGTACGTACGACCGCGAGGCCCTGCTGGACTCCTATCGGCGGCTGGCGGCGATCACCTCCGGTTAGAGTCGTTCCCATGCACGACCCCACCGGCTCCCACGACCCGTACGTCCGCGTCCGCGGTGCCCGGGAGCACAATCTCCGGGGCGTGGACGTCGACGTCCCGCGGGATGTGCTGGCCGTGTTCACGGGGGTGTCCGGCTCGGGGAAGTCGTCGCTGGCGTTCGGGACGATCTACGCGGAGGCGCAGCGGCGGTACTTCGAGTCGGTGGCGCCGTACGCACGCCGGCTGATCCACCAGGTGGGGGCGCCGAAGGTCGGGGAGATCACCGGGCTGCCCCCCGCGGTCTCGCTGGAACAGCGGCGCTCGGCACCGACGTCCCGTTCGTCCGTCGGCACGGTCACCAACCTCTCCAACTCGCTGCGCATGCTGTTCTCCCGGGCCGGTGACTACCCGCCCGGTGCCGAGCGGCTCGACTCGGACTCCTTCTCCCCCAATACGGCGGTCGGCGCCTGCCCGGAGTGCCATGGCCTGGGCCGGGTCCACCGTACGACCGAGCAGTCGCTGGTGCCCGACCCGTCGCTGTCGATCCGGGAGGGCGCCATCGCCGCGTGGCCCGGTGCCTGGCAGGGCAAGAACCTGCGGGACATCCTCGACGCGCTCGGCCACGACGTGGACCGGCCCTGGCGTGAACTGCCCGCCGAAGAGCGCGAGTGGATCCTGTTCACCGACGAGCAGCCGGTGGTCACCGTGCACCCGGTGCGGGACGCGGACCGTATCCAACGCCCGTACCAGGGCACGTACATGAGCGCCCACCGCTATGTCCTGAAGACGTTCGCGGACTCCAAGAGCCAGACGCTGAAGGCGAAGGCGGAACGCTTCCTGGTCGCCGCCCCGTGCCCCGTCTGCGGCGGCAGCAGGCTGCGTCCGGAGGCGATGGCGGTCACCTTCGCGGGCCGCACGATCGCCGACCTCGCGGCCCTGCCGCTGACCGAGCTGGCCGCCTCGCTGGTCGCCCACGGGGAGACCGCCCGCGTCCTCACCGACGACCTCAAGTCCCGTATCGCGCCCGTCGTCGAGCTCGGACTCGGCTATCTGAGCCTGGACCGCGCCACCCCCACCCTGTCCGCGGGCGAACTCCAACGGCTGCGCCTCGCCACCCAGTTGCGGTCCGGACTGTTCGGAGTGGTGTACGTCCTCGACGAACCCTCCGCCGGACTGCACCCCGCGGACACCGAGGCTCTGCTCACGGTGCTGGCGCGACTGAAGGCGGCCGGCAACTCGGTGTTCGTGGTGGAGCACGACCTGGCCGTCATGCGGGGCGCGGACTGGCTCGTGGACGTCGGGCCGGGGGCGGGTGAGCACGGCGGGCGGGTGCTGCACAGCGGCCCAGTGGCGGAGCTGGCGAAGGCCGAGGAGTCCGCGACCGCCCGGTATCTGTTCGACCGCTCCCCCACCCCTAAGCGTCAAGTGCGCTCGCCGAGGGGCCAGTTGAAGGTCGGTCCCGTCAACCGGCACAACCTGCGCGGGGTGACGGCCGAGTTCCCGCTCGGTGTGTTCACCGCGGTGACCGGGGTGTCGGGCTCGGGCAAGTCCACGCTGGTCGGTGAGATCACCGAGGAACTGGAGGGGGTGGGACGTCTGGTCTCGGTCGACCAGAAGCCGATCGGCCGCACCCCGCGCTCCAACCTCGCCACCTACACGGGCCTGTTCGACGTCGTGCGCAAGGTCTTCGCCGCCACCGACGAGGCACGTGAACGCCGCTACGGGGTCGGCCGTTTCTCCTTCAACGTGGCGGGAGGGCGCTGTGAGACCTGCCAGGGCGAGGGCTTCGTCAGCGTCGAGCTGCTCTTCCTGCCGAGCACCTACGCGCCCTGCCCGGACTGCGGCGGGGCCCGCTACAACCCCGCGACACTCGAAGTGACGTACCGGGGAAGGAACATCGCCCAGGTGCTCGACCTGACGGTGGAGGCGGCGGCGGACTTCTTCGCGGACACCCCGCTCGTCGCCCGCAGTCTCACCACCCTCCTCGACATCGGCCTCGGCTACCTCCACCTCGGCCGGCCCGCCACCGAACTCTCCGGCGGCGAGGCCCAGCGCATCAAGCTCGCGAACGAACTCCAGCGCGCCCGCCGCGCCCACACGCTGTACCTCCTCGACGAACCCACCACCGGTCTCCACCCGGCCGACGTCGAGGTCCTCATGCGCCAACTCCACGGCCTCGTGGACGCCGGACACACGGTGATCGTCGTCGAGCACGACATGTCGGTGGTGGCGGGCGCGGACTGGGTGATCGACCTGGGCCCGGGCGGCGGCGACGCGGGCGGCCGCATCACGGCGACCGGCGTGCCGGAAGACGTCGCCGCGGCGGGGGGCAGCGCCACGGCACCGTACCTGGCCAGGACGCTGGGCGTCGGCGCCTAGTTCGACGACCGACTCCGTCGGGCGGCACGACCGCTGCCGCCCTCGCCCGGGCACCGAACCCGGAGGCCCGCGTCCGACGGACCCCGGGATGCCTTCGCTCACCAGCCAAACGGCTGTTGCCCGGTCAGCCGGTCGCATGCTCGCCGGTGCGCCCGTCGCACGCGAGCGACTGTGCTGCCCGGGCCAGGGAGCGGCGGTCGGGGTGGCTGCCCGGGGCGATCGGAGCCGGGACCTCCACCTCGGCCGTCAGCCCGCGTGCCGACACCACCCGCCATACCGATGCCGGCAGTGAGTCGTCACCGATGTAGGCGGCGGCCGTGCTGGGCCCGCCGCCGGCGAGCCGGTACCGCAGGCTCACCGGCTGGACGGGCACGCCGGCGTCGAGGGCCGCCTGGAACACCGCGCGGTGGAAGTGACCCTGGGCGCGACCGCACCAGGTGCTTCCCTCGGGGAAGACGGCGACCGCCGCACCCCCAGCCAGCGCGTCGGTGATCCGGGCGACCGTGTCCGGGAGGGCACGCAGCCGGTCCCGCTCGATGAACAGCGCGCCGCTGCGGGCCGTCAGCCGCCCCGCCACCGGCCACCGGCGGATCTCGGACTTCGCGAGCATCCGGGCCGGGCGTACGGCGGCCAGCAGCGGGATGTCCAGCCAGGAGATGTGGTTCGCGACCAGCAGCACTCCCCCCACGGGCGCGGTGGCGCCGGACACGCGGACCCGGACCCCCGAGGCCCGCACCACCGCCCGGCACCACCACCTGACCACTCCGGCCGGGATCCAGCGGCCGGCCGGCAGCAGCGCGATCCCGGCGAGCAGGACCGCCGTGACCGCGAGGAGCCGCAGCACGGCACGGGGTACGGCCGTGGCGGCCCCCGTCCGTTCCAGACACGCCCCGGGGGTGCAGGGCGCGCTGGGCAGCCAGACGCTCATCAGGCCGGGACGAGCGAGAGGAAGTGCCGCAGATAGCGGGCGTCGACCCGGCGCATCGACAGCAGCACGTACAGGTCGGCGACCCCGAACTCCGGGTCGTGGGCGGGCGGTCCGCACACCCAGGCGCCCAGGCGCAGGTAGCCGCGCAGCAGCGGGGGCAGCTCGGTGCGGGCCGCGGGTGTGTTCTCCGCGGGCTCCCAGGGCAGCAGGGGGCGTACCCGGAACTCCTCGGGAGCCAGGTACTTGGTGCGCACCCGGTTCCACGTGCCGGCCGCGAGCGCGCCGCCGTCGGCGAGCGGGATCGAGCAGCAGCCCGCCAGCCAGTCGTGGCCACGGTCCACCATGTAGCGGGCGATCCCGGCCCAGATGAGACCGATGACGGCCCCGTCGCGGTGCTCGGGGTGCACGCAGGAGCGGCCGACCTCGACGAGTCCCGGGCGGATCGCGTCGAGCGGCGCGAGGTCGAACTCGCCCTCCGAGTACAGGCGTCCGGCCACCGCCGCACGCTCCGGAGGCAGCAGCCGGTAGGTGCCGACGACCTGTCCGGTGACGGTGTCGCGGACGAGCAGGTGGTCGCAGTGGGCGTCGAAGCCGTCCAGGTCGAGGCCGGGTTCCGGGGTGGCCAGGAGGGCGCCCATCTCCCCGGCGAACACGTCGTGCCGCAGCCGCTGCGCGGCCCGTACGTCGTCCTCGTCGCGGGCCAGGGTGACGGTGTAGCGGGCCGGGGCGGCGCTCTGCGGGGGACGGTCCAGGGTGGAAACGCCGGTCATGGCACTCTCCAGGTCACGGGCGGAGGCGGCGAGCGGTGCCGCTGTCCCAGTTCTCCCGACGCCGGTTGGCGTGTACGTGACGGGTTCCGAGAGCGCGGATGTGCGGACGCTGAACGGCTCGGGCAAGGTGTCCGGGGCCTGCGACTCCGTCGACCGGCCGGTGTCCCGCCGGTGGCCGGAGGGAGGTCGACCTGATCGATGAGGCGTTCCCCACGTGACCTGGGCGGGGCCCGGCTCATGACCTTGGCGGGGCCGGACTTGAGCACCACGTCCGGCCCCGCCCGTCCGCACCTTGTCGGCGAACGTCTCTCAGCGTCGGGCGGCCTTCCGGGTCGCCCGCAGCCACTCCTTGTTCATGCTGGTGATGGAGACCAGCGGAATGCCCTTGGGGCAGGCCGTCGCGCACTCGCCCGCGAGCGTGCAGCCGCCGAAGCCCTCCGCGTCCATCTGCTCGACCATGTCGAGGACCCTGGTCTCCCGCTCCGGCGCTCCCTGCGGCAGCACGTTCAGATGGTTCACCTTGGCCGAGGTGAACAGCATCGCCGCCCCGTTGGGACAGGCGGCGACACACGCCCCGCACCCGATGCACTCGGCGTGCTCGAAGGCGAAGTCGGCGTCGGGCTTGGGTACCGGCGTGGCGTGCGCCTCCGGTGCCGACCCGGTGGGCGCCGTGATGTATCCGCCTGCCTGGATGATCCGGTCGAAGGCCGACCGGTCCACGACCAGGTCCTTGATCACCGGGAACGCGGACGCCCGCCACGGCTCGACGTCGATCGTGTCGCCGTCCGAGAAGGACCGCATGTGCAGCTGACAGGTGGTGGTCCGCTCGGGCCCGTGCGCGTCGCCGTTGATGACGAGCGAGCACGCCCCGCAGATGCCCTCACGGCAGTCGTGGTCGAAGGCCACCGGGTCCTCACCGCGCAGGATGAGCTCCTCGTTGAGGGTGTCCAGCATCTCCAGGAAGGACATGTCGGACGAGATGCCGTCCACCTCGTACGTGGACATCGCGCCGTCGGCGTCGGCGTTCTGCTGCCGCCAGACGCGCAGGGTGAGCTTCATGCGTAGCTCCGCTGGGTGGGGTGGACGTACTCGAAGACCAGGTCTTCCTTGTGCAGGACGGGGGCCTCGCCGGTGCCGGTGAACTCCCAGGCCGCCGCGTAGGCGAACTCGTCGTCCCGGCGGGCGGCTTCGCCGTCGGGGGTCTGGGACTCCTCGCGGAAGTGGCCGCCGCAGGACTCGGCGCGGTGCAGGGCGTCGAGGCACATCAGCTCGGCGAGTTCCAGGTAGTCGACGACACGGTTCGCCTTCTCCAGCGACTGGTTGAACTCCTGGCCGGTGCCGGGGACCTTGATCCGCCGCCAGAACTCCTCGCGGATCTGCGGGATGCGCTCCAGCGCCTTGCGCAGGCCGGAGCCGGTGCGTGCCATCCCGCAGAACTCCCACATGAGTTCGCCGACCTCGCGGTGGAAGGAGTCGGGCGTGCGGTCGCCGTCGACGGCGAGGAGCAGGTTGAGCCGGTCCTCCGTCTCCGCCAGCACCTCCTGCACGGCGGGGTGTTCGCCGGTCACCGGGTCCTGGTGCGGGTTGCGGGCGAGGTAGTCGTTGATGGTCGCCGGCAGCACGAAGTAGCCGTCGGCCAGGCCCTGCATCAGCGCGGAGGCGCCGAGGCGGTTGGCCCCGTGGTCGGAGAAGTTGGCCTCGCCGATCGCGAACAGGCCGGGGATGGTGGTCTGGAGGTCGTAGTCGACCCACAGCCCGCCCATCGTGTAGTGCACGGCGGGGTAGATCCGCATCGGCACGTCGTACGGATCCTCGTCGGTGATCCGCTGGTACATGTCGAAGAGGTTGCCGTACTTCGCCTCCACGGCTGCCCGGCCCATGCGCCGGATGGCGTCGGCGAAGTCGAGGTACACGCCCTGTCCCCCCGGCCCCACTCCCCTGCCCTCGTCGCAGACGTTCTTCGCGGCGCGGGAGGCGATGTCGCGCGGGACCAGGTTGCCGAAGGACGGGTAGATGCGCTCCAGGTAATAGTCGCGCTCGTCCTCGGGGATCCGGTTCGGCGGACGGGTGTCGCCCTTGGTCTTCGGCACCCAGATCCGGCCGTCGTTGCGCAGCGACTCGCTCATCAGCGTGAGCTTGGACTGGTGATCACCGGTGCGCGGGATGCAGGTCGGATGGATCTGCGTGAAGCAGGGGTTGGCGAAGTGGGCGCCCCGCCGGTGGGCCCGCCAGATGGCGGTGGCGTTGGAGTTCATGGCGTTCGTCGACAGGTAGAAGACGTTGCCGTAGCCGCCCGAGGCCAGGACCACCGCGTCCGCGAAGTACGTGTCGACGCGCCCGGTGACGAGATCGCGGGCCACGATCCCGCGCGCCCGTCCGTCGACGACGATCAGGTCGAGCATCTCGGTGCGCGGGTGCATCTCGATGTTCCCGGCGGCGATCTGCCGCGACAGCGCCTGGTACGCGCCGAGCAGGAGCTGCTGACCCGTCTGGCCGCGGGCGTAGAAGGTCCGGGAAACCTGGACGCCGCCGAAGGAGCGGGTGTCGAGCAGACCGCCGTACTCCCGCGCGAAGGGCACGCCCTGCGCCACGCACTGGTCGATGATCTCGACCGAGATCTGTGCCAGGCGGTGGACGTTGGACTCGCGCGCCCTGAAGTCGCCGCCCTTGACGGTGTCGTAGAACAGCCGGTGGATGGAGTCGCCGTCGTTGCGGTAGTTCTTGGCCGCGTTGATGCCGCCCTGCGCGGCGATGGAGTGGGCGCGGCGCGGGGAGTCCTGGTAGCAGAACTGGACGACGTGGTAGCCCTGTTCGGCGAGCGTGGCGCCCGCGGAGCCGCCCGCGAGGCCGGTGCCCACCACGATCACGGTGTGCTTGCGCCGGTTGGCGGGGTTGACGAGCTTGGCCTCGAAACGGCGCTTGTCCCAACGCTCGCGGATGGGGCCCTTCGGTGCCTTGGTGTCGACGACAGGTTCGCCGCTCCGATAGTCGGTGTACGTCATGTTCAGCTCACCACTCCGGTCATGACACCCACGGGTACGGCGATGAAGCCGGCCGTGAGCAGCAGTGCGAGGACATTGGCGACGCCCTTGAGGGCGCGGTCGCGGGTGCGGCTGCCGACGCCGAGGGTCTGGGCGGCGGCCCAGAAGCCGTGCCGGACATGCAGGCCGAGGGCGAGCATCGCGACGATGTAGATGACGTTGCCGTACCAGGTGGAGAAGGTGTCCACGACGTTCTGGTACGGGTGGCCCTCCTGGAAGCCGCCGGAGTGCACGGTGCCGGTCGTCAGGTCGAGGAGGTGCCACACGATGAACAGGCCGAGGATGATCCCGCCCCAGCGCATGGTGCGGGTCGCGTAGCTCGCCCGCGGCTTCTTGTGGACGTACTTGCCGGGCCGCGCCCGGATGTCGCGGCGGCTGAGCTGGTACGCCGAGACGGCGTGCGCGACGACGGCGACCACCAGCACGATCCGGATGAGCCACAGCGTCCACTCGTAGTGCATGAAGGGTTCGCCGACCGTACGCAGCCAGTGCGCGTAGTGGTTGAACTCGCCCGCCCCGAAGAAGATCTTCAGATTCCCGATCATGTGGACGACCAGGTACAGCAGCATGATCAGGCCGCTTACGGCCATCACGGTCTTCTTGCCGACGGAGCTGTCCCATACCGTGCGGGCGATGGACGGCCGCCGGGCCGTCCGCGTTGCCAGAGCCATGGGTCAAGACGCTAGAGCCCGGGCCCCCGATCGGTCCAAGACATGGTTCGGCTCGATTCCATAGGAAGCGGCTATCGTACGAGGATGCAGTTCCAGCAGCTCCAGTACTTCGTGGCGGTCGCCGAGACCCGGCACTTCACCCGCGCCGCCGATCTGGTCCATGTGGCGCAGCCGTCCCTGTCCCAGCAGATCAAGGCGCTGGAGCGGGAGCTCGGGGCGGATCTCTTCCTGCGGGCGCGCGGCAACATCACCCTCACCGACGCGGGTGAGGCCCTGCTGCCGCTGGCCCGTCGCATCCTGGCCGACGCGGACACGGCCCGGCACGAGGTGCAGGAGCTGGTGCAGCTGCGCAGCGGCCGGGTCCGGCTGGGCGCGACCCCGAGCCTGTGCACCGGTCTGCTGCCGGACGTGCTGCGCGCCTTCCACGACCGCTACCCCGGCATCCGGCTGATGATCGAGGAGGGTGGCTCCCACGATCTCGTACGGCTGCTCGCGCGCGGCGCCCTCGACCTGGCGCTGGTGGTCCTCCCGCTGCCGTCGCCGTCCCCGGCGCTGACGACGGTGGAGCTGCTGCGTGAGGACCTGGTCGTCGTCTCCTCGCCGGAGGCGGCCGCGCCCGGCGGTCCGGGCCGCCGTACGGTCCGCGTCGCCGATCTGGAGAGCGAACCGCTGGTGATGTTTCGGCACGGCTACGACCTGCGGGAACTGACCGTGGCCGCGTGCCGTGCCGAGGGGTTCGAGCCGGACTTCGCGGTGGAGGGCGGGGAGATGGACGCGGTCCTCGGCTTCGTGCGGGCGGGGCTGGGCGTGGCCGTCGTGCCGCGGATGGTCGCCACGCGCTCGGGGCGGGGGCTGCGGGTCACCCCGCTCGCCCGGCCGGGCCTGCACCGGACGATCGCGCTGGCGCACCGCAGCGATGTGGCTCCGCCGCGGGCGGCACGGGAGTTGCAGCGGATGCTGCTGGAGCGCTGAGCCGTCGTAGCATGAGGCCTTCTCGAACGGGGGGTGGGCGGGGATGAAGCGGCGGATCGTTGCGGTGGGCGCGGCACTGCTGGTGCTGGTGGGGTGCGCGGGGAACACCGCGTCCGGCGGGCCGAAGAGCCCAGCGGGCTCGTCACCGTCCGGCGCCTCGGGGCCGACGGTGGAGCTGACCTCGACGTCCGTCTCGGGCCCGTGGCGGGCGTGGACGGCGTCCCTCTCCAGCCGGGAGGCCCACGGCAGTTGCGGCGCGACGGCGCACCAGGTGGTGTGCGCGACCGACTCCGGTGGATTCGTGGGGCGTTCGCGGGCCAACGGCCGTATCACCTGGACCGTGCCCGCGGGCGACCGCGGCAAGAGCGCCGGACTGCTCGTCGACGCGGCCGACGAACGGGCCGTGACCGGGGTCGCGGGCAGGCTCCGCGCGGCGAACCTGCGGACGGGTGCGCAGGCGTGGACCCATCGACTGCCCACCGGCCGCGCCTACTTGGCCCTCGGCGCTGCGGACGGGGTCGTCTACGCCCTGCACGCACCGGATCCCTTCACCGGCACCGCCGCCGTCCTCGACGCCGTTCGCGCGTCCGACGGCAGGGCCCTATGGCACCGGACCGTCGGCTGGAGCACGGGCGAACCCCTGGCCGCCTTCGGGGGCCGCGTCTACACGGCCGACGGCACCCGGCTCACCGCCCGCGACGCCCGCACCGGCGCCACCCTCGCGGTCAGCCCCACCGGCGTCGAGTGCCCGCACCTCGTCACCGGTGGCCACTACCTGGTCTGCACCGGCAGCCCGTTCTCCGCCGGGGACACCTTCGCGCGGATGCGGCGCCTGGATCCGGCGACGCTGAGGCCGCTGCCCACCCCGAGGAACACGATCGACAAGCCGGTACGCGGGGTGATCTCCGACGACGGGGTCCTGGTGCTGTACGAGGCCGGCGCCGAGGACACGAGCGCGGGCAACTGGTTCGCGTACGACCTCGAGAACGACCGCAGACTGTGGAGCACGTACGCCACCGAGGCGGACGCCGACGTGGCCGACGGCCGGTTCGTCACCTTCACCCCCGTCAACGACCGCACCACGCGGGGCCGCGTGATCACGATCGACCTGCACGCCGGTCCGCAGGGGACCGGAACCGCCGCGCCCCGCATGTCCGCGGCGTACTCGCAGACCAGAGGCGGCGAATACCCCGTGATCCTCGCGCCGGGCGGGGACACGGGCCACATCGTCGTCATGGCCCGCACCCACGGCTCCCTGCGCTCGCTGCCGCTGCCCTAGCAGTGGCGGGACTCAGCCCGCCGCGTCCACCAGGGCCAGCTGGTGCAGCCGCTCCGGCGGGCCCGGGCGGGCGTAGTACCAGCCCTGGGCCGTGTCGCAGCCCAGTATCCGCAACTGCTCGGCCTGGGCCCCGGTTTCGACGCCCTCGACCGTCACCGCCAGGTTCAGGCCGTGGGCGAGGGAGACGATCCCCTCGACGATCTTGAGGTCGACCGGGTCGGCGGGGAACTGCTGCATGCTCCGGGTGAAGGAGCGGTCCAGCTTGAGGACGCTGACCGGGAGGCGGCGCAGGTTCGCCAGGTTCGAGTAGCCGGTGCCGAAGTCGTCTAGGGCGATGTCGACGCCCATCTCGGCGAGTTGGCGCAGCGGTTTGAGCAGGTCGTCGTCGGCGCCGATGAGGGCCGACTCGGTGACTTCGAGGCAGAGCGCGTCCGGGTCGACGCCGGCGCGCTCCAGGATGTCCACGGTGTCCTGGACCAGGCCGGGGTGGGTGAGCTGGCAGGGCGAGAGGTTGACGTTGATGCGGAGCGGGCCGCCCGCCGTGTTCTCGCCGTACCGTTCTCGCCACTCGCGGGCCTGCCGCACCGACTGCTCCAGGACCCAGCGGCCGAGCGGCACGATCAGTCCGGTGTGCTCGGCGAGCGGGATGAACCGGTCGGGGCCGAGGACGCCGTGCTGCGGGTGCAGCCAGCGCACCAGCGCCTCGGCGCCCCGGACGCTGCCGTCGCCGAGGTGCACCAGCGGCTGGTACTCGATGAAGAACTCGCCCCGCTCCAGGGCCGCGGGCAGCTGCGTGGTCAGCCCGTGCCGGGTGATGGCGCGGGCATCGGCCTCCGGATCGGCCAGCTCGAAGCGGTTGCCGCCCGCCGACTTGGCCCGGTACATCGTGATGTCGGCGCTGCGCAGCACCTCCGCGGGGCCCCGCTCGCCCGCCGGACCCTCGACGATGCCGATGCTGCCGCGGACGGTCAGCTCCCGGCCGTCGATACGGACCGGGGCGAGCAGCACGTTCATGATGCGGGCCGCGAGGTCGTCGACCTCGCTCTCGGTGTCCGGGCCGGTGGTCAGCGCCACGAACTCGTCACCGCCGAGGCGGGCGACCATCTCGCCCGGCGCGGTCGCGCAGGACTGGAGCCGGTCGGCGACCTCGACGAGCAGCCGGTCGCCGGCCGCGTGGCCGAGGCTGTCGTTGATGGTCTTGAAGCCGTCGAGGTCGAGGTAGCACAGGCCGAACCGCTGGCCCTCGCCGGCGCTGAGCGCCTTCTCCAGGCGCTCGAAGAACAGGGTGCGGTTGGGCAGCCCGGTGAGGGCGTCGTGCGTGGCCTCGTAGCGCAGCCGGAGGTTGAGCAGCCGGCGCTCGGTGGTGTCCTCCATGAGGGCGAGCTGGTACTGCGGGGCGCCGTCGGCGTCGCGCAGCAGGGAGACCGTCAGGTTGGTCCACAGGACCGTTCCGTCCGGGCGGTAGAAGGCCTTTTCGAGGTGGTAGTGCTCGCGCTCGCCGCGGACGAGTTCGTCGTAGAGCTTCCAGGTCTGCGGCGCGTCCTCGGGGTGGGTCCACTCCTGGACCTTGCGACCGCGCATCGTCGGGTCGGTGAGGCCGAACATGCGCAGCAGCGCGCCGTTGACCTGGAGGACGTTGCCGTCCAGGTCGGCGATGCCGATTCCTATGGCCGCGCCCTCGAACACCGCCCGGAATCGCGCCTCGGTCGCGTGCAGCGCCTGTGCCACCGCGCCCTGCGCCTGCAGGGCGGCCTGCGCGATGGCCTCCTGCTCGGCCAGCGTCCGCTCGCGCAACGCCTGCGCGAACCCGGCGGCCATGGCGTGCTGCAGACGGGCCGACCGGGACCGCAGGTCCTCGCGGTCGCCGTCGCCGCCGCAGTAGAGCACCAGATAGGCGTCGACGCAGTCCAGGGAGCGGCTCAGCGCCTCCGGGTCCGTGCAGTGCGCGTCGACGAGGGCGGCGCCGATCGCCCGGCCCTCGTCCGTGTCGACGGTCCTGGCCGCGAGTGCCCCGCTCAACCGGCGGGCCAGCGGCAGCAGTTGTTCCTCGAACTCCGGCCGGGTCGCGGACGTCGAGGTCACCGGGAACACGGCCCGGCTCCAGATCGTCGCGAACCGGCGCAGTCTGTCCTCCGGCCCGTCCGGCTCGGCGATCACGCGGAACGCCCCACGCCGGCGAACCCCGCGAAGGCCCACGGATCCTCGTCGTCGGGGTTCCAGGTCGCCGAATCGGGCCGCCACCGCGGCGGCGACACCAGTCCCGGTTCCACCATGTCGTACCCCTCGAAGAACCGCGCGATCTCCTCGCGCGAGCGCATGATCAGCGGGTTGCGAATGTCCTTGTACACGTCCACCGCGCCTTCGGCCCGCTCCGGCGGAAGCGGCATTCCCTCGTACGAGGCGTGCGTGAGCACCAGCAGGCTGCCGGGCGCGAGCGCGTCGCGCAGTTCGGCCACTGCTCCGTACGGGTCGTCCGCGTCTTCCACGAAGTGCAGTATGGCAACGAGGAGCAGCGCCACCGGCCGGTTCAGGTCGATCAGGCCCTGGACCTCGGCGTTCGAAAGGATCTCCTGGGGCTTACGGAGGTCCGCCGCGACGACGCCCGCGTCCGGGTTGCCCTCCAGGACCGCCTGGCTGTGCGCGACGGCCACCGGGTCGTGGTCGACGTAGACGACCCGGGCGCCGGGGCGGGCACTCTGGGCCACCTCGTGGACGTTGCCGAAGGTCGGAATGCCGGAACCGATGTCCAGGAACTGGGTGACGCCCTCCTCGGCGGCGAACCGCACCGCCCGCCGCAGGAACGCCCGGTTCGCCTGCATGGTCTTCGGCAGCCCCGGCGCGTGCTCCATGGCCCGGCGGGCGGCCTCCCGGTCGGCCTCGAAGTTGTGCGAACCGCCCAGGTAGAAGTCGTAGATACGCGCGACGCTCGGCACCGAGATGTCGATGTTCCGGGGAGCCCAGGCGGGACGCTCCATGTATCTCTCCAAGGCGTAGGCGATCCGGTGTTCGAGCTGAGGCTACTGATCGCCCGCCAATGGAGCGAGCGGAAACGGAAATTGACCGTCCGTTCCCGGTCACTGCCTGCGGCACGTGCCGCTCGGAAGCGGCTGCCGATTCTTCACGAAACGTAGGCGCCGCGCTCCGGAGAGTTCCGGAACGGGCGCCGAATCGCGGGGAGTTGCGGGAAATGACGGCAAACCGGTCCGACCCCTCCGTGCGGCGCGGAGAGGTCGGACCGGTGGATCGGGTGGGGCCGGTGTCACTTGTCGGAGACGCCGACCATCTTTCCGTCGGGACGGACGGCGTACCAGGTGCCGCCGACACCCTGGCCGTTGGTGTCACCGGGCTTCTTGTCGGCCGCGAAGGTGTAGATCGGCGAGCAGTTGACCGTCTGCTGCCTGACGCCGTCGGAACGGGTGAAGCTCATCAGGCCCTTCTTCTGGACGCCCTTGGTGTCGTTCGTCGACACGGGCGCCACGACCGGCCACTTCTCCAGGCAGGCCCCGGTGCAGTTGGAGACCGGCTCCGGCCAGGCCTTGTCCTTGGCGAAGCGGTAGACCGTCATGCCGTTCTTGTCGACGACGATCTCGCCGAGGCTCGGGTCGTTGCGCGTGGACAGTCCGGGCAGGCTGGCGACCGACGCCTTCTTGCCCGTGGGCGCCAGCGCGTACCACTTGCCGCCCACGCCCTGGCCCGTCAGATCGCCGGCCTTGGTGTCCTTGGCATAGCGGTAGGCGGGCCAGCCGCCGATGGTCAGCTGCTTGCTGCCGTCGGCCCGGGTCACCTCACCGAGCAGCGCCTTGTCGATACCGGCACCGGCCGAGGCATCGTCCGCGGGCACCGGCGGCCAGGCCGTGGCACAGTCGCCGTTGCAGTTCGACTTCGGCGGCTCGGCGGTGTCCTCGTCGAAGCGGTAGAGGGTGAGACCGGTGGCATCGGTCAACACGTCCCCGAGCTCGGCGTTCGCGGACACCTGCAACTTGCCGGCCGAGGCCGACTGGGCTCCCAGATTCCCTTGGCCGATCGCGGTCGAGCTCGCCGTGGGGCTGGCACTGGTGCCGGTCCCGAGACCGGAGCCGACACCGCCGTAGCTGCCCGCCGCGGCGGTGGCTCCGACGTTCTGGCTGCCCACCGACGAGCCGCCGCTTTCCTGACCGCACGCCGTCGTCAATGCCAGCACCGCCGCGGCGCTTGCCACGAGTGAGGCGCTCCGCCAGGAGGTCTTCATCGTCAACTCCCCAAAATTCAAAAGGGTGTTGCAGCGCCCTGCTGCGCCGCCGCACGACAATGGGTACGCACCGGAGCAGGGGTTGTGTTCAACCGTCCCGCATATTTCTTTTCGGACGCTGTGACCACACCCGCCTCGGACCGCACAGACATACGCCTCGCCGGACGGACGAACGCCCAGGATTCAAACATCGGGCGATCTTTTATCCCTCCTTCGGAGCAATCTCTTCGTGCCCGCGCGTGACACGGTGCGCCAGGCCTCATGATCTGCGTCGTGCATCGACCCGAATCGCCCCAATCCGCCATTGCCATACGTGTGTTGGCCCTACTGGCCTTGACGTGGGCGCTCATCGGCCCCACGGCCCGGGTCGCCGAGGCGGATGCCTGCGCCTACGCCTCGGTCGGTCCCGACGGCGCGGAGGTGGTGGCGGTCGCCGGAAGCCTCACGTGGCCCACTCCCCCGCCCTGCCCGAAACCGGCACCCACGCCCACCCCGACGCCCACGCCCACTCCGACCCCCACACCCCCAGAGCCCCCTTGTACTCCGACGCCCTCCCCCGACCCCACCCCGAAGCCACCTCCCGCGCCGAAGCCCCCGAAGCCCAGGCCCACCCCGACCCCGCAGCCGCCACCACCACCCCCGCCGCCCGCACCGGCGCCACAGCCGGCGCCGCCCCGGGCGCGGCCGGCACCACCCCCCGCGCCCACCCCGACCCCCACTCCCACCCCGACGCGGACGCCGCCGCCCAGCCCGGCACCGGGCCCCTCCGCGCCCGCGGTGGCCTACCCGGCGTACCACCATGCGAAGGCCCCCGACCGGCCCACGCACAGCACGACCTCGCCCGTGATCTACGTCCTGCTCATCACCGCGCCCGCGGTGGTCGCCGTGGCCGCGCTGCGGCCCCGCTAGTGCCGACCCTGGAGGCATCCCTTGCCGGAATGGCTTGTTCTCATCCTCGCGATGCTGGCCGCGTGCGCGGTGGTGGTCGTCATCACGCTCATCCGCCACAAGGCGGCGCCCGTGGACGAGGATCCCAGCGAGACCCCGGACGTCATCGAGTACATGACGATGTGGATCGGGGTGGTGTACGCCATCGTCCTGGGTCTGGCCATCGCGGGCGTGTGGGAGGCCCGCAGCGCCGCCCAGGACCACGTCCAGACGGAGGCCCAGGCGCTGCACGAGATCTCGGAGCGGGTGCAGGTCTATCCGTCCGACGTCCGTGACCGCATTCGGGCCGATGTCAACGCCTATGTCGGACACGTTGCCACGACGGAGTGGAAGGAGATGGCCGACCACCGCCGTATGACCGAGCGGGGCACCGAGCTCCTCGACCGGATCCGTACCGACGTCACCTCCTACGAGCCGAAGAGCGACTTCGAGGCCCAGGCCTACCAGCCGCTCGTCGACCAGGTGGCCGCCGTGGACCAGGCCCGCAACGCCCGCGCGGACTCGGTCGAGCCCACCATGCCAGGGGTGGTCTGGTTCGGTCTGCTGGGCGGAGCCGTCGTCACCATCGGGATGGTCTTCGCGCTGCAGATCCGGCGTACGGCCCGTGAGCTGATCCTGGCCGGCCTGTTCTCCGCGCTGATCGCCTTTCTGCTCTTCCTGATCTGGGACTTCGACGCGCCCTACAGCCGTGGCATCACGGCGTCGGCGGAGCCGTTCTTCGCCCTGTTCCCGGACATCAAGGGCTGACGGCCTCTCACGGGAGGACCGCAGGGGGACGTCCGGTGTCCGACACGCCGTAGGCGTCCCCCGAGCGGCCCACACGGATGCCCCATTCGGAGGGACAGCGATCGCGCGAACGCACACCTGTTCCTAGCGTTTCGGTCATCGAGGTGCATTTCTGACTCAGGCGGAAAAGATCCGCGGCTGCTCCTCGGGTACCGGAGGAACCACCATGCGCGCGATACGCCTCGCTTCGGCCGCACTGTTGGGCGTGACCGCCCTGACGTTCTCCGCACCGGCCGCCGTGGCGACGGGCGACACCACCATCACACCCTTCGGCTTCAGCGTCCTGCCCTCGACGGTCTCCGCGGGCGACCAGGTGACGTTGTTGCTGGAGCGGAACCACGGCGGCTGCAAGGGCTCCGCGACCGTCGCGTCGGCGGTGTTCGACACCGTCATCATCCCGCCGCACAAGAGCCAGGCGACGGTCGTGGTCGACTGGGACGCCAAGCCCGGTGCCGTCTACAAGGTGACGTTCACCTGCGACGGCGTGAGCGGCTCCACGGTCCTGACCATCGCAGGCGGCCACCCGCTCACTCCCACGCCCGTGCCGCTCAACCCCGACCGGGGTGTGCACGCCGGTGAGGGCGGCAGTTTCGCCGGGTTCGACGTGAAGGAACTCGGCATGGGGGCCCTGCTGATCGCGGGGTCGGTCGGCGCGGCGTACCACTTGTCCCGACGCCGCGCCGGCGACGACGGCGCCTGACGGCTCTTCCGGCCGCACAGGGCTCCGCCCCGGTCCTCTCGGAGTCCGGGGCGGAGCCGGTGGAGATCAGATGTGCCTCTCGGACCGCCTGCGCATCCAGAACACCCCGCCGCCGACGACGGCCAGGGCCACCAGCCCGCTCCCGATGGCCATGTCGGTCGGGGTGGCCCCGGAGGAGCTGCTGCCGCCGAGACCACCCTGGACACCGCCGATGACGGTGAAGGCTGTGGGATTGATCACGGTGCCGTTGCGGCAGACGACGCTGATGCTGTGCGATCCCGGACGGGCGTTCCGGTTGACCGTGGCGCGTCCCGTCGCCAGGTTGCCGGCCCCCGTCCGCAGCCGGATCGTCCGGAAGGCGTCCGAGCTCGCGGTGGCGTTGCCGGTGCAGTTGTTGACGGTGATGGTCAGTTGCCCGCCCCGGGCGATGACGTTGGGAAGGGCGACGACATTGCTCGGGCTCAGGTTCATTCCGTCCCGCGCGACGGCCGCCGGGGCGGTGAGTCCGAGCACGGCGACCGCGGCGCCTGCGGCCGCCAGGGCACGAGTAGTACGCATGTGAATCCTCCGCGGGAGACGCCCCGGGAACGGTCCCCGGTGGATCGGCGAGAAAACGCCTCCCAGACAGACCCTCAGATGCTGTGCGCAAGCCCGCATTTCGGCGCTGGTCCGTACGGCGGAGAGGACACGCCGAACGAAAAGCACACAATCGGATATCTCTGCAGGTCACGGACCGTCAGAAAATTCCTGTTCACGGCAACTCGGATGGCGCACCACCCGCGTTCGGGGGCCACCCGTTCGCCGCGGTCCCGTCGCCGGTTTCGCGCGCGGGACTTAGCGTTCTCGTATGCGCGAATGACGAGGCGACGGCCGCGTCGAGAGGGGAAGTCAATGTCTGCGTCCGAGTTGGCCGGGCTGGCCGAAGAGGAGGAGCAGCGGAGGAAGCGCGCTCCCTGGGGCGTGATAGCGCTTGTTCTGCTGACCGGCCTCGCGCTCATTCGGAATGGTTCGGGGGAATTCGACGTCGGTCCGCCCCAGCCCGCGTCGGCGGCCGCGGCGGACAGCCGGGTGCACGGCACGGTCTTCGACAACGCCCCCGCTCCTCTGCCGTTCGCCGCGCCCGACCGGGTCTCCATCCCGGCGATCCGGGTCGACGCGCCGATGGTGCCGGTCGGCCTGGACCCGAACGGCTGGGTCGGCGCGCCACCGCCGGAGGACCCGAACCTGGCCGGCTGGTTCACCGGCGCGGTGTCCCCCGGCGAGAAGGGCACCGCGGTCGTCGTCGGCCATGTCGACAACAAACAGGGCCCCGCCGTGTTCTACGGACTCGGGGCCCTGAAGAAGGGAAATCGCGTCGAGATCAGGCGCCAGGACGGAAAGACGGCGATCTTCGAGATCTACGGCATCGAGGTCTTCGAGAAGAACAATTTCCCCGGCGACCGTGTCTACGGTTCCAAGGGAACCCCCGAATTGCGGGTGATCACCTGCGGAGGCGGTTTCTCCAAGCAGAACGGATACGCGGGCAACGTCGTCGCCTTCGCCCGCCTGGTCGAGGTCCGCTGAGCGTTCCCCGACCGGGCGGGCGCGTTTTCGGCTGTACGTCTATACGTACTGCCGTCGCGGGACGGTGATGTGATAGCCGGAATCGATGAGCTGCGGCAGATAGGCGCGCAGCGCCCGGACACTCTGGGAGCGGTCGCCCCCGGCGTCGTGCGAGAGCACCACGACGCCGGGGGCGGCGCCGTGCTCCACCGCGCCGACGATGCGGCGGGTGCCCGGGGTGGTCCAGTCGAGAGTGTCGACGGTCCAGGCGAGGGGTTCCATGCCGAGTTCGGCGCCGAGTTGGAACGCGGCCCGGTTCCAGGCGCCGTAGGGAGCCCGGAACCATTCGGGACGCTCGCCGTAGGCGTCCTCGATGACGTCGCTGGTGCGTTCCATCTCGGAGCGGATGCGGGAGCGGCGAAGCCGGGTGAGCAGCGGATGGGACCAGGTGTGGTTGCCGACGATGTGTCCCTCGTCGGCCATCCGGGCCAGCAGGTCCTGGTTGTCGACCGCCATCTCCCCGCACACGAAGAACATCGCGCGGACGTCGTACTCGGCCAGCGTGTCCAGGATGTGCGGGGTGTAGCGGGGGTCGGGTCCGTCGTCGAAGGTCAGCACCATGGTCCGGCCGCGTCCGGACACCTTCAGCAACGGCTCGTGGCGGACGAGCGTCTTCCTGGGGGCGGTGTGCGGCGGGCCGTATCCGGTCAGGGGCTGGAGGCGGTAGGCCGAGGGCTTGAGCGCGCGGTGGGCCGGTGGGCCGGCGGCGGGCGGCGCCGGCCGGACCGGCTCCTGGCCCGAGAGTGCCGCGTGCACTCCGGCCGTGCCGGCGGCCCCGACCGCGGCCGCGCCGACCAGCAGGGCCCGGCGCCGCGTGAGCACCGCCGTCGCCTTCGACGACAGCCGTGTGAGCAACTGATCCTTCGTCATGACTCATCAGTCGCCCGGCAGAGCGCCGACGCACCTCAGCAACACCGGTGCGGCTCCACGAATACACCCGCACGGCCCAGCGCAGACGCTCCGGGCGGCATGGCGGAACGTCAGGAGGACGTCGTGGAGGGGCCGGAGGGGCTTCGGCCCCGGCCTCGTCCCCTCCGTCGAGGCCGGGCGCCGAGGGCGGCGGCGGGCTTCGGTGCTGCCCGTTCGCGGCCCGCCCTCCGGGTGCCCCTTTTCCGCAAAGCTTGCGCACCGATGTGGACGGGGGTCCCGTATGCCGCCCGGACCTGCGGCTTCCGATAGCCTCACAGCCGTGACGGAACAGCACTCGCACCAGTTCGAGCGGGGCACGGACGGGCCCAAGGTCATCGTCGTCGGCGTGGACGGCTCCGACTCCTCGCTCCGCGCCGCGGCCTACGCCGGGGGCCTGGCCCGGCGGCAGCACGCGCTGCTCGCCGTGGTGTACGTCCAGCCGGTGATCGCCTCGGGGGCCGCGCTCGGGGCTCCGGTCGCCGAGACCACGGACGAGATCGCCGAGGACCTGGTCGCCCAGATCCGGCTCGCCACCGAGCAGAACAAGGGGATATTCGATGTGCGCTGGGAGTTCCACACCTTCCGCGGCGACCCCTACAGCGGGCTGACGAAGGCGGCCGACGAACTCAAGGCCGACGCGGTGGTCGTCGGCGCCTCGGAGCAGGCCGGCCACCGGATCGTCGGATCCGTCGCGGTACGGCTGGTCAAGGCGGGGCGGTGGCCGGTGACCGTGGTGCCGTAGGCCCGTTCGGGGTCAGGCGAGCGCGTCGAGCGGGCGGACCCCGGCGTCGAAGGCCGGTTCGCGCATTGTCGCCGTCGGCGGGGCGTCAGAGCGAGCGCAGGAAGTCCAGCACGATCGCGTTGAACTCCTCGGGCTTCTCCAGGTTCGGGAAGTGCGAGGTGCCCTCCACCACGACCGAGCGGCCATTCTGGGCGGTGGCCGCGAAGCGTTCCGCGTCGACGAGCAAGTCCGGCGAGTCCAGCGCGCCGTTGACGGTGAGCACCGGGACGTCGATCTTCGGGACGCGGGCCCAGGTGTCCGTCATGGGCACGTGCCAGTTCCGTTCGCCCGGCGTGTGCTTGGAGATGGTGTGCAGGGCCATCTCGCGCAAGTGGTCGAGGATGCGCGGGTCGACCTCGTCCGGCGAGCGGAACGGACCGCCGGCGCCCGCGAGGAACACCTTCAGCCAGCCCTCGATGTCGCCCGAGTACAGAGTTCTCTGTGATTCGGCCACGATCTTGCGGGTCCACTCTTGGGTGTACTGGAAGTCGCTGACCGAGGACCCGCTCAGCACGATCGCGCGGACCAGTTCCGGATACTCCATCGCGGTGTCCCCGGCGACGGCCCCACCCATGGAGACACCGACCAGGACCGCGGGCCCCGCGTCCAGGTGCCGCAGCAGATCGGCGAGGTCGTCGGCCCAGCGGAAGGGCTTGGTGGCGTTGGCGGTCCAGCCGTGGCCGCGGACATCCACCGCGATGACGCGGTACTCGGCGGCGAGGGCCGGTGTCTGGGCCTCGAAGAGGCGGTGGTCGACATAGCCGGAGTGCAGCAGGACCACGGGGTCCCCGGTTCCGGTGTCGCGGTAGGCGATGTCCCCGTCGGCGGACGCGAAGAAGCTCAGTTCCGAAGCAGCTGTCATGACAACCAAGGTGTCATGTGTGAGAAGCTTTGACAACCCAGTTGTCATGATGAACCGGTGCATGATGATCGGGTGAAGGACATCGACGAACCACTGCCCCCCGACGATCTCGGCCACCGGGTCAGCGAGGTGTTCGACCTCGTCGGCGCGCTCTACCGACGCGGCCTGCGCAAACTCGAGCAGGACGAGGTGGCCGGAGGGGTGTCCGTCGGCGTGCGTTCCGTCCTCGTCCTGTTGCACCGGTACGGGCCCATGACGGTTCCTCAGATGGCTCGGCTCATGGCGCTGACCCGTCAGTTCGTGCAGCGCATGACCAATGAGGCGATGGACCGGGGCTGGGCCGAGGCCACGCCCAACCCCGCCCACCAGCGGTCCTCGCTGATCCGGATCACGGACGAGGGCGTGGCCGTCATCACCGCGATCCTCGCCCGCGAGCACGCCCTGAACCGGCAGGTCGGCGGCGGCCAGCTGACTGATGCCGAACTCCAGGCGTGCGTACGGGTGTTGAAGGAGATGCTGCGCACTTTCGACCACGTGGACGTGGACTGACCTACCGGCCCATCGTGAGCCCGTCCTTGCCCGCGCCCCGGCTCAGCACGACCTCCCGGATGCGGTCGCGCACGCCGCTCAGATCGGCGCCCTGCGCGATCGCCTCGTTGAGGTTCACCACCCGGCCGGCGTCCACGTCGAACATCTGCGGCACGAACTCCGCCTTCGCGACCCGCCAGCGCTCGCCGGGCCGGGCGGGCGGGGCGAACGTGAAGCGGCCGAGGGTGGACTGGTTGCCGCGTGGGTCCTGGGCACCCTCGTGGTTGAACATCTCGCCGGCGATCTGGTCGCCCATGCCGTAGACCACCCAGGTGCCGTTGACCTTCTCGTACGCCTGCGGGACATGGGCGTGGGTGCCGAGGATCAGGTCGACGTCGGGTCGTGCGCCGGTGCGGGCGGCGGTCAGGTCGCGGGCCAGGGCCAGCTGTTGCTCGTCGGGCGCGTCCTGCCACTCGGTGCCCCAGTGCAGCGAGACGACGACCACGTCGGCGCCCGCCTTCCGGGCGGCCCGCGCGTCCGCCAGGATCCTGTTCCCGTCCATCAGGTTCACCGCCCAGGGCTGCCCCTGGGGCAGCGGGAAGCCGTTGGTGTCATAGGTGTAGGCGAGGTGGGCGACCTTGGCCGGGCCCGCGCGCAGGACGGTGACCGTACGCGCCTCGCCCTCGGTACGGGCCGAACCGGCGTGCCGTACGCCCGCGCGGTCCAGGGCGTCGAGAGTGCGGCGGATGCCGTCGGCGCCGTCGTCGAGGCTGTGGTTGGAGGCGGTGGAGCAGCCGTCGTAGCCGGTGGCGGCGAGTCCCTGGGCCACCTCCGGCGGTGACTTGAAGGTCGGGTAGCCGGTGTAGTCGCCGTTCGCTCCGTAGACGGTCTCCATGTGACACAGCGCCAGATCGGCGCGGGAGACGACGGGCCGGATGCCGGCCAGCATCGGGCGGAAGTCATAGTCGGCCCCGCTCGCGTCGAAGCGGGCCCGGTCGATGATCGAGCTGTGCGGCAGGACGTCACCGGAGGCGACGAGCGTGAAACCGCGCGCCGCGGCGGCGGGCGGGGCCGGGCGGCCGGGTGTCTCGTGGCCGTGCGCCTGGCAGGCCGCTCCTCCGGCGAGAAGGGCCGTGAGGGCCAGGGCAACCTGCCGTCTGCGTGCAATCATCAGCTCACCCCACTCAGGTCATATTTACTGACGAATAGGTATGAGCTTGTCCGTGTCCCCAAACGGCCCGGCCGCCTTGTTGACCCGTCCGGGGCGGAAGGGACGCGGAACGGATGCCGCCGGGACGCGGAAGGGACCGTTCACCGAACCGTTCGTCGACGCGATCGACCGTCCGCCGCAGATCCTTGTGCGTGCCCTGTCCCCCGGCCCCGCGCTGGGGTGCCATACGGCCATGACGGCCGGAACCACCCTCACGAACGGGACGACCGCCGAGCACGAGCTCGCCGCACTGCAGCGGGAGCACGGCCGGCCCCTCTTCGCGCTCCTCCTCCGGCTCAGCGACGGCGACCGGCAACGCGCCGAGGACCTGGTGCAGGAGACCCTCGTGCGCGCCTGGCAGCATCCCGAGGCGCTGCGCGCCGACGACTTCGACTCCGTACGGCCCTGGCTGCTGACCGTGGGACGGCGACTCGCGATCGACGCGCGGCGAGCCCGGCAGGCGCGTCCCGCCGAGGTCGGCGACGCGGTGCTGGAGAACGCGCGGGTGTGCGCCGATCACGCCGAGCGGGCGGCCGCCGCCCTCGACGTACGCGAGGCTGTGAAGACACTCACTCCGGAGCACCGTGAAGTCCTGGTGCTGGTGTATTTCCAGGGGGCGAGTGTGGCGGAGGCCGCCGAAATCCTGGGGATTCCGCCCGGTACCGTGAAGTCCCGCGCGTACTACGCGCTGCGCGCCCTGCGCCGGGTGCTTCCGGGATACGCGGCCGACCTGCGGTGAAACCAATGGGAAAGTCAAACCTCCGTAAAGCGCCTTGCTGAGGACCCCCGTTGAGTAATCGGGTGTCCCTATCCGTGTTCCGGACTGGGAGCCCGGGGTCGGGCGACGCGCACGCACCGGAGGAAGGCAGGAAGGGATGCTGCACAGAGGTCAACAGGGCACGGACGGCACCGGCGGGGGCGACCTCGTCGTCCCCATGGCCTGGTTGTACGCCGAGTACATCGCCGACGAGCTGCTGCGTTCCGGCGATCTGATGCCGCCGACGTCCTTCGAGTTCCGGGCCGGACGGGACGCGCTGGCGCTGACCGTCTTCCTCGCCGACACCGAGGGAGAGCTCTCCGGCATCCAGGTCGTCTCGCAGCTGGAGAACTGGCTGTCACTGACGGCGTACGACCAGCCGTGGCAGGACTGGGTGTGCGAGCGGATGGCCGCGCTGACCGCCGAGGCGGTCGCCACCGGCGAGCCCGCCGCGGACCTCGAACTCGCGGCCGCTGCCTGGCGCTGGTTGGAGGAGACGGAGCTGCTGGCGCCCGATCTGAACGCCGTGCCGGGCGGCGGTGCGGGGGTCGGTGAGGACGAGGGCCCGAAGGTGTGGACACCGGCCTGGCAGCTCGGTCTGCCGCTCGGCCACCTCGCCATCCACCTCTTCTAGATTCCTTCGGAATCGGACCAATCCGCGGGGCCGACCGCTCCGAATCCCTTGGTCACGATTCTGTGTAGGCCTTGAGTGATTCGGCGGGCTGGTGCGTACCGGTGGGAGCAAGGAGTAACCCCACCCACACTCAACGGCACGAGGTTTCCGCATGAGGTCCTTGGAGAGGCATCGCGACGTCGGCGCGTACGCGCTCGGCGTGCTGGACGAGGCGGAGGCCTTCCGCTTCGAGGACCACCTCATGGAGTGCCCCAAGTGCGCGGCACACGTGACCGAGTTCGGTCCTGTGACCCGTCAGATGATGCTGTACCGGCGGGCGACACCGCGGCCCGTGCACCCGATGGCCCAGCCCGGCCCCCAGCTCCTGGGCCGCCTGCTGGGCGAGGTCGCGACCCGGCACCGGGCACGCCGCAGGCGCCTGTTGTACGCGGTGGCCGCCTCGGTGGTCCTGACCGTGGGCGGTTCCAGCCTCGCGATGACGGCGGGCGGCGACGCGGCGCGGACCACGAGCATCGAGGCCACCGACGCCCGCTCCGGTGTGTGGGCCCAGGTCACCGCCGAGGACGAGGACTGGGGCACCCAGGTGGAGCTCAGGGTCAAGGACGAGTCCGGCCCCCGTGCCTGTCACCTCGTCGCGATCAGCCACGACGGCAAGGAGGAGACCGTCACCGGCTGGAACGCCACCGGGCACGCCACCAGCGACAACACGATGATGGGCAGCTCCACCTTCCACTCCGACCAGATCGACCACTACGAGGTCAGGACGTCGGCCGGGGACCATCTGGTGACGCTGGAGCCCGGCTGACGACGTCCGGTCACTTGAGCAGTCTCGACAGCCTCCGGTCCGCCAGTGGTCTGCCGCCCGTCTGGCAGGTGGGGCAGTACTGGAGGGAGGAGTCGCTGAAGGAGACCTCCCGGATGGTGTCGCCGCAGACCGGGCACGGATCGCCGGTGCGGCCGTGGACGCGCAGACCGGACTTCTTCTCCGACTTCAGGCGGCCCGCCGCCACCCCCCTCGATCGTTCCACCGCTTCGGTGAGGGTCGTGCGCAGGGCCCGGTAGAGGATTTCCGTCTCCTCGGGGGTCAGGGAGGCCGCCAGCTTGAACGGGGACATTCTCGCCGCGTGCAGGATCTCGTCGCTGTAGGCGTTGCCCACGCCGGCGAGGAGGGTCTGGTCGCGCAGGGCGCCCTTGAGCTGCCGGCGCTCGTCCTTCAGCAGGGCCGCGAAGCTCGCCCCGTCGAAGTCCTCGGCCAGCGGGTCCGGGCCCAGCCGGGCGATGCCGGGAACCTCCTGGGGATCGGCCACCACGTACACCGCGAGACGCTTCTGTGTACCCGCCTCCGTGAGGTCGAAGCCCGCGCCGGTCTCCAACGCCACCCTCAGGGCGAGGGGACCCTTGCCCGGACGGGGCGGGCCGTCGGGCAGGCGGTCCTTCCAGTGCAGCCAGCCCGCGCGGGCCAGGTGGGTGACGAAGTGCGGGCCGCCGTCCGTCTCCAGGTCGAGGAACTTGCCGTGGCGGTGCACGGCGATCACCTCGCGGCCCTCGACGGCGCTGAGCGGAGGGTCGTACGTCTTCAGGACGCTGATGGCCACCGGCAGCACGCGCACCATCTCGTGGCCGACCAGGTTCTCGGTCAGGAAGTCCTTGAGCGCTTCCACCTCGGGGAGTTCCGGCATAGGTCCAGAGTGCCACCGGGGGCCGCCGTGGTCAGGTCAGGGCCGCTCCGGTACGACGAACTCGCACCACACGCACTTGCCGCCGCCGCGCGCCTCCACGCCCCAGACGTCGCTCAGCAGGTCGACCAGGAGCAGGCCGCGGCCCGAGACCCCCGACTCGCCCGCCTCCCGGCGGCGCGGCAGGGCGCTGGAGGAGTCCTCGACCTCGACGCGCATCCGCCGGTCGGAGCCGGTCAGGACCCGCAGGGTGACGATCGCGGCGCCCTCGGTGTGCATCAGGGCGTTGGTGATCAGTTCGTCGGCGACCAGTTCGATCTCGTCGGAGCGCTCCCGCGCGCCCCAGGTGCCGACCGCGGTCCGGATCATGTGCCGGGCCTGGGTGAGGGCCTCGGGGTCCCCGGGTGCCACGTGCTGCCGCAGGCGGCTGCCGGACTGCGGGGCGTCCTGGTCGCGGCGGCGCAGCAGGAGCAGGGCCACGTCGTCGTCGCCGGCGCGTTCCTCGGCCACGTCGATGAGCCGGTCGGCGAGTTCCCAGACGTCGGCGGGACCCATGGCGATGAGGCGCGTGAGGGTCCGCATGCCGTCGTCGAGGTCGGCACCGGGCTCCTCGACCAGGCCGTCGGTGCACAGCAGCAGAGTGCCCCCGGGATCGAGTTCGAGGGTGGCGACGGGATAGTCGAGCTGCCCGAACTCCGCGGACAGCCCGAGCGGCAGCCCCCCGTCGACGGTCACCCGGCGGCAGCTGCCGTCGGCGCGGCGGACCAGCGGGTCGATGTGGCCCGCGCGCACGACCTGGACGACCCCGGTGGCCAGGTCGGCCTCGGCGTACAGGCAGGTCGCGAAGCGGTCGGTGTCGAGCTCGTGGAGGAAGACGGAGGCGCGGGCCATCACCGTGGCCGGGGTGTGGCCCTCGGCGGCGTAGGCCCTCAGCACGATCCGCAGCTGGCCCATGACGGCGGCCGCGTGGGTGTCGTGGCCCTGGACGTCGCCGATGACGGCGCCGACGCGGCCACCGGGCAGCGGGATCAGGTCGTACCAGTCGCCGCCGATGTCCCGCCCGAGAGCCCCCTCGGCGCTGGCGGCCCGGTAGCGGACGGCGACGTCGGCACCGGGGACGCTCGGAATGGTCCGCGGCAGCATGGCCTGCTGGAGGCCGGTGGCGAGGTCCTTCTCCTGCTCGTAGAGCATGGCCCGCTGAAGGCTCTGGGCGATGCTGCTGCCGAGGGCGATGAGGACGTTGCGGTCCTCGGGGGTGAAGCCGTACCGGTCGCTGTAGAGCAGGCCCATGGCGCCGATCGGGCGGGCCTCGGCGATCAGCGGGAGATAGGCGGCGGAGGTGATGTTGAGGCCGGTGATGTGCGGCCACAGGATCGGGTAGCGGTCCGCGAACTCCTCCGGCGACTCGATGAACCGGGGGCTGAGCGTGCGCACGGCCTCGCTCATCGGGTACGGCTCATCGATCCGGGTGACGTCGGTGCCGGGTACGAAGCTGCCCGCGGGGCCCTCGGCGATCAGCCGGATGCGGCCGGCCTCGACCAGGCCCATGACCAGGCTGGTGGCGCCGAGGTGGGTGAGCCCGTGGGTGTCCTTGAGAACGTCGATGACGTCCTGGACGGTCCGGGCGTGGGCGAGGGCGGCCGTGGTGAGCTGGACGACGTTGGTCTGCCGGCGCTGGGCCTCGTCCTGGGCGGCCTGCTCCCGGCGGACCTCCAGCTCGCCCATCTCCTGGGTGGCGTCACGGACGATCCCGACGATCCGGCGCGGGCGGCCCGACTCGTCGCGCCGGATGTAGCCCTGGGTGTGGGTCCAGCGCAGGGTGCCGTCACGGCAGCGGATGCGGAAGTAGGTGCCGTAGTTCTCGCTGCCGTCCTTGATCGCCTGTGCGACCAGGGCATCGAGCCGGTGGGCCTCGGCCGTGGGCACCCGGACGGCGAGGTTCACGGGGTTGTCGTCGTACTCGTCGGGGCGCAGGTCGAAGACTTCGTGGGCCTGTGCGTCCATGTGGAACAGACCGGTGTCCAGGTCCCAGTCGAAGCTGCCCATGCGGTTGAGCGCCAGGATCGGATCCGGGTGGGCGGGCCAGTCGTCCGGGAGTGACAGGGCGCTCGCTCCCCGATCAACCATGGGCCCACCTTGCCAGGATTTGTCCGATTCTTCGACCGGGAGTCGGGGACCCGGGGTGGGACATCGGGATCGTCGGGGATCAGCCCGCCGCCGTCCGGCAGGTCGGGGGCGTCCGGGACTGTCTCGGGGCCGATATCGGCCTCGGGGTCCCCGGGGACGGTCGTAGAGGTGCGCTCCGGCGGGACCACGGGCGTCCCGGGCCGCGTCGTGGACGGCGGGACGGGCGGCGGACTGGGCGGCGGGGTGGCGGTGGCGGCGGGCGGGACGGGGATCGTCGGGGTCGCGCGGTCCGGTGCGGGCCTCCTCACCGGGTCGTCGCCCGGGGTCGCCGTAGGAGTCAGCGGTTCCCGTGCCGGCGCGGTGACGGCGTGATCGCGCCGGCAGTCGTGGTCGATCCGGCGTTCGATCCAGGAGTGGTCGACGAGGTCGATGATCGTGAGGTGGGTGAGGAGCTGCTCGCTGGGGGTCACCTCGACCACCTGCTCGGGCCGGTATCCGGGCCACGCCCGCCCGCCCGCGACCGCGCCGCCCCGCATCGCCACGGAAGGCGTCAGGGGGTTGCCGCCGGCGCAGCGGACGCGCGGGACGCCCCGCTGGTCGACGAGGACGGCGGTGCCCGCCTGGAGGATGGACGGGAAGCCGCTCACCCGGCCGCCGCGGTAGCCGTGGTCGGTGACCCGGGTGTCGGCGCGCAGGACGACCGGGGCGAGCCCGCGCAGGTAGTCCGGGACCGAGGCCGGGGGGACGCCCGCGACCCGCGCGAAGGCGCTCGTCCTGGACCGGTCGGCGGTCAGGTCGTCGATCTGCCGTCCGACGTCGCAGCTGCCGACGCGCTCGGTGCCGCCGTAGAGGCCCGGCAGGTCGCCGGGGACGGCCCTCGGGGCGGTCGCGTCCCGCTGGGGCGTTCGGGTGAAGGGCGGTGGCGTGGTCGCCGAGGAGCGGGTGAAGGGGTTCGGCCCCTGGGCCGCCGCCGGCTGCGGCAGGAGTGCGCCGCTCACCCCGGCGGTGTTCCCGCCCCCGTCGCCGCCGCATCCGGCGACGAGAAGCGCCGTCGCGAGCGCACAGGCCGACACGAGCGTTCGAGTGGGTGTCCGCACCACGCTCTCCTGTCCATCCCGAGCGGTTCGTCACTATTGTCTTCTTCGTTCACTCGGGTTACGCAAGCGCAGGGGAGGTACACGGAGCGTCACACAAGGTTCGGCCGGACAATGGAGGCAGGAGAGCACGGCCGTGGACTGGTTCACCGCACCCGAGTACTGGCTGAGCCGGCTGGTCTTCCAGCGGGCTCTGGCCGGGCTGTACTTCGTCGCGTTCCTGGCGGCGGCCCTGCAGTTCCGGGCGCTGCTCGGGGAGCGCGGAATGCTGCCGGTCCCGCGTTTCGTGGCGCGGGTGCCCTTCCGACGGGCGCCGAGCCTGTTCCAACTCCACTACTCCGACCGGTTCTTCGCCTTCTGCGCGTGGACGGGCTGCGCGGTGGCGGTCGCGCTGGCCGCGGGCCTCGACTCCCGGCTGCCGCTGTGGGGCGGGATGCTGCTGTGGCTGGTGCCGTGGCTGCTGTATCTGTCGATCGTCAACGTCGGCCAGACCTGGTACGGCTTCGGCTGGGAGTCCCTGCTGCTGGAGGTCGGCTTCCTCGCGGTGTTCCTCGGCAACGACGAAGTGGCCCCGCCTGTCGTCGTGCTGTTCCTGCTGCGCTGGGTCCTGTTCCGGGTCGAGTTCGGCGCGGGGCTCATCAAGATGCGCGGCGACGACTGCTGGCGCAAGCTCACGTGCCTCGACCACCACCACGAGACACAGCCGATGCCCGGTCCGCTGAGCTGGTTCTTCCACCATCTGCCGAGGCCGGTGCACCGGATGGAGGTGGCCGCGAACCACGTCACGCAACTCGCCGTACCGTTCCTCCTGTTCACCCCGCAGCCGATCGCCACGGCGGCTGCGTCCCTGATGATCGTGACCCAGCTGTGGCTGGTGCTCTCGGGCAACTTCGCCTGGCTGAACTGGATCACGATCGTGCTGGCGGTGCCGGCGCTGGAACTCCCGGGCGACGCACCCGACCTGCCCGCCACCCCCCTCTGGTACGAGGCGGTGGTCCTCGCCGTCGCCGCGCTCCTGCTCACCCTGAGCTACCACCCGGTCCGCAACATGATCTCCCGAAGCCAGATCATGAACCGTTCCTTCGACCCGCTCCATCTCGTCAACACCTACGGCGCGTTCGGCAGCGTCAGCCGGGTCCGCCACGAGGTGGTGGTCGAGGGCACCGCCGAGGACGTACCGCGCAGGGACTCCGAGTGGAGGGAGTACGAGTTCAAGGGCAAGCCGGGCGATCCGCGGCGCTGGCCACGCCAGTTCGCGCCCTACCATCTGCGGCTGGACTGGATGATGTGGTTCGCCGCGCTGTCCCCGGCGTACGCGGGGGCGTGGTTCGGCACGATGGTCGAACGGCTTCTGGAGAACGACCCCGCCACGCTGGGACTGCTGCGCCGCTCCCCGTTCCCGGCCGACTCGCCGCCCCGCTACGTCCGCGCCCGCCTCTTCCGGTACCGCTACACGACGTGGCGGGAGCTGCGGGAGACGGGGGCCTGCTGGGAGCGGACGTATGTACGGGAGTTCCTGCCGCCCACCCGGCTGGCGCGGCCGGCCCGGCAGAGTCAGAGGCCGTAGGTCCGGGTGGCCGTACCGCCGAAGACCTCGGCGCGTTCCGATGGGCCCAGGCCGGCGGTGAGGTCCCGTGCCGCGGACACCACCTCGCCGTAGGTCGCGGCGAGCGTGCACACCGGCCAGTCCGAGCCGAACATCAGGCGGTGCGGGCCGAAGGCGTCCAGGACCGTGTCGGCGTAGGGGCGCAGGTCGTGGAGGGTCCAGGCTGCGAGGTCCGCCTCGGTGACCATGCCGGAGAGTTTGCAGACGGTGTTGGGCAGCGCGGCGAGGGCACGGACATGGGTCGCCCAGGGTTCCAGGGCGCCGGAGGCGATGGGGGGCTTGCCCAGGTGGTCCAGGACGAAGGTGAGGTGGGGCAGCGACTCGGCGGCCTTGACGCAGGCGGGCAGTTGGTGCGGGAGGACCACCAGGTCGTAGACCAGGCCGGCGTCCGCCACGGCGGCCAGGCCCCGGCGTACGTCCGGCCGCAGCAGCCACTCGGGATCGGGCTCGCCCTGGACCTGGTGGCGGATGCCCTTGAGGTGGGTTCCGCCGGGGAGTTGCCGCAGCCGGGCCAGCTCGTCGGCGACGTCGGGACGGGTCAGGTCGGTCCAGCCGACGACGCCGGCGATCAGCTCGTGGCCGGCCGCGAGGGCGAGGAACTCCGGAGTCTCCTCGGGCACGGTGACCGTCTGGACGAGGACCGTGCGGGCGACTGACGCCGCTGCGGCCTCGGGTGCCAGGTCCGCCATCGTGAAGTTCCGTCGCAGCGGGCTGTCCGGGGTGATCCAGTCCTGCTCCCGCACCGACAGGTCCCACACGTGGTGGTGCGCGTCCACGACCGTCACGGCAGCTCCCACACGACGGGCAGACCGGCGTCGGCGCCCTCGTCGGAGTAGTCGTGCACGACGTCGAGGAGTTCGGCCATGCGGGCCTGCCAGGCGATGTTGACCGGCAGTTTCTCCAGTTCGGCGATCATCGCCGGGTAGTCCTCGACCTCCAGGAGGTGGAACAGATCGGTGCCGCTGCGCCAGATCGTCCACTGGCTCACGCCCGCGGCGCGGATGGCAGCGGTCAGTTCCTCCGGGACCTCGCGGTGGGCCGCCTCGTACTCCTCGACGCGGTCCGCGCGGACCTTGGTGTGCAGGGCGACTCTCATGACGGCTCCTCGGTGGTCAGGAGACCGGTGTCGCGCAGTTCCTGCCAGAAGTCAGGGGGCACCGGGATCGCGAACTGGTCGGCGGCGTCCTGGACCTCGGCCGCCGAGCGGGCGCCCACCAGGACACTCGCGACGGCGGGGTGGGCCGCGCAGAAGGCGAGCGCGGCGGCCCGCAGGCTGATGCCGTGCCGCTCGGCGACCTCCCGCATGCGCAGGGCGCGCTCCAGCAGGTCCCCGGGGGCCTGCGCGTAGTTGTACGTCGCTCCCGGTCTCGGATCGGCCAGCAGTCCGGAGTTGAAGGCACCGCCGATCACCACGGAGACGCCCCGCTCGACGGCGGCGGGCAGCAGTTCGGTGAGTGCGCTCTGGTCGAGCAGGGTGTAGCGGCCGGCGCAGAGCACCACGTCGACGTCGGTCTCGCGCACGAAGCGGGTCAACATCCCTGCCTGGTTCATGCCGGCGCCGATCGCCCCGACGACACCCTCGGAGCGGAGCTTCTCCAGGGCGGGATAGCCCTCGCGGAAGGCTTCGTCGGCGTGGTCGTCGGGGTCGTGGAGGTAGACGACGTCCACGCGGTCGAGGCCGAGCCGTTCGAGGCTCGCCTCAAGAGTGCGTCGTACGCCGTCGGCGCTGAAGTCCCAGACCCGGCGGTGGGTGGCGGGGACCGCGAAGCCGTCGGCGAGGTCGTCGCCGCCGTCCGTCGACGGCTCCAGGCGGCGGCCGACCTTCGTGGAGACCGTGTACTCCGAGCGTGGAAAGGCGCTCAGGGCCTCCCCCAGCCGGCGTTCCGACAGTCCGAGACCGTAGTGCGGGGCGGTGTCGAAGTAGCGGATGCCGCTCTGCCAGGCGGCGGCGACCGCCTCGTGCGCCTGCTCGTCGCTCACCTCGGTGAAGAGGTTGCCGATGACGGCGGCGCCGAAGCCGAGCCCGCTGACCCGGACGCCGCTGCTGCCGAAGGTGGTCACTGTCCCACCGGCCGCAGGCGCAGGCCCTGCATACCGCCGTCGACGGCGAGGGAGGTGCCGGTGGTGGCGCCGGAGAGCGGACTCGCCAGGTAGGCGATGGCGCCCGCGACCTCGTCCGCCGAGACCAGGCGTCCGGTGGGCTGGCGGGCCTCCAGGGCGGCCCGCTCGGCGGCCGGGTCGGGGGCCTTGGCGAGGAGTCGGCCGATCCACGGGGTGTCCGCGGTGCCGGGGTTGACGCAGTTGACGCGGATGCCCTCGCGGACGTGGTCGGCGGCCATGGCGAGGGTCAGTGAGTACACGGCCCCCTTGGTCGCGCTGTACAGGGCCCGTTGCGGCAGGCCCGCGGTGGCCGCGATGGAGCAGGTGTTCACGATCGCGGCGTGTGCGGACTCGCGCAGGTGGGGCAGCGCGGCGCGGGTCACCCGGACCATGCCGACGACGTTGACGTCCAGGACGCGGTGCCATTCCTCGTCGTCGTTGTCCGCGACGGTGCCCTGGGCGCCGATGCCCGCGTTGTTGACCACGACGTCGAGTCCGCCGAGCTCGGCCACAGCGGCGGCCACGGCCTCGCGGACCGAGGCGTCGTCGGTGACGTCGGCGCGGTAGGCCAGCAGCGGCTTCTCGACCGAGGAGGGGTCCAGATCGAGGACGGCGACCTGAGCGCCGCGTACGACGAGGAGTTCTGCGGCGGCCCGGCCGATGCCGGAGGCGCCGCCGGTCACCAGGGCCTTCAGACCCTCGAAGTCACTCATGCCGCCTGCCCCTTCTTCTGTGTGTCGTCGGCGAGGTCTTCTGCCCAGAACCCGCCGTCGGGGAACGTGTACCGCGCGATGGACTCCGGGCGCATGGCGGCCGAGAAGCCCGGCGCGACGGGTGCCGTGTAGTGGCCTTCCCGGATCACCACGGGATCGAGGAAGTGGTCGTGCAGATGATCGACGTACTCGATGACCCGGTTCTCGGTGGTGCCGGTGACGGCCACGTAGTCGAACATCGAGAGGTGCTGGACGAGTTCGCACAGGCCGACCCCGCCCGCGTGCGGGCAGACCGGCACGCCGAACTTGGCCGCGAGCAGCAGGATGGCGAGGTTCTCGTTGACACCGCCGACACGAGCCGCGTCGATCTGCACGACGTCCAGGGCACCGGCCTGGAGGAGCTGCTTGAAGACGACCCTGTTCTGGACGTGCTCACCGGTGGCCACCTTCACCGGGGCGACCGCCTTGCGGATGGCGGCGTGGCCGAGGATGTCGTCGGGGCTGGTGGGCTCCTCGATCCAGTACGGGTCGAACTCCGCGAGCGCCCCTGTCCAGCGGATCGCCTCGTCGACGTCCCAGCGCTGGTTGGCGTCGATCGCCATGCGGATGCCGGGGCCGACGACCTGGCGGGCGACGCGGCAGCGCCGTATGTCGTCCTCCAGGTCCGCGCCGACCTTGAGCTTGATCTGCCGGAAGCCGTCGGCGACGGCCTGGGCGGCGAGCCGGGTGAGCTTCTCGTCGTCGTAGCCGAGCCAGCCGGCGGAGGTGGTGTACGCCGGGTAGCCGGTCGCGAGGAGCTGTGCCGCGCGCTCGGTGGCACCCTCCCGTCCACGGCGCAGGATCTCCAGGGCCTCCTGCGGGGTGAGCGCGTCCGTGAGGTAACGGAAGTCGACCTGGCTGACCAGCCACTCGGGCTCGGCGTCGGCCAGCAGCCGCCACAGCGGCTTCTGAGCGCGTTTGGCGGCCAGGTCCCACACCGCGTTGACGACCGCGCCGATCGCCATGTGCATCACGCCCTTCTCGGGTCCGAGCCAGCGCAACTGGCTGTCGCCGATCAGGTCGCGGTTCAGCGTCCCCGGGTCCGCGCACAGGTCGTCGACGGACCGTCCGACCACATGCCCGCGCAGCGCCTCGATCGCGGCGACCTGGACCTCGTTGCCCCGCCCGATGGTGAAGGTGAATCCGTGCCCCTCGTGCCCGTCGGCCGCGTCCGTGCGCAGCACGACATAGGCCGCCGAGTAGTCGGGGTCCGGGTTCATCGCGTCGGAGCCGTCGAGCTCGCGCGAGGTGGGGAAGCGGATGTCGTAGGTGTCAACCGCGGTGATGCGGGCGGGGGACGAGGACACGGAAGGCCTTTCGGTAGGTGACGGACGGGTTGGGCTCAGTCCTGGGCGCGCCCCGTCGTCACACGGGCGATCATGAGGGCGACCAGGATGATTCCGCCGTAGATGGCCTGGATCCAGAAGGACGGCACCTGGGCGAGCGTGAGCAGGTTCTGTACGACACCCAGCAGGAGTACGCCGGTCAGGGCGCCGAACATGGTGCCCTTGCCGCCGTCGAGGCTGATGCCGCCGATCACCGCGGCCGCGAACACCGTGAAGATCATGTTCTGGCCCTGGTTGGCGCTGATCGCGCCGACGTAGCCGGTCTGCATGATGCCGCCGACGGAGGCGAGGACGCCCGCCACGACGAACACGCCGAGCATCACCCGTTCGACGCGGATGCCGGCGGCGCGGGCCGCGTCGGCGTTGCCGCCGATGGCGTACAGGGAGCGGCCGATGCGGTGGTACTTCAGGACGAAGCCGGTGACGGCGAAGGCGACCGCGGCGAGCCACACCGACATCGGGATGTTCAGGAAGGTCGTCGTGGCCAGGGAGTAGAAGCTGTCCGGCATGCCGAAGAGGGTCTTGCCCTTGGTGGCGCCGACGAGCAGTCCGCGCAGCACGATCAGCATCGCGAGCGTCACGATGAACGCGTTGAGCTTGAACTTCACGACCAGGATGCCGTTGAAGGCGCCGACCAACGCGCCCACCACGAGGACCGCCAACAGGGCGAGCGCGGCCGGAAGTTCGGTACCCCAGCCGGACTGGGCTGCGGGCAGGACAAGGAGGGCTCCGACGGCGGGCGCGATGCCGACGACCGACTCCAGGGAGAGGTCGAACTTGCCGGTGATCAGCACGAGCGACTCGGCCAGCACCACCATCGCCAGGGCCGCCGAGGCACCGAGGATGGAGATCAGGTTGCGCTCGGTGAGGAACGAGTCGTTGACGAACGCGCCGAGCACCATGAGCAGCAACAGCGCGGGGACAAGGGCGAGTTCGCGGGCGCGGCGCAGCAGGACCGTCCGGGCCGCCCGCACCTCGGGCACCCGCACCTGCTTCACCGGCGGAGCCTTGGTGTCAGCCATGGTGGTCCACTCCTTCGATGGAGGCGATCAGCTCGTGGTCGCGCCAGCCGGCCGGGTGCTCGGCGACCACGCGGCCGTGGAAGAGGACGAGGACGCGGTCGCAGCGGCGCAGGTCGTCGAGTTCGTCGGAGACGACCAGGACCGCGGTGCCGTCCTCGCGGGCGGTGTCCACGCGGGAGAGCAGGGACTCCTTGGACTTCACGTCGACGCCCGCGGTGGGGTTGATCAGGACGAGCAGGCGGGGGTCGGAGGCGAGGGCGCGGGCCATGACGACCTTCTGCGCGTTGCCGCCGGAGAGGTCCGAGACGGGCTGCTCGGGGCCCTCGGTGTGGATGTCGAGGCGGTCGATCAGCTCGGTGGCGAAGCCGCGCTTGCGGTCGGTGCCGACGAAGCCGTAGCGGCCGAGTCGGTCCAGGACGCTGAGGGTCGCGTTGTCGCCGATGGTCATGCCGAGGACCAGGCCCTGGGCGTGCCGGTCGCGCGGGACGAAGCCGACGCCCGCCTTCAGGCTCGCCTGTACGTCGCCGAACGGCAGTGGCCTGCCGTCCAGTCGGGCCGTTCCGCCGGTCGGGGTGTGCAGTCCCGTGAACGACTCGGCGAGCTCGACCTTGCCGCTGCCGCTGATACCGGCGAGTCCGACGACCTCACCACGGCGCACGGTGAGGTCGACGTCCTCGTAGGCGTCGGAGGTGAGGCCCCGGGCGTCGAGGAGGACGGGCGCGGTCTCCTCGACCTCCCTGAGCTGTACGGCCTGTTCGGCGACGGTCTCGCCGGCCATGGCCTCGATCAGGGCGGCCCGGGGCATGTCGGCGACCGGGGCCGTGGTGATCCAGCGGGCGTCCCTGAGGACTGTCACCGTCTGGCACACCTCGTACACCTCCTGGAGGTGGTGCGAGATGAACAGGAAGGTGACACCGGAGTCCTGGAGCGCCCGCATCCGGCCGAAGAGCCGCTCGATCTCCCGTTTGTCGAGCTGTGCGGTCGGCTCGTCGAGGACGATGAAGCGGGCGCCGAAGCTCAACGCCCGTGCGATCTCCACCATTTGGCGGTCCTCGACCTTGAGGTCGGCGGTGCGCGCCTCCGGGTCGACGCCGACGTCCCAGGTGTCGAGGAGTTCGGCGGCCTCCTTCTTCAGACTGCGCCAGCTGATGAACCCGCGACGCAGCGGCTGCCGGTTGATGAAGAGGTTCTCGGCGACCGTCAGCTCGGGTACGACGGTGGGCTTCTGGTAGACGCAGGCGACCTTGCTCCGCCAGGCGTCCCGGTCGGTGAGCGGGGGTGCGGGCTCACCGTCGAAGCGGACGGTGCCCTCGTCGGGGGCCTGGAGGCCGGTGAGGATCGTGACGAGGGTGGACTTGCCCGCCCCGTTGCGCCCGACGAGGGCGTGGGACTCGCCGGGCAGCACGGTGAGGCGGCCGTCCGCGAGGGCGGTCGTGGGGCCGTACCGCTTGACGACCCCCTCGGCTTCAACCAGTGGGGTGCTCATTTGACCGTGTTGCCCCACAGCTTGGGGTCGTCGACGTTGTCCTTGGTGACCAGGGGCGCGGGCAGCTGGTCCTCCAGGATGCCGCTGGACAGCTTGACGATCGTGGAGTCGTGGTCGGTCGGCCCGGGCTTGAAGGTCTTCCCCTCCATGGCCGCCTTGATGTAGTACATGCCGTACTTGGCGTACAGGTCGGCGGGCTGGGAGACGGTGGCGTCGATCTCGCCCTTGCGGATGGCGTCGTACTCCTGCGGTATGCCGTCGTTGGAGACGATCCTGATGTGGCCCGCCTGCCCGGCCTTCTTCAGCATCCCCTTGGACTTGAGGGTCTGCAACGTCGGCGCGAGGTAGACGCCACCGGCCTGCATGTAGATGCCCTTGATGTCGGGGTTGGCGTTCAGGAGGGTGCCCAGCTGCGAGGCTGCCGCGTCGGACTCCCACTTGGCGGGGATCTCCAGCACCTTGAGCTTGGGGAAGTTCTTCTTCACACAGGACCGGAAGGCCTCGGAGCGGTCGCGGCCGTTGACCGAGGCCAGGTCGCCCATGATCTGCACGACCTTGCCGGAGGGGATCTGCTCCCCGAGGTACTGGCAGGCCTTCTCGCCGTACGACACGTTGTTGGCCCGTACCACCATGGCGACCTTGCCCTTGTCGGGGGCCACGTCGACGGCGACGACCGGGACGCCCTTGCGTTCGGCCTGGTCGAGGCCGGCCTCGATGGCGGCGCTGTCCAGCGGGGCGACGACCAGGCCCTTGACGCCCTGGTTGAGCTCGTTGTTGATGTCGGTGATCTGCTGGGAGGGATCGCTGTTGGAGTTGACCGTCTTCAGCGTGTCCACCCCCTCGGACTTGGCCATCTTGGGCACGTAGTCGTTGTACGACTGCCAGAACGGCGAGGTCAGCAGCGGCAGGATCACGCCCACCTTGCCGGTCCCGTCGCCTCCCTCGGTGCCGGCGCTGCCGGTGTCCTTGGTGCTGCCGCACGCGGCGAGCACCAGCGAGGCGCTCGCGGCCGCGGCCACCGCACCGATCCGAATTCTGTTCCGCTTCCCCACTGTCCTGCCGGGCATCTGGCGGCTCCTCATTGAGCGTGGTTCGCATGATCGAGCACGAGCGTGTTCGAGCAGTTGACGGCATACTTATCAGACCACTCGCCCTTGGCAATACCCTTCGGCGGCACATTTTCCCGACTTCCGGCCATAGTGGTCCGACCACCTCGACGGTTAGACTGCGGCGCACCCGGTGACCGGCACCCGGTGAGTGGAGGAACGGCGTGGACGAGACAGCCCCGCAGAAGGGCACCGTGACGCAGCGCGCCATCGAGCAGATCAAGGCGATGATCGGCGGGGGCCGACTGGAGCCGGGCCAGCGGCTGCCGACCGAGCGCGATCTCGCGGTGCAGCTGGGCATCTCCCGCAGTTCGATGCGGGAGGCGATCCGCGCGCTGACGGTCCTCGGGGTACTGGAGGCTCGGCACGGCTCGGGCATCTACGTCACCCAGCTGGAGGCCGGCGACCTGCTGGAGACCTTCGGCGTGGTCGCCGACCTGTCCCGGGGCCCGCAGCTGGTGGAGCTCCTGGAGGTGCGCCGCATACTGGAGTCGACGGCGACCGCGCTGGCCGCCGCCCGCATCACACCCGATCAGCTGGCCGAGGTGGAGAAACACCTCACGGCCATGAACGCCACCGACGACCCGGAGGAGATCCTCGCCCACGACCTGGCCTTCCACCGCGAGATCGCGGTGGCCGCCGGCAACGACACCATGGCGGCGATCCTGGAGGGCCTGTCCTCGCGCACCTTCCGGGCCAGGGTGTGGCGCGGCTACCAGGAGGAGGGCGCCTTCGAGCGCACGCGGCGCGAGCACGCGGCGATCCACCGCGCCCTGGTCGCCCACGACCCGGAGGCGGCCCGCGCGGCGGCGGCCGCCCATGTGGGCGAGGTGGAGGAGTGGCTGCGGGCGCAGCTCGGGGCGTGACCGAGGTGTGGCCGCGGGCACGGGTGGTCCGATGAGTGGGTGACCGGCGTGTCCGGGGCGTCAGGGCCGGGAAGCACGCGGCCGACTGTCCGGCCGTCGGCGTTCCGCGACGAAAACCGAGCGGCCGCGCCGGGAACAGCGGGTCCGTCCGACGCGGTTGCACCCACCGAGGGACCGGCACCGCACGGACGGGGAGCAGGGAGACCACGAGGTCGTCCGCTTCCCGCCGGCATCCGGGCCCCGGATCGCGGTGCTTCCGCCGCGCTCCTGGATCAAGACGTACGTCCGCAGGAGGACTTCTTCATGACTGACCGGCCCTTGACGCTGATGGCGGTACACGCCCACCCCGACGACGAGGCCACCGGAACCGGAGGGGTCCTCGCGAGGTACGCTGCGGAAGGCATCCGCACGGTGCTCGTGACCTGTACCGACGGCGGCTGCGGTGACGGACCCGGGGGCGTCAAGCCGGGGGATCCCGGGCACGACCCCGCGGCGGTCGCCTCGATGCGCCGCCAGGAGCTCGAGGCCAGCTGCGAGGTTCTGAAGATCAGCGATCTGGAGATGCTGGACTACGCCGACTCCGGAATGGCGGGCTGGCCGAGCAACGACGCGCCCGGATCCTTCTGGCAGACCCCCGTGCAGGAAGGTGCGGCCCGGCTCGCGGAACTCATGCGGCACTACCGGCCCGATGTGGTCGTCACCTACGACGAGAACGGCTTCTACGGTCACCCCGACCACATCCAGGCCCACCGCATCACGATGGCCGCGCTGGAGATGACCGCGCTGACGCCGAAGGTGTACTGGACCACGATGCCCCGCTCGATGATGCAGCGGTTCGGGGAGATCATGCGCGAGTTCCAGGAGGACATGCCGGAGCCCGACCCCGCCGAGGCCGCCGCGCTGGCCGAGATCGGCCTGCCCGACGACGAGATCACCACGTGGGTGGACACCACCGCGTTCAGCGGCCAGAAGTTCGACGCGCTGGCCGCGCACGCCAGTCAGGGCGAGAACATCTTCTTCCTCAGGATGGGCAAGGAGAGGTTCGGCGAGTTGATGGGCATCGAGACGTTCGTCCGTGTCCAGGACGCCACCGGCGCGGCCCTGCCCGAGAAGGATCTCTTCGCCGGCCTGCGCTGATGCGCGTGCCGGGCGCCCGTCACTCGTCGAAGCGGCGGCGCGCGGCCTCGATGTGACCGAGGTACTGGTGGGTCCAGCCGCACATGCCGTCGACCGTGGCGCGCAGGGCCTGGCCCGGCTCGGTGAGGGTGTACTCCACGCGTGGCGGCACCGTGGGGTACACCTTCCGCTCGACCAGGCCGTAGCGCTCCAGCATGCGCAGGTTCTGGGTGAGCATCTTGTGGCTGACACCCTCGACCTCGTGGCGCAGCTCGCTGAAGCGCCGGGTGCGCTCTCCGAGCGCCTCGATGATCAGGAACGCCCACTTGTTGGCGACGTCCGAGAAGATCTCCCGCGCCAGCGAGTCGGCGCGCCTCAGGTCCGCGTCTTCGGGCGAGCCCGTGAACTGCTTGGCCATCCGTCCACTCTCCTACGGTTTCCGAGTCACCACAAGAGAGCACGTGCGGGAGGACCCGTCCGCATGTCCAGACGCGGACACTCTCGACGTGACGTCCCTCTCCGGGCAGAGTTCTCCCTACGTACTCGCGAGTAGCCCGAGGAGCGCACGTGACCAGCTGGGTCGGCCGTACCGCCGCCGAGATCGCCGCCGCCGTCCGTGAGAAGCGGGCCACGCCCCGGGAGGTGGTGGCCGAGCACCTCGCCCGGATCGAGAAGCTCGACGGGCGGATCGGGGCGTTCCGGGTGGTGCGCGCCGAAGCGGCACTGGCGGAGGCGGACGAGGTGGGCTCCCGGGGCGATCTCGGTGAACTGCCCCTGGCCGGTGTGCCCGTGGCCGTCAAGGACAACCTCGCCGTGCGCGGCGAGACCAACCGCGTCGGCACCGCCGCGACCCCGGACACGGCCGCCGGGGCCGATCACGAGGTCGTGGCCCGTCTGCGGGCCGCGGGCGCGGTGGTCGTCGGGCTGACGAACGTTCCGGAGCTGTGTGTCTTCGGTACCACCGAGGGCGTCCACGGCACCTCCCGCAACCCCTGGGACACCTCGCGCACGGCAGGCGGCTCGTCCGGTGGCAGCGCCGCCGCGGTCGCCGCCGGCCTGGTCCCGATCGCCCTCGGCAACGACGGCATGGGCTCCCTGCGCATCCCCGCGGCCAACTGCGGGCTCGTCACACTGAAGCCGGGCTCGGGGGTGGTGCCGGCCGGCATCAGCGACGGCGACTGGTTCGGCATGTCCGAGAACGGCCCCCTCGCGACCACGGTCGAGGACGCCCGCCTGCTGCTTTCGGTCATCGCCGGCACCGAGTTCGTACGACGGGACGCTCCTGCCACGCTCGACGTCGCCGTGTCCCTGCGCAGCCCGCTCGCCGGAGTCACCATCAGCGCGCCGTACGCGAACGCGGTCCGCGAGGCGGCCGGACTGCTGATCAAGGCGGGTCATCAGGTGCGGCGCGCCGACCCGCCGTACCCGCTGTCGTTGGGCCTGACCTCGCTGGCCACCTGGACGGCGGGCACCTCGGTGGACGCGCAGGGGCTGGACCCGCGGCTGCTGGCCCGGCGCACCCGGGTGCACGCGGCGATCGGCCGGCGCTTCGTCAAGTCCGTGCGGGCGGGCAGGGCCCGGCAGGAGCTGCGCGAGCGCCTGGAGCCGTTCTTCGCCGAGCACGACGTGCTGGTACTTCCGGCGCTGGCCCGCCGCTCCCCCAAGGCCGAGGCCTGGCACGAGCGGGGCTGGCTGCGCAATGTCCTCGCCAACACCGCCTACTCGCCGCTGACCCCGCCGTGGAACCTCACCGGCTGGCCGGCCATGTCGGTCCCGCTCGGCACCCTGCCCTCGGGCGCCCCCACCGCCGTCCAACTGGTGGCCCGGCCCGGGTCGGAGACGGTGCTGCTGGAGGTCGCGGAGGAACTGGAGCGGCGGCAGCCGTGGCGGCGGACGGCGCCGCTCGACTGAACACCCGGACCGGAGGCGGGCTAGAGGGCCTTGTACATGATGTGCAGGCCCACCGGTCCGTGCCGGGGGTGGTCGAAGGCGTCCGGCACGGTGCCGAGGACGGTGAAGCCGAGCGAGGTCCACAGCTTCACGGCCGGGTTGGTCTCCACGACGGCGTTGAACACCATGCCCCGGTATCCGTCGGCCGCGGCGGTGGCCAGGACGTGCTCGGCGAGGGCGCGGCCGTAACCGCGGCCGCCCTGACCGGGGTCGACCATGAAGCCGGCGTTGGCGATCCGGGCGGCGGGGCCACCGTAGTTGGGGGTGACGTAGGCCGAGGCGACGACGGTGCCGGTCTCGTCCTCGACGACGTGGACGCGCTTGGCGGGGTGCATCCACAGGGCGCGCGCGGCTTCCTCGGAGGTGTCGGGGTCCCAGGCGTAGGTCTCGCCCGCGGCCACGATCCGGTGCCAGAACGGCCAGATCCGTGGCCAGTCCTCGGCCACGGCTTCTCTGATCAGCATGGGCGTGAGTCTCGCACGCCCATGCCGTCGGCGATCGCGAAGGTCCTGCGGTCAGTCCACGCTGGGCAGGATGTGGGGCTCGGCGAGGTCGTCCTCGTAACCCGCGAGACGGATGGGGGCCGAGCGCGCCCACACGTCGAGGCTGCCGATGTCCCCGGGCCTGCGGCCCGCACGCTCCGGTCGATCCTTGGGGCGTTGCTCGCGATTCGTCTTCTCCGGTGTCACCGCGCACTCCTTATGTGTCGGGCTCACCCTCGGGACGTACCTGTTCAACCTACGGTCCGTGCCTGGGCGTCCGCTCGGGTCTGGGTCGAGATCGGGTCGGACGCGGTGGCGCCGGCAACTCAGTGAGAGTAGGCCGTGGTGACCGGCTTGTCCCGGGACGGACTGTGGGTGTGGGTGGGACCCCGTACTGCCGTCCGTCCGCTACAGACTAACCAGATGAGCGGGGGCGCGCTCGATCGGGGATGAAAACAAGGTGTAACCATTGCAATTCCCTGCGTTGTTCCCGCCACTTTCTGGGCCGTTTGCCCCTCAGCGCCCTTTTCTGAAGTCACCCGATCGGCCTACGTCTGTTTCCTGACGGTCCGTCATGAGACGGTACGGCGATGACGTCGTCGTACGGACTGCACGGCAGGGCCGCCCTGGTGACCGGCGGGACCCGTGGCATCGGGCACGAGGTGGCGCGGCAACTGGCCGAGGCCGGGGCACTGGTGTGTGTCACGGCCAGGGACCGGGAGGACGTCCGGCGGGCCGCCGCCGGGCTCGGCGGCATCGGGCTCGCGGGCAGCGTCGCCGACCCGGCCCACCTGCGCGCCCTCGTGGACCTCGCGTTGCGCGAGTTCGGCCGGATCGACATCGTGGTCAACAACGCGGCGACGAACCAGCCGTACGGCCCTCTCATGGAGGTGGATCCCCAGGCGTGGCGTGAGGCCTTCGCCGTCAATGTCGAGGCACCGCTGCGGCTGGTGCAGGCGGTGTGGCGGGGATGGATGCGGGAGCACGGCGGTGCGGTGGTCAACATCTGCACGGAGGGCGCCGGGCACGTGGGCCCGAACGTCGGCGCGTACGGCACCGGCAAGGCGGCGCTGCTTCACCTCACCCAGCAGCTGGCGGGCGAGCTCGCGCCGAAGGTACGGGTCAACTCCGTCTCGCCCGGTCTCGTCCGCACGGAGATGGCCCGGTTCGTGTGGGAGCAGGGACCCGTCGAGCTGCCGTTGGGCCGGATCGGCGAGCCCGAGGACATCGCGCGGGCCGTGGTGTGGCTCGCGTCCGACGCGGCCGCGTGGATCACCGGGGCGGATCTGCTGGTGGACGGGGGCACGCGGGTGCGGGCGGCGCACGCCGGGGCGTACGCCGTCCACGACCGACTTCGCTCGTTCACGCCGCCCCAGCCGTGACGGCACCTCGTCACGGAAACGCTCACGGAAACGCGAGGAACCAGACGATGACCACCAGGGCGATGAAGACGATCAGGACCACCGTGGCCAGCCTGCCCCGTTGCGTGGTGCCGCCACCGCGGGGCCTGTCCTCGGGCAGAGTGGCGTCGTGGGGGCGGTCGCTCGCGTAGAACTCCTCGTCGGTGGGATACACGTTGCGCGGATCACTGTGCGCGCGTGGATCGATACCGTGCTCGTCGCTCATGGAAACCTCCCGTGCGCTGTCCCACGGCAGCCGGGTTCCCCGGGGCGGACCAGGCCACACGCACGGTCGGCGGCTCACCACTTGCCAGGCGCGTAGTCCTTCAGAAAGACCCCGTACACGTCCTCGCCGGCCTCGCCGCGCACGATCGGGTCGTAGACGCGGGCCGCGCCGTCGACCAGGTCGAGGGGCGCGTGGAAGCCTTCCTCGGCGAGGCGGAGCTTGTCGAAGTGGGGGCGCTCGTCGGTGATCCAGCCGGTGTCGACCGAGGTCATGAGGATGCCGTCGGTCTGGAACATCTCCTGGGCGCTGGTCCGCGTGACCATGTTCATGGCGGCCTTGGCGGCGTTGGTGTTGGGGTGGCCCGCGCCCTTGTAACCGCGGCCGAAGACGCCCTCCATCGCCGAGACGTTCACGACGTAGGAGCGCCCGCTGCCCGCCTTCCTCGCGGCGTCGGCCATGGCCGGGCGCAGCGCGCTGATCAGGATGAACGGTGCCGTGTAGTTGCACAGCTGGGTTTCGAGGAGCTCCACCGGGGAGATCTGCTCGATGGTCTGGACCCAGGTGTTGCTGCCGACGACGTCGGGGACCAGACCACCCGCGTCGATGGCGGTGCCGTCGAGGTGCCGGGCCACGCTGGCGTTGCCCGCGACCAGGGCGAGGTCGGCGACCTGCTGGGCGTCGAGGCCGGAGATCCCGGCGGGCAGGGAGGCGAGACCGTCGACCGCGCCGGAACCGAAGGCGCCGATGACGTGGTGGGCGGGGAGTTCACCGGCGGGCAGCGGGGCGCTCTCGCCGTCGACCAGGGCGGCGTAGGCGGAGGGCAGCCGCCGTACGGTCTGGGTGGCGTTGTTGACGAGGATGTCGAGGGGGCCCGCCTCGGCGACCTGCTCGGCGAGGGCCACGGCCTGGGCCGGGTCGCGCAGGTCGATGCCGACGACCTCCAGGCGGTGGATCCAGTCCGCGGAGTCGTCCATGGCCTTGAAGCGGCGGATGGCGTCCTTGGGGAATCGGGTGGTGATGGTGGTGTGCGCGCCGTCGCGCAGCAGCCGGAGCGCGATGTACATGCCGATCTTGGCACGGCCGCCGGTGAGCAGGGCGCGCTTGCCGGTGAGGTCGGCGCGGACGTCGCGCTTGGCGCGGTTCAGGGCGGCGCAGTCCGGACAGAGCTGGTGGTAGAAGTAGTCGACCTCGACGTACCGGGTCTTGCAGGTGTAGCAGGAGCGCGGGCGCTGGAGTATCCCCGCGACCCGGCCCTCCTCGGTCACCGACCGCGGCAGGATGCCCTCGGTCTCGTCGTCGATGCGCTGGGCGGAGCCGGTCGCCGTGGCCTCCGTGACCGCCTTGTCGTGGGCGGTCTTGGCGGCCCGGCGCTCCTGCCGGCGGCGCTGCTTCACGGTGCGGTAGACCGCGGCGGTGGCCCGGCGCACGGCGATCGCGTCGGGGTGGTCGACCTCCAGCTTGTCGAGCTCCTCGAGCACGCCGAGACAGACGGCCAGCCGCTCAGGGTCGATGCCGGGGCCGTATACGACCTCGTCACCGGGCTCGCGCACGACCTCGTCCATGGTCGTCGCCGAACCGTCCTCTGTCACCGTCATCGCGCTGCCGCTTTCCTGATCACCCGTGCGGCTGTGGCCGCGTCCGCTGGTCGAACGCGGAATTTTACTTCAGCGCCGGGCCCGACCCGCAAACCGGAAACGATCAAGAGCCGCAGGCGATCAGCAGTTCCTTCACCTCCTCGCTCAGGGCTCGCGCCAGCAGGTCCAGGTCGGGGACCGCTTCCGCGTCGGCGACGAGGCCGTAGTGGACCTGTCCCCGGTACGTCGAGATGGCGACCGCGAGGGACTGGCCGCGGGCGAGCGGGGCGAACGGATAGACCTCGGTGACCGGGTTGCCGCCGAGCTTCAGGCCGATGCCGGGCAGCGGGACGCTGGTGACGAGGATGTCGAACCACAACCGGGCCCCCTGACCGGCCAGCGGCCCGCCGAGGCGGTGGCCGAGGGCCGGGACGTGGTCGGCGAGCAGGGCGACCGCTCCCGCGCCCCGGTTGGGGCCCGCGTCCTTGTTGCGGTCCATGGCCGTGCGGACCGTGTCGAGGCGGCCCAGCGGGTCGGGGTCGTCGACCGGGAGCCTCATCAGATACCCGGAGAGCCGGTTGCCCTGGGGGTGCGCGGTGCGCGGCCGACGCCGGGAGACGGGGATCAGGGCGCGGGGGGCCACGCCCTCGCTGCCGTCGCCGCGCTCGTCCAGCCAGCGGCGCAGGGCGCCCGCGACGACCGCGATCAGCACGTCGTTGACGGTGCCGCCGCGGCTCTTGCGGACGATGTGCACGTCGTCGAGGTCGACGACGACTCCGGCGGTGCGCCGGGTACCGCTCGGCTCGGAGACGAGTGCGGCGGAGGAGCGCGCGCCCAGGGAGGACAGGGCGACGGAGGCGCCGATGTCGAGGGCCCGGCCCAGGTCGGAGACGGCACCCCGGACGAGGTCGGGCAGCTTGCGCACGTCCGGGAGCAGGCCCTTAGCGGGCTCCTCGGGACGTGGCCTGCGTGCGGGCAGGTCCATCGGGTCCAGGACGGCGGCGGCGAGCGTCAGTGCCCGCAGTCCGTCGGCCAGGGCGTGGTGGAACTTGAAGAGCACGGCGAAGGAGACGCCGTCCTCCCCGGGCAGCACATGCGCCTCCCAAGGCGGCCGTTCACGGTCCAGCGGCCGCTGCATGAGCCGGCCGGCCTCGCTGTGGAAGTCCGCGGTCGGGGCGTGCAGCAGGACGTGCCGGAGCGGGTCGAAGTCGGGGTCGGGGACGCGGGCGGCTCCCCCGAAGGCGTACGGGAAGCCGAGCGGCCACACGTCCCGGATCCGCATCCGCAGGCCGGGCACGGCGGCGGCCCGGCCCGCGAGCAGGTCGGCCGCGTGGGCGCCCGCGGTGGGCGAGTGCGCCGTGAAGACGCCGAGCGCTCCCAGGTGCATCGGGTGCTCGGCGGACTCCATGTTCCAGAACGCCAGGTCGAGAGGGGCCAGCAGGTCAGATGTCAATGGCTTGCCTCGCGTCGACAACGGGTGGGTCAGTCAGTCAATCGCCCTCCGGCGATTACGGTCAAGTACGATCAAGCTACGCACAGTTAACAGCAGATTAAGTCCGCCCCCCGGAGAAAGGGGGCGGGACACATGCTGCTGACGTGGCCGCCGGTGGGTGATCAGCACCCGGCCGGAGTCGCCCGGGAGGCATCCCGGATGAGGGCCCGGTGCGCGGACCTGACCCGTTCGGCGTCCGGTTTCAGGACCTCGCGGTCGTAGGTGAGCAGCCCGTTCAGCTCACCCTCGACATCCGAGATCTGGGTGTAGACGGCCCCCCTGCCGCCTCGGCAGACGTACGACTGCTGGATCGACCAAGCGTGTCCGGGCACCGCAAGACCCAGGCCGCCGTACTCGCCACTGACCAGGGCGCGTCTGCGGTCCGGGTGGGGTGGCAGGGCGGGGCTGGGACAGCCGTGCTCGTCCATGATGTCGCCGGCGTTGCCGTCGGCGCCGAGGCTGAGCCCCGACTGGTTGTTGACGAGGCGGGTCTGGTCCCAGGCCTTGGCCTGCTCGGCGATCCGGCCGAGGTCGCACTGTCTCCCGCCCTCGTTGAAGCTCACCCACTTGACGACCGACGGAGCGCTGATGTGCTCGTCGATCACCTGCTTCATCTCGCGCTCGTACGCCGCGTCCACGGATTCCGGCCTCCGCCCAGGGACACAAGTCCGCCCAGCGCATGCCGTCGGCCCCCCGCGCGCGGGACAATGGGCACAAGAGAAACCTCCCCTGCCGGAAGAAGGCGACGGAGATGCCGAAGGTTTCCCGCGACACGGCCACTCAGGGCGGCGACTTCGGGGCGGTCGTCGACCGCGCCGAGGAGTTCGGCGACTACACGGTCGACTTCCTGACATTCCGCGAGGACGTCGACCACCGGCCTCTACTCAAGGGGCTGCCCGACGACCGGTGCCAGTGCCCGCACTGGGGCTACGTCTTCCGGGGCGAACTCACCTTCCACTTCGCGGACCACGACGAGGTGTACCACGAGGGCGACGCGTTCTACGCCCCCGCGGGACATGTGCCCGTCCACACCGAGCCGGGCAGCGAGTACCTGCAGATCAGCCCCTCGGACGAGCTGCGCAGGACCAGTGAAGTGATCATGAAGAACTTCCAGTCCCTGCGAGGACAGGACTGACCCGGCGGACCGGCGAGGGCCTGCCGTCACATTCCCGTCGTCCGCCCAGAGGGCGGGGCCTCGCGCCCGCCGCGGCAGCGGCCGATGTCCGAGTAGGTGCGTGCTCTCGGCGTGCCGGACGCAGGCCCTCACTGGTTTTGTACGTGGGTCTGTGGCCCGTGCGGCGAGAGGGCGTGCATGGCGTCGCGAGGCAGGCGGGAATGTGACGACAGGCCCTAGGACACGAGCTGGCCCTTCCCGAGCGCGATCACCCCGCCCTTGGACACGGTGTAGAGCTCCGCGTCCCGCTCCGGGTTCACGCCGATCGTGGCGCCCGGCGGGACCTCGACGTTCTTGTCCAGGACGGCGCCGCGGACCACCGCGCCCCGCCCGATCTTGACGTTGTCGTGCAGCACCGAGCCCTGGACGACGGCCCCCGGGTCGACCAGGACGCCGGGTGAGAGCACGGACCGGGTGACCTGGCCCCGGATCAGGCAGCCCGCGCTGATGATGGACTCGCTGGCGATGCCGCCGGAGTTGAAGCGGGCCGGGGAGAGCTGACCGGAGTGGGTGTAGATGGGCCACTGCCGGTTGTAGAGGTTGAAGGCGGGGCGCTCGGCGATCAGGTCCATGTGGGCGTCGTAGTAGGCGTCCAGGGTGCCGACGTCCCGCCAGTAGCCCTGGTCTCGGGTGGTCTCACCCGGTACGTGGTTGGCGCTGAAGTCGTAGAGCTGGGCTTCGCCGCGGTCGGTGAGCTGCGGGAGGATCGAGCCGCCCATGTCGTGCACGGAGTGCTCGTCCTCGGAGTCCCGCTGGAGCGCCTCGATGAGGGCCTTGGTGGTGAAGATGTAGTTGCCCATGGAGGCGAACACGCGCTCCGGGTCGTCCGTGAGGCCGGGCGGGTCGGCGGGCTTCTCCAGGAAGCGTTCCACCGTGAGGCCGTCCGAGCCCGGGGAGATCACCCCGAACGAGGGGGACTCGGAGCGCGGGACGCGGATCCCGGCCACCGTGACGCCCGCGCCGGACTCGATGTGCTGCGCGAGCATCTGGCGCGGGTCCATGCGGTACACGTGGTCGGCGCCGAAGACCGCGACGTACTCGGGCCTTTCGTCGTAGAGCAGGTTCAGGGACTGCAGGATCGCGTCCGCGCTGCCCAGGTACCAGCGTGGTCCGAGGCGCTGCTGGGCGGGCACCGGCGTGATGTAGTTGCCCAGCAGGCTCGACATCCGCCAGGTGGTCGTGATGTGCCGGTCCAGCGAGTGCGACTTGTACTGCGTGAGCACGCAGATGCGCAGGATGTCGGCGTTGACGAGGTTGGACAGGACGAAGTCGACCAGCCGATACGTTCCTCCGAAGGTGACCGCCGGCTTGGCGCGGTCTGTGGTCAAGGGCATCAGGCGTTTGCCCTCTCCGCCCGCGAGTACGATGCCGAGCACCGAAGGTCCGCCACGACGCATGGCCGCTCCCCTCACCCTGGTTTGTGACCCATGCTTGCCCTTGCCCGGGGCTCGCTACGCCTGTTTGACGATCTCCTCGTACAGCCGAACCGTACGCCGGGCGACCGCGTCCCAGCCGAACTCGCCCACCGCGCGCTCCCGGCCCGCCTCGCCCATCCGCCGTGCCGTCGCCGGATCGCCGATCACCGAGTCGAGTGCCCCGGCGAGGGCCGTCTCGAACGTGTCGTCCACGGTCACCAGCAGTCCGGTCCTGCCGTCGTCCACGACCTCGGGGATACCGCCGACCCGCGATGCCACCACGGGAGTGCCGCAGGCCATCGCCTCCAGGTTGACGATGCCGAGGGGTTCGTACACCGACGGGCAGACGAACACGGCCGCGTGGGTCAGCAGCTGGATCACCTCGGGGCGCGGCAGCATCTGCGGGATCCAGTACACGCCCTCCCGGACCCGGCTCAGCTCCTGGAAGAGCTCGCGGAACTCGCGGTCGATCTCCGGAGTGTCCGGGGCTCCCGCGCACAGCACGACCTGCGCGGCCGGGTCGATGTCCCGCACCGCGCGCAGCAGGTGCGGCACGCCCTTCTGGCGGGTGATGCGGCCGACGAACAGCACGAACGGGCGATCGCGGTCCAGGCCGATGCGGTCCAGTACCTCGGTGCCGTGGTCGGGCCGGTACAGGGCGGTGTCGATGCCGTTGTGCACGATGTGGACCTTGGCCGGATCCAGCGCCGGGTAGCAGCCGAGGATGTCCTCGCGCATGGCTCCCGACACGGCGATCACCGCGTCGGCGGACTCGATCGCGGTGCGCTCGGCCCAGCTGGACAGCGCGTATCCGCCGCCGAGCTGCTCGGCCTTCCAGGGGCGCAGGGGCTCCAGGGAGTGGGCGGTCATGACGTGCGGGATGCCGTGCAGCAGTTTGCCGAGGTGGCCGGCGAGGTTGGCGTACCAGGTGTGCGAGTGGACCAGTTCGCGGTCTTCGAGGCCGGCGGCCATGGAGAGGTCCACGGAGAAGGTGCGCAGCGCGTCGTTGGCGGTGTCCAGCGCGGACCAGGGCCGGTGCCGGATCACTCCCGCGGCCCGCTCCTTCAGGGAGACCTCGCCCCAGCATTGCACGTCGAGGTCGACGAGGGACCTCAGCTCGCGGGCCAGGAACTCGACATGGACACCCGCGCCGCCGTACACGTCCGGCGGGTACTCCCGGGTCAGCAGGCCCACTCGCACCCGTTACCCCCTGTCTCAGCGGCTGATTGGCTTTCATGGTCACCCAGATGCGCCGCGCGGGGAAGAGCGCGGGGCTCGTGTGAAGCAACAGTCACCGCACACACCACCTCCCGGCAACCGGTAGTACAGACAGCAGCTGCGGCGGCGCAGGGTGCTGCTGTCGAGCGTGCCGGTGAGCAGCGGGTGGGCGAGGAGCCCTGCCGTGAGGTCGCGGGTGCGCGCGTGGGCGTCCGGGCGGTGGGCCAGCAGCTGACGGGCGGCGCCCGCGAGCGCCGATCCGGCGTTGCCCCACAGCAGTCCGGTGGCGAGCCGGTACTCGGCGTGCAGCGCCGCCGCCAGCGGTTCGAGATGGCCGTGCAGCACGATGTCGGCGAGGGTCTCGGCGTCGCCCGGCAACGGCTCGACGTCGTCCAGCCACAGGTCGTCGGGGGCGCTCGCGTCGGGGTCCCAGTGCAGCCGCCGGGGCGCGAGGTCGGGAATCCGGCCGTACACGACCGCGCAGCCGAGCGCCACCGACCACAGCCGGGCCGCGAGACCCTGGTGGGCGATGGAGGCCGCGATCCGGGGCTCGGGGGCACGCAGGGCCCCGGCGACCTTCCGAACCCGAAAAGTCAGGGTATTTCGGTAAACATCCGATCCTCGGTTCTCGTAGACTTGTGCGAGGGTCGGCAGCGCCTGGCGCGATGGCGCGGCAGTGCCGCCGATCGTGCGCAGGACGAAGAAGGCGCCGAGCGGTCGCAGCGCCGCGAGTTCCGGGTCGAGGTCCACGACCAGCAGTAGTACCAAGGCCCGTAGGGGTACCCACCAGGGGGCCTCCACCCCGTGTCACCCGCCTTGGGGAGGACATGGACCCTTTAGTACTCCATCGGCAGTAGGACCCATTGCCTGCTCAGGTACGACGACGGGAAGAACTTTTCCGGGCATCGTGTTGGTCATGGAAGACGACCGTTCGTCGCGCCGGGCAGCCAGCCCCCGCCTCACGCAGAGGAGCAGCTCATGAGTGCCCTCGCGTTGTCCGTGCTCCTGTCCCTCGTCTCCGCCGTCGCCTACGCGGGCGGAGCGATCGTGCAGGAGCAGGTCGCGGTGTCGCACCCGGACGAGCAGTACGCGCCGCTGCGCCGGCCGAGCTGGTGGGCGGCGGTCGCGCTGAACGGCCTGGGCGGACTGCTGCACGTGGTGGCGCTGGCCTACGGGCCGCTCAGCCTGGTCCAGCCGCTGGGCGCCCTGACGATCGTGTTCGCGCTGCCGATGGCCGCGCTGTTCGTCGGCCGCAGGGCCGGGGCCACCGCCTGGCGGGGCGCGATCATGGCGACGGTGGGTCTGGCCGGTCTGCTCTCCCTGGTGGGAACGTCCGACGCGCACTCGCTGAGCACGGCCCAGCGGCTGTTCGCCGGGCTGGTGACGGCCGCCGCGGTGGTCGCGCTGATGATCGCGGGCCGGGCCGCGCACCGACACCCGGTGGTGCGCAGCGTGCTGCTCGCGACCGCGTCCGGCATAGCGTTCGGGATGTCCTCGGTGTTCACCAAGACGGTCGCCGTCGACTGGGACGGCGGCGTGTCGGCGGCGGACCTGCCCTCGCTGATCGCGATCGGTGTCCTGGCCACCGCCGGACTGATGCTGTCGCAGGCCTCCTACCGCGGCGCCGGTCTCGCGGCCCCGCTGGCGACCCTGACGGTCGTGAACCCGGTGGTGGCGGCGGTGGTCGGCATCACGATGTTCGGAGAAACCTTCCGCTACGGCACCACGGGCACCGCGCTCGCCCTGAGCTGCGGTGTGGTGGCGGCGGGCGGGCTGATCCTGCTGACGACGGAGCGGATCCAGCGCACCCACGCCGAGCCGTCGGAGGCCGCGCTCCTCGACGACGGGGACGTGTTCGTCCCGGCGCCCGCCGAGGAACCGGCCGACGCTCTCGTGCGCGAGGGCGTGCTCGTCGAGCAGGTCGCCGCCCTGCGCGAGGAGTTGCTGGTGCCGTCCCCCGCCGCGCCCGAGACGGCGCCGAGGGACGGCTCGGCCGAGGAACTCCCGGACCCGGGCGGTGAGCCCCCGGCGTACTACGGCCCCTTCTACGGCGCCGCGTACATCCCGATGCCCGTCCTGGACCGGCACCGGACCCGGGTCAGATCCTGATGCCACCGGCCCGGAGATACGCCACCGGGTCGACGTCGGAACCGAAGCCGGGCCCCGTCCGCACCTCGAAGTGCAGATGCGGGCCCGAGCTGTTGCCGGTGGAGCCCGAACGGCCGATGCGCTGCCCGCCGCCCACCGACTGCCCTGCCTTCACGGAGATCGCGGACAGGTGGGCGTACTGCGTGTAGCGGCCGTCGGCGTGCCGGATCACCACCTGGTAGCCGAAGGAGCCGCCCCACCCCGAGGTGACGACCTTCCCGGCCGCGACCGCCTTCACGGACGTCCCGGTGGGCACCGGGAAGTCGACGCCGGTGTGGTAGCCCTTCGACCAGGCAGAGCCCGCCTTGCGGTACGGGGTGCCGAGGGAGGCGTGCACGGGGGCCACCAGGCCCGTGTCCGAGGCCGTCTCGGTCTTCTTGCTCTCCTTGCTCTTCTTGCTCTTCTCGTCGGTGTCGGAGGACGTCTTCTTCGTCGAGGTGTGGCCGGTGGTGGTCGGCGTGGCGACGGTGGCGCGCAGTGTCAGCCGCTGTCCGGGCAGGATCAGGTCGGGATCGGCCCCGACCGTCTGCCGGTTGGCGGAGTACAGCCCCCGCCAGCCGCCCCGGACCTTGTGGGCGTCGGCGATCCCGGAGAGCGAGTCGCCCCGGACCACGGTGTACATCTCGGCGGACCCGGCCCGCGACTGCGGGGTGGTCTGCGGCTGGACGTCCCGCACGGAGGCGGTCTTCCTGGTGAGCGGCTGAACGCCCTGGCCCGAAGCCGTCTTCTTCGTCAGCGGCTGGATGTCCGGGGTGGAGCCCCCGCGCGTCAGCCCGGCCCGCACCGAGCACGCCGGCCAGGCTCCCGGTCCCTGTCCGTCCAGCACCTTCTCGGCCACGGCGATCTGCTGGTCCCTGGTGGCCAGATCCGCTCGCCCCGCGTACCGGGCGCCGCCGTACGCCTCCCAGGTGGACTGGGTGAACTGGAGCCCGCCGTAGTAGCCGTTGCCGGTGTTGATGCTCCAGTTGCTGCTGGACTCGCACGCGGCGACCTTGTTCCAGGTGTCCATGTCGGCGGCGTGGGCGGTGCCGGTGCCGATGAGCGGGACCGCGATGCCGACGCCGCCGGCGGTGACGGTGAGCGAGGCACGGTTGATCCTGTTCGGCTGATACCGGCGGTGCCGGCCGCGTACGGCCATGGAGGCCTCCCCCTACAACATGCGTCAGGAGGGGCAAAAGTAAGCGCCACGAACAGGCCATGACAAGACGGCAACCAGCCGCGTGGGGGCGCGTGCCGGACCGATGTCTCCGGCTGAACGCAACGAGGCGCCCGAACCGTATCCCTGGTGTGCGGACAGTCCTCCGACAGGCCAGGATGACCGGTGGACGATACTGACAAGCACGACTTGCAGCAGCGATACATGACCTACGCGATCCACAGGATCTTTTGGGAGCAGGCGGTATGAGCAACACAGCGCAGATCGGCGTCACGGGCCTCGCGGTCATGGGCCGCAACCTCGCCCGCAACTTCGCCCGCAACGGCTATACGGTCGCCCTCCACAACCGGACCGCGTCGCGTACGCACGCCCTGGTCGAGGAGTTCGGCTCCGAGGGCGACTTCATCGCGGCCGAGACCGCCAAGGAGTTCGTGGCGGCGCTGGAGCGGCCCCGCCGTCTGGTCATCATGGTGAAGGCCGGTGAGCCGACCGACGCGGTGATCCAGGAGTTCGCGCCGCTGCTCGAGCCCGGCGACATGATCATCGACGGCGGCAACGCGCACTTCGCGGACACCCGGCGCCGGGAGCGCGACCTGCGCGAGCAGGGCATCCACTTCGTGGGCATGGGCGTCTCCGGCGGCGAGGAGGGCGCGCTCAACGGACCGAGCATCATGCCGGGCGGCCCGAAGGAGTCGTACGACTCTCTCGGCCCGATGCTGGAGAAGATCTCCGCGAAGGCCGCGGACGGGGCGCCCTGTGTGACGCACGTCGGCCCTGACGGTGCCGGGCACTTCGTGAAGATGGTCCACAACGGCATCGAGTACGCCGACATGCAACTCATCGGCGAGGCCTACCAGTTGCTGCGGGACGTGGCCGGGTACTCCCCCAGTCAGATCGCCGACATCTTCCGCACCTGGAACACGGGCCGCCTGGACTCGTACCTGATCGAGATCACGGCCGAGGTGCTCTCCCACGTGGACGCGGCGACGGGCAAGCCGTTCGTGGACGTCGTGGTGGACCAGGCCGAGCAGAAGGGCACGGGCCGTTGGACCGTGCAGATCGCCCTGGACCTGGGTGTCCCGGTGTCGGGCATCGCGGAGGCGGTCTTCGCGCGGTCGCTCTCGGGGCACGCGGAACTGCGGGAGGCGTCCCGCGGTCTGGCCGGGCCCAAGGCGTCGCCGCTGAGCGAGTCGGAGGCGGGTGCCTTCGCGGACCGTGTCGAGCAGGCGCTGTACGCCTCGAAGATCGTGTCGTACACGCAGGGCTTCCACGAGATCGCGGCGGCCCGTGAGGAGTACGACTGGGACATCGACCTGGGTGCCGTCTCGGCGATCTGGCGCGGTGGCTGCATCATCCGCGCGGCCTTCCTGGACCGCATCCGGTCCGCCTACGACACGCGCGCGGACCTGCCGAGCCTGCTCTCCGACGACACCTTCGCGCAGGAGATCGCCGACGCCCAGGACGACTGGCGCGAGGTCATCGTCGCGGCGACCCGGCAGGGCGTGCCGACGCCGGGCTTCGCGGCGGCGCTGGCCTACTACGACGCGCTGCGCGCCGAGCGGCTGCCCGCGGCGCTCACGCAGGGGCAGCGGGACTTCTTCGGAGCGCACACCTACCGGCGCACGGACCGGGACGGCTCGTTCCACACGCTGTGGGGCGGGGACCGGTCCGAGGTGACCGGCTGAGCGTCGCCTGAGCTCCGGCATGGAGGAGGGCCACCGTCCGGTGGCCCTCCTCCACTGTGTTCACATGGTTGCCGTCAGCTGAGCGGTGGCCCCGGCTCGGGGTTCGGCACCGGCTCCGGGCCCGGTGGGACCGGGGACGGCGACGGGTCGGGGGCCGGGCCCGGGCCCGGAGCCGGGTCCGGGTCCGGAGGTGAGGGGGGCTCCGGGGCGGGGCCCGGAGGCGTGGGGACCGGGCCGGGGCCCGGAGTGGGACCCGGAGTGGGACCCGGCGGGACGGGGTCGGGGTACGGGTTGGTCATGAGGTCCTCCGGCCAATCGGTCGACGTCGGCTCTGGACTACTCCCCCGCGTACCCGTGGGCGGCAACCGCAGTCACCCGGGTGGGCTCTCGGCTCAGAACCCCTCGGGGTGGGCCGCCAGCCACTCCTTCGCCGCGCGAAGCAGCTCCGGGCTCACCGCGGGTGCCTCGTCGGGGTGGCGTTCGGCCCACTTGACGACGTACGGGCAGAGCGGGGCGACGGAGACACCCTCGCGGGCCGCGATGCCGTAGAGCTCGCGGGCCAGGGAGCCCGCGATGCCCTGCCCCTCGTGGGCCGGTTCCACGATGGTGTGGACCGGGACCAGGGCGCGCTCGGGTGATTCGAGGACGAAGTACTGGATGTGGCCGACGACTTCGCCTCCCCCGGGACCGAAAGCCTCCAGCCGTCCGGCCTGTCGGTCGTCGCGGATCTCGATGTCGCTCATGGGCACGCTCCTGGTCCGAAGGTCGTCGAGCAGGTCAGGCCGGCACCGCCTGCGGGCTGCGCTCCTGGTCCGAACCCGGTACCGGCTCGGACGGATCGGCCCCCAGGGCGACGACGCGGTTGTCGCGGTCCACGTGCACGACCCGGGGTTCGAGTGCCCGCGCCTCGGCGTCGGTCACCTGAGCGTAACTGATGATGATCACCAGATCTCCGGGGTGGACGAGATGGGCGGCGGCACCGTTGATGCCGATCACCCCGGAACCGCGCTCGCCCTCGATGACGTACGTCTCCAGCCGGGCGCCGTTGGTGATGTCGACGATGTGGACGAGCTCACCGGGCAGCAGGTCGGCGGCGTCGAGCAGATCCGCGTCGATGGTCACCGATCCCACGTAGTGCAGGTCGGCCTGGGTGACGGTGGCTCGGTGGATCTTGGACTTGAACATGGTGCGCAGCATCGGAGCACTCCTGAACGTAGGCTCCCTGCCTGCGTTTTTGCAGGTCAAGGGCTGTTGAGGGATTTTACTGCGGGTCCGGCGTCCCGCCTTCGGCCCGGCGGAGTTCGTGACCATCGCCACAGCCGGGGGGCCTCGCTCCGGCTACGACGGTTACGGCCCGCCCCGTGGCCTGTGCGTTTCCGGCGTCCTCGGTCGGGGACCCGGCGCCCGTGGTTTCCTACGGAGCGGAACAGCGGGTGCGGGTGCCGGCCCTGCGGGCCAGGTGGCTGCGGCAGACCTTCGTGCACTGGCCGTTCCGCCCTGAGGCCGTGCAGGCTCTCCTGCCCCGGGAACTGGCCGTGGACGAGTACGACGGGGCGGCGTGGGTGGGTTTCACGCCGTTCGTGATGGCGGACGTACGCCCGCCGGGTGTCCCCGCCTCGGTACCCGGGCTCCCGACGTTCGCCGAGACCAACCTGCGGACCTATGTACGGCGCGAGGACGGACGGGACGGGATCTGGTTCCTGTCCATCGAGGTGGCCTGCCCGCTGATGCTGGCGGCTCGTGCCGTCGGGGCGCCGTACACGCTGGGCGACCTGTGCGTCGCCACGGACGGCGACAACGTGTCGTACACGGGTTCGCGAGGGGCCGGCCGCATCTCGTACCGTCTGGACGTGCGTCCCGGTGACCCCGTCCGGCCGACCGAGCGCGACGTGTGGCTGACCTCGCGGTGGCGGGCGTACACCCGTCGGTTGGGGGTTCTGCTGGAGACGCCGGTGGAGCACGAGCCGTGGCCGCTGACCGGGGCGGCCGTCGATGTGCTGGAGGAGACGCTGACCGCCGCGGTGGGCCTGCCCGCCCCGCTCGACGAGCCCGTCGTGCACTTCTCCCCCGGGGTCGAGCACGTCCGGCTCGGGCCCTCGCGGCCCCTTTTCCCATGAGCGGGCGGCTGCGCTTCGACGGCTGGATCGCGGGCCTGGGCACGGCCTCCGGGACCCGTGTCGTGCTGGGGTACTGGCCGCGGTCGCCGTTCGGGCCGTTCAGCGATGTGATGCTGGAACGGCCCGACGGGGAACGGCTGTTGCTCGCCCCCACCCGGCAGACGGCGGACTTCGTCAGCCGCACGTACGTCTTCGACACCGTGCGTGTCGTCCCGGTCGACGTGCGGGTCTCCGGCCGGACCTGGAGTGTCACGGCCGGGCCGCTGAACCTGCGTTTCACGACGGGCCGTCGACGACTCCTCGGGCTGGTGCTGCGCGCGGTGCCCGGTGTTCTCGCCCGGCAGCCGGCCTGGTGCACGCTCATCTCCGTTCCCGCCCGTGTGCTGATGCCGGGTGTGCGTACCCGTGGCAGCGCGGGTGCGGGGCGCCGGGAGTGGTACGGAGCCCGGGACCTGCGGCCGATCGACGCGGTGGCGGGGGTCTTCGAGGGCGACGACATCGGTGCGGTGGCACCCGTCGTCCCGCCCGTGCGGTTCGGGTTCGGGTCCGTGCCGAGGAGGCCCTCCCTCACCCGCGTCACGACCACGGTGGAACTGGCCCCGGAGTGAGGGACGCCCGCCGGGGGTACCCGGCCGTCCGGACAGGGAGCGGCGCATGGGCAGGACGAGCACGCGGGGCACGGCGGACACCCTCGCGGTCACGCACGGTCTCTTCAACATCGTGGGCGGTCTGTGGCCGCTGGTTCATCTGCGCAGTTTCGAATGGGTCTTCGGTCCGAAGACGGACGTGTGGCTGCAGATGACGACGGGCGGGCTGCTCGTCTCCGCGGGCGTCGCCCAGCTCGCCGCGGCTCCCGGTCCGCACGGCCCGGCCCAGGCCCGCCGCATCGGCCTCGGCACCGCCCTGACCCTGCTGGCGGTTGACCTGGTCTATGTACCGAAAGGGCGGATCCGGCCGACGTACCTCCTCGACGCGGCGATGCAGAGCGGCTGGATCGGCGCCTGGCTGCGAGCCGCTGACGGGAAGGCGTCGTGAGCGGCGGAATGGCCACCCGCACGAGCACCACGAACCCCGAGAGGGAGGCGACCATGAGTGAGCAGACCCCGTCCCAGGCGGAGGGCGAGCGCCAGGAGACCACGCCGGACGCCGAGCGGGAGGAGACATCCGGGCGGCGTGAGGTGCCCCGGACGACTCCCTCGCAGGCGGAGGGTGACGACATTGAGGACACGGAGAACACGGACGAGGAGAGCGGCTCCGCCGGTGGCTGAGAGGAAGCCTGCCGGGCCGTGCGAAAAGTTCGATGAATGGCCTTCGGCAGGCTGGTTACACAGCGCCCTACACGAATACTCCACAAGGCACCGTAGGGCGGGCAGATGGCGACACACACCGAACCGGTCGCTCCGGTCCCGGCGGCTGGGCGTCGGAGCCGGGGGCAGGTGGTTGTTTCCTGGCTGAGTACGACCGATCACAAGAAGATCGGGCATCTGTATCTGATCACTTCGTTCTGCTTCTTTCTGGTCGGCGGGGCGCTGGCGATGGCGATCCGGGCGGAACTGGCCCGTCCCGGGCTGCAGTTCCTCTC